>JBJETQ010000051.1:0-9029 GCA_051883395.1 Christensenellales bacterium | reverse complement strand
AAGCCTATTTTTTACCCCGCGACTATCGCGGGGTTTTTCTTTATATCAATAAAAATAAGCGACCATAAGTCGCTTATTTTTGTATATCGGTGTATATATCGTTATTTAATCTTCTATTATCGACCAATATATTATTTTGCTTGTCGTACCGTCTGCAAAAACGTAATCGCCAGGATAATCTAAATCAGGATTGATTATCACGTTGACGCTGTATTCGCCTGCTTCGGTGGCTTGGGTAGTACCTAAAATCATAACGTAATCTCTGATGTTGTCATATCCGTCAGGCCAGTTCATTTCAAAAGTTATCTCACTACCCGTATATGAAAACTCAGCGTTGTCGTAAGTAGGAAGATTTATCTTCTTTGGAGTTATCGTCCAAGAGACGGATATAAGGTCCGTCATGTTTCCGTTTTCGCCTGCAAAATAGTAGTTTTTGGTAGTTTTGATATTGAAAAAGTATTCAGACTCGCCATTAGCGTGGGTCTGCGAAGTTACCGTAGTGCCGTATGGCTCACTGGCGGATATAATTTCTATTGCGCCTTGTGAAAGCAACTGGCTGATAGTCGGAAGTCCGGCAGCCACTTGCAAAGGGTCGAGCAAATCGGTAATGCAATCTATTTCTTCTCCCGTAAACTCTATTTCTCCTCTGTCAGGGATAACGGGCATTGCCATAGTTATCGCTTCAACCACTACGTCGATATAGGTCTCAAAGTCGTTGTAACGGAAAGTAACGGCGTAGGTACCTGCGTCAGGCTTACCCGCTACTGCGGAAGTATCCATCGTGTATTGGTCTGCCGACAAGGTAACAGGCGCATCTTGGTCGCTTTCATAAAGTAATTCTACCTTAAAATCGTCCTTGATAATTTCAATGTCTTCGCCGTACTTATACGTGATGACGATATGTCCGCCATCGTCCTGAGTTGCATTGGCAAGAGTACCTTGAAGCGAAACTTGTATAGTTCTCTCCACAGGCTCGGGATTGTTGCAAGCAGAAAAAACAACGGTTATCGCCGCAATAATCAAAATGAGAGTAGTAAAAAATAATATTCTCTTTTTCATAATAACCTCCACTCATATAAATTATACCATAGGTGTTGATATTATGTAAAGAGTTAAATGTTGGCAATATACTGCGGTTTACCAATTACATATTCTATCATTGAAAAGAAAGCAGCATTGTCTTGACGGCTCAGATGCAAGTAATACGAGAAGAACGGAGTTTTGCGACAGGAACGTACTTGGCGTACGTAACTGAGTAAAAATCTCCGTTCGACAATGTGTTAGGATGTATATGAACCGTCAAAACAAAATTTATTCTGCAAACAACGGTGTAGACAAATACCTATCGCCACCGTCAGGGAATACGACGACTATATTTTTGCCTTCGTTTTCTTTTTCCTGAGCCAGTTTGATGGCGGCAGCCAAAGCTGCGCCCGAAGATATACCTACCAAAACGCCTTCTGCGGCGGCTATCAGTTTGCCTTTTTCAAATGCTTCTTCGTTGGATATGGTAACAATTCTGTCATAGACATCGGTGTCCAATACCTGTGGAACGAAGCCTGCGCCTATACCTTGAATTTTGTGCGAGCCTGCCACACCTGTCGAAAGCACGGCGGAAGAAGCAGGTTCTACAGCCACAACCTGAACGGAAGGCTTTTTTGATTTGAGATACTTGCCTACGCCCGTTACTGTTCCGCCAGTACCTACGCCGGCTACGAATATATCGACCTGCCCGTCGGTATCGTCGTAGATTTCTACGCCTGTGTTTTCAAAGTGAGTCTTTGGATTTGCAGGGTTGTCAAACTGAGCAGGTATAAAGCTGCCAGGAATTTTCGCAGCAAGCTCGTTGGCCTTCTGAATTGCGCCTTTCATGCCCTTTGCGCCTTCACTCAGCACTATTTCTGCTCCGTATGCCTTAATCAATTGTCTGCGTTCCACCGACATCGTTTCAGGCATTACGATTACTACTCTATATCCCTTTGCTCTGCCGACTGCTGCCAGACCGATACCCGTATTGCCCGAAGTCGGCTCGATAATTGTACTGCCGGGTTTGAGTTTTCCGCTGCTTTCAGCATCGTCAATCATTGCCTTGGCAACTCTGTCTTTGACGGAGCCTGAAAGGTTGAAGTATTCGAGCTTGGCGATTATTGCCGCTTTGAGCCCCAGTTGCTTTTCTATTTTGTTGAGTCTCAACAAAGGCGTTTTTCCGATAAGACTGTCTGCCGATTGATAAATTGCACTCATAATTAATCCTCCTCTACTGCTTTGAATGCTTGTTCCAAATCTTGCAGAATGTCGTCGATATGTTCGGTACCGATAGACAATCTGATTGTGCTTTGTCTGATGTCTTGCTCTTCCAATTCCTTTTCATTGAGCTGGCTGTGCGTTGTGGTCGCAGGATGAATAACCAAACTCTTGACGTCTGCCACGTTGGCAAGCAACGAGAAAATTTTGAGACTATCGATAAACTTATGCGCTTGCTTTTGTCCGCCTTTGATGTCAAAGGTGAATATCGAGCCGCCACCGTTAGGGAAATATTTGCGGTAAAGCGCATTGTCAGGATGGTCAGGAAGCGAAGGATGATTGACCTTGGCTACCAGCTTGTGATTGGAAAGATATTCTACTACCTTTGCCGTATTATAAGCATGGCGTTCGAGTCTCAAAGACAGAGTCTCAGTACCCTGCAAGAGCAAAAATGCCGCAAACGGAGATATGGTCGCTCCGGTATCTCTGAGCAAGATAGCTCTGATATAAGTTACGAATGCCGCAGGGCCTACCGCCTTGGTAAAGGAAACGCCGTGGTAGCTTGGAGTAGGCTGAGTGATAGCAGGGAATTTACCCGATTTTTCCCAGTCGAATTTTCCTGAATCTACAATAATTCCGCCGAGCGTTGTGCCGTGTCCGCCTATAAACTTGGTTGCCGAATGGACTACAATGTCTGCCCCGTGTTCAATTGGTCTGATAAGGAACGGCGTGCCAAAGGTGTTGTCTACAACCAAGGGTAAAGAGTATTTGTGAGCTAGCTGAGCCAAAGCGTCGATATCAGGTATATCGCTGTTTGGGTTGCCAAGCGTCTCGATATAGATAAGCTTGGTATTGTCCTTTATCGCTCTCTCCACTTCGTCAAGGTCGTGAATGTTGACAAAAGTGGTAGTAATTCCGAATGCAGGCAAAGTGTGTTGCAGAAGGTTGTAGCTGCCGCCGTAAATCGTCTTTTGAGATACTACGTGTCCGCCGTTCTGAGCCAACGCCTGTATGGTATATGTTATAGCCGCCGCTCCCGAAGCCAGCGCAAGTCCTGCTACGCCGCCTTCAAGTGCCGCAATTCTCTTTTCCAACACGTCCTGTGTGGAGTTGGTAAGTCTGCCGTAAATGTTGCCTGCGTCGGTAAGTCCAAATCTTCCTGCCGCCTGAGCGCAGTCTTTGAATACGTAAGAAGTCGTTGCATATATAGGAACGGCTCTGGAATCAGTTGCTATATCGGGCGTTTCTTGCCCTACGTGAAGTTGTTGTGTTTCAAATCTATAATTTGCCATAATTGAATTTCTCCTTTTCGATTTTATACGTTTTGATTTTTTATTGCTGAATTGTTTATCGTCAACATCGACATCGCATTCGACCGAAAGTGAAGTTGTGGCGCACCAGCGTTGAGAAGTAATTTTTCATTTTTTCAACCTACTTTGTTACTATGTTGAGTAGATAATACCACAAATAACATATGTTGTCAATAGGTTTTATGTGTTTTTTTATTGTTTTTTCAAAATTTTTGTGTTAGACTGTATTTGGAGGACGACAAATGATTTCTACGAGAGGAAGATACGCATTGAGAGTGATGATTGATATTGCGGAAAACGGCAACGGAAGATACATTCCGCTGGACGAGATTTCCCAAAGACAACAAATATCCGAAAAGTATCTCGAAAGTATTCTGGTAATTCTGACAAGGGGCGGACTGCTCAACGGACTGAGAGGAAAAGGCGGCGGTTACAAACTTACCAAACCTACCTGCGACTACACGGTGGGTGCGATTTTGCGACTGACCGAAGGTTCTCTTGCGCCGGTAGCTTGCCTGAAAGAAGGCGCAGAGCCTTGCACAAGACAGGCGGAATGCAAAACTCTCGGTGTATGGAAAGGGCTTAACGACGTCATCAACGAGTACCTGGACGGCATTACTCTCGACACATTGGTGGGACAAGGCGTTGATTATAGCATCTGAGCTACAAACTAACATCTGTTGAATTTATATAGATTTTAAAAATCTTATAACAACACTATTTGATGTAAATCGCTATTTGATGTAATATGAATATTATTAAAGCGCAAGGATAACAAAAAAGACCGCTATATGCGGTCTTTGATTTTTCGTGGCAATAGCAGATGCGACTTACTACTGCAAATAACTTAAAAGATATTACGGCAGACATTTATTTGCGAGCGTCGATTGCCGCTTTCATTGCCATCCATAGAGACAAGTCGTCTTCCGGTGGCAAGTCGCAGGTATAGTGCCATACCATAACGCCGCCTACTCCGTGGTCGATGGCAAAGGATATTTTGTCATATACCATTTGCCAGCCGTTGTAATACAATCTCTTGACTTCGTTGCCGTTTACGTCGACAAGCGGATTGCCGTAGTCGTCGACCTTACCATCATAGATGTTGCCAAACTTGCCGAGAGAATGAGCTACCGCATTGTAGTCTCCCCAAAACAGCGCCGTGTCGACAGGACGGGAATAATACGGTATTCCGATATTTATCTTGGAAATATCGGTATATGAATAGGAACAGTTGCCTGTAATGGCGTTGAGATTTTCCATATTGCGTATGCCACGATATGCAGATTCTTCAAAGGTTGAATGATAGCCGTGTTCTTCATACGTTTCGTCATAATTCATCACTTCTACCCAATCTACGTTGTCAAGTCCGATATGGTCAAACAAACCGATTTTGTAAATTGCCCACGAGCAAAGAGCAACGGTAACGACTTTTTGCGGTGGCATTGCCTGTTGCAACAATCCGCAAAAATCAAACAGATGCTTGTACTCGGTAGGATTGGTAGGATATTCGTAGTCAAAGGAGAGACCGTCAAGGTCGTAATACTGACAAAACTCCGTTGCATTGGCAAGCAAATTGTCTTTGTAGGTAGTAAAGGCAGGGTCGTGAATAGCGTTGGGATATCTGTCCCCCGTCAAATCTTGCCCGAGCAAAGTGCAGACTATCGTCGTACCCGGTCTGACCACGGCTCTGACGTTGGCTAGCGCAGTTTCAAATATTTCCTGTCCGTCCTTGTATACACCGTCCACTTCGAAACCGTTGAAATACAACTCGCCCTTTTCGTCAAAATATACGCAAGTAATCAGATTGACGTGGTTGATTACTTCAAAATGCTCGGCGTGTAAAGATTCGGGGTCCTGAACGTAAGGAGCAACGACGTATGCGCTGACACGAAAATCATCGTCATACGAACCGTGTATATCAAATACTTCTATATCTTTTATTTTTACTTTTTTGCCTGATTGGGGAGTTATTTTGACGACGAGTTTGTCTGTTGTTACACTCTCAAAGGCACAATATCTGTATTCACCTATCAAATCTTGACGATAAAAGAATATTTCCTGTCCGTTTTCGTCCACGTAATACATGTCGAACTGCTCGACGTTGTTGTCTTTCTCTTTGAGAACAACCGTGTTGAAAGTCTGCTTGTCGTCAAAATCGACAACCACAGTCGTATCTGTCTTGCTGACCTTTGCCATATCGGTCAAATCTGCGTGTTCGCCCAAATAGCCTTTGGTATTGGTAAAGGTATAATTGATACCGACCGCAACTCCCACCGCAAGCATAACTACAACTATCGCAATGGTCAGTATTTTGCCTTTTAGCGTCATAATTTTCTCCTTTGGACAAGGTAAATATAGTATGATAAAATTATAATAGAATTGCTTATGTTTGTCAACATGGACGACTGCCAATCTGCGCCGTTTGTTTTTTGCAAAAAACCTACTTGTAATGAAAAAAATTGTATGCTATTATTTATTATAGGAGAGAATTATGGGAAAAATTAAAACAGCTTTTGGCAAAATAGCCGGCGTTTGCAAGGGCTTTGTTACCTATTGGAACAAACCGCCTAAGGGCCGCTATTTGTCTTATAAAGAAGCCGCCGCTTATTGTGTGGGCGGAATGGGCGCCGTCGGCGCAACCGTCATTCCTAACTACGTAACTTTGCAGGCAGGCATTTACATAGCAGCCGCTTTGAACATTGCGGTCGACCATATCGTTATAATAGGTATAATTGGCAATATCGTCAATATTCTGAGAGCGCCGATATACTCGATGCTCGTAGACAATACCAATACCAAATACGGCAAGTTCCGACCTTATCTGATATGGATGCCTATCCCTATCGTGATATGCATGTTTGCCATAGGTTGGATACCGCAAATGCTGTCAAGCAACTATATGCTGATGCTGGTGGTCTATACCGTCATATTTCAGCTGTTACAGTTTTTCGTCGGCTTATATTCTTTGGCATTTACCACTCTGTTACAAGTCATAACTCCTGCCCAAGGAGAAAAAGAATGGCTTATGGGAATAGGTGCAACCGTCTATTCTCTCGGGCCTTCTTTGGTGAATATGATTATTCCTTTCCTAGGCAACTTGCTATATACCTATACTCTCACGTCGGGCGACAAAATCATGGGTATAAATACTATCGGACCTTACAAGTGGGTTACTCCGATAGCCATGATAATCTGCCTTGCGCTGGGATACTGGACGGCATTTGGCACCAAAGAAAGAACTGCCACTTCCAAACAATATAAGCAAAAAGTAAACTTTAAGGACGGTATAACGTCCACCGCAAAAAACAAATATTTCTGGCTGTACTCTTCCAGCTCCATACTGGGTACCTTCAAACTTGCAGGCACTTCGTTTGTAGTATGGCTGTGCAGCTATGCTATTCAGGAAGATTGGGCGCAATCTTTGTTTGTAACGATAATGGGTTCGGCTTGCGTACCCGGCATGGTTCTTGCGCCTTTGTTCATCAAGCGCTTCGGCAAAAAGAACCTGATTATATTCACCAATCTGCTGTGCGTAGTTCTTACCGTACCTTTGCTGTTTGTATCTATGAGCTACAATGCCTTTACTCCTTACTTTATCATTATTATATCGTTTATCATAACGCTGGCAAACTCGCTGCAACTGGTAACTGCTCCCGCAATTCAGACGCAAATGTACGACTATCAGCAATTCCAGACAGGCGAGCGACAAGAAGGATTTATATCGCAATGCGTATCCATGCTGACCATGGCAATAGGAATAGGTCTGTCTTTTGTCAACCCTGCAATTTATAAATTACACGGATTTACCGACGACGCAACCGTTCTTACCAACCCGGACGTGCTGTACGGCATAATTGCAACAAGCGCAATACTTGGTATTGTCAGCGGTATTCTCGGCACAATACCTATGTTCTTCTGGGATATCACCGAGAAAAAACATGCTTGCATCATCGAAACGCTGAAAGTAAGGGCCTTGGCACAGGACGGAGTTGTAGACACAGATACCGCCGCTACGCTTGAAGAAAAACTGATGGGTGGCGACGTGGAAGCCTTGAACGAATACGTAAGAGAAACGGGCATTGGCGGAGAAGACTTCTTGTCTGTAAAAGACGCTCCTAGCGAAGACGAACAGAATATAAACGAAGTTACCGTTGACGTGGAAGAATCCGCCGAAAATATAGAACAAGACGATAACGAAATCAAAGAGTAATATCAAAAAAATCGATACTTGTCTGCAAAAATCAAAACACACGCCTGTTCAAGCGTGTGTTTTTGACTTTATTATGGTTTACTTACAATCGGCCGTAATTGGCGTCGTCAATAAAATCGACTGAGTCGACATTGCATTTATTGGTTACACTCTACTGGTCTTCTTTGTTATCCGCAAGCGGCAAAGAGACGTCGGGGGTATTGAAAAATTTGTTTTTGAAATTTGTAAGAACCTTGGCAAGCGGCAAAAACAGCAACGGAAAAACTATGGCGTTGCATACAATCTGCACTATATAAAATACAATTCCACGGCCGTAATAAATCACAAATCTCTGCCAAAAATTATCCCAAAAGCCGCTGAACAAGCCGACGTCCACGAGAGACGTAAGCACACCGAAAAAGGCAGTCAAAGCGACTATGACAGCCGTAAGTATCAGTCGGCTCCTGACTTTGATTTTGCCAAGCCACCAATATATTATGCACACCAAAGGCCAATATATAAGATATGACAGCACCCACGTATTGACGCCCCATATCAGCGTTTCTATCCCTACGAAAAGCACTATCGAAACTACACCGATAAGCCCAAATACGTATCCGTAAACGGCGCAAAGCAAACTGACGACTTCTACGTTGGGTATAGCGGCAAGCGCCAATTTACCCGCTTCGATAGTAGCCGTCATGATTGCTATCAGCGCAACCTTTTTTGCGCCTATGCTGACCGTTCGTCTGGGGGACATATCAATATACGATAATAGTAAAGTATATGATAGCGCCGTCTTCTACCGTCATAGAAGATACGCCGACGCCCGAACTGGTCAAGGTTTGTCCCTTATATTCTACGGTAGTTGCATATTGGCTGACGTCAGCATCATTGGCAACGGAAGTGTAGATATAGATATATTCGCCCGTCGCATAGTTTTGCTCCAAAACTCCCAACTTGGTGATATAAGCACCGTATCCGCTGTCTTCGCTGACGTAATCGAGACCTTCGTTGTCTTTGAGATAATCAAGAATTGCAATAACTCCACCGTCTTCGGCTATTACCGACAGATCAACCGTGTATTCTGTAGCCTGTCCTTCAAGCGGAGCGACTACGACGGTTACTTGCCCTGCGGAAGGCATTTCGGGCTGACAAGCCACGGCGCACAAAACAAGTGCGAGCGCAAGACATACAATGACTGCTACTTTGTTAAACTTTTTCATATTCTTTCTCCTTTTATTTTGCGGGCAAAAGAAAAACCTACTCGTGAGAGTAGGCAAGCA
>JBJETQ010000050.1:0-37701 GCA_051883395.1 Christensenellales bacterium | reverse complement strand
TATCTGTCTGTCTGTCTGTCTGTCTGTCTGTCTGTCTGTCTGTCTGTCTGTCTGTCTGTCTGTCTGTCTGTCTGTCTGTCTAAGTGTATTTGAATTTGTCATACGTGTCAACTCTTTTTTTTAATATTATCACACTTGATTTTTAATTGCAATATTAATTTTGGTTTTGATGTGATATTGACACAAGAATTGAATATCAAATAATCTCATAGCGATATAGCGACGCAAGTCTGAGCAGAAAAAATTTGATAATTACAAAATTACTTTATGATTTGTCTTTGTTGATATAATAACATGCAATATCGACTATACCTTGATTATTCTTGCCGCCTTTGCATATAGTACATTCGTGTTTCATTCCTAGTTTTTGCATTACTCTGCCCGACTTGGCATTGGCAGTATCGTACTTGGCAAAAATTCGCTTAAAACCGACTTGTTCAAACAAAAACTCAATTACTTTCCCTGCCGCTTCCGGCATAATTTCAAGTCCCCACCATGCTCTGCCCAGCACCCATCCGAGTTCCGCTTCCTGCCATGCAGAGTTTATGCCGACAACCGAAATGTTCCCAACCAGTTCTCCGCTATCTTTGAGTACAATGCCCCATTGATAATTGTCGGGTTTGTTATATTCGCTCCCACACATAGTTAGATATGCCGTTGAGTCTTCCACGCTTCGATGCGTAGGCCACGTCAAATACTTGGTAACTTCGTCGTCTGACGCCCAGTTGTCAAATACCGATGGAGCGTCTTGCAGAGTTAACGGACGCAATATAAGCCTGTCCGTCGTCAATACTTTGGTCCCTTGATGGTGTATATCGGTATCGCAATTTTCATTTGGTCGGTTAAACCTGAGCCGATACAACTTGCCCTTAGTGTGTATAGAACCGCCGTTGCACTCATACGGCACTTGTTTTTCATATACAAAACCCAACTTATTAATCACACTCTCAGATGCAACATTTTCTATTGCATGCAATGCCATACAACTGTCTATTGTCAATACTGATTGTGCAAACCTGAGAACGGCATGCATTGCTTCGGTGGCATATCCTTGCCCCCAATACTCCTTGCCGAGATTGTAAGATATATCCCACTCGCCTTGCTCGTCGTCAAAATATATCAGGCATGTACCTATCGTAGTAGCGTCCTTGGTAGTTATCAACCACCTGTACCAATCATCGCTGTCGATTTTGGACAATTCTTCCTGTACAAATCGTACAGCGTCTTGTATATTGTTACTCGCCTGCCAGTACATATATCTCGACACGTCTTCATCGCTCATCCAACACGAGAATATATCGTCCACGTCGCTCTGAAGTATCGGACGTAAAATAAGTCTGTCGGTATATATGATTTCCGTTGTCATAAATCTGATTTCTCCTTAACAAACAAAACGTTGAGAACTCTCTCGGTAATAAAAATATATTGCCCGTCGTCGCTTGTATGCACACCGTAACTGTCAGCCATTTTATGCCCGTGTTTTGCTATGATTTGCTCAAAACCTATCGCCGTAGAGCTGAGTCTTGGAAAAGTGATTGAACTTTCAAAACAATCTACCATATTCAGCCCTACCGAACGTCCAAGTTTCTGCCATTCGGACAAAGTATAAAATCTGATATGCCCGTCGGCTTTCATCTTCATATAATCGTCGACAAAACGCATAGTATCGTCTTCGTTGGGTGTGGGGTCGGCAATAAACAACTCTCCACCTATTTTGAGTACCCTGCTTATTTCTTTAAAAGTGAAACATATATCGGGAAAATGGTGTAGCGCATATCGAGTAACGACGATATTAAACTCGCCGGTTCGGAAAGGAAAACCCATGCCGTCATAGGATAAAAACCGAACGTTGGATAAGTTCTCTTGCTCGGCTCGCTCTACATTCTTTTTTAAGGCGTCTTTTATAATATCCAGCCCCACGACTTGCACTTGTGGGTATCGTCTGGCAATTTCTAATGCCACGTACCCCGTGCCTGTGCCTAAATCAAGCACTTTGTCGTTGGATTTTAGGTGCAAAGACTCTATTATTCTGGACAAGTGGCTTTCGTTTTGAGTCTGTCTGTCATACAATTTACTATCTGCAAAACTCTTCTCGAATCCGTCCTTTGTTGCTTGAATACTGTTTTTATTATCCATATTTTTTGTATTTATTTTGCCGTTTGTCAGCACACGAGAGATAACTCTATTGTCCGATTTCTTTTTTGCCGGTTGCGTCTTTTATTGTCATTGACACCAACGTTTCCACGTGTCCCGTCATCGGGAACATGTCGTATGGTTGCACGAAGTCTATCGTATATCCGATGAGTAGCTTTGCCATATCCCTGGCGAGTGTGGCAGGGTTGCAGGATACGTAAATAATCTGCTTAGGTTGAGCTTGAAGCAAACAGTCTATGACGTCAGCAGAGCAACCTTTGCGTGGCGGGTCTACTACGACTATGCTGTCGGACAATTTGTCTTGCGAATACTTGGCTATTTGCTTAGGAAGCGCCACCGTTACGTCTGCGCAAACATTGGTTATCTTGTCCTGATTGCCGTTGAGTGTAGCAAGTTTGTCGGCATTGCGGACGGCGTCCGGCACTATCTCTATGCCCACAACCTTGTCGGCGTATCTTGCAAAGATATTGCTCATTATGCCTACGCCACTGAAAAGGTCAAAAACCACGCTATGCTTGCTGCCGGATATAATCTCGCCGACCTTGGAGTAAATCATATCTCTTACGTCATCGTTGATTTGCATAAAGGATAACGGCGAGACTTCTGCTTTGACCCCCAGTATCTCGCAAGGCAAGGTATCGTTGCCGTAGAGCGTCCTGATGCACTTGCCGTATATGACGTTGGTGCGGTCGGTATTGATAGACAAATAAAGCGAAAAACTCAAACCGTGTGCCACAAAATCATCAATCAAGCCTTTGTATTCTGGAAGGCCGGAACCGTTGACGACAACTACGATTGCATAGGACTGTCCTACCCTTCTCACGCAAAAATGTCTCAGAAGTCCATGGTGAGTCTTTTCGTCATATACAGACATTCCGTTTTTGTTTGCCCATTGGATAAATACGTCAACTATCTCCTGCATCTGTCTGTCGTGAAGCGGACAATCGCCATATTCGTTATTATCCGTTCTAACAAGCGGTACAACCTTATGAGTGCCGTTTTTGAAATAGCCTACCACGATTTTGCCGCCGACCAAAGCAACGGGCAATTGTATTTTGTTGCGATAACCCAACATCTTCACAGAAGCTATCGTCGGTAAAACGGATATATCGAGTTTACATTCTTTCTTAATACAATTGGCAACTTTTTCTTGTTTGATTGCCAGTTGGTGCTTGTATTGCAAGTGTTGCATCTCACAACCGCCGCATTGAAAATATATGGGACAATACGGTTCTGCTCTGAGTGGAGACGGCTCAATCATCTTGATAACTCTGGCACTTGCAAAAGCCTTTTTGTTGTCTGTTATCTCTACTTTTACCTTTTCTCCAACCAAAGTCATAGGCACAAATACCACCTTGCCTTCCACTCTGGCTACGCCTTCGCCGTTCATACCCGTGCCGACTATCTCGACTTGCAATATATCTCCTTTGTTCATAGTATTATCATATCATTTTGGACAATGAAAAACAATAAAAACGCATAATTATCCCAATATAATGCAAAATAAAAAAGGGGTATATATATGAAAAAACGTGGAACGCCCGCAAGGCGCAGAGCAAGACAAAAGGATATTGACGATATGGCAATGAGTCTGAAAGACGAAGCAAACGACATCTATCAGTTTGAAAAAGACATTGCCGACTTCATCACTCATTCAAAAAAATAAGTGGCGAACTGCCACTTTTTTATTCTTATATTTTTCTGATAGCTGCTTTTCAATATTCTTTAAGCCCCAGCAAATAATCGCTGGAAACGTCCAGTACTAACGCTATGTCTACTATCGTTTGCATAGGCGGTTCGTTGTGGTCGTTGAGCCATTCGCAAAGCGTAGAAGTCTGCACTTGCAGTTGCGCCGCAAGTTGCTTCTGCGTCATTCCTTTGTCTTTGAGCGTCTGTTTTACTCTTTCTCCGAAAATTTTCATATTCATATTATATAAATTAATGTTGCCATAATATTGACAATTCATAAAATATGAATTGTAATTTAATTATTATAAAATAAGGAGTAATATTATGAAGTACTGCCAACATTGCGGAGCGCCCATCAACGATAATGCAGAAATATGCACTAAATGTGGTTGCAGAGTCAAAAATAGTATTGAAGAAAACCTTAAAGGTAGTTTTGCTTTGGGCTTTCTCGCCAGCTTTTTCTTCGGAGTTATTGGTCTGATTATCGGACTTATATGCGGTGGAAAAACGAAAAACGGTGCAATAAAAGGATTTATCGTTTCTATTATTCTGACGATTATTTTAGTAGTAGTCTATTTTGTGATAATAGCCGGCATGCTCTAATTCGACCCAGCTGCCGCTTTGTATATCTGATAAGAATAATCATTATCTTATAACAAAAAAGCACAAGAACTCCTTGTGCTTCTTTTATCAATTTGCAAATTATAGATTGAACGCCGCAGGAAACAGGTCGCTGAGTTTTCCTTGCACCTTGTCGCCCTTGACGTTGAATGCTATTATCTCGATATCTGCAAATTCGCTCAGCACCTGTCTGCATATTCCGCACGGCACAGGTACGCTTGCGCCGTTGGAAACCAGCACTATCTTGCTGAACTTTCGCTCTCCTTCGCTGATTGCTTTGCCGAGAGCAACTCTCTCGGCACATAAGGTTGCTCCGTAACTTGCGTTTTCGACGTTGCACCCAGTATATTCTTTTCCGCTCTCAGCTACCAACACGCAGCCTACGGCATATCGGGAATAGGGACAATAGGCGTTGGACATTGCCTGTTTTGCCTTATCTATCAAAGCCTGAACGTTGTCTTCCATATCAAAATTCTCCTTGTTTTTATTTATACCCCTTGCAAATCAAAGTCGGGAGTAAAGTCGGCGTCGGCGCTGCTCAAATCTTGTATCAACACGTTGGCAAGCCCCAGTTTTTCGGCTTTGGATATTGCCAACTTATATTCCAGCGGTTTGAGTCTGCGATTCAGCTCCACGTATTTTTCGCTATCGCCGCAGGGATAATACTGACCCATAAGAGATATATAATGGCTGTCGTCAAGATTGTCTTTTAGCCATTCCAACACACCGTAGGTATTGTCGAGACACCCCGGCAACACAAGATGTCGCACGCATACGCCCTTGCGCATAATTCCGTCAACTATGTCGCTTTTTCCTACTTGCCTTTGCATTGTCTCTATCGCTTTGCATGCAACTGTGAAATAGTCGGGTGCGTTGCTGTACTTTTGAGCCAGTTTTTCGTCGCTGTACTTGAAGTCGGGCAAATAGACGTCTACCAGACCGTCAAGCATCGAGAGAGTATTTTCACTCTCATAGCCGCCGCAATTGAATACTATCGGTATTTTTGGACGATATATCTGCAAAGCGTCGACTATTTGTCTGACAAAATGCGTACCCGTAACGAGATTGACGTTGTGTACTCCGCTACTCTCCAACTGAGCAAAAATCTCTGCCAGCCGATGAACGTCTATGTCTTTGCCGTAACCACGAGAGACGGAATAATTCTGACAATATACGCATTTTAGATTGCAACCGCTGAAAAAAATCGTTCCGCTTCCTTTGTCGCCGCTGATAAATGGTTCTTCCCAAAAGTGCTTTTGTACTTTGGCAAGCCTGATTTTATCTCCCATTCCGCAATATCCGACATTTACGCTTCTATCAACCTTGCAAAGTCTGGGGCAGCAATCACATTCCATATATCTGCTCCGTTACGTAATCGGCTATGTATTCCGCCATATTGATTGCGCTGACTCTATACAGCGTGCCAAAATGCGCCGAAGTATTGACTTCACACACCAGCAACCCGTCCTTGCCGTATATAAGGTCCACGCCTGCATACTCGGCTCCCGTTGCATTTGCCGCAGCCTGTGCCAGTTCTGCCATCTCACCGTCAAGTCGAATATGTTCCATTCTTCCACCTTGCTCCACGTTGGAACGAAAATCATTGTCGTTGCTTCGCTTGACGGCGCATATAGCTTTTCCGCCTACCACAAACACTCTTACGTCTGTGCCGAAGCTGTCTTGTTCGTAGTGTTGCAGAATAGCCGTTTCTCTCACCGAAGACATGATATTCTGCGCTTCAAACAAATCTTTGGCAAGAAAGACGCCCATTCCGTAAGATGACCTGGACAGTTTGATTATCATAGGAAAACCAAGCCTTTTGCCTGCTTGCTCAACAAATTCAAGGTTATCGTATCCGATATTGGGGTATGTCATAGGCGCTATGACGGTATTGGGGCATGGTACGTTGTTCGCTCCCAGAACAACATGCATAGTTGCCTTGTCGTCGCATATTTCTATACTTTTTGAATTGTTGAAAAGTCTGATTCCTTGCCCTTCCAGCGCCTTTGCCAGAAAGACGTCTTTGTCCCACATCAATACAAAGTCAGGTTTGTCTTTGATTTCGTCGCCAGTAACGTCAATACAGAAAGAGTCGTTGAATCTTGGCGTGAGTGAAACGCCTTTTTTTGAAAAGGCCTTGATAAGCATATCATACTGCTCTCTGAGTTTTGGAGTGGAAAAATATCTGTTGATAATCAAATAACCCGTCATAATTTACCTACAAAAAAAGCGACGTGGTCGCTTATTTTCTGCGTTTTTTGCACACCGGCTGTCCCAGCACTTCGCCTATTACTATGCTCCTTGCCAGACTTTTGCGGTGAGCGTCGTCCAACACTTCTACCACAATTTTGTCATGCTTGACGTTGCAGTCCTGTTTGTGTCTCTCCTGCATATCCTTGTCGTAATCTTTGTTCTTGACGCTGATTGTCGGTTGCAAAACGGTCAGCGACTGTCCTGCGACTGTGGTTTTGGGAGCCGCCGTCTTAGTCTGTTTTGGCTTGGCGGTCTTTGCTGACTTACCCGACGCCTTATCTTTGGTTGTAGCAACGTTGCGTGGAGCAACGTTGCTGTAACCCAAATCAAATACGTCGTCCTTAGAAACACGACTGTTGTGCGGTTTTGCAGGTGGTTGAGTATCATTTTTAGAGCTATTTTTTGCCGTCCTGAAAACAGACATAAAAATTGCCGCAAAGATAAACAACATTATAACGCCAAACACACCGCTTACAAACATTATTCTTTGTCTCCGTCAGCGTTGCCGCTTATTGCATTGCGCATTGCCGTATCAGACTGCAAGTTTTGGAGATTGTAATAGTCCATAACTCCGAGTTTGCCTTCGCTGAGCGCCTTTGCCATTGCCTTTGGTACTTCCGCTTCCGCTTCTACTACCAAAGCTTTCATTTCCTGAGTCTTGGCTCTCATTTCCTGTTCCAAAGCTACCGCCATCGCTCTGCGTTCTTCCGCCTTGGCTTCTGCAATTCTCTTGTCGGCTTCTGCCTGATCCATCTGCAACTGAGCGCCGATATTTCTGCCTACGTCAATGTCCGCTATGTCGATGGACAAAATCTCGTATGCCGTACCGCTGTCAAGTCCCTTGCCCAGCACCGTCTTGGAGATAAGGTCAGGATTTTCAAGCACTTCTTTGTGCGAACTTGCGCTACCTACGGTAGTTACGATACCTTCGCCGATACGAGCGATAATGGTATCTTCTCCCGCACCACCGATAAGACGAGTAATATTGGCTCTTACGGTAACCCTTGCCTTAACTCTCAATTCGATACCGTCTTTGGCTATTGCTGCAATGGCAGGCGTTTCGATAACCTTTGGATTGACCGAAACTTTGACTGCGTTAAGCACGTCTCTGCCCGCAAGGTCTATTGCTCTTGCCGTTTCCGGCTCCAAAACTATGTTTGCGCTGTGTGCGCTGATAAGTGCATTGACTACCTTCGTTACGTCGCCCTTGGCAAGCACGTGGCTTTCAAGTTCGTTGATAGAAAGGTCAAGACCGGCTTTTTTGGCGGATATAAACGCGTCAACGACCTGATTGACCTTTATTCCTCTCCACTTCATACCAATAAGTCTTGCCATGGAGATTTTTACTCCCGACACCAAAGCCCTGAACCATATTCGGATAGGGAGTATGGCAAATACGATACCTACAATAATAAGCAATACCACTACGCCAATCACAATTCCTACGATTGCCATTGGATCAAGCTGCGTAGCCAAAATGGTCAAAAAGTCCATTATTCATTCTCCTTTTTTTCATATTTTTTTACGACTATTCTCACGCCTTCGACTTCAATGACTTCTACCTTTTCGTCCTTGTCGATAAAATCAGCCTGAGAAACAACGTCATATTTTTTGCCGTCGATTTCTACCGTACCGCTAGGTCTGAGCGCCGTAAGCGTAATTCCTGTCTTGCCTACCAAATAAGAGAAGTCGCCTGTGCCTTTGCTATAATCGGCAGATACTGCCGTGCTACTTTCGATAAAAGCCGTACGGGAGAGCCAACCCATTTTGATAGATATAAGCATAATAACCAACGCCAGCAATAGCACCAATGCCACCACTCCTACCATGACAATCAACTGAATGATAGGATTGCCTGCGCCGCTGTAATACATTCTTACGGCAATGCCCACCGCTACGAGTATGCCCCCGCAGATACCGAAAAATCCGAATCCCGGTTGAAAAATTTCTACAATAATAAATATAAGACCCAAAATAATACAAATGGCAGGTATCCAACCTATCTCGGTAAACACCAAAGACACTTCTTGCCAAAAGGTCAAATCTTGCGCCAATACAGGCATTTTCGTCCTCCTTTATAAGTCTTTATCTTATATTATTATATTTTACACTATAAAAATACCATTGTCAATATCAACCGATATAACGAATAAATATACTTCTGCCAAAATAATTGCCGAATGATAAAATCTTATATGTTTGAGATAAATCAAAAATCGGAGCAGATATTTCTGCTCCGCATACAATTGATAAAAAAGCTCAATTTTTAAGCATTTCCACTATGCGTTTGCACGCTTCTTTGCCTTCCTGACTGAGCGGCATAAAAGGTCTTCTGCATTCGCCCATATCGATACCCATCTCGGTAAGCACGCCCTTTTCCATGGCAAATACTCCGTATTTGATGAGTATACAAATGATTTCGTTGACTTGGTTCTGTATGCTCTGCGCCTTGGCTATATTGCCTGCTTTGAACTCATTATAAATTTCAATGAACTTTTCTGCCATAAAGTTGTACGTCGAACCTATTCCGCCGTCTGCACCCATAGACAAACCTGCCACAAACATCTCGTCAAAGCCGTTGTAAACTATCGGCTTGCACTCCATTGTTTTGAACTGTTGCAACAAAAACAAATCGGAATTGGTATGCTTGATGGCGATAAACTTAGGATTGGTAAACATATCTTCCGCCAGCGCCTTTGTAAAGTTGAAGCCGTTGGCATTAGGGAAGTTGTACATTATCATCGGTATATCCACGCTGTTGGCTATGGCGTTGTAATGCTCTTTGATTGCCTGATAGCCAAAACCATAATAAAAAGGAGCAACGGCAGATATAGCGTCGAAGCCTACGCTCTGAGCATATTTTGCCATTTCAATCGCATGGTCGGTGGCTATCGTGCCTACGTGAGCGATAAGTGTAACTCTGCCTTTATTGACGTCCGCTACTATCCTGAAAAGTTCCTTTCTCTCCTCGTTGGTCAGCAACAAGCCTTCGCCCGTCGAACCTGCAACGTAAAAGCCGTTTACGCCTTTGGCAATATTGAGTTCCATAAGTTTTGCAACAGAATCGGCGTTGATTTTTCCGTCTTTGTCAAACGGCGTCAACAGAGCAGGGAATATTCCCTTGAATTTTTCCATATTCTTCTCCTTGTAAAATTGTTGATATGTATTGATTTTTTTGTCCGTTATTGATATTTGAACTCGCCGTTGATTGCGCAATATACAGCGCCGATTACGCCTGCCATATTGCCAAGACTTGCCCTTTGCAGCGGTGTGTCGACAGCTTTACCGCATCGTTGAACCCAGTCATTCCACCATAAATTGCCAAGTTCCACAACTCCGCCGCCAACTATAATAAGGTCAGGCTTATACCTGTCGTCCGCCACTTTGACGATAGATATGAAATCTTTGAAAAAGTCGTCCAAAACCGCCGTATACTTAGCTCCTGCGTTGGTAAATACTTCTCTCAAATCATTGGTCTTTGCACTCTTTTTGAGTCCCGTTGCCGAGACGTAACATTCCGCACAGCCCTTGCTGCCGCAAAAGCATCGCCTGTCTCCGCCTGCTTTGAGAGTATAATGTCCCAGTCTGGTGTCAACTACCGAGTTGCTATCAAGTCGCCTGTCCTGCAACAAGCCTGCGCCAAGTCCTGTGCCGAGAGTAAACATCATTACTCTGTCGTATCCGACGCCTGCGCCACAAAAACATTCTGCAACCAATGCCCCCACGGCGTCGTTGACAACTCGTACTCGTCTGCCTATTCTGTCGCTGACAATTCCGGACAATTCCAACCCCGTAAAACCTTTGAGAGCGTCGGTAGCGTACGTTACGTATCCTTTGTCCCAATCTACCGTACCTGCCGTGGCAATTCCTATACACTCCGCCGAGCCATAATCAAAGGCTTTGATTGAGCGTACAATGTTGTCTACGATAACATTGGCACCTTTGTCGCCCTGCGTGGAGACGGAATAACTTTTGATTACGCTATATTTTCCGTCTTCGACGGATATAAGCGCAGATTTGATACTCGTTCCGCCTACGTCAACGCCTATCGTCAACATAAATCGAGCGCCCCCACGAAACGCTTGGTGATGTCGGTAGGACGGGTGATTGCCGTGCCAACTACAATAGCATAAACACCTGTGCGGCTGACTTTTGTCAGCTGGTCTCTCTCCCATATTCCGCCTTCGGCTATGATGTGAGCCTTAGGAAAACGGATAACCATTTCCTGCAAAAAATTGTAGTCGGGTATACATACGCCGTTGGTTGCCGGCGTGTAACCACGCATAGTCGAACCTATATATTCAAAACCCAACTCATAAGCGCACTTGGCATTGTCGATAGTGTCCACGTCCGCCATAATCTCCACAGAAGGAGCATACGCTCTGATGTATGCTACGAGATTTTTCAACTTTTCGCCGTTGGGTCTGTCTCTCCCCGTACAGTCGAGAGCTATAACGTCGCAACCGGAAGTCAGCAACTCCTTGACTTCCTTCAACGTAGGCGTAATGTAGACGGGAGAATGGGGATAGACGGCTTTGATTATTCCTATGACAGGCAAGTCAACCCTGCTCTTGATAGCTTTGATATCTTCTACGCCGTTGGCTCTGATACCCACCGCTCCGCCTTGCGCCGCCGCATAGGCAAAATGTTGCATCAAATTCAGCCCGTACAGCGATTCTCCCTGCACAGCCTGACACGAAACTATCAGTCCCCTGTTCAAATTAGCCATTGTCATTCTCCTTTATCCAATCAAGATTTACCTTGACCCAATCAATCCTTTCGTGCGACGTGTGCGGTTCCAGCAATACACCTATATCTCCGTCAGGCAACTGCGCCATACTGCTGTACACAAATTCTCCTTGTTTGAGCGTTGCGCTGTACTTCCAGGTTTTTCCTTCGTCATAAGACAGGCGTATTACCCCGTTCTGACGCTTGGAAGTGTGTGCGGCGTTGAGAAATACGACGCAAGGCTTGTCTCCGTCTGTGGCATTGATGACCGACAACTGACAAATACATTGTCTGAGAACAGGGTCAAAGCGAAAGCTGTGCCAAGTCTCTCCGCCGTCGTCGCTGTCGGCTACCGCTACTCTCTTTTTGCCGCTGTGATTGCGCATAAAAATACGCAGTCCGCCGTCCTTGAGCTGTATAACCTGACTCTCCGACAGACACTCGCCCGGCAAAACCGATTTGTCGCTGATATTGAATATTCCCAATCTCTTTCTGCAATGGTTGGGAGTATCACCCATCTTCCAGCTTTTGCCACCGTCGTCGCTGTATATGACGGCACAAGAGAGTTTCAATACTCTGCCCCTGCCCTTGTTGTAATATATCGGAAAGACCAGCCGCCCCTTGTATCTGCCGTTGCTTATTGCCAGCCCTGCACCCGGACCCGTACCTATAAAACTCATATCGTCGCTCTTGATTTGACGGTTGAGTGAAATCGGAGTGGACCAGGTCTCTCCGCCGTCGTCGCTGTAACAGAGCATAAGATAGAATGTTTCTACTTCTTTGAAAACGCCGTCTCCGATAAAAATATTGGATATGTATTGACTTTTGAGATATACGTTGCCGTCGCTATCTATCTCGTAATCGGTGGCTTTGTCTCCGTCAAAAAGTTTGCCGTCCTTTGCCGTATACGTTACGCCGTTGCCGACGATATATCTGTGTCCCTGCTCGTCTTCCCCCACTCCTTTGACACAATTGAGTATACCCACTCCCGAAGGGGTGTGGTCGTATAGCATATATATCCTGTCGTTGACGTCGTCGTACAGCAAGGCAGGGTCTATCGCCGCAGAAGCGTTGAGTCTGCTGTCTCCGTATTCTCTTACGGCTACGATTTTTTCGCTCCACGTCTTACCGCCGTCCAAAGAACGCCTGACGACCTTGTCAATGCGGTTGGGGTTGTCGCCGCCGCCGTAATATCTTTCGTCGGCACAAGCCACTACGACGCCCGATTTGGTAACCGTGAGTGCGGGAATCCTGTAATTTCCCTGTCCGCAACTGTCATAATCGAATATTGTGCAAAATTCCATATTCACCTGCCTATCGTTACCGACCAGGTATATTGGAAGGTATCTTTTGATTTGAGAGATAAAATGCCTTTCTTCTGGCTCAGTTCTCTGTTGAACTGCGCACAGTCTGGAATGGATAACCACGGCTCGATACAATAATATCCGCCCTTTTTCTCCCAGCTCCACAGCCCCAGTATCGGTGCAGCACCGATATCGAAATGCAATTTTACTCCGTCTTTGCGCACAAGAGTAAACTCGGATATGTCGGCTCCCGTCAACATGACTGTCGGATACTTTTGCATGAGTTGCTTAGTCAATTCCAATCTGCTGAAACTCTCCCACTTTTCGACGCCTGCAATAAACTTTCCGTCTTGAAGGGTGAGATTGTCAGGCGTGATAGTCTTGCCAAAATCGAGATAGTTGCCACTCATCTCGTCATAATCTCCCATGTCGGTACAAGGCAAAGCTATGGCAGGGTGCGCACCCAAACCGAAGTACATGGTTTTGTCGTCGAGATTGACTACCGTCATATCGGTAACGAGAGTGTCTTCAACGAGTCTTCTCGTAATATAAAAATCAAACTTGTATGGATAATGCAAAAGCGTATCTTCGTCATATCTCAAACGCAAAGTTACGCTGTCGGACGTATGTTGAGATACTTCAAACAGCGAATAATCGCACAGCCCGTGTATGTTCATCTCATAGCGCTTGCCGTCTACCGTATAATATCCGTCCTGCAACCTGCCGACAAAAGGAAAAAGCACCACGTCCTTGCCTGTCCAGCTATCGCAAGAGCCTTGCCACAACAGCTGTTTGTCAGAAACGACGTCGTACAGGCTATCGAGAGTCGCTCCGTGTTCGTCAACCGAAACTTTAAGCTTTCCGTTAGAAATAGTTTGCATATAATCTCCTTGTCGTATCTTATGATAAATTATATCACACCGCATTATCAAAAACAATATATATCAATAATTTTATCCCCCTGCTTGCAAGCAAAAATTTATAGGCGTATAATAGCTGTAAGGAGAATAATATGAACAAACAATTGCTGATTAAATATGCAAAAACCGTACTCAAAGCAGGAGTGAATCTTCAAAAGGGCGACGACCTGGTAATCAGTACTACCGTCGACGGAATGGCGCTGGCAAGAGAACTTGCCTTGCAAGCGTACAAGGCGGGAGCAAACAGAGTTGACCTGACTTTTTCCGACGAAGTGATGAGCCGACTGGCATATCTGTATCAAAGCGAAAAAAACCTGACTACTCTGCCACAATGGTATATTGACCGTAGCAACGATATGGTTGACCGCAAAGCCTGTTACGTAGCCATTTTGGCAGAAGACCCCGACGCTTTGGTCGGAGTGGACGAAGAATTGGTAGCCAAAGCGTCTCGTGCAAGACACGTGGCTCTCAGACGTTACTACGACGCCGCCACAAATAATGAGATAAGATGGTGTCTGTGTGCCGTACCTAGCAAAAAATGGGCAAAAAAAATATTCCCCGACTTGCCGCCTGCAAAAGCGGTTGATAAACTGTGGAATATGATTGCTCTCACTATGCTACTCGACAAAAAAGACCCCGTCGAAGCCTGGGAAAAGCACAATCGTCGCCTTGCCGATGTAAGCCGATTTTTGACTCAAAAACAATTTTGCAAGCTGCGTTTGACGACAGGACTGGGAACAGCCCTGGAAGTAGGAATGCCAAAGGGATATTATTTTAGCGGCGGACACGAGATAAGTCGGGACGGAGTCGAATTTACCGCCAATATGCCTACCGAAGAAGTATTTTCTCTGCCGCACAGGTTGCGTGTGAACGGCGTGGTTTATTCTTCTATGCCGCTGGTGCATAACGGCAATACGGTAGACTGCTTTTGGTTGAAACTGGAAAACGGCAAAATTGTCGATTTTGACGCAAAGCAAGGATTAAACACTCTCAAAGGTATAGTGGAAAGCGACGAAGGCAGCCACTATCTTGGCGAGATTGCCTTTGTACAATACGACTCCCCTATACGCAATCTCAATACGCTCTTTTACAATACCTTGTTTGACGAAAACGCTTCTTGCCACCTTGCGATAGGAGAAGCTTATCCGATGATAGAAGGTGCGGAAAATATGGATGAAAAAACCCGACTTGAACATGGCATAAATTCTTCCTGCACCCACGTTGACTTTATGATAGGCACCAAGGATATGACGATTGTGGGAGTAGACGCAGACGGCAACGAAACGATTATCATGCAAAACGGCAACTTCGTATGTATCTGAAATCGACTTGCCTATAAATGCCGTACAAACTATTGAAAAAAATATGTGGAGCATAAAATGAACTGGTTTAATGTCTACGGGCTGATTTTTGTTGTCATCATTATGATACCCAACATCGTTTTTGCCATTAAGTGCAAAGACGGCTTTGACAACAAATGGACAAACAAATTGGTTATGCTGTTGGAACAGATGGGGAGATTAGGTTGTTTTATATTTATGATAATCAATATCCCCGGAACGTGCTTTGGGTGGTGGTCTGACGAATCGTTTGCGCTATATCTGATTGTTGATTCCATCTTGGCAATACTCTATTGCGTAATCTGGATAGTATGTTTTAAGAAAAACAGCGTTTTCAGGTCTTTGGCACTCTCGATTATCCCTTCGGTTTTGTTTCTTTTCAGCGGAATTATGAGTAGGTCGGTGTTGTTGATAATCGCATCTGCTTTGTTTGCACCGAGTCATATCATGATTTCATACAAAAATGCAAAATAATTGCGTAGTTTGAATACGAAACGGCAAAATTATACGCATCGTGATTTGCAAATAAGACAGTGTGTCGTAAACGTGTGTTGTAAAAATAAAAGACTATCGAAGATTTCGTTAGTCTTTTATTTATCTGAAATTCGTTGGTTTTTTATTTAAAAAATTTGTCAGAAACAATCGTGCAGAGTAACTTCTCCGCTGTTGAGAGATATTATCTGTCCGCCGCAATCTACCACCAATCTGGCGTTGTCGTCTATATCGATGACTCTGCCACGATAATTGACTCCGTTGAAACTAAAATCTACGTCTTGTCCGATAAGCATAGACCTTTGTCTGTATTCTTCGATAAAATTGCTGCAACTCAACTCTTCCGCAATGTTCATAACTTCCTTGTAAATTTCTGCTATCAACATATTGCGGTCAAGGTCGTTGTCGTCGTAAAGATACGCTATTTTGTCCGCCAATTCGGCAGGTATCTCCTGGTCGGGTTGCTGAGCGTTGACGCCTATCCCGACAATCACGCTATCCACGCTGTCGCAGTCGGCAATGGCGTTGCACATAATACCGCCTACCTTTCTGCCCGACAGATACAGGTCGTTGACCCATTTTATTTTGAGATCGATTCCGCATACTTTATCAACCGCTCTTGCCACAGCCACGGCAACGGCAGGGGTAATCAGAACGGCGTCTTTCATGTCGCAGTTCACTTTGACCGACATGCTCATATATATTCCGTATCCCTTGGGCGAAAAGAATCTTCTTCCTTCAACTCGTCCCTTGCCCGCCGTCTGTTCTTCCGACACCACAAGCAAGCCGCTTTCAAAATTGTCCGCAAGCATGCTTTGGAGATAATCGTTGGTGGACGAAACGCTGTCAAGCACCACTACTGCGGCGCCTGTCGATTCTTGAAGTCTTTGTTGATCGAGCGGTACGTATTTCATATTTCCCTCACAATTTATTCAGCTCTCTGCTGCCACTCTGCATTGTCCGTATGACAAAAGTCGCTCTCTGAGAGAGCGACACGATATTGTTTATGCCAATACAAGAAGTCTGTTTTTGACAATGATGGATATCAAATCGATAATCCAGAAAAGTGGGCAAAGAATAACGTTGAGAACTATACCCAAAATGTTTCTTCTCTGCGCTCTGATAATTATACCAAAAAGAATGTTGGTAACGGGAATGATAGCCAAAATGATGCTGATTACGTAACCCAAACCAAAATAACCGCCGCCGGATTTGCCAGATTTTTTCTTTGCCATATCAATAAATCTCCTTTATGATTTCTTATACTATAATTATAGCGTAAATGCCCCGATATGACAATAGTTAAATTGAAGAATTTTTAAACATTTTGCGATTTTTGATACCGCCGTTTCCTTATCGGCACCCCTATCTTGCGCATTGATATTGTGCTATATCAAAATAAAAAAGGCGGAAAATTCCGCCTTTTTTACCAACTATATTTTTAAGGAAGTGAATGAATCAGTCGTTTTTACATTTTTTGCAACAGGAACAATCGCCGCAACAGCCGCATTTGCCTTTCTTTTTGGCAACAATCTTCCATATTATCACACCTGCCACAATGGCAACAGCCGCTACTATTATCACTATTTCTGTTATTGTCATACGCTCTTTCTCCGTGGCATCTTCAATTTGCCCTTGTTATACAGCACGATTATAGTTACTGCAACTGCTATTATTGCTGCAAAGATGAATACCGTCCACCAATATGTGCCTATGAGATATATTGCCATGGACACAAGATAAGATGCACACAGCCAATATATTATCGTATTGCGGAAGGCATGACCAAAGTTGAGTTCTGCCTTGGCTGTTGCAACTGCTGCAAAGCAAGGAATGGTCAACATGTTGAATGCAATAAATGCTATCAATGCAGGTATGCTTACACCGGTCATCTCTATCATCTTGACTACGCTGTCAACACCTTCGAGTGCCTCGTCGGCAACAAAGCCCGATACTATGCACGCCGCCAGAGTGCCGAAAGTAGCTATTACGTTTTCTTTGGCAATCAGACCCGTTACTGCGGCAACGGCAAATACCCAGCCGAACGCTCCTGCCTGCGAGCCGAAACCAAGCGGTGTGAACAAAGGTTGAACAAGCTGTCCTATTCCTGCAAGAATACTCTCGTTGATACGCTCGTCTTCAAGGAAGCTCCAATTCCAGCTGAAATGCGATATAAACCAAATCACAATCGTAGAAGCGAGAATGATGGTAAACGCTTTGGTGATGAAATGTTTTGCCTTGTCCCACAACAGCAGCATAGTGTTTTTGAATTGCGGACGTCTGTATGCAGGCAATTCCATAATGAACGGAGAACTCTCTCCTTGCATAGTGGTATTGCGCATAAGTATTACGCTGAGCAAAGCCACGATTATTCCCAACAGATACATGCCGTAGGTGATAAGGTCTGCGTTGCCTACTCCGAATTTCATAACTATTGCGCCCGCTATCGCCGTCAGGATAGGCACTTTGGCACCGCAACTGAAGAACGGAATTACTCTGATAGTCGCTATCTTTTCATTTTTATCACTCAGCGTGCGAGTGTTGATCATTGCAGGTACCGAGCAACCAAAGCCCATTATCATAGGAATAAACGCTCTGCCCGACAAACCGAATTTCTTGAATATCTTGTCAAGAATGAACGCAACTCTTGCCATATATCCGCTGTCTTCCAGTATCGAGAAGAACAAGAACAATACGAGTATCTGCGGCAAGAAGGACAATATCGCAAAGAGTCCGCCCAAAATACCGTCGCACACAAAGCCTACCGCCCATTCGGCTACTCCGCCGCTCTCCATAGCGCCCCTGACTGCGTCTCCTATCGCATTAGTCGCTACTTCCATCAAGCCCTGCAAAACAACGCCGATAGAATTGATTCCGCCGTCGCCGAACACACCTTCGAAAATAGTGCCTTCACACGATACCCAACCTTCCGGAAGCAAACCGCCTATAAACAGGAAGTTTTCGGAAAAGGTCAGATGGAATATGGCAAACATAATTACCAAAAATATAGGTATACCCCATACTTTATGAGTAAGCACCTTGTCTATTTTGTTGGCTTGCTCCATTTTGGTAACTGTCTGCGAATTTACGTTCTTTTTGAGTATTCCGTGCATTCTGTCGGTGATAAATCTGTATCTTGCGTCCGCAATCAACGCTTCAAAATCACCTGCAAATTTGTCGTCGACAAAAGTCTTGCGGAACTCGTCTACCATTTTGGACGCCTGTGGATGATTCTTGATTTCCAATTCGTCGTTTTCTACCAGTTTAACTGCGTGGAAAAGCGGATTGTCCACTCCTGCGCCCTGCATTCCTATAGAACAGTCGCCGATAAGGTGTATAAGAGCGGTATCCTGCAATACCGTAGTGGCGCTTCGTCCTATTTCACACTCTCCTATCGCCGCTTCCATAAGCTCTTTGAGACCTTGCTCTTTGAGCGCCGAGATAGGTATAACCCTGAGTCCCATCGCTTCTTCCAGAGCCTTGACGTCGATTTTGTCGCCGTTTTTCTCCACTTCGTCCATCATGTTGAGAGCAATGACGATAGGAACGTCAATCTCCATAACCTGAGTGGTAAGATACAAGTTGCGTTCCAGATTGGTTGCGTCGATTATATTGATTACGCAGTCAGGCTTCTGGTCGAGTATAAAATTACGGGATACCACTTCTTCGTCGGTATAAGGAGACAAAGAATATATACCCGGAAGGTCGATTATCTGTACAGGCTCGGACGCCTTTTTGTATACGCCTTCCTTTTTGTCAACCGTTACGCCCGGCCAGTTGCCCACGTGAGCGGTGGAACCCGTCAATGAGTTGAACAGGGTAGTCTTGCCGCTGTTTGGATTGCCTACCAATGCAAACTTCTTCATCTGACTACCTCCGTAATGATATGGTCGGCTTCGCATTTGCGCAAAGTCAGCTCGTATCCCCTGAGCGTAATTTCGATAGGGTCGCCAAGCGGTGCTTTTTTGCGAAGATATACTTCTACCGAAGGCGTAACTCCCATGTCAAAGAGTCTGCGCCTGATTCGCTTTTCGCCGCCGACGGACACTACTACGCCCTTTTCGCCTATTGCAAACTTGCTGAGCGGTTTGGTCTTTTTGTCGTCCATTTTGTCCTCCTAAGCTATTCTATTCTCTTTTGTAGAAAATATGAAACTTCTTTCACATTACAAGCCGATTATATCACCCCTATTTTATCTTGTCAAGCAAAATGCGAATAATTTTTCATATTTTTGCCACTTGCAAATTTTCCGTCCGAATGCTATAATATATTAAATAATAAGGGAGAGACTATGCCCGAACAAATAAGAAAACCGGTACAAAAAAGGTCGATAGAGACCAAAAAAAAGATTATTGACGCTGGCTACGCACTTTTTAGCGAAGTCGGATATTTTAATACCAATACTGCGGAAATAGCAAAACGAGCCGGCGTATCGACAGGTATAGTTTACGGCTATTTCAAAGACAAAAGAGATATAATGATAGACGTATTGGACGTATATCTCAACAGCGTATATCAACCTATATTGTTGCTTTTTGACGATATAGACGCCTGCGAGCTGGACGAGATTGTCCCACGAATACTCAAAGCGGCAATCAAGGCCCATCACGACAACGCCAATATACACGAAGCTTTGCACGCCCTTACTCATTCCGACAGCGAAGTGGCAAGAAAGTTTGTGGAAGTAGAAAACGACATAACCTTGTCGCTTGTAGAAAAGATGTCGGACAAATACCCTGTCGATAACCTGACGGAGCGTGTGCATCTGGCTATGAATATCGTGCAATCTCTGGCACACGAATACGTATTCGACCATCACAGTTATATCGACTATGACGTTATGTTCAATCTTGTCAAAAATATCCTGTTCGATTTGTTTGGAAAGAATAACTCGGACAATCGGTAAAAATACTAAAAAACTCAATACGTATCGACAAAAGCACGCTACGACAACGTAGCGTGCTTTTTATTTCTTAATTCTGCACTTATATTATCATTTGTGTATTACCACTTGTTGCGTACTTTCTCCGCAAAGCCCAGCACGTCGTCGAATTCGATGACCTTGCCGTCGTCCAGCACAGCTTTGCCCGAAAATTTGCCAAATACCTGATGCGGCAACATACACATAAATTTGAGATCTAGCGGCGCAGTACGGTCAACAATAGGTGCAAACGACATTTCGAGTCTGCCGTCGGAAGAAGTGATTGTCCAAGGACTGAGATAGTCTATACTATCGCTGCCATCTCCCGGTATCTGAAATACAACTCTGTCGATTTTATGGGACATTCCACGATAAAAAAGCATATTTTCGCTTGCAGCGCTGGTGTCGCCGAAGCCATATCCGATATTAAAGCCAAAAGTGGAACCGTCGTCGAGCCTTGTCTGCATGCTTCCCCAATACCAAGTGTTGTCGTACGTCCATACGCCCCTGCCCCAGTCCAGCGTAGCCATACCGCCGTCTACGTTGACAACCCTGTCTCCTATACAGAAATTGCCGCAAGCAGTAAGACAGTTGATTTTGGCATTATAATAGAAATGTTTGGGCTTGTCAAAAGGAGTGGCAATAAACATACACTCCTTGGGATTGTCGGTCAAAGTTATATCAAACGTCAGATCTTCCTTGTTGTCGGAAAACTTAGGATATTTGCCAGTAAGTTTTCTTACTTTGCCGTCGTTGGTTATGCTGACTTCCACCTTGCCTATTCTGACTGCGACGTCGCCTGTGTCGGGCGTCGTCGGCATATTGAATTTGCCCATCGGCAACAGGCTGATTGCCGTACGTGTAACGTGGTAAGGGAGAGAAAAATCAAGATAACTGACGCTGATCGCTCCCACGTAACCCATGTCCGCTACCGTAAGACACAAAGCCTTATCTGCGACGTTTATATAATAGTAGTCCCATTCTTTGATGCGCAATGCGCTTGCTTTGACGTCCTTGCGGTCATATTGCAAGAGATAGGTTTTGGAATAGCCCGGCGTGGCAATATTGCCCTGATTATCCAATAGCTTAGCCTGACTGGTGATTTCTCTCTGCATAACTCCCCCGAATTTATACTTTGTAATATTTGACGGAATGTGCTGAGAGATATTCCATAACCGAATCGGAAGGTATTGCTGTGCCAAGACCATATACGTTGTTAACTTCCGTGCTGCTCTCAATACGTCCATAGACTACTCCGATAACCTTGCTGTCGGCATTGATAAGTGCGCCGCCGCTGTTACCGTGATTGATGTTGCTGTCTATATAAATAGATTTATATGGTTCGGACGCATTGCTTACGTACATGCCCGGATTGGCAATAGTTGCCTTAGAAAACAACATTCCTTTGCCCGATGGGTTGCCTATCGTAAACGCCGTCTGTCCGTATTTGAGATTTTGCGACGTATCAAACGTCATATAATCGAACTCGTTGCCGAGAGTATTGACTTTGAGAATTGCCAAATCCAAATCGGCATCATGCGCAACCAATACAACGCCGGAATATTCTTTGCCACTAGCGGTTTTGACATAAAACTCCGAACCGCCGGCAACAACGTGGCTGTTGGTTACGACATACCCTGACTCGTTGACAAAAAATCCTGCACCGGTAGACTTGTTGGTATAGACCAGTACGGCAGCATTGATTGTGTTGGCTGCTACTATCTCTGCAATAGAGCTGCCTTCGAGATTGGTTACGTCTATCGTATATCTGTCTTCGGTGGTGGTTCCTGTATTGTTGAGCAGGTCAAAAAACATATTACACCCGCTCATTCCTACAACTGATAGAACAATTATAAATACTATCGCCGCAAGTTTAAACGATTTTTTCATAGGCTATGCCTCCGTTTTAAATTTCTTCAAGACTCCATCTCTCAACGTGAGTCTTTGTCTGACCAGGTTGCAACTCGTAGAGCGGACTCAGAGTTTCTATCTCCAACATTATGGCGTTGGTATAGCTCTCCACGTTGCACTCATAGTCAGGATATCTTTCTCCTTCGAGATAATCGAATCCCAAAGTGAATTTGAGTCCTTTGGTAATGACCTTGACAGCTTGTTTGACCGACATACCCACCTTTATTGGTTGAGCAACGTCCCGATGTTGCAACGATACTTCGTCGTTGCTTATACCGAGTCTTGGGTCCTTGACGTCGGTATAAGGCCACAAAACTATATTGCGGTTGGCAAGGAAACCAGTATCTTCCTGCGAAAGCGGTATGTATGCCGTAGCGCCTTTGTCCAACACCGTCAAGCCCCACATCGATATTGGCGGAGTTATTTTGTCCGCTACGTTGGTAAAGCTATGAACGAGAGTAACGTCTCCGTTGTCCTGCATGGTAATTGCTATTGACTTGCGTATGCCCGTAGTAATCTCGTCCTGAGAAGTAAATACTGCTCCGCCGTCCACGTACCTGACGTCCACCTTGTCGTTGTCGGGATAATACGTATCGATATATTCAGGCGATTTCCATAGACGATGTCCGCCGTAAATATGCCATATTCCTTTACCTGCAAGGTTCTGTTCAAAAAACTCCCCACCCTTGTTGATAAGGTCTTCGTGGTCTTCATACATTATGTTTTCGCCGCCACATTTGCCATAAAATATTACTCTCGGGCCAAGGTCTATTGTAATCAGAAGCTCGTATTTGCCGTTGGTAATGCGACAACAATTTCCGTATTCTTTATAAGTCGTTTTTTCTACTTTTACCATAAGATTATCTCCAATATTTTGATAAATATATTATAGCATATAATTTTTGTATAAACAATATCCCACAAAAAATTTGTTCTCCCCGGGGGAAAAGCAGACAGCAATTTATTATATGCTCTGCACTTCGACATGAAACTATTGCTTACGTTTTATCTTGACAACATAAAAGGACGAAGAAAAATCTCCGCCCTTCTGAGTTATAATTTTTTGATTGTTGCATTATTTATTATTCTATTTGTATCTTGCTTGTACAACATTACGCTTGCGGATTGTCGTCTTTGCCGAGCATATAGTCGGTAGTCTTTCCAAACAAATTGGCAAGGTCGATAAGAGCCTGATAACTAGGTTCTTTTACCCCTCTTTCCCAGTTGCTGATTGATACCTGAGATACCTGCATATATTTTGCAATGTAGGTCTGGTTGTAGCCGTTGAGAATTCTTTGTTCTTTAAGTCTTTCTGCAAATTTCATTTTTTTGTCCTCCTAAAAGTTATTCATTATTTATTATTTTCCAAGCCGTACCTTTTTCTTCGAAACTGATAAGGGCTTCGGTTACCGCATGTTTGTCAAGTCGTGATGCGGGGTCATATTTTTCCAAAGCGTCGGACAAATCGTTGACAACATCCATAGCTTCCAGATGAAAACACTCCAAAAACTTGCTTACAAAAGGAAAACAAGAATAGAATCCGCCGTGTGCTCTGGTAATTGCAAAGGCTATGACTTCTGCCACGTCCCTGTACGGCAAACCTTCCGTTACGCCGTCGTAGCTGACGCCTATACATCTGCCGTCTTTAATCACAAAATTGCCGAAATCGATATTGCCGAGTATATAGCCGGAGCATACGGAATGGAACATCTGCATAAATATTGCCAATTTTCCAGCCAGCGCTTCGAGTTTTTCGACGTCGTCTATCATTGTGCCGTCCAGAAACTCCTGCAAAAAATCTTCACCTTCGATATATTCGCAGATAAAATAATTGTCGTATCTGCTCAGAACTTTGGGGGCATATCCTGTGTAAGATACTTTGGTCATCAGGTCGGCTTCTCTTGCCGACTTTTGTCCGTCTTCCGAAAGTTTGAGAATTGCCCGACCACCCTCATAGTTGATGAGAGCAACGTGTTTTTTATCGCTTTGGTAAGATTTAAGTTGCCGGTAGTTTTCTATCATAAATAACCCTTATATAATTATCATTTAACGGTGGGCTATTTGTCAAGACGTATCGGAATTTTTTAAATAAAATTTACAAAAACGCAAATATAAAAATTTGAGAATAAAACTCGTCGTCGTGGGCGTATTTTATCACAACCTGTATCTGACAATCATTCTTTCGAGTTGCGACAAAAAGTCGGAAAGATTGTCGTCCTGCGCCATGTTTATTCTGGCATAGTGATTGGCTTCGGCAAAGGTCTTGTAATATGCATTCTTGATTTCAAATTTCGTGCTTGGTTTGTTGACGGAAAAATACTTTTCCAGCAGGTCGTATTTATCCGACCCCGAACACTCAAACTGAAACAGCTCTATCTCTCTGTCTCCCCACATTACGCCCATAGGGTCGATGATTGCCGATACGGCGCTGCCCTTGACTATCACGTTGCCTATATTGAGATCACCGTGTATCAGAGACGGAGCCTTTATCTCGTCCGAAAAAATATAGTCGAATTGTGAAAGTGCATACTCCATAAGCGCAAGCGATTGCTTTTGCATCAATCCTTGCTCGGCACCCTTCTTTATCCTTGCCAGCATCTCTATCGACAAATCGTAATAAAAGCTCTGCCAGGTGTTGTATTGTTTGCCATTCACATAACCGTAGGTATGATTGGCGGCTCTATGCAAAGCTATTGCCTGATTTACCACTTCCCAGCCTATCGTGTTGCGTTCGCTTGCGCTTGGAAGCGGCATATCCCCAAGATTTTCTCCTTCTGCCCATTCCATTATCAATGCGTTGACGTTGTTGTTGACGTAGGTGTGCAATACTGCCGGTATTCTTACCATGCCGAGAGAATGAATAAGACTCTGTTCTCTCTCCTGCATAAACAGATACTCCGTTTTGTCAAACAACTTGACGGAAACAATATAAGGCGCAACAGGCAAAGTTACCTTGAAAACTTTGCCGTAAAAGCCGCTGCCTGCTTCCGATACGCTCAGCGGTTGGCAATCGAATATAGATAGTATTATTTTATCTATCTCCAAATTCATACCTGTCATTTGTTGTCGTTTTGCTTCTCGGTCTCTTTATCTTCTATGACTTCGGCGTCGATAATCTCGGCATTGTCGCTCTCTGCCGGGATTTCCTTGCTGTCTTCTTCAAACATGCTGACAGTCGCAGGCGTAAGTTTTACCGCTTTTTCTATACGGATAACGTAGATAAAGATACTTGCCAATACCACGGAAACTCCCGTTTGCAGACAGTCCCAAGGAACTTGTGCGATTGCAGCGGCAAGTTTGCCCGTCGATTCGTCTCCCCAGAACAAAGCCTGTGTGCCGAAATAACCGAGAATCATGAATGCACCGCCTACCAGCATACTCACTACGCCCAACGTAATTCTGACAGGAGTGCGATAAGGCTTTCTGCCTGCCACGTATTTGAACATAATTCCTGCCAACAAACCTTCGATGCCTTTGATAAACAACGTAAACCACATAGTAAGCGGATAAACTATACTGTCGGCTATCAGCGAGCCAATGCCGCCGGCAACCATTGCGGGAATAGGTCCCAACAGATATGCTGTTATATATATCATCGTATCGCCGAAATTGACGAAGCCCGTACCGACGTTGAATCCCAGCATAGTGCATACGGCAACTACTGCCGTCATGAGTGCGCAACGAACGATTGCTACTGTGTCTATTTTTTTAGTCATAAGTTACTCCTTTCAGACAATTGCCTTTGTTTAAACTGCCAAGAATAAAAAAACTTCCACCCGACAGTGAAAGAATAGCATAATATTGCACGCCTGAGCCATGCAAAATATAATACTCTTTCCCATTCTGACTTTACAGGCGGTTGCGGAATCTCACCGCATCGGCTGTTGGGGCTGTTGGACTTGTCCGATACTAAGTCGGCATCACCACCGGTCGGCTTATTGCCTGCCCAAAGATATTTGATAATTGTATGTTAGCACCCGACATCCACGTTGTCAACGTTTTAGGCACTTTTTTGCAGATAAACAAAAGGCCGACCTTGATAAGGCGGTCGGCTGATGGTAGCGAGAGTGAGATTCGAACTCACGATCCCCCGGGTATGAACCGGGTGCTCTGGACCAGCTGAGCTATCTCGCCAAATAATGGTTGCGGGGGGAGGATTCGAACCTCCGACCTTCGGGTTATGAGCCCGACGAGCTGCCAGCTGCTCCACCCCGCGATATTCTCGATGCTTGATAATGATAATAAAAATTTTTATATTTGTCAAGAGTTTGAAAAAAGTTTTATAAAATTGTAAGTCTTTTATAGGCTTTATAATTTTTTCGCTATGCCAAACCTAATGTGTTGAATATTCTCTTTTAAGCTAGTTTCAATAATCGTACGTTTTGATTGTTACCCTTTGGCTTGCTCGTTAAACATTATATGCCAAAGTCTTGGTCAATATTCTATCCTTTGGCATGACCTGCAAAGTATTGGCGTAAATCTTGCAGCGCTTGCTCCCTAAGCACTCCGCTCTCGACTTGAATAGAACAATTCATACTCTCAAATACGATTTGGCAACATTGGGAACCTTTCTCACCGAGAATTTGGCATAAATCAACATCACTCGCACCATACACCAATCTGCCAAGTTTTGCCCAAACCAGCGCTCCGCAGCACATAAAGCACGGTTCACAGTTGGAATAAAGCGTATAGTCGGATAGGTCGGTGATACCCGTTTCGGCGCAGAACCTACGGATAAGTCCTGCTTCGGCGTGAAAAGTAGGGTCATGCTTGGTGTAAATTTGATTAAGATTGCTATAAACTGCTTGTCCGTCTTTGACCAACACCGCTCCGAACGGTTCATCGCCGTTGATTACCGCTTGTTTTGCCAAAGCGATTGCTTGCGCCATAAATTTTTCGTCGATTGCTTTATTCATCTATACCTTCTCTTTGAGTTTTGTATTGAAGATAGCCTTCGAGATTGTCTCTGTCCCTGACAATTACGCTGTCTTGTCCGAGCATATCCATTATGCCGACAAGCAAAATTCCACCGCCCACAATCAAATCTCTGCGTTTGACTTCAAGACCTGCATATTGCGTTCTCTGCTCCTGTGGAGTGGCATGTACACGATTGCACCAGTCGACGATTACTTGTCTGTTAAGTCGATACATATCAACAATTTTTGCGTCATACTCCACCATTTGCTCCTGCATAGCTACAAACGTGGCGGACGTGCCGCCAATGGAAAGCAGATTGTCAAACGCAGGCACTTTGCCGTATCCTTGCAGAGTATCAGCCACGTATTCTTGCAGCTTCTCCACGTCTTCGCCACACTTGTCGTTAAGCACCGCCAAGCCTATCGGCAAACTCCTAGAATACATAAGTCCGTTTTTGTCCCCGACGGCAATCTCCGTACTTGCGCCGCCTATATCAACCACACAACATGTGCCTTGCGTATAAGCCCCCAAAAATCCGATTTCTGCTTCTACGTCTCCGCAAAGTACTTCTATCTCCGTTCCACGTCTTTTTGCCGCCGACAAAAATTCTTCTCTGTTGCTTGCCTTGCGCACCGCTTCGGTAGCAAAAAAGTATATGCCCTGAGCGCCCCATTCTTCCGCTGCACGACGATATTCGTCAAAAACGTCGAGAGTGGCAGCCATATTGTCTTCATTGAGTTTTCCCGTGGTTGCCAGTCCCCTTCCGAGTCCCGTCGTCGTTACGATTTTTTTTACGCTCACTCCGTCCTGACTCAACATGAGCCTTACCGAATTGGAGCCTACGTCTACTACTGCGTATCTCATATCAAAATTATATAAAATATTTCTTTTTTTGCCAAACGCTTGATAACAAAATTTATAAATTTACGCAAAGCTTATATGATTAACAGCTTAAGGATAATCTTTTACAAAACCGGCGACATAAATTGCCATACAAGATTGAATTGCAAAACCTACTCAACAATCAAACTCGTTTGCTTGGCAGCAGACCAGCCGCTTTGGGAACGGATATAAAAGAACAACGCCGCAAAATATGCAGCGTTGTTTTGGTGACTCCGACGAGTAAGGAAAAACCTTGAAAAACACGGCAAATAATAAGTATAAACACAAAAAAATACACAAAAGAGCGTACTGAATCTACTTTTTGCCGGGTGTGGAAATAAGTGTGACCATTGTCGAGTGATGGTCACACAGGGCGTTTTTTAATCGGATATAGCATATAAAAAAGCCTTGTAAAGTGGCTTTCGCGGCATAAAAATTTATTCCACGTTCCACTTGACAAAGCTTTTTTGAATGCTGCGCTCTGATCAAGACCAAAATAAGGCATATAATGCTTATTTCGGTCAATTAATTATATGACAAATAGACCTACCTGCGGTAAGCCGACAAAATGACATTGAATGAAGCTTTAATCAGATGGTGGGGCTATTCCAGATTGCGGAATAAACCGATAAACGTCCATAGTAGACGTAGATTTATAATGCTCGAGATCGAACCCGGAAAGATTATACAAAGAAGCTTGTCCATCATCAGGAACGTCGTATGGACATAGCAAATTAAAAATATCATCGGAATTTAAGTACGTAGTATACTTATTTTTATAACGTAAATTATACGTACGATAGTAGCACTTCTGATTGTAGCCGACAATCATATCTTTGGACATGTACTTTGATAAATAATTTGTAATTCGAATTGGATTATAACTCTTACCTTCATCTTCAAAGTCAATACAAGACATAAAACCAAGTTGATATAAATCCATATCATACACTTGATCACCGAACTTAGTAACAATGAGTTGACCTACACGTTGTTTACGCCGATTTTTCTTCGAGTCATGATAACGTTGAGGAGTCATATGCGAAGATAAATCCACATTACCGATTAGCACATGGAAATGCAAATAACCGGACGAAGGATGACGTTCAGGAACGCTCAAGATTTTAATCGAAGGATAAATACGTCGCATGTCCTTCTCAAATTTTGACCAAGACTTCTTTACGGCATCGTCATTGGTACGATCTATCTTCGTTTTATCAAAAGTAAAAGTACAAAAATAACGCCAGCGATTGGACAAGGCGTAAGCATACAAATTATCAACTGCACGTTTACGTGAAGCTTTCAAAGTTTTATAAAGACGTTGAATACTAAAGGTCTTTTTAGCCGGAACAAGTACACCGTCCTTGAGTTCCATAGAACGTCGCCGATCGGCATCCGAAGACTTATACTCGATGCCCTTTCTCCTGCATTGGAAGTCTTGCTTATAAAGACAAAGTTCAGAAAACGTCGGGTAGAAATTAAATACAGTATTTACAAGTTGATATCCTTGCTTGACGGTAGCGAAATTATCGCCTTGGTAACGACGTTCTTTGCCTTCAAGAACAGATTGTAATTGTTCGAACATAACACACCTACATTATGAATTACGATAGTACACGCACGCTCACGCTTACTGCGTGTACTATCTTTTTAATTTTTCATCAAAAAATTCAAGTAAAAAACCATATCCTATATCACGCAGATCTTGCTCGCAATACTTAAGCGAATCCCATTGCTTTGCAACGTGCGCAGGCAACTTAGCATATAACCCACGTAAAAAACGATCGTCATAATCGAAACGTAATGAACTATTCCACGTAGAAATGCGTAATAGATTAGCATAATGTTTTAAATCCGTAGATTTTTCCTGCGTAGACAAATCAAAAGTATAGCCATCTTCCGGTATTTTCTCGAATTGCTGCAAATCCCAATATCGAATAGATCCAGATAGCTCGAAACCAAGAAGCTTTGAAAAAATATTAAGAATAGGATTTATAAAATAACTTAGCGTTACGCTTCCTTGACCGAGCATAAAGTTAGTCATGCCCATATTATCTTTGAGCATTTTTGGAAGGCGAGTAAGGTCTACGGAATCGTAGAATAAATTGCCATCGTATAGATGACGTATAATTTGTTGGTGCAACTGTTGAGCATACAAATCCTTCGTTTCTTCAACGTTACCACGTCCACCGGACACAATGTTATGGAAGAGCATCGTCGCCTCAGATATGGCACAGCAACTATTATCCGGTATACGTTCATCAAGGTTAAGCACCTTGTTATCGAGTTGGTACGTATACTTACCCCGAATCTTGCATGGGAAGTTAGTATAGATATTATCAGAATGGATAACGTAAAGAGAATAAAGCATAAAAGACGTCTTGCCGGCACCTTGTTTGCCGCCAAAACCTTGTACCCTACTATTAAGAGCATTAGTCTTAATAATATCCTTAGACTTAAAGCATATCCACTCCCATTTTAATAAACGATACAGCATTATAATCGGAATAGCATAAAAAAGAATAAAGTAGGATTTATCCTGGTACTGTTGCTTAAGACCATCAATACAATACCACACGATAGCGACTTCAGCGTAAGGCGCTAAACGATTAAGGAACTTGAGTACGAAGACTAATACCTGTTTAAACTTAGTCATTTAGTTACCCTCCAATCCTTAAGACTCCGGAAGAAAATTATAATAGGCTTAAACAGCAAAAAGTAGAGCATGTAGAATCCGGCAATAAATTGGAAAGCCGTATATAATATGCTCCACGTTGGCGTAGCCATGAGCTCAGCCGGGAAGAACCAAGCTAAGCACTTTTCTATAATGTCCCAAAGACCAACGAATGCACCTTCAGTCATTTTTTACACCCCCTTATTTTTTTGAAAATGAAAATCAAGCCTTGAATAATATGCTCGATGACGAATATAAAAGCAGCGAACTCGACGATAGATATCGAGTAACTAGTAGTAATCAAATCAATAAATTGGTTAACTATATCCATATATACCCCCCTTATTTACCAAAAATCATGAACATGATAACCGATATCATTATCATAGTAAAGATAACACCATATGCCACGCCAATGGACGAAAAACCTTCGAGAAATCTAAACGAATTGATGAAGAACTCTCCGATAGGAGCAACAAGCTTAGTAATTGAAGACGTAAGCGGGAACTCGTAAATTAGGTAGCCTAAGCCGTTGCCTAAGTGACAAACAAAATCAAATGTTTTGCAAGATTTAGATTGCCATTCACCATAAATATCACCACCTAACGTTTCATAACTCGATACAGGAATAACTTTAGAGATTGTATATTTGAACAATAAATAATCCTGAGTAGGATTTTCAATAACAAAATCAACATTATTTTTAGGTTTGACAATATATTTAACTTTATTAGTATTAAGATTATAATTGAATTGAGATTCTATAAGCCCACGACAATTTTTGAAGGTATATTCTCCAAGAAAATAATCATCGAGATATACGTTACATTCGTAATCCATAACTAAATCACCTTCACAAACTGGATTAAATGATGCCTCGAAAACAAGCCTATCAGTTATTACGTTGGCTGGAAAAGTAAAGGTAAGGTTCATTAAATTATAATTATTGTTAATTCTAAATTGAGTAAGAACAAAATTTTTCATATAATTATATGCGGGAGCATAAGTAGCATTTTCTAAATTAATCTCAATACGATTATAATCATCATAATTTGGGTTGGCAAAAACAAAAGAGCCAACAGGTACTACGATATCAATATAAACAATTACATAGTGTACAACAAGAAGCTGATAGTGTAAATTGCCTTTAGATAAAATATAAAAATCATAAAAAGAACTAAAGACTTTAACAGAATTTACTTGACCATCAGGACAATTAACACTATGAATAATAACATTATCAGAAACATAATATGAGTCACGATAATGAGAAATTATATTATTAATATTTGTATCAGACAATGTGATCGTAGTGTCAAAATCATAAATTGCAGTGCTAACAAGTCCAACACTGCCGATAATACTCATATTAGATGTACTATAAGGACTGAATTGTTGATACAAATTATAAGAAGGATTCAAATACCCACCAACGTCAGAACTATACCACAAATGAGGATAATAAGTATTTTTTATTGGTGCAGAAGGTATATTTTCCGCAGCGCAAACGGGAGCCATAATGCAAGACATTAGAATAACAAGCAAATATACTATGATAATTAGTTGTCTAAATTTCATTATTCACCCCTAAATTGATTGATAATGAACACAACGAAGGTGCATATTAATATTATCGAAAAGACAATATTGAGACTATGAAACGACAAAAAGACTTCAAAAATTTTAGCTACAGGTTTTACTAAGTTACCGAGAGGCGATAATACGTATGTAGTAAAATAAGCCCAAAGATTACCATCGATGACGTAAGATCCGATAATCGAACCTAACATCACGAGCAATACGATTATGAATATAGTCTTAGCCATCGAAGATACCTCTGAATATTATACCAACGCCTAGGAACAGCAAAAACCAATAGCCTATGCCAAGTCCGAAAACTTGAGGCAGCGCCAAAAAATTGGACATAAAATAGTCCAAAGACTCAAACATAGGGGATACTAAATTAGTTACGTAAGTCAGTAATTCGTTCATAATTATTTATTATATAAGTGAAGCCCTAATTTTACTTAGGGCTTCACGTGAGACGTGTTAAGCAGCTTTACGTTTAGCACGTCTTGCTCTCAACTTGCCCAAGAAACCGATAGCAAATGGAACGACCTTATATACAATGCCAATTACCACACCTGCGATACCGAGAACACCGAGCGTATTGAGACCGGTAACTGTAATGACGCCTGCTTCAGTCTCTGTGAACTGTAGGAACAAGTTACAGAAGACTTGCCATATGGACTTAGCGAAAGCTGGGGCGAAAGATGCGAGACCGGTTGCAATGTCTTGGAAAATTTGCGAAATACTCAAGATTTAGCCTCCTATAATTTATTTATCCGACGACTGCAGTTCGTCATTGATATCTACGTCTTTTAGTTCAGATTTCATCTTGTTAATACGTAGCTTGATGATGGTAGAAAGAACTGCATCTACGAGAGCAGTAATCAAACCACATATCAAGAGCGCCGTTAAACCGTACGATATAGCGCACTCGAAGGAGCGACACACAACGTAACGTATTGTTGATACAAGCACCAGGAGCAGAAGGGATACGATAGGCATTACCTTCTTAATTATCTCCTTTGCTTTAGCGAGTTTTTCGATACTGACTTTACTCATAGCTTTTTACCCGTGTTGAATGTGATGCAATCATAAGAGCCTAAGTCATTTTCTTCAATGACGTTGACTGATACGACTGTTGGCTTAGCAAAGCCGGACATTGTTTCGAAAATAACGTTGATTGGTTGCCATATGTACAACTCACATGCAACGTCCCCCGATAATGCATCGAGACTAGGGAACAACGTATGGACTTCGCCCACAGTTTGTTTGTCTTTGTTTTTGCTCAGTTCGAGAAGATGGAGGACGTATCCTTTGATTTGTCCGGTCTTTTGTCCCTTAGCGTCCTTATGGTAGTAAGGATAGCAGCTGAGTACAGTGAATGTTTGTTGAAATTTGCTCATTGTTTTACCTCCATGGTTTTATTTTTTTCAAAAGTAGAATCAAAATGATTAAGTTCATATAGAAAAATACCCATAAACTCGATAGAAAGAAAAGCATTTATCAATCTAATTGAAGTAGAAGGAATACTAAAAGACTGAAGAATACTATGAATACAAGGAGCTATTGTATCATTTACATGTTTTTTTAATATAGGACGACAAATATCTATAATTTCCTGATAAGATACCAAATACTCTTGTATATAATCTTTATTATCCATGAGTGCCTCCAGTTACAAAGTTTTAGCGTATACATAAAAATTATGTATATTAAAATAATACATAAAATATTTGTGTATGTCAAGTAATAAACAAAATTTTTTTATATATTAGAAAAAAGGAGAACATTATGGATTTTGCAAATGAATTAAAAAAAATTAGAACAACAAGAAATATTTATCAAAAAGATTTAGCTGAAATGATAAATAGAGACCAACAATACATTAGCAATCTTGAAAGAGGTGTAATAGAACCAAACCTAAGTATGTTAATAAAGTTGGCGGATGTATTCGGTTGTAGTATAGATTATCTTCTCGGTAGAGAAAGCGAAGATTCGATGATCGTCATCGAAGGCGAAAAAGTTATACCGGAGATTGGTCCTGCGGATAGAATATACAATCAACTAACGGAAAAGAATAAGTTTAGATTCCTATCTTATGGTCAAGGATTGTTAGACGGACAAGGTAAGTAATTTTTGGGCAAAAATTACTTAAAATTCTTAAGTATTTTTAGCGTAATATATAAGCATCAAAATATCAGGAGTGCTTATGACGGACTATTTACTTAAGATGAAGCAGGAACTTGCCGATACTATGGAGAAACTCTCGTTGCTTTTGGAGAGTCTTTTTATTTATCTTGAGGCAAGGGAAGAAGCGCAGCAAGACGATTCAGTATGCTCGAAGGAGCAAGATATGAAATATCACAACGTAGAAATACGACCACGTGGAGGTGATAAGTATTGCAAGTGGTATGCGAGAGTGCCACTAGGCAAAAAATTGGACAAGTACAACTACAAGTATATATACGGACGTACCAGGACGGATTGCTATAACAAACTAAAAGACTATCTAGACGGTGCGCAATACAAAGCCGACGTCAAGAGAGTTAAGAAAATAGAACAGCCAAAAAGGACGATGACGTTCCTGACGTTCTATCCGATATATATCGACGTGTATCGAAGACCGTATATCAAAGGATCCACGTTGAGGACGTGCGAGAATATTTGGAAAAATTGGATAAAGGACACCTTCAGCAAGAAGAAAATAGCCGACGTGGAGAAAACAGACGTTTTGACGTTCTTATCTTCGATAGGCTATGATCAACAGCGCCACCGTGTAAGACTATGGCTAAGCCACTTTTTTACAAGTGCAGTTACGCACGGTATCATCAAATCGTCGCCCATGACAGGTCTAAAACTACCTAAGCCAAAAAGCGTGGAGAGAGAATCGTTTACACCGGGAGAAGAACGACGTTTTGTGCAGCGTGCGAAACAATCGGATTATTGGCTTGCATTTGCACTTATGCTATATGAAGGACTTAGACCGGGAGAAGCAAAAGCACTGCGAAAATGCGACGTCAAAGAAAACTGTATCGAGGTATGTCAGGCGTTAGACGATTTTTGCGACGTTACGTCAACAAAGACCGGCAACGTGAGAAGAGTACCTATCTTCGAGCAAACGAAGGAATTGTTGCAACCTTACGTGGAAGACGGAAGCAAGGATCTAATATTCGATTTTGCTAAGAAAAGCAAGAATACGCTAAATATGGAATATCGAAAGATAATGCAGGACGTAGACTTAGACCGGGTTATGTACACGTTACGTCATACGTTCGCTACACGCTGCGCCGAAGCAGGAATATCGCCAAAACAAGTGCAACTCTGGATGGGACACTCCGACGTCGAGACAACGTTGACCTACTATACCCACATCAGCACCGAACTCGAACAAGCAAACGTCTTAGCCAAGAACAAGCAGTAGATACACAAATCACTACACGAAAAATTTTTGAAAATTCGATTTTGATACAAAAAAACACTCTCGAACAAGCCGATTTCCCTAAAAAAAGCCAAATTCGAGAGTATTTTTATTTTTGGTGACTCCGACGAGAATCGAACTCGTGTTACCGCCGTGAAAGGGCGATGTCTTAACCGCTTGACCACGGAGCCATAGATTAATAGCGTAATCAATATTATAATAAAAATACATAATTGTCAACAAAATTTGATAACTTTTTTATAATCTGAATAATATTGTGGACCGTCATGAAAAAATTGAAAACTTATTGTTGATACAATCTTACAACGCCCTTATTTCCTGCTTGTTGTGATGTAATACGGCTGGTTTTTATCGGATAGAAAGTTTATTAAAATTTTCACAAAAGCTTACCGATTCTTTATTGACAATGAAAAAATTTGTAGTAAAATTATAATATAAAACAAAAAAAGGAGTAATATATGGCAAACGTATGCGTTATTACTGGCGGCGGAAGCGGAATGGGCCTTGCTGCTGCCAAATTTATGTCAAAAGATAAAATTATTGTTATCTCAGGCAGAACTATGAGCAAGCTCGAAGGTGCCGTAGCACAACTGAAAGAACTGGGCTATGAAGCCTATGCACAAACCTGCGACACTTCCGACAGAGAAAGCGTAAAAGAATTGGTTAAATTTGCCGCTTCGCTGGGAGAAATCAAAAACGTTATAAATGCCGCCGGCGTATCACCTGCAATGAAAGGAACGCAGGAGAGCATTTTGCGTATCAACGCTTTGGGAACGGTTTATATCAACCAGGAGTTTTCCAAAGTTATGCAAAAAGGCAGCGTAATAGTAGATATTTCTTCCAATTCGGCATACGTTTTGCCTTCTTTCCTTATTAACAAAAAGGTCTATGCACTTGCAGAAACCGACGAAAACACCTTTTTGGCAAAACTTATCAAAAAGAGTAATCTTGCCAAGGGCGAATATCAGCGCAAAGGTTTCGCATATTCTCTCTCCAAGAACTTCGTGGTATGGTACGCTCAGAAATGTGCCTTTGAATATGGCAAAAAAGGCATAAGAGTGGCTTCTTTGAGTCCTGGACTTATCGCTACCGATATGGGTAATCTCGAAAAAGAAGAAGGTGGCATGCTGATACCGTTCTCCTGCGAAGAAAGAATGGGTACTCCTGAAGAACTCGGCTATGCAATAGCAACTCTTGCCGACGAGCGCAACGGCTACCTTGCAGGCGTGGATATTCTCTGCGACGGCGGTAGCACCTATGGAATGAAAGAATTCAAAAAGAAAAAATAAGCAAATTAATTAAATATTGATAGTTTGCACAATTTTGCACAGAAAATGCCGTTGCCAAAAAGCAACGGCTATTTTTTTTGGAAATTATAGCATTATATTACTTGTAACGTTTACAAAACATCATATAATTTGTCGCCGCTATCTTTAATTAATATACCTGACTGAGCCTTTACGTTCTATTTTTTTTGCTCAAATATAAAATATAATATGAACACGATTTACGTAATAATGTTGACAGGCTCATTGTTGCTCATTACCATTACCGCCCCCGAATCTGCACTCAGCATTATGCTGGGCGGAGCAAAAAGCGCAATAAGTTTGTCTATATCGCTATGCGCCATATATACCGTCTGGCTGTCAGTATTGCAGGTCATTGACAAAACGGGAATGGGCAAAGCGTTGGGCAAACTTTTTAAACCGCTGACCAAAAGGCTGTTCAAAGGTGAAAGCGACCTGGCGCTGGAATATATCACGCTCAACTTTTCCGCCAACCTTCTGGGAATGGGTGGAGCCGCTACGCCCCTTGGAATAAAAGCTATGGAATGTATGCAAGACGGCTCGGAAAAAGCAAGCGACAATATGATTTTGTTTGTCGTCA
>JBJETQ010000049.1:0-41898 GCA_051883395.1 Christensenellales bacterium | reverse complement strand
ACGCAGCCCTGAGCGAATACGAGATTACTCTCAATTCCAATTCGGGCGGAGTCGTCGCAAATCAAGTCGCTGAGACTATCGGGCATAAACTCATACCTGCGGGATTGCCTATACCGTCGTGGGACGGATATCATAGGTTCCTTGGTTGGTATACGTCTGCGGAAGGAGGAGAAGTTGCCGCCGAACAGACCTTGTCGAGCGATATCGAACTCTTTGCTCATTGGGCTTTGGAGTACAAGATTACTTTTGACGCCAAAGGCGGTAGCGTAGACCCTGAATATACTTATACCGTTGACGGCAAAATTACTATCTTGCCAAGTGCGGACTATGATGAAAATCACGTCTTTTCCGCTTGGTACACCGCCGAATCGGCAGGCGAAAAGGTTACTCTCGATACGGTATTTGCGGCAGATTCTACTATATACGCAAGATATATTGTCATCAGGTCTATCGACCATATCGACAAGTCAACAGAAGGTCTCGTCGATACCTACACCATTTATTTCACCGACGGTACGACCTACGTCTTTACCGTAACCAACGGTGCTGACGGTAGCGACGGAAGTGATGGAACTGACGGTACCAACGGTAAAACTCCTTATATAGGTAGCAACGGCAATTGGTGGATAGGCGAGAGCGACACGGGCGTTAGCGCAAGTGGCTCGGGAAGCGGCACACCGGGTGCAGACGGCAAAACTCCACAACTGAGAATCAACCCTGAAACCAATATATGGGAAGTATCTTACGACGAAGGCGCAAATTGGAGTACTCTCGGTGTAAAGGCAACTGGTAGCGACGGCGCAGACGGCGCTGACGGTGCGGACGGCAACGGAATCGTTAAGATAGAACTTATCAAGACGGAAGGCAACGTAGATACCTATCGTATTACTTTTACCGACGACAGCTATTTCGACTTTACGGTAACCAACGGTAGCGACGGCGCAGACGGCGCTGACGGCGCTGACGGCGCTGACGGTGCTGACGGCAAAAAACTCGAAATGCGAATCAACGCCGAGACCAATATGTGGGAATACCGCTATGAAGGCGACGAAGAGTGGATAAATACAGGAGTAAAAGCCACGGGTGAAAAAGGTGCTGACGGTGCAGACGGTGTTGGTATAGCAAGCGTAACCAAAATCAAGACGGAAGGCAACGTAGATACCTATCGTATTACCTTTACCGACGACACTTATTACGACTTCACAATAACCAACGGTAGCGACGGCGCAGATGGCGTAGACGGTGCAGACGGCGCTGACGGTGCAGACGGTGTTGGCATCGCAAGCGTAACCAAAATCAAGACGGAAGGCAACGTTGATACCTATCGTATCACGTTTACCGACGACAGCTATTTCGACTTTACGATAACCAACGGTAGCAACGGTACTAACGGAACCAACGGAACGAATGGTAGCGACGGTATTACTCCTAAGTTGCGTATCAATTCTTCCACCAACTATTGGGAAGTATCCTACGACGATGGCGCAACCTGGACTTCGCTCGGAGTAAAAGCAACAGGCGACAAGGGCGCTGACGGAGCCGATGGAACCAACGGAACCGACGGAAAAGACGGAGTAGATGGTACCAACGGTATTACGCCTAAGATTCGTATCAATTCTTCTACCAGAGAATGGGAAGTATCCTACGACGACGGTGCAACCTGGACGTCTATGGGAGTCAAGGCAATACCTGAACAAGACGAAAACGGCAATTGGGTTTATGATACTACCGATATGGGTAGCGGCAATAGCACGACAGACGGACAATATACGAGCGTAATAGTCGTATGCTGCGTTGCGTCTTTGGCAACAATAGCCATTACCGTATGTGTGATGCTTATGGTAATCAAAGATAAAAGACGTACCCAAAAGATATTGAAATCTATCATCAAGGAAAAAGAGGAAAAATAATGGACGTTTTTACAATATTGTTATGTATTGCTATGGCGGCTATGTGTTGCGTGTTTGTCTACTTTGTCTACGTATTTTTGTTGGGGAAAAATATTAAAGTAGCGCAGCACGCACACGCCGACCAAAGCGACAATGCGGCAGATCGCCCGGTAGATAGCGTTGATAAAGAAGTGCAGATTTTGAAGGACGCTTCCGACTCACGACAAACTACTCCGATAGTGCAGGCAGACGCAGTAGACGATACCGTATTTCCTGTTGTCAGCGACGCCGATGAAGAAGGTACTGTGCTTAGACAATGGGACGAACAAAAACAGAAGTATATCGTATATAAGTTCAACCGTAGCTTTACGGCGAGACTTATTCAATCTAAGCAAGAGACAAAAAACTATTATTCTGCGCTCAAAAACGAAATTATGTCATACAAAAACGTCAAGAGCAAGATAAGTTGGCGTCAGGAAACATTTAAGGTTGGCGGGAATGTCGCAATCAAAATGAGAATAAAAGGAAAGACCTTATGTCTCTATCTTGCGCTCAATCCGTCCGACTATGCCGAGAGCAAATATAAACTTGAAGACGTTTCGTCTTCGTCCGGCAACTCCGACACGCCGTGCATGTATCGTATTCTCAACGAACGCAGAAATACTTACGCCGTATATCTGATTGCTGCCGTAATGGCAAAAAACGGCGCTCAGAAGTCTGAAAAGCAGTACGTAGATTACGCTGCCGAGTATCCGTACGAGCATAGGGACGCTTTGATAGAAAAGAACCTTATCAAAGTCGTATCCAAGGAAGAAGAACCTGACGACAACTTTTACTTTTTCAAGAAGCCTCTATAAACGTAAAAATTACGGCTTGCCACAACAGGCGGCCGTAATTTTTTTGCAATTGTGCAACAAAAAAAGCCCTATGAAATTATCACAAGACTTTTATTTGTATGTTTTTATTATCCATTCTGCTATCTCACGTCTAGTTACGCATCTGTCCATCGCTTGTTTCTCTATATAATGATGGGCGTCTGCTTCCGACATTCTCAAAGAGTTTATGAGCGCCCATTTGGCTCGGTTTACCAGCTTTATTTCTTCCATTTTATCCTGCAACGACATAGATTTTTGTTCCATTCGTCTCAGCCTTTCGCTGGTGGCTCTCAGCCAGTCTAATGCATGAGAAACAGTCTGTGGAGAAATAGGTTTGCGCAAGGTAAATACGCCGTAATCGCACACCTTTTCAAACACGTTGTCATATACGTCGTTGCGGACAAACAGCAATACTACCGACGTTTTGTCGCTGGAAGTGTCTATGGCAAACTTTACGCCGAAATCGTCTGGAAGGGGAGAGTTGATGATGACAATGTCATACGACCTTTCCAACAACTTTCTTTGTGCGGAATTGATGCTGTACGCATAATCCGTCGGCATAAAGGTCGAAACGGGCATAAGCTGGCTTATGCTGTCGTCAAATGCCTGCGAAGCAGATACGACCAATACGCTATAAACGTGTTCTTTTAGTGCCATAGGTTCTCCGAAAAATCAACGACGGCGACAATATGCCGAAATAATGGTTGCAGGCAAATATTTTTTGATAAATTTGCTTGAAAGAGCCTGTTCGATTGCCTCGTCCATAGACAAAGGCAGACGACTGTATTTGCTCAGAACTTCGTCAGATGCGGTGAAGAAATTTATATTGGCTGGTTTTGGCAACCTGCTGCGCCTTTTTATTCCTTCAAGTCCTGCGTATATAATAAGAGCAAAAGTCAGGTATGGGTTGGCGTAAGGGTCAGGAGAACGCAATTCGGCTCTTTCAAATTCTCCGACCGCTGCAGGGATACGAATAAGTTGAGAGCGGTTTTGCTGCGACCACGATACGTAAGAAGGAGCCTTTGCTTTGCCCAGTCGCTCATAAGATTTTTCTACGTGGTTAAAAAATAACGTCATCTCAGCTATATGATTGAGTATGCCGGCAATAGTAGGTTTTATCACGTCTACTCCGTCGCTTGACCTGACGGAAAAGTTGACGTGCAGACCGTTGCCGGGAGCGTCAGGGAGCGGTTTTGGACTGAAATCTGCGGCAATGCCGTTGCGGTTGACTACGGCTTTGACAACCGAAGCAAACGTCATGGCGTTGTCGGCGGCTTCCAAAGGATAAGAATAGCGGAAGTCTATTTCGTTTTGTCCAGGACCTTCTTCGTGATGAGAACTTTCGGGAGCTATGCCCATTTGTTCCAGAGTAAGACAAATCTCTCTGCGGATATTTTCACACTTATCTCTCGGAGCGATGTCCATATATCCCGCATTGTCGTACGTTTCCTGAGTAGGATAGCCTTTTTCGTTGAGTTTGAACAGATAAAATTCCATTTCCGGTCCGAACTTAAAACTATAACCGGCTCTGTCGGCTTCTGCAATAGCCTTTTTCAAAATATGACGGGTGTCTCCGTCAAAAGGTCTGCCGTCAGGATAGGTTATGTCGCAATACATACGCACGACTCGTCCGTGTTCGGGTCGCCAAGGTAAAACCACGAGAGTAGAAGGGTCGGGGTGAAGAAACAAGTCGGAATGTGCTTCGTCGCCAAAGCCTTCTATTGCCGAAGCGTCTATGGCAATTCCGTATTCAAAGGCACGTGGCAATTCTCTATCCATTATGGATATATTTTTTTGTTTGCCAAACACGTCGCAAAAGGCAAGACGGACAAATTTTACGTCTTCTTCCTTTACAAATTGCAAAACTTCTTGTTGCGTATATTTCATATTGCACCTTCCTGGTCAATTCATTACATACATTTGTTTATACGGATTTTTGCTGTCCGGTTCAACCAGAGTAAAAGGAAAATCCATAACCTTGTCCCGTTCATATCCGAACAAATCGCAAAATTCGTATAGATACGGCAAAAACTCGCTCAGTTGTTCCGACGTAACACGAGTGGCGTGTACGTTGGCAGGGAATACGACGTTGGAACAATCGGAACGCAACAACATTTTTCCGCCATGCATTCCCGTACAAGGAAAGTTGCCTACGATAGGGTGATTGCTTTCAAGTCCCAAAGCGATGATTATTCCGCCTGCCTGATATTCTCCGAGAAAGCTGCCTGCCGAGCCGCCTATGACCAATACAGGAATCTTTTCTTTGTAGGCTTTCATATGAATTCCGGCTCTGTAACCTGCATTGCCCTTGACGTATATTGCGCCCCCTCTCATAGCATAGCCGGCGGCGTCGCCGATGTTGCCGTAAATGATAATTTTGCCGTCGTTCATCGTGTCGCCCACAGCGTCCTGCGCATTGCCGTTGACGACGATTGTTGCGCCGTTGAGATATGCGCCCATTGCGTTGCCGGGTGTGCCGTAGAGAGTGATTTGCTTGTCGTTCATGCCCGTAGCTATAAAGCGTTGTCCCAAGCAATTATAGACTTCGCAGTCGTCTTTACCGCTTCTTATTTTTTGATTGAGCGTTTCAAATTCTAATCCTTGCGCATCTATAGATATCATTATAGCATACCTCCCAGCTTTTTTCTACGATTTTCTTTATCAAACACGGCAAGACAAGGAGATTTTTTCATCAAACCCACGTCTATAGTGTCAAGTGGCGTTTTTTCTCTGATTAAAGAAGTATAAATTCCTGCTCCCGCAACTTCTCCTATCAGCATAAAGCCAACGAGACGATTGTCGTCGATAAACAGCCTTTTCAAACTGTTTTGCGTCTTTTCTTCATACATTTCTCCCGTATATCTTCCTGCCGTCAGAGCATGCGTTCCAAAAAAACCAATGGCATTGACGGGCATATCTTTGTCATACGTCGATTGTTTTCCTGCCATATTTACGCCTGCGCAAAACCCTTGCATATATGCGCTAGGCAAAATTGCCAGCACTCTATTGCCATCGATTGAACTGTCGTAACCCTGTGCGCAGTCGCCCGCCGCATAAACGTGGGAGAGAGAAGTCTTCATAGATTTGTCAGTTACGATGCCACGGTCGACTTCTATTCCTGCATCCTTTGCAAGTGCGGTCTTAGGACGGACGCCCACAGCCAGTACAAGCACGTCGAAGTCAACGACTTTGCCGCTGCTCATAACTGCCTTATTTTGCTCAAACTTCTTTACGCTGTCGCCAAGCAAAAATTCCACGCCCTTTTCTTCTAGTGGCTTTTGCATAAGAGCGGCGCACTCGTCGTCGAGAATACTGGACAAAATTCTATCTGCAAGGTCGCATACCGTGATTTTTGCTACGCTTTGGGCAATACCTTCGGCACATTTGAGTCCTATAAGTCCGGCGCCGACAATCAACACTTTGCTGTCTGCATCAATTGCTTTTTGGAGAGCAAGAGCGTCGTCCAAAGTCATGAAACCAAACTTTTTGTCTACGCTGTCCAGCCCTTCAAACGGTGGCACGAACGGAGCTGACCCCGTCGCTATACACAATTCGTCGTATGGGAGAGTAGCCTTGTCGGTCTTGATTATCTTATTTTGCGTTTCTATACTGTCGGCGGTAGTATAAAGCAGTCGGCAATTGTTTTCTTCATAAAATTCGTCTGGACGATATTTCATCTTTTCCAGGTCGGTTTTGCCCTGCAAGAGATAAGAAATAAGCGGACGGCAATATACGGGATAATTTTCTTGACTGATAAGAGTGATTTGTCCCGTTTTGTCCACGCTTCTTATGCCTTCGATACAGCCGACGGAAGCTACTCCGCCGCCGATAATAACGTAATTTTTCATATCATACTCTCTCCTCATACACTATGGCTTTGTTAGGACAACCCTTTACGCAAGCAGGATATCCGCAGGCGTTTTGGCTGCACAATTCGCATTTTTGTACTGCGTGGTCGCCGTCAGGCATTATTGCGCCGTAAGGGCAGACCAATACACAGGTAAAACAGCCTACGCATTTGTTTCGGTCTATACATACCATTCCGTCTTTTTTGCTCAAAGCGCCGGATATGCAGCTCTTGACGCATATAGGGTCGTCGCAATGGCGACAAGAGACGGCAAAGGTAATTTTGTCGTTTTCTTCCACTCTTATTTTCGGATTTATCGTTTTGCCTTTAAGGGCTTTGACGATATTGCTTTCGCCGGAGTTGGCAAAAGCGCAGTTATATTCGCACAAATGGCAGCCAAGGCACCATTCTTCGTTGACGTAAATCTTTTTCATTCTCCTGCGTGTGAGATACCGAGAATCTCAAGCTCCTTTTCAGTTAGTCCTATGCCACGCAACATCAATCGGTTGCCACGCAGCGTTTCTATTGAGTTGATGCCCATACCGCCCATCAATTCTTTGATTTCGTGTTGCCATGCCGTCATAAGATTTACCAGTCTCTGACTGCCGATTTCCGGGTTAAGTCTTTTGACGAGTTCGCTGTTTTGGGTAGCGATACCCCAGTTGCATTTGCCTGTCTGGCAAGTGCGGCAAAGATGGCAACCAAGAGCCAGCAGAGCGGCGGTAGCCACGTAACAAGCGTCGGCTCCCAGAGCAATCGCTTTTACTACGTCTGCGGCAGAGCGGATACTTCCGCCTACCACCAAAGACACGTTGTTGCGTATGCCTTCATCACGCAGTCGTTTGTCGCATGCGGCAAGCGCAAGTTCGATAGGAATGCCCACGTTGTCTCTTATTCGGGTAGGTGCGGCGCCCGTACCGCCTCTGAAACCGTCGATTGCTATTATGTCTGCGCCGCTTCGGGCAATACCGCTGGCAATTGCAGCAATGTTATGAACTGCTGCTACTTTGACTATTACCGGTTTTTTGTATTCGGTAGCTTCTTTGAGCGAAAATACCAGCTGACGCAAGTCTTCTATGGAGTATATGTCGTGGTGTGGGGCAGGCGATATTGCGTCGCTTCCTTCGGGAATCATACGGGTACGGGAAACGTCGCCTACGATTTTTGTTCCCGGCAGGTGTCCGCCGATACCCGGCTTTGCACCCTGACCCATCTTGATTTCTATCGCTGCGCCTGCATTGAGATAGTTTTCATGGACGCCGAATCGTCCCGAAGCTACTTGCACGATAGTATTTTTGCCATAAACGTAAAAGTCTTCGTGCAATCCGCCTTCACCCGTGTTGTAGCATATTCCCAGTCTTTGTGCTGCAAGCGCAAGACTCTTGTGTGCATTGTAACTTATCGAGCCGTAGCTCATTGCGGAAAACATAACCGGCATAGAAAGTTCGATTTGCGGAGCAAGATTGTTGACCAGATTGCCGTCTTTGTCCCTTTCTATTGCAGAAGGCTTTTTGCCCAAGAAAACTTTGGTTTCCATAGGTTCTCTCAAAGGGTCGATTGACGGGTTGGTAACCTGAGAAGCGTTGATTAATATCTTGTCCCAGTATACAGGCAACGGATTAGGGTTGCCCATAGACGAGAGAAGCACGCCGCCGCTGTCGGCTTGTTTATATATTTCTTTTATCGTATTATCCGACCAGTTGGCGTTTTCTCTCAATCTGCAATCGCTTTTGACTATCTTCAATGCACGAGTAGGGCAGAGAGAAACGCATCTTTGGCAGTTGACGCACTTCGATTCGTCCGCCAGCATTATTTTTAAATCGGAATCGTAACTATGCACCTGATTGGCGCACTGTCGCTCGCATACTCTGCAAGCTATGCATCTGTCGGTATTTCTCACGACTTCAAATTCGGGATATACATAATTAATACTCATCAATATTTACCTTCCTTTACACGTACAATCACCGGTTCACCGCCGGCAGGCGCATATATGTTGGAGACGTTTGGTTCCATGGTTCTTATTGCGGCTTCTTCGCTGGCAACGTAAACCTTGTCTTCATATTCGCCAACTACCATGGAGCGTAGTTTGAGTCTGTCATTGAGTGCCATAATGCCGCCTTCAAAGCCCAGCACAATAGAAAACGGACCTGTAATCAGCAGACTTGAAAATACCGTTCTCAGATATTTAAGTCTTTCCTGTTCTTTCTTGTCCTTTCTTGCGATGGTATCCCAGAAAGGCGCCGTAATGACGGAAGCCGTTTCTTCGAGAGTCAAACCTTGACGTCGCAACAGATAGTCGGCAATATACGTTATTACTTCGGTATCGGTCTGCAACGTGCATTTGTAGCCGAACATCTCAATAAATCTTCTGTTGGCGTCGTATGACGAAATCTCGCCGTTATGCACGATAGAGTAGTCTAACAATGCAAAAGGGTGAGCGCCGCCCCACCAACCCGGAGTATTGGTAGGATATCGTCCGTGAGCTGTCCAGCTGTATCCCTGATATTCTTCCAGTCTGTAAAATCTGCCCACGTCCTCAGGAAAGCCCACAGCCTTGAATGCACCCATATTTTTTCCGCAGGAAAATACGTACGTACCTTTGAATTGGGTATTGATTCTTGTTACTATTCTTACGACGTATTCTTTCTCGTCCAGTTGCATAGAAGCAAGAACGGAAGCCAGCGGAGAAACAAAATATCTCCAAATGAGCGGCTCGTCGGTTATTTCAGGAATTTTTCTTGTAGGGATATTTTCCGAACGTACCACTTCAAAACTGTCTTTGAGAAATCTCTCACATTCTTCACGACAGGTTTGATTGTTGTAAAAAATATGCAATGCATATTGGTCTTTGTACTCGGGATAAATACCGTAAGCGGCAAATCCGCCGCCCAGTCCGTTGCTGCGGTCGTGCATAGGTTTCATACACTCTATGATTTTTTCTCCGCTCATTTTGTTGCCGTCCCGAGAGATGACTGCGGCGATTGCGCAACCCGAAGGAATACGTATCTGACCTTCTTTCAACATAATATTACCTCACTTTTAACAATAAAAAGGCGCCCACCGAAGGGTATTAACCCAACGATGAACGCCTTTGCTCATCTTTAATCATTATTTTACTCGCTTTTTATACCCTTGTCAACAATAGACGACAAATTTAGCAAAAAATAGCCCGGCAAAAATTTTTGTAAAAATTTATCTGCAAATCGTTGACAACGAACGGCACAAGGAATATAATGATGTCGTAATCAAAAGGCAAAGGCGTCTTGGAGCATAGCTCTCAGACGCCCTTTTAATTTGGTTACGCACAACATATAAGACAAAGGCAATGGGGTCTTGAATTTTCAAGCCCCATTGTCTTATTTTTTTATTAAGGAGAATCAATATGGAAACAGTAAGCGAAATGTTCGGAAGTTTGGTTTTTGACGACAGAGTAATGAAAGCTACTTTGTCGGCTAAGGTCTATCAGTCTCTCAAAAAGACGATAGATGAAGGAGCGCAGCTCGACCTTTCCGTTGCCAATGCGGTTGCTACGGCAATGAAAGACTGGGCAATATCCAAAGGGGCAACCCACTTTACGCATTGGTTCCAGCCCCTTACGGGCATCACGGCAGAAAAGCACGATAGCTTTATCACTCCCGCTCCCGACGGCAGAGTTATTATGGAATTTTCGGGCAAGGAACTTATCAAAGGTGAGCCTGACGCATCAAGTTTTCCTTCGGGCGGCATAAGAGCTACCTTTGAAGCAAGGGGATATACCGCATGGGACCCTACGTCATACGCTTTTATCAAAGGCAAGACCTTGTGCATACCTACCGCATTTTGTTCTTACGGTGGCGAAGCGCTTGACAAAAAGACGCCTTTGCTTCGTTCAATGGAAGCTCTCAACAAACAGGCTTTGAGAGTATTGAGATTGTTTGGCAATACAGACGTCAAATGCGTAAGGACTTCCGTAGGTCCTGAGCAGGAATATTTTTTGGTTGACAAAGCTATGTTCGACCAGAGAAAAGACCTGATTTATACCGGCAGAACTCTTTTCGGAGCCAAGTCTCCTAAGGGACAGGAAATGGAAGACCATTATTTCGGAATGATTAAACCGAGAGTTGCCGCATACATGCAGGAACTCAACGAAGAACTGTGGAAGCTCGGTATTCTTGCAAAGACGGAACACAACGAAGTTGCTCCTGCACAGCACGAACTAGCGCCAATCTATACTACTACCAACATAGCTACCGACCACAACCAGTTGACTATGGAAATCATGCAGAAGGTTGCGCTGAGACACGGACTTGTTTGTCTGTTGCACGAAAAGCCTTTTGCAGGCGTCAACGGAAGCGGAAAACACAACAACTGGTCTATGGCTACCGACACGGGCGTCAACTTGTTGTCTCCTGGCGAAACGCCTTATGAAAACGCACAGTTCTTGTTGTTCCTTTGTGCAGTAATCAAAGCGGTAGACGACTATCAGGATTTGCTCAGATTGTCAGTTGCTACTGCCGGCAACGACCATCGTCTCGGAGCCAACGAAGCTCCGCCTGCCGTAGTATCCATATTCTTGGGAGACGAGCTTACGGCTATACTTGAAGCAATCGAGAGCGACAAGCCTTACAGCGGAACAAAAAAGACAACTCTCAAACTTGGCGTTGACGTATTGCCTAAGTTTGCAAGAGATACGACCGACCGTAACAGAACGTCGCCTTTCGCCTTTACCGGCAACAAGTTCGAGTTCCGTATGTTAGGTTCTTCCAACAGCATCTCGTGCGCAAACATTATGCTCAACAGCGCAGTTGCTCAGTCGCTCAAAATTTATGCGGACAGACTCGAAGGAGCAGAGAGCTTTGAACAGACTTTGCATGAGATGATAAAGAAGACAATCAAGGATCACAAGCGTATCCTGTTCAATGGCAACGGCTACGACGACGCATGGATTGAAGAAGCTACTCAAAAGAGAGGATTGCTCAACTATCGTACTACTCCTGACTGTATGCCACATCTTATTGACAGAAAGAACGTGGAGATGCTCACGTCGCACAACGTATTTACGGAAACAGAGCTTAAATCTCGTGTGGAAATAATGCTCGACAACTATTGTAAAACCATAGTCATCGAAGCATGTACCATGGTGGATATGGCAAGAAAGGAGATAGTTCCTGCAATCGAGAGCTATATCAAAGAGCTGAGCGACACGGCGGTTGCAAAGAAGGCGTTTATGCCTGACGCAACTTGCGCAAGCGAAAAGAAAACGGTTGGCAGACTGTCTCTGTTGACAGAGCAGATTCTCACCAAGACGGAAGAACTGGAAGACCAGATTGTCAAGCTCAAATTCATATCCGACATAGAACAGAAAAGCTATGCAATCAGGGACAACGTACTTTCGGTAATGACGCAACTCAGAGCGGTGGCAGACGAAGCCGAAACGCTTACGGCAGAAAAATACTGGCCGTTCCCAACATACGGAGATTTGCTATTTGGAGTTAAATAATAGCAAAAAAGTCGATACGTATCGTCAAAAATACGTATCGGCACTTAGAGGAAAAACTTATGACAATAGAATTTTGGTATTTAATAGGTGCAGCATTGGTATTCTTTATGCAAGCGGGCTTTGCGATGGTAGAAACAGGTTTTACCAGAGCAAAAAACGCAGGCAATATAATAATGAAAAACCTGATGGACTTTTGTATAGGCACCGTTGTATTTTCGTTGCTCGGCTTCGGAATTATGATGGGAGAAGACGCATTGTTCGGCCTTATCGGAATTCCTAATATGGATTTGTGGGCAAATTTCAAAGAGTTTATAGCTAGTCCGGAAGACGGATTTACGGGGGCGTCGACTTTCGTATTCAATCTGGTGTTCTGCGCAACGACTGCTACAATAGTTTCCGGTTCGATGGCAGAACGCACCAAGTTTGTATCGTACTGTATATATTCCGCAGTAATATCCTTGCTGATATATCCGATAGAAGCGCATTGGATATGGGGCGGCGGCTGGCTTGCGGCGCTGGGCTTCCACGACTATGCAGGTTCTACCGCAATTCACATGGTAGGCGGTATAGCAGCATTGATAGGAGCGATTTTCCTTGGACCACGTCTTGGCAAATACGTCAAGGATAAGTCGGGCAAGGTAATCAAGGTCAATGCAATTCCTGGACATTCCATTCCGCTGGGTGCGTTGGGTGCGTTCATATTGTGGTTTGGTTGGTACGGATTCAACGGCGCAGCTGCAACTTCTGCATCGGAACTGGCAACGATATTCCTTAATACAACCATAGCTCCTGCGGTAGCGACTGTTACGACTATGATATTTACCTGGATAAAAAACGGCAAGCCTGACGTGTCGATGTGTATCAACGCTTGTCTTGCAGGACTGGTTGCGGTAACCGCCGGCTGCGCATGCTTTGACGCAATAGGTTCCAGCGTAGTTGGTTTGGTAGCAGGTATTTTGGTAGTATTGGTAGTAGAAGGATTGGATCTCAAACTTCATATCGACGACCCTGTCGGAGCTGTCGGAGTACATATGGCAAACGGTATATGGGGAACGCTTGCGGTGGGACTTCTGGCAAATCCTGACGCTCCTGCCGGACTAAACGGTTTGTTCTATACGGGCAACTGGTACCAACTCGGAGTACAGGCACTCGGCGTTGTGTCAGTTGCGGCATATACGGCGGTTATGATGATTGCTTGCTTTGCGATTATCAAGAAGACGATAGGACTGAGAGTAACCAAAGAAGAAGAAATCAAAGGACTTGACAGTACCGAACACGGTTTGCCTAGTGCCTATGCGGACTTTGCTCCGTCCACCGTTGCTTATGCAGACTATATCAGCGAAGAAACCGTTGTGGTAACAGGACAGACACCTGTGTCGGAAGCCGTGGTAGTCAAGAAAGAGCCTTCTTTCGTAGCCGAAGGTACGCCTAAGTTTACTAAGGTAGAAATAATATTCAAGGAAGAAAGGTTGTACGCTCTCAAAGACGCTATGAGCAAACTCGGCATAACAGGTATGACAGTATCGCACGTTATGGGATACGGACAGCAAAAGGGTAAACCTGAATATTACAGGGGCGTTGCCGTGGACAGCAACCTGTTGCCTAAGGTTCAGGTAGATATAGTGGTAAGCAAGATACCTGTTCAGGACGTAATCGAGACTGCGAAGAAAGTTCTCTATACGGGACATATCGGCGACGGCAAGATATTTGTTTACGACGTAGAAAACGTAGTCAAGGTTCGTACAGGAGAAGAAGGTTACGACGCTTTGCAGGACGATTGATAAACTGCGTTGACAAATCAATTCCGACCGCTCTTTCGGGGGCGGTCGGACAAAATGTGTAAAAGACAAACTTTTACGAAGGAGTAATTATGTGCGGAATAATGGGATATTGCGGCAAGAGCGCAACAATGGAAGCCTTTGAACGTGGCTTTGAAAAGACTGTGTCAAGGGGTCCGGACCAGACAAGGATAGTAACTTTGCCGTCGGGCATTTTAGGTTTTCACAGATTGGCAATAATGGGACTTAGCGACAGCGGAATGCAGCCTTTCAGGCTGGATTCCGATTATGTTGTATGTAACGGTGAAATCTACGGCTTTGAAAAGATAAAAGAAAAATTGTCTTCAAAATATAATTTTGTCAGCCAGTCAGATTGCGAGATATTGTTGCCTATGTACAGAGAATACGGAGTCGATATGTTTGCAATGCTCGACGCCGAATTCGCATGTATTATTTATGACGGCAAATCTGACAGTTATATAGCAGCGAGAGACCCGATAGGTATCAGACCGCTGTTTTATGGCTATGACGAGCAGAAAACTATCGTCTTTGCATCCGAAGCCAAGAACCTTGTAGGAATTGTTAAAGAAATTTTTCCATTTCCACCCGGATATTATTTTAAAAATGGAGAGTTTGTGTGCTATAATGAAATTACCAAAGTCGAAAAGGTGTGTTATGATGATATCGATACGGTATGCGCCAACATCAAAACCAAGCTTGTTGCCGGCGTAGAAAAAAGACTTGTTGCCGACGCAAAAGTGGGATTTTTGCTTTCGGGCGGACTCGATAGCTCTTTGGTTTGTGCAATAGCCGCAAAAAAGAGCGACAAGCCGATACGCACCTTTGCAATAGGTATGAGCGAAGACGCAATAGATCTCAAATACGCAAAACAAGTGGCAGATTATATCGGCAGCGACCATACCGAAGTTATCATAACCAAACAGGACGTGCTCGACGCTTTGGAAGAAGTGGTGGCTATGCTGGGTACCTACGACATCACCACGATAAGAGCAAGTATGGGTATGTATCTGATATGCAAGGCTATTCATCGCAATACGGACATAAGGGTATTGCTCACGGGTGAGATTTCCGACGAATTGTTCGGATACAAATATACCGATTTTGCTCCTGACGCCGACGCTTTTCAGCAGGAAGCGGTCAAGAGAGTGAGCGAGTTGTATATGTACGACGTACTGAGAGCCGACAGATGTATATCCGTCAACTCGCTTGAAGCGAGAGTTCCTTTTGGAGATCTTGACTTTGTAAAATACGTAATGGCGATAGAACCGCAAAAGAAGCTCAATACTTATAACAAGGGCAAGTACCTGTTGCGTAAGGCTTTTGAAGGCGACTATCTGCCTGACGATATATTGTATAGAGAAAAAGCAGCGTTTTCCGATGCGGTGGGACACTCGATGGTAGATTATCTCAAAGAATATGCGGAATCTCTATACACCGACCAGGAATATGAAACAAAAAGAGCAAAATATACTCATGCGCAGCCTTTTACCAAAGAGTCGCTGTTGTATAGGGAGCTTTTTGAAAAATACTATCCCGGTCAGAGCAAAATGATTGTCGACTTCTGGATGCCTAACAAAGAATGGGAAGGTTGTAACGTAAACGACCCGTCCGCCAGAGTTCTATCCAACTATGGCGCAAGCGGTAAATAATAAGGAAAATATAACAGGAGAATTTTATGGACAAATTGACTCAATTGTACGAAGGAAAGGCAAAAAAAGTCTTTGCAACCAATGAAAAAGACGAGCTGATCGTATCATACAAAGATTCGGCAACGGCTTTTAACGGAGAAAAGCGTGGAACAATCGACGGTAAGGGCGAAATCAACAACAAAATGAGCAACTATCTGTTTCGAATTTTGGAGAAGGAAGGAGTGCCTACTCATTATATCAAGGAACTCAATTCCAGAGAAACGTTGGTCAAAAAGGTTGAGATAGTGCCGCTCGAAGTCATAGTCCGCAACGTTGCGGCAGGCAGTTTTTCCAAAAGAATGGGTATTGCCGAAGGCACGATTCTCAAACAGCCAACGATAGAATTTTCTTACAAGAACGACGCTTTGGGAGATCCTTTTATCAATTCCTATTATGCGTTGGCTCTCGAACTGGCTACCCAACAGGAAATAGATACAATTGTCAACTATTCATTTAAAATCAACGAAGTCTTGAAAAAGGTATTTTTGCAGGCAGGACTCAAACTTATCGATTTCAAACTCGAATTCGGCAGATTCCATAAGGACGTTATACTAGCCGACGAAATTTCTCCCGACACATGTAGATTGTGGGACGTAAATACCGACGAAAAACTCGATAAGGACCGCTTCCGCAGGGACCTTGGCAAAGTGGAAGAAGCATATCAGGAAGTTTTTAATAGATTAACGTCAGAAAAATAGGAGAAAATAATGTCAAATTGTGTTATAGTAGGTATAAACTGGGGCGACGAAGGTAAGGGCAGAATGGTTGACCTTATCACAGAGAATTACGACGTGGTCGTAAGGTATCAGGGCGGTGGCAACGCAGGCCATACCGTCATCAATCAATACGGAAAATTCGCCTTGCATCTTTTGCCTTCGGGCATCTTTCGAGAAGGCGTAATCAACGTGCTTGGCAATGGCGTCGCACTTGACCCCGAAAATCTATGGAACGAGATAAAGCAGGTTGAGAGTAAGGGAGTAAGCGTTACGCCTGACAAACTCAAAATCAGCGACAGAGCATCGCTTTTGTTGCCTTGGCACAGACAGCTCGACGAGCTTGAAGAAAAAAGACTGGCAGACAAAAAATACGGCTCGACAAAACAAGGCATAGCGCCTTTTTATTCTGACAAATACCAAAAAAAGACCGTGATGGCGGGAGAACTGTTTTATCCTGCGCAGCTCAAAGCTCATCTCAAAGATTTGTTGGAATGGAAAAATCTGTATCTTACAGGCGTTTACGGGGCTGAGCCTTATACGATGAAAGATATTGAAGACTGGGTGGACGAGTATTGTTCCAAAATCAAACCCTACGTTTGCGACGTAGGCAAGATTTTGTCCGACGCTCAAAACAAAGGTAAAAATATATTATTCGAAGCACAGCTTGGGTCGTTGAGAGATTTGGATTACGGAATTTATCCTTACACAACGTCTTCCAACACCACAGCGGCTTATGCTCCGATAGGTTCCGGCTTGCCTTCGGCAAAAATCGACAATGTAATAGGCGTTGTAAAAGCCTATTCTACCTGCGTGGGAGAAGGTCCGTTTGTATGCGAGATGTTTGGCGAAGAAGCCGAAAAACTGAGAGAAGCCGGACAGGAATACGGAGCTAAGACGGGCAGACCAAGAAGGGTAGGACCGTTGGACGTGGTTGCAACACGTTACGGAGTTCAGGTACAGGGAGCGACTGCAATAGCCTTGACCAAACTGGACGTTCTGAGTTATCTTGACAAAATTCCTGTATGCACGCATTACAAGCTTGACGGAGAGCTGACAGACGAATTTCCTTTTCCGTCTTTGCTTGCGTCGGCTCAACCGGTTGTCGAATATTTTGACGGCTGGAACTGCGACGTATCGGGTGTGAGAAAGTGGGAAGACCTGCCAAAACAAGCACGTGATTACGTAACTTATATCGAAAAACAGATAGGTTGTCCTATCACTTACGTTTCGGTAGGACCTGAAAGAGATAGTATAATCGTCAGAGAATAAACGGTAAAACGATAAATTAGCAGACAATAATTGAACGATAAAGATGCACAAGGAGAATAAAATGACCCGACAATACCAAACCCCGCTTGCTTCCAGATACGCTTCCGATTATATGTTGGAGCTGTTTTCTGCGGACACGAGATACAGAACGTGGCGCAGACTGTGGGTTGCTCTTGCAAAAGCTGAAAAAAGGCAAGGACTCAACATCACCGACGAACAGATAGCTCAACTCGAAGCGCATATTGACGATATAGATTATCAATGCGTCAGCGAGAGAGAAAAGGAAGTAAGACACGACGTTATGGCGCACGTTTACGCCTACGGAAAAGTCGCACCTAAGGCGGCAGGCGTAATTCATCTTGGAGCAACGAGTTGCTACGTAACCGACAACGCAGACCTTGTTATTTATAGGGACGCATTGAAGTACGTGAGAGAACAATTACTCGGACTTATAGCCAATCTTTGCGATTTTGCCGACGAGTATAAGGACGTTCCTACTCTCGGCTATACACACTATCAGCCTGCACAGCTGACTACGGTAGGCAAGAGAGCGACGTTGTGGATACAGGACTTTGTCTCCGATTTGCAGCTTGTCGACTATACTATTGCCAATATCAGATTTCTCGGTTGCCGTGGTACGACGGGTACGGAAGCAAGTTTTCTGGACTTGTTTGACGGCGACGGCGACAAAATCGACGCAATGAACGACGATATTGCCGAGCAATTTGGTTTTTCCGCTCGTTTTGACGTATGCGGTCAAACCTATCCACGCAAGACGGACAGTTTGATTCTCGATAGTCTTTCTGCCATTGCTCAAAGCGCATACCGTATGGCAAACGACATCAGACTGTTGCAACACGACAGACAAATAGAAGAACCGTTTGAAAAAAATCAGATAGGCTCGTCAGCCATGGCATACAAAAGAAATCCTATGCGTAGCGAGCGTATATGTTCGTTGTCGAGATATCTTATTGCCGACGCTCTGAATGCACACATGACGGCATCTGTTCAATGGTTGGAGCGTACTTTGGACGACTCTGCCAATCGAAGAATTTCTCTGCCGGAAGGATTTTTGTGTGCAGACGCAATTTTGAGACTGGCGCAGAACGTAACCGACGGACTGGTGGTCAACCGCAAAATTATAGACAAAGCGGTGAGAGAGTATCTGCCTTTTATAGCCACAGAAAATATCATGATGGAAGGCGTCAAAAAGGGCGGAAACAGACAAGAAATTCACGAAATCATACGTACTTGTTCCATGCAGGCAACTGCGGCAATGAAAGAAGGCGGAGAATGTGATTTGTTGCAAAGATTGTCGGAAAACCCACAGTTAGGGTTGACCGCACAAGAACTGAACGTGCTGCTTGACCCAAAACTTTATACGGGAAGAAGCGAGCAGCAAGTAATAAAATATCTCGCCAAAGTAAGACCATTGACGGCGGGATTGACAAGAAAGAAAACCGAAATAGACGTGTGAGGAAACAATGGACAATCAAAAAATTCTTATTCTCAATTTTGGCGGTCAGTACGACCAACTTATTGCACGCAGAGTGAGAGAGAACGGCGTATATTGCGAAGTTATGCCTTTTTCGATGGATATAGACGCAATCAGACGTTTCAATCCTATCGGAATAATTTTTACGGGTGGACCGCAGAGCGTTTATAAACCCCAATCGCCACACCCCGACGAGAGAGTGTTTGAATTGGGCGTGCCAATTCTTGGTATATGCTACGGCTGTCAGCTGTTGGCACATCATCTTGGCGGACAAGTTGTAGAAGCAAAGAGCGATTCTTCGGCTGAATACGGTAAAACAACCACTTACTTCGATACCGACTGCGCTATATTCGACGGCATAGAGCCTTGCGGAATCAGTTGGATGAGCCACGGCGATTATATGGCAAAAGTGCCACAAGGTTTTTCTTTGGTTGCCAAATCGGATAAATGCCCTAACGTGGGCATAGCAGACGCCGAAAGAAAGTTTTACGGCGTGCAATTTCACCCCGAAGTCAATCATACGCAGGACGGCAAAAAGATGATACGCAACTTTTTGTATAAGGTTTGCGGAGCAAAAGGCGACTGGACTATGGAAAATTATGCCAAGGTTGCCATCGATTCAATAAGAAAAAAGGTTGGAGATAAGCGTGTTCTGCTGGCTCTGTCGGGCGGCGTAGATTCTTCGGTTGCGGCTGCGCTGTTTGCCGAAGCGGTAGGCAAACAACTTACATGTGTGTTTGTCGACCACGGTCTTTTGAGAAAAAACGAAAGACAAGAAGTGCAGCAGGCGTTTGCAAAGTGGGACATCAATCTCATAACGGTTGACGCAGAACAAAGATTTCTCGACGCTCTGAAAGGAGTGAGCGACCCTGAACGCAAACGTAAAATAATAGGAGAAGAATTTATCAGAGTTTTCGAACAGGAAGGCAAAAAGATAGGCAGCGTAGACTTTTTGGCGCAAGGCACTATTTATCCCGACGTCATAGAATCGGGTAAGGGAGAAGCCGAAACCATCAAGAGCCACCACAACGTTGGCGGACTGCCCGATTTTGTAGACTTCAAGGAGATAATAGAACCTTTGAGAATGCTCTTTAAAGACGAAGTAAGACAACTGGGCAGAGAACTTGGTCTGGCAGAGTATCTGGTATCCAGACAGCCTTTCCCCGGTCCAGGGCTTGCCATAAGAATTATCGGAGAGATTACAAAAGACAAACTTGAAATTCTCAGAGACGCAGACCTGATTTTCAGACAGGAAGCCGACAGAGCGGGATTGCAGGACAAGATGAGTCAGTATTTTGCCGTTCTTACCAATCTGCGCTCGGTGGGCGTTATGGGAGACGGAAGAAGCTACGATTATGCAATAGCTCTGCGTTCCGTTACGACAGACGACTTTATGACGGCGGACTGGACGAGAATACCGTACGAAGTGCTTGACAGAGTGTCGGTAAGAATTGTCAACGAAGTACCGCACGTCAACAGAGTTCTTTACGACATTACCAGCAAGCCGCCGGCAACTGTTGAATTTGAATAAGATTTATAGGATTTACGAGGTGATAAAATGACTAAATATATATTTGTAACAGGCGGTGTTGTTTCCGGACTTGGCAAGGGCATTACGGCTGCGTCTTTGGGCAGACTGCTCAAAGCAAGAGGACTCAAAGTTGCGGCGCAGAAGCTCGACCCTTATATAAACGTTGACCCCGGCACCATGAGTCCTTATCAGCACGGCGAAGTTTACGTTACAGAAGACGGAGCAGAGACCGACCTTGATTTGGGACACTATGAAAGATTTATCGACGAAGACCTTAACAAATACTCCAATCTTACGACAGGCAAAGTATATTGGAACGTTCTCAACAAGGAGCGTAGGGGAGAATATCTCGGCTCGACGGTGCAGGTTATACCGCACGTTACCAACGAAATAAAGGAGTTTGTGTATAGAGTAGGCAAGCAGACCGACGCCGACGTGGTTATCACGGAAATCGGCGGTACGATAGGCGATATCGAATCGCAGCCTTTTCTCGAAGCTGTCAGACAGATATCTTTGGAAGTGGGCAAAGAAAATTCGCTGTTTATACACGTTACTCTCGTGCCTTATATCAAAGGTTCTGACGAACATAAATCAAAACCTACCCAGCACTCCGTCAAGGAATTGCAGGGTATGGGTATCAATCCCGACATCATTGTACTCAGAGCAGACGAGCCGTTGGAAAAGGAAATTTTCAACAAAATTGCATTATTCTGCAACGTAACTGCCGATTGCGTAATCGAAAATCTTACTCTGCCAAACCTATACGAAGCCCCGCTTATGTTGGAAAAATCAGGCTTTTCCCAAGTGGTGTGCAGGAGATTGGGACTTGACGTTCCTAAGCCTGATTTGACAGAATGGGAAAAGATGATTGAAAGAATAAAAAACAGAACGTCAAGCGTTACTATTGCTTTGGTGGGTAAATACGTCAAACTGCACGACGCATATCTTTCGGTAGCGGAAGCATTGCGGCACGCAGGTTACGATTACGGCGCAAGAGTAAACGTAAAATGGGTAGATTCAGAATTTCTTACGGCCGCCAACATCGAGCAACAACTTGGCGACGCCGACGGCGTGATAGTGCCGGGCGGATTTGGCGACAGGGGTATTGAAGGAATGATTACCGCTGTCAGATATGCAAGAGAAAAGGGTATGCCGTTGTTCGGAATTTGTCTTGGTATGCAAATTGCCGTTATAGAATACGCACGCAACGTGCTTGGCATTGTCGATGCCAACTCAGGTGAGTTTGACGAACTGTGCAAAAACAAAGTTATCGATTTTATGCCGGGTCAAAGCGACGATATAGACAAGGGCGGTACTTTGAGACTGGGAAGCTATCCTTGTTCAATCAAGGTTGGCACGACGATGATGAGATGTTACGGTCAGGACCAAATCAGAGAAAGACATCGTCATCGCTACGAATTTAACAACGAATACAGACAAAGATTTGAAGAAAGCGGTCTTACTCTGTCGGGATTGTCTCCTGACGGAAGACTGGTTGAAACGGTGGAACTGACGGACAGACCTTTCTACGTAGGAGTGCAATATCACCCTGAATTCAAGAGCAGACCAAATCATCCGCATCCGCTTTTCAAAGGCTTTATCAAAGCGTCAATAGATTTTGGCTCGGAGGCAAAAAAATGAGTTTGCACGAAGAATGTGGCGTATTCGGAATAATTTCTTCCAGACGTAAGAACGTTGCCAACGTTGCGTATTACGGTTTATACGCACTTCAACATCGTGGACAGGAGAGTGCAGGAATAGTGGTCGGCGACGACGGATTATTCTATTCTCACAAGGACGTAGGGCTGGTGAGTGAAGTCTTTTCCAAAGACAAACTCGACGCCCTTCCGCAAGGTACTATGGCTGTCGGACACGTCAGATACGGTACTACCGGCGCTTCTACACGCATCAATTGCCAGCCAATAGAAGTCAATCATCAGAAAGGCAGACTTGCTATCGCACACAACGGCAACCTGAGCAATGCATTTGCTCTGCGCAATAAACTGGAACTCGGCGGCGCAATATTTCACACTACGTCCGACACCGAGACCATAGCTTATATAGTAACGGGTGAAAGACTACGTTGCGATTCTATAGAACAGGCAGTCAGCAAGGCTATGGACGTGCTGGAAGGGGCATATTCGCTCGTACTTATGTCTGCTACAAAACTCATAGCGGTCAGGGACCCACACGGATTCAGACCGCTTTGTTACGGTAAAACGGCAGACGGGGATTACGTAGTTGCTTCGGAAAGTTGTGCATTGGGAGCAGTAGGAGCGGAGTTTATAAGGGACTTAGAACCGGGTGAAATTCTGGTATTTTGCGACGGAGACGTCAAATCATACACACAGCATTGCAAGACCAAACAACGCAAGACTTGTATATTCGAATATATCTATTTTGCTCGTCCCGATTCCGTCATAGACAAGGTCTCCGTTCAGCAGGCGAGAATAAGAGCGGGAGCAATCCTGGCGCAACGTTATCCCGTCGAAGCCGACGTGGTGATAGGCGTACCTGATTCGGGACTCGACTCGGCGCTGGGTTATTCTATTCAATCGGGAATTCCTTACGGAATAGGACTTATCAAAAACAAATATATCGGCAGGACCTTTATATCGCCGTCAAAGAGCGACAGACTTGACAAGGTGCGCATCAAATTGTCTCCTGTCAAGCAGGCCGTTGAAGGCAAGAGAGTCGTATTGATAGACGATTCGATAGTAAGGGGAACGACCAGCCGAAGAATAGCGGAATTGTTGTGGGAAGCCGGCGCAAAAGAGATTCATATGCGCATATCCGCACCGCCTTTTTTGTATCCTTGCTATTACGGCACGGATATAGATTCTCAACAGCATCTTATTGCCTGCCGTCATTCGGTAGACGAGATTGCGGATATGATAGGCGTTACTTCGCTGGGATACCTTCCTATACAAGATTTACGACAACTCGTCGATAGCGAAGATTATTGTTCAGCTTGCTTTGACGGAGTATATGCGACAAATATTCCCGACGAAGGGGACAAAAATAAATTTGAGCAGAAATTGTCGACAAAAAAATCTTCTGCAAAGACGGAAAACTAAAAAAGGGGAATATATGCAACGATTTGACAAACAACTTATTATCGAAGACGGCAGCAGTTATCCGGGGTATTCTTTCGGTGCGCAAGGCGACGTGGTGAGCGAACTGGTGTTCAATACGTCCATGGTAGGCTATCAGGAGATAATATCCGACCCGTCCTACACCTATCAGACGGTGGTTATGAGTTATCCGCTCATTGGCAATTACGGCGTCAACAACGACGATTTTGAGACCAACGTTCCTACCATAAGCGGACTGGTAGTGAGAGATTACAATGATTTGCCTTCCAATTTTCGTAGCGCAGAAACGTTGGGAGATACAATGAAAAAATACGGCATTGTCGGCATATACGGCGTGGATACCAGACAAATAGTGCGTTCTGTCAGAGATTTGGGCAGCAGACGATGTCTTATCACTTCGGCAGATACTAGCGTGGAGAAAGGGTTGGAAATTATCCGCAATACGCCGATTGCCACAGATGCGGTATCGAAAGTCAGTCGCAAGAGCGAAGAAAAGTTTTTTGTAGGCGGCGACGTTCACGTAGTGGCGATAGATTGCGGCATAAAACAAAATATAATCAGGTCGTTCAACAATAGATATATAGACGTTACGGTTGTGCCTTGGAATACCAGCGCTGAACGCATAGAAGAATTGAAGCCGGACGGAGTATTTATATCCAACGGACCCGGCGACCCTACCGACGTAAAAGAAACGATAAACACAATCAAAAATCTCATTGGCAAATATCCGATATTCGGTATATGCCTGGGGCATCAGATAATAGCACTTGCCTACGGCGGCAAGACGTATAAACTCAAATTCGGACACAGGGGCGGCAATCATCCCGTCAAAAATCTTATATCCGACCGCATAGAAATCACGTCTCAGAATCATTCTTATGCTGTGCAGGCGGACAGCTTGAAGGGTACGGGACTGGAAATCACTCATATCAATCTGCTTGACGGCACAATAGAAGGTATGCAAAATACGTCGGACAGAGTTTTCAGCGTGCAATATCACCCTGAGAGTGCGCCTGGACCTAACGACAGCGGTTATCTTTTCAACAGGTTTATAGATATTATCAAGGAGAAGGACAATGCCTAAAAGAAGCGACATCAAAAAGATTCTCGTTATTGGTAGCGGACCTATCGTCATAGGACAGGCGGCGGAATTCGATTATGCAGGTACGCAGGCTTGCCTTGCACTCAAAGAAGAAGGATACGAAGTAATTTTGTGCAACAGCAATCCGGCAACTATAATGACGGATACGTCCATAGCCGACAAGGTGTATATGGAACCGCTGACGTTGGAATATATCGCCAAAATCGTCAGATACGAAAGACCTGACGCAATTCTTCCGGGTATCGGCGGACAGACGGGACTCAATCTTGCTATGCAACTGCAAAAGAAAGGCGTGTTGGCTGAGTGCCGTTGTCAGCTTCTCGGTACGGCTAGCGAAAGTATCGAGAGAGCGGAAGACAGAGAGCTGTTTAAGGAACTTTGTACTAAACTTGGAGAACCGGTACTGCCGTCGGAGATAGCTTGCGATATAGAGCAAGGGCTGGCGATTGCCGAGCAGATAGGTTATCCTGTCGTATTGAGACCTGCGTTTACTCTCGGCGGAACGGGCGGCGGTTTTGCCGACAACCCTAAGGAATGTGAAACGATACTCAAAAATGCCCTGGCTCTGTCTCCTGTAAGGCAGGTTTTGGTAGAAAAGAGTATCAAAGGTTTCAAAGAAATAGAATACGAAGTAATGCGAGATTCGGCGGACACGGCGATTACCGTGTGCAATATGGAAAATCTCGACCCGGTAGGAATTCATACCGGAGATAGTATAGTTGTCTGTCCGTCGCAGACGCTCACCAACAAAGAATATCAGATGCTCAGAGACAGCGCTCTGAGAATAATAAGGGAACTCAAAATAGAAGGCGGTTGCAACGTCCAGTTTGCGCTTGACCCAAATTCCTTCCAATATTATCTCATCGAAGTCAATCCAAGAGTATCACGTTCGTCGGCTTTGGCAAGCAAAGCCAGCGGCTATCCTATTGCGAGAGTATCTGCAAAGATTGCGGTGGGTATGCGACTTGAAGAAATTGCTCTTGCCAACACCTGTGCGGCTTTTGAACCTGCGCTGGACTACGTGGTAACCAAAATGCCCCGTTTTCCTTTTGACAAATTTACCGATGCTAACAATTCGCTCGGCACTCAGATGAAAGCGACGGGAGAGACCATGAGCGTAGGCAGAACTTTTGAAGAGAGTCTGCTCAAAGGCGTAAGGTCTTTGGAAATCGGTCTGAATCATGTCTACAAGGCGTCTATGGACAATATGTCTACCGACGAGTTGCTCAAATATATAGCCAAAGGCACCGACGACAGAATTTATGCGATTGCTCTATTGTTGAGAAGAAAGGTGTCTGTGGACGAAATAGCAAAGATAACTCAAATAGACAGATTCTTTTTGCGTGGTATAGATTCAATCGTCGCCATGGAAAACACCGTCAGAGAAAATCCGCTGGACGTCGAGACGTTGAAACAAGCCAAAAAGCTCGGATTTTCGGATAGAGAAATAGCAAGATTGTGGGATAAAGACGAATTGAGCGTTTTTGATATGCGCAAGAAAAACGATATTTTCCCTGTATATAAGATGATAGACACGTGTTCGTCGGAGTTCAAGAGCTACGTTCCTTACTTCTATTCTACCTACGAGCAGGAAAACGAATCTATCGTATCGGACAAAAAGAAGATTATAGTTTTGGGTAGCGGACCTATCCGTATAGGACAGGGTGTAGAATTCGATTATTCCACCGTTCATGCGGTCAAGACAATCAAACAATTCGGTTACGAAGCCATTGTCATCAACAACAACCCAGAAACCGTATCTACCGACTATACCACGGCGGACAAACTTTACTTTGAGCCGCTGTGTGTGGAAGACGTGCTTAACATAGTAGCGTTGGAAAATCCTTACGGAGTTATCGCCACTCTCGGCGGTCAGACGGCAATCAATCTTGCCGCACCTTTGCAGGAGCGTGGAGTCAAGATAATAGGAACCGATTGCGACGCTATTGATAAGGCGGAAAACAGAGATTCATTTGAAAAATTGTTGATGCAACTATCCATTCCACAGCCAAAAGGTACGGCGGTTACCAACGTGGAAGACGGCGTCAAAGCCGCTGCGCAGATAGGTTACCCTGTACTTGTAAGGCCAAGCTTCGTGCTGGGTGGCAGAGCTATGCAAATCGTTGCCAAAGAAGGTGCGCTTCGCAATTATCTCAGGACGGCGGTGGAAATCGACGTTGACAAGCCTGTTTTGGTGGACAAGTATATCAGGGGTAAAGAAGTGGAAGTTGACGCAGTATGCGACGGCAAAGACGTATTTGTGCCGGGCATTATGGAACTGGTAGAAAGGACCGGCGTTCATTCGGGCGACAGCATAAGCGTATATCCTACTTTCAGTATATCCGACAAGGTCAAAAAGACAATTATTGACTATACTGTACGACTTGGCAAGGGCATAGGCATAGTAGGTTTGTTCAATATTCAGTTTATCGTTGACGACAAGGACGACGTATATATCATCGAAGTCAACCCACGTTCTTCACGTACGGTACCGTTCTTGTCCAAAGCTACGGGATACGCTCTTGCTGATATTGCCACGTTGGCTATACTCGGCAAGTCGCTCAAAGAGCAGGGAATAAACTGCGTTTATCCTGCCGAAAAGAAGCGTTGGTACGTCAAAGCGCCTGCTTTCTCCTTCTCCAAGCTCAAAGGTATGGACTCTTATCTCTCTCCTGAGATGAAATCGACGGGTGAAGCGATAGGTTACGACGACAAACTACCAAGAGCCATGTACAAAGCTTTGGTAGCTTCGGGAGTACACATGCAAAACTATGGTACGGTACTCGTTACGCTTGCCGACGAAGACAAAGAAGAAGCCTTGCCGCTTGTAGAGAGATTTTACAAAATGGGCTTCAATATCGAAGCCACGGTAGGCACAGCCAATTTTCTCAAAGAACACGGCATACGTACAAGAATTAGAAGAAAACTCAGCGAAGGTAGCGAAGAAATTCTCGATTCCATAAGGGCGGGCTACGTAAGCTACGTCATCAATACGAGAGCCGTATTGTCGGGAGTCCATTACGAAGACGGAGCTGCTATTCGCAGATGCGCCATCGAAAACAATATAACCACGCTGTCATCGCTAGATACCGTCAAAGTATTGCTTGACGTGTTGGAAGAAACGACTATGGGAATATCGACCATAGACGCCTGACGGCAAATAAAATAAAAGACAAAACAAACGGGAGAATAATATGCACTTTACAAAAATGCACGGACTAGGCAACGATTATCTTTACGTATTCGGGCAAGTACCCGACGATATTGCCGATTTGTCGATAAGATTATCAGAGAGACATTTCGGCGCAGGCTCCGACGGAATGATTTACATATCTCCGTCCGACATTGCCGATTTCAAGATGAGAATTTTCAATGCAGACGGAAGCGAAGCCAAAATGTGTGGCAACGGCATACGCTGCGTAGGAAAATATCTTTATGACAAAGGATACACCGACAAAAGATGTTTGAGAATAGAAACTTTGTCGGGTATAAGAACGCTCGATCTGACGATTGAAAACGGCATAGTTGTCAGCGTGAGCGTAGATATGGGACAGGCTGTGTGCGACAAGGACGTTACGCTCGCTCCGCTTGGCAGACAAATCGTATTTACGCCGGTATCGGTAGGCAATCCGCATGCCGTAACGTTTGTTGACGACGTAGAGAATTTTCCTGTGGAAAAGATAGGACCTGTCGTAGAGAAGGACGCAACTTTTCCGGGCGGAGTCAACGTAGAATTTATTCAAAGGCTCTCTAGCGACCATCTTCGTATGAGAGTGTGGGAGAGAGGAAGCGGAATTACGATGGCTTGCGGTACGGGTGCATGCGCCAGCACGGCGGCGGCGGTATCCAAAGGTTTGGTACAAGCCAATCAATGGGTAAGAGTTACGCTTGACGGCGGCGACTTGCTTATCAAAATAAAGAACGACGGGGCGGTAGAAATGCAGGGCCCTGCCCAGTTTGTATATGAAGGAGAAACTATATGACAAAACCTAACATGAATTATGCAAATCTCAAAGATTCGTATCTGTTTTTCAATATCGCTCAAAAGACTAAGGCATATCTTGCGCAGCATCCTGACAAAACCTTGCTCAGACTAGGTATAGGCGACGTGTCGCTGCCGCTGTGCGACCAGGTTATCAAAGCGCTGCATCAGGGAGTGGACGATCAGGCTCATAAGGCTACTTTTCACGGATATATGCCCGAAGTTGGCGCCGCAGAGTTGCGTGAAACGATTGCCGCTTATTATTCAGGCAAAGGAGTAAAGCTCGATAGCGACGAAGTATTTGTATCGAGCGGAGCCAGCGACGAACTTGGCGATATACTAGACCTTTTCGACAGGGACAGTACGGCTTTGATTATCGAACCGGCATATCCCGCATACATGGACGCCAACGTTATGGCAGGCAGAAAAATCATACGTTTGGCGTCGGGACAGGAAAACGGCTTTTTGCCTTTGCCTGACCCGTCAGTCAAAGCCGATATTTGTTATATTTGTTCTCCTAACAATCCTACGGGAGCGGTATATAACAGACAACAACTCAAACAATGGGTTGATTATGCCAATGCCAACGACTCGATTATTCTTTTTGACGCAGCATACGAAGCTTTTATCGAAGACGAGACTCTGCCACACAGTATTTTTGAGATAGAAGGCGCAAGAACGTGTGCAATAGAGATATGTTCGTTGTCAAAAACCGCTGGCTTTACCGGAACTCGTCTCGGTTATACCGTCATACCTAAACAGTTGGAGCGTTGCGGACTCAACTTCAACGCAATGTGGGTGCGCAATCGTACAACCAAGACCAACGGAGTATCTTACGTCATTCAAAAGGGCGGTATGGCAGTATTTACAGACGAAGGACAAAAGCAAATCAAAGCCAACATCGACGTCTATAAAAACAATGCAAAGTGCATCATGCAGGCTCTTGACAAGGTGGGCATATGGTATACGGGCGGAAAAAACGCACCTTATATCTGGCTCAAATGTCCTGACGGAATGGGCAGCTGGGAATTCTTCGATTATCTTCTCAACGAGGCACAGATTGTAGGCACTCCTGGAGAAGGCTTTGGCAAGTGCGGAGAAGGCTATTTCAGATTTTCGACATTTGGCAGCGTCGAAGCAACTAAGGAAGCTGCCGAGCGACTGGTAAAACTTCTCAAAAAATAATCGCAAAACGCAATATCAAACGCCGGATTTTGTATCCGGCGTTTTGTTTGGCAAACGTTTAATTTATTGACAAATCAACAACACGTGTTATAATTACCATAGGAGACAAGTTTTGGATAAAGAATTGTTAAAAGCCAGATTAGGTCATAGCGGAAGAATATTTTTCAATCTGTCGATAGCAGGCGGAGTGTTGTCGCTTCTTTGTCTTTTGTCGCCTTTTATTACAGCCCTTTATATGTTTATAGTGTGTTTTGTGTTGATAATAGGAGTAGTGTTTACGTTGGGGCTTATATTTTTGGCTTATCCCCAATTTGTTGACAGAATTATGGGAGCAGCTTCCGACGCTACTCAGATTACGCTATTGATACTCAAAGTAATCGACTATTCTTTGCCGATAATGACAATTACGGCGGCAATTGCCACGGTATTATTGTTTGCGTCGGGCAGATACAAACAAGCGGCGATTGCCAGCTGTATAATTGCTGTCGTGGGAGCTATTGTATGGGCGCTAGTGAGCGGCGGCGTCGTGAAGGTGATATAATGAGTACGATAACTATCAAAATCAAAGCCCAGAAAAAATACGCTTTGCAAGTCAGAGCAGACGGCAAAGTTGTCAAAGGAAAGAAAGATAAATCGGGTTTCAGCGTTTATACTTTCGATAGCAACGATACTCAATCGATTGTTGAAATTTGCAATGTCAACGAGCTGTCTTCGCCTTTGTGGTGGCTGTGGTCGATTTTTTACTTTATCATCAGTCTGCTAGGTATTTTTGACCCCGGATACGGCAACAACTATTTTGACGTGCGGTGCAAATTCGCCGTCGATTGTACGCATGATGGCATAGTAGAAGTGAGAGTCGGCATGTCGGACAACGGCGTAAGGCGAAACGTGTGGCGAAGCGATAGTCGGGTCAGAGAAATTGAAAACGAGTTTTGCAAAAACGAAAAGATAGCAAAACGAATAAAACTCAATAAGATTCTCAAAGTTGTACTGTGGGTTGCAATAGTTGCAATAGCTATTGTTGCTACGATTGTCAACGTAATAAAATAGGAGGAAATAATAATGAAGCTGTTTTTCAAAAACAAACTTATGACAGTGGGCGGAAGCTCAACGGTAGTTGACGAAAACGATAAACTCGTCTACAAAGTAAAGGGTAGGGTGATTTCTCCCACCAAGTACAAAAAAATCTACGATACAGACGGAAAACTTATGTACATAGTCAAAAACAAGCTTATCAGATTTTTCAATACCACCGTCTATTTGATGGACGCCAAAAAAAATAAGATTGCGACAATTACGCAAAAATATTTTTCTGTTGGCAAGTATATTGTCAAGGATAGCGACGACGAAATAGAAATTCAGAAAGACGGAATGTTTTTTCATTATACGGTATTTATCAACGGTTCTGAATTTGCCGAATTTAAGCGTGGAAAGCTACTTGCTCTTACAGACAATATTCTTGTAGACGTTGCTGACCCTTCTCAGGCAGGACTTGCAGTTGCGTTTGCGGTATGTTTCGACAACGTAGGCGACCGTAGAGCAAAGGACAGCAAATAAACATATAAATCTATCGTCTTGCGGCGTATTTGATGCGTCGCAAGGTCGAATTAAAACAATATTTTTATTTTTTGCGCAAAAAAAGCGCAAAATTTTTTATATTTGTTAGCAAAAACAATTTTTTGTTTGTTTAATATCAGGGGATTTATGAAAAACGAAAGATTGGAAAAAAAGGTCAGGGAATTTGCCCAAGGAAATGCCAAAGCGTTTGACTACATATATGATAACAGCCATAAATTAGTATTTATGGTTGCTTTTGGAATATTAAAAAACAGAGAAAGCGCATTGGACGTTATGCAGGAAACGTACAGGCAAATGATACGCTCTATAAACAACTACAACAGCACCAATTTTATGGCGTGGCTGACTACAATAGCGAGAAATCTCTCCTACAACTGGTACAATAAAAACAAAAGAATGGTATTCAGCGACTTTTCCGACCAAAAGTTGGACAGACAATGTTATGAAGAACGGGACGAAAGCAATTTGTTTGCGCTGGCAAAAGAATTACTTGACGAAGATAGTTATACGATACTTGTAATGATAGTTGTGGAAGGTTATAAGCGACGAGAAATCTCCAAGATGTTGTCTATGCCTGTATCGACTGTAACTTATAAATACAAGATTGCGCTCAGGACTCTGGAAGAAAAATTGACAAAGGAGGGTGATAAATATGGATATTAAGAAGAAACTGCATCGACAAGCAAAGTTTGTCCTTCCTACTGCACAAGAAAACGATACTATAAAAGCCCGTCTGAGACAATCTTGTCCTGCGCCTAAGCGACAGAGAGTCAATCTGAAAAAGTTGGTATGGGCGTGTGCTGCGATTTGTACGTGCGTATGTATCGGTGTAGGAACCGGTGTGCTACTAGACAGACAAGGCTCGGTAAATACTCCGACAAGTTTGTCCGTCAATACTTACGTGCGTATAGACATCAATCCGAGCATCGTTTTTACTCTTGACGGCAACGACAACGTTACAGCAATTACTCCGCACAACAAGGACGGAGCAGTTTTGTTGTATGGAGAAAACCTTACAGGACTGACGCTTGACGAAGCTTGCGATCGTATAATATCGCTTTCCTGGAAATTGGGATATTTACAGAGCGGCGGTAACATCAACGTTACTGTTGCGGGAGACAACAAAGACAAAGAAATCAGTATCGGGCAAAATCTGATCGGTAGTATCGATTTGTATCTTTCCGCCAATTCGATAGACGCACACATAGTTGCTACGGGCGACTTGCAAACGCAGGAGTTGGCACAACAATACAACGTTACGACTGGCAGAATGGTATTGATTCAAAAGGTCAGCGAAACGTCGGGAATGAGTATCGACAAAGTGGCAAAACTAAGTCTGGACGAACTGAACGAATGGCTGAAAAACGATAAATCAGAAGAAGTAGAAGATACGGAAAGAACTCTGGACAATTTTAAATCGGATATGGAAAGAGATGAGAATTATCAACAGCTCAAAGCTCAGATTGCAGAATATGAAAAGCTGATAGACTGTATAGAAGATATAATGGATAGCATTGGCGACGACGAAGAAGATGAGAGAGAAGAAAATAAAAAAGATGAAGACGATGAAGAAGATGAAGACGACGATATTTGTATAACGAATATTGGCGATGCCATCGTCGCTTTCAATGCTCTGTTTGAAGCCAATTCTCCATTTATATACAACGGAGCGGCAGATGTAAAGGCATTTGAATTGCATACAAAATCCGTTGTCAAAGCAATGGAAGATTATATTGACTATGCCGAAGACTGTCTGGAAGACTACTGGGATAATCTCAAAGAACAATATAAAAATCAAATAGCGGACTGAAAATTTTAAAAAATTCTGAAAAAATTGGCAAAATCTTTGTTTCGATTGTTTAATAAACAAACGAGCAAAACAAGGAGAATGCATTATGAAAAAACTTTTTACTATTTTGACAGCTGTTTTAATCGGAGCATGTTCGTTGACTGGTTGCGCGGCAAATCTTGTACCGCCCATTGACGATACTCTCGACGGCAATTCTATCGTTACTATGACAAAAAGCGACCTTATTACTGTGTCGGCGGTATCCGTGGGTAACATTATGATAGGAATTGATTCGTCTGCGTCAGGCGTAACGGCATCGGCCTTTGTAAATTCTAATATCGACAGCTCTCGGTTGGTCGACAAAATCAACTACTATATGTCAGTCGTTGAAAATTTGATAGACAACAATACAACCAGTATTTTTGAAGAAAGCGATATTGCAGAATATGATTACAAAAAGGTAATTACCACTACCAGTTTTGGAGAAAATATACAGTACGTTCTTTATTACAACGAGACTCTTATAGGCGACGAAAAAGACGATGAAGTCGATGCAGATGACGATGATGACGAAGAAATCGAAAGAACTGCGGCGGCACTCGACAAGAATATTGTCATGGAAAAGTCGGAAGAAATAGCTGAGTATACTACCGATGAGATAAACAGCGACAAAACCGAAGAAGAACAGGAATTCAGAATGAGCGGCATAATGGTTATTGGCGACAAGATTTACGAATTTCAAGGCGAGAGAGAAGTGGAACAAGATGAAATCGAGTTTGAATTTGTCGCAAAAATAGACGCCGACAATTACGTAAGATTTTCTCAGGAGATAGAAGGAGAAGAACAGGAGTTTCAATATAGTATATATGAAGGCGGACAAAAGATTAAGTCTTTCAGTTTGCAGATAGAAAAAGAAAACGACAAGACGGAAGTGTGTCTCAAAGAAAAGAGCGCAGAGTCCAATCTTTCTGTCAAGTACGAAAAGAAAGTCGATAAGAATTCAGACGAGTATATCGAAATCAAAGTCGACGACAATGGTGAAGTTATCAAATGCGAAGCACGAATTCAATATGACACACAAACCGGTGATAAGAGTATAATTTATGACTTTGAAGACGGTAATAAATTTGAAAAACAGCCTTATGGTAAAGATGAAGAAGATATAAAAAAGGCAGTTTATCCAATGTCAGCATAACATAATTCCCCCCAACAGGACTTCGTCCGAAAAATACACCCCTAAGGGGTGTATTTTTTTTGCAAAAAACTCTCATATATTTGACTTTTTTACGGTCGGGTAGTATGCTGAAAACAGGAGGCGAATATGGACGCAAAAAGAGAAGTTGAAAACAGAGTTGCATTTATCCGTTCGATACTTACGGACAGCAAAGCCAAAGGTATAGTCTTTGGCAACAGCGGTGGCAAAGACAGCGCTCTCGTAGGCATCTTGTGCAAGATGGCTTGTCCCGATACTGTGGCAGTAATTATGCCTTGTTTCAGCCAGCGCAATTACACAATCGACAAGCAGGACGGTATGGAGCTTTCGTCCAAATTCGATATCGAAACAAGAGTCGTTGACCTTACGCCTGTCAGGGCGCAGATGCTTACGCAGTTGGAAGGAGTCGCCACTCTCAACGAAGCTGCGGTAGTCAATATTGCGCCAAGATTGCGCATGGCTACGCTTTATTCAATTGCTGCGGCGGAAGGACGTCTTGTAGCAGGAACCGGCAATCGAAGCGAAAGGTTTGTGGGGTATTTTACCAAATGGGGAGACGGGGCATGCGACTTCAACCCTATTGCAGACCTTACGGTAGGTCAAATATATGAGCTTTTGGAGTATCTTGGTTGTCCTAGGGCTATCATCGAAAAGGCTCCGTCTGCTTCTTTGTACGACGGCCAGACAGACGAAAAGGAACTTGGAATAACCTATCGCCAGCTAGACGAATATATTACTGTCAAAAGAGCTAAGGGTGAGCGCAACGAAAAACTCGAAAAGATGTTTGACGCTTCGGCTCACAAGCGCAAACCGCCTGTATTGTATAAGACGATGGATGAAGAATAAAATCATATCAAAACAAAAAAACGGGGATATGTATCGACTTATCTCCGTTTTTTTATTGTCAGAATATAGCTCTGTCCGTTTATTTACGGGCCTTTACAAATCTTACGGCAGCGGTGCCGGCAATAGCGCCGTCGCTTACTGCTTTACTTATTTGTAGCAGTCCGCCTACGCAGTCGCCGCACGCAAACAGACCGGGGGCAGTCGTCATCATATCTTTATCTGTCTTGATAAATCCGTTATTGCTGACAGCTCCAATTTTGCGGGCAAGCACGTCTGCCGATGCCTGACCGAGTGCAACGAACAAACCGTCTGTTTCCAATTGGCTGTCGTCGTCAAAAACCACTCCTTCCAGCCTGTCGTCGCCTAGCAATCGCACAATCTTTTTGTCAATCACTTGTGCATTGCCAAAGTCTTCTTCGCATGGCAGACCGTTTGTCAGAACAACTGCCTGGCTCACGATGTCTTTTATGGCTTCGTATTCGTGAAGGGCATAGTGCGAGTTGCCTAGCAACGCAACTTTCTTTTTGCGATAAAAGAAAGCGTCGCACACGGCACAGTAACTTACACCCTTGCCTTCCAATCTTTTCAGTCCGTCAATATTGACGGTGTTGCGTGGTGCGCCTGTGGCGATAATAACGCTTTTTGCAGTCATAACTCCCTGTGTGGTGCTTACGATAAACGAGTCGCAAAGAGAAACGTCAAGCACTTCGGCTTCGACAACGTCTGCGCCGATTCTTTTTGCCTGATTTTCGCCGTATTCCAGCAACTGTTTGCCACTCACACTTTCAAAGCCAAAATAATTTTCGATTTTCCCGGCTTTTTTCAATGCGCTGTTGTCTGTGCCGACTATCGTAGTTTTAAGTCCGGCTCTTGCCGTATATAGTGCTGCGGATACCCCTGCCGGTCCCTTACCTATAATTATAACGTCCTGCATATATTTCTCCTGCTTAGAGTATAGCACATTGTCGGATATTTATCAAAAATTTTCAAAAAAACTATGGATAAATATCGTCAAATATGATATAGTTGCTATATAGACATCAAAAGGAGAGATTGTTATGACAATAATAACGATTACCAAAGATAATTTTGACAAAGAAGTAATGCAGTCTCAGCTGCCTGTATTGGTAGATTTCTGGGCTTCGTGGTGCGGACCTTGCAGAATGCTTTCTCCCGTTGTGGACGAGATAGCCGAGCAGTATACTGGACTCAAAGTTGGCAAAGTCAACGTTGACGAACAAGAAGAGTTGGCTGTCAGGTTTGGCATAATGAGCATACCTACTCTTATAGTATTTAAGGACGGCAAAATCGTCAATCAATCGGTTGGAGTAAGGTCTAAGGAAGAAATTCTGGACATGGTAAAATAAACGCACGTTTATTGCAAAGACCGCAGGGTCTTTGCTTTTTGTGCAAGTTGAACAAAGGATAAATGATATGTCAAGTTGTAATCACGATTGCGGCAACTGTAAGGAAAAGTGCGAGTCAAGTTCGTTGCTTGCGCCTGCAAACGCCGCTTCTAAAATTAAAAAAGTAATAGCTGTGGTCAGCGGCAAAGGCGGAGTAGGAAAGTCTACCATCACTTCTTTGCTTGCAGTCAAAGTCAGCCAACTGGGCTATAAGACGGCGATACTTGACGCCGACATAACCGGTCCGTCGATTCCTGCGGCTTTCGGAATAAATCAGAAGGCATACGGCATGGACGGCAACATTATTCCGCTTGTCAGCGAGAACGGAATTAAAATAATGTCGCTCAACTGTCTGCTGGACGACCCGTCGCAACCTGTCGTATGGCGTGGCTCGCTTATATCAGGTACGGTCAAACAATTTTGGAGCGACGTAGCATGGGGCGATATAGATTATATGTTTGTCGATATGCCACCGGGAACGGGAGACGTGCCGCTCACGGTATTTCAATCGTTGCCGATAGACGGAATAGTGATAGTAACGTCGCCGCAACAACTTGTTTCGATGATTGTCTCAAAGGCGGTCAATATGGCAAAGCTGATGAACGTGCCAATACTTGGAATGGTAGAAAACATGTCCTATTACGAGTGTCCCGACTGTCATCGCAAGGAGTTTATTTTTGGTGAGAGCAGGCTTGAAGAAGTGTGTGCAAACCAAGGCATAAAACTCTATGAAAGGGTGCCGATTGATACCATGATGACAAAATCGATGGACGCAGGCAAAGTTGAGAGTTATCTCAACGGATACCTGACAGATTTTGTCAAGGAGCTTGTCAAATAACTTTCACCGCCTTGGGCGGTGATTTTTTATATTTTTTATTTGCTTTTCGTTTGTGCAATATTATTTTGTGTGTTATTATTTATGTCTAAGGAGTCAAGATGGAACAAACGATAAAATCGGGACAAAACAAAATGGGGGTAATGCCAATAGGAAAGCTATTGTTTTCCATGGCGTTGCCGATAGCTATATCTATGCTTGTGCAGGCGTGCTACAACGTTATCGACAGCATATTTGTGGCAAAACTGGGAGAAGACGCTCTGACGGCAGTCTCTCTTGCTTTTCCTGTCCAGAACGTTATCGTTGCCATAGCCGTTGGTACGGGCGTGGGTGTCAATTCGCTTCTTTCCAAGTCGCTGGGACAGCGCAATTTTGCCAGAGCCAACAAGGTGGCTTCCAACGCAATAATTCTAGCAATTATCAATACTGCCGTAGTGGCTTTGATAGGCGGACTTTTTGCCCGTAAGTATTACGAAATTCAGACGGATATTGAATCTATTATTACCATGGGGACGGAATACACTTTTATAGTGTGCGTAATATCTGTCGGCGTATTTTTTCAGGTAACGTTTGAACGACTGTTGCAAGCCACAGGCAAAACTCTATTGTCTATGGCAATGCAGTTGGTGGGAGCCGTCGTCAATATCGTGCTGGACCCTATATTTATTTTCGGTTATCTGGGCGCCCCCGCAATGGGAGTCAAGGGTGCAGCGGTTGCCACGGTAATCGGACAGTTGTTGTCTATGCTAACGGGATTGTTGCTCAACGTGTTTTTTAACAAAGAAATCAAGATTACTTTCAAAGATATGTTGCCGGACAAAAAGCTGCTTGCCCGTATATACAAAGTGGCAATACCGTCTATGCTTATGGCGTCAATCACGTCGGTTACGGTTTTCGGTTTCAACCAGATTTTGCTTGCTTTCAATACGGAAACCAGCCTTATTGGCAATACAGCTACTTCTTTTTTGGGCATATACTTCAAGTTGCAAAGCTTTGTTTTTATGCCTGTATTCGGCATCAACAACGCAATGATTCCTATCATTGCATACAATTTCGGAGCAAGACAAAAGTCAAGAATATGGCAGACTGTCAAGATTTCCGTCGTTGCCGCCGTATCAATTATGCTTGTCGGTTTTCTTATTCTTCAATGCTTTCCGCAAGCTATGCTCAGACTCTTTGAAGCTTCCGACGATATGATGTCGATAGGTACGGTAGGATTGCGAGCCTTGTCGGTTTCATTCCTTATAGCAGGGTTCAATATCGTCATGAGCGGTCTTTTTCAGGCGGTCGGCAACGCACTATACAGTCTGGTAATGTCGCTTTCCCGTCAAATCATTATTGCCTTGCCTGTGGCGTGGTTGCTCTCTAAGACAGGAAAAATCAACGCTATATGGTGGTCGCTTACCATTGCCGAAGCTCTGACATTGTTTTTCAGTTTGTTCTTTCTCAAAAGAACCAACAGACGTATATCGGAAGAAATAGCTGCTGACAATACCAAAAATATACAGGATAATACGGATATTGTCGACGAAAAGGAAATAAAAGTGAGCGACGGCTTATCCGATTTGTCGTCGGATAATCAGCCCGGGAGCGAAACGAACAGCACCGACAATTTGATATGATATTGCTCAGAATATCTGCTATTAGAATGATAAATATAAAAAGAAAATACTGAATTATATTTTATATCAAAGCAAAACAACCTTGATTCGACCAACCGCAAATTTGCAGATGTCGATTTTAAAGCAGTTTAGACAGGGGTTTAGTAGAATGCGAATATTTTGGCAAGGTAAAGTATGCAAATTGATAAAAAGCGCTACACAAAGGTAGCGCTTTTTTATTTCATTTATTTTTTCGTTCTTCTAGATAGTTTTCGACGCCTTTTACCGTTGCTTTTGCAATAAGATAATCGGCATAAATCATCAGGGCGCAGGTGAGTATGGCAAGAATACTCAAAACGATACCGCCCAGTATCTTTATTCCTTCAAAAGAAAAACTTTTTACTAAATACATTGCGCCTATCACGCCCAAAAATCCGCCGACAAACAGTATGCAAATGAAGCCGACGCATGACAATATCGTCATCAGCACCATAAAGACATCGTTGAGTACTTTTTCAGATTTTTTTACGGGTTTTTCTTTCATAGTGTTATTGTATCATCGATTGTTTTTATTATCAACTATTTTGTAAAGAGAGCAGTAGGCGTTGCAACTGATAGCTTCTTCCCGTCCCACAAGTCCCAGCTTTTCGGTGGTCGTTGCCGTGATGCTCACTTTGGTAGTGTCAATGTCCATAGCTCTCGCAAGAGTTTCTTCTATTATCGGGATAAATTCGGCAAGTCTTGGCTTTTGAGCCATAACGGTAGCGGATACGTTGCCCACTCTGTACCCCTGACTTTTGAGCAGACCAAGCACGTTTTTGAGCAATATTATGCTAGATATGTTTTTAAACGCAGGGTCGGTGTCCGGAAACTGCCTTCCTATATCACCGTTGTGAGAAGCGGAGAGCAGAGCGTCCATAACGGCATGCGTCAACACGTCGGCGTCGCTGTGTCCCATCAGTCCCTTATCGTGCGGTATCGTTACTCCGCCCAGTATCAAAGGTCTGCCTTCTACCAGCTCATGAGTATCCCAACCGCAACCTGCATAAAAAGTTTGCGGAACAAATCTGGAAAGGTCGCTGGCATAAGTGATTTTCGTATTGTCGCTGTCGCCTTCTATAAGATAGACTTTACCTATATATTCTTCATACAACGAAGCGTCGTCAGAAAAACTTCTGTCTTCTTTGAGAGCGCAATCATAGGCTTCTTTGAGTTTTTTTGTTTCAAACACTTGCGGCGTCTGCACCGTCCAATACTTGGACCTGTCAACAGCTTGGCTGATGCCGTTTTCTACAATTCGCAGGCTGTCGGAGACGGGTAGAGCAGCCACGCCGTTGCCCCATTTCATAGCGCAGGCGATTGTTCTGTCAATAAGAGCCTTTTTGATAAAAGGTCTTGCTCCGTCATGTACGATAACGTAGTCGCAGTCTTCTTCTACGCAAGCCAGAGCGTTGCGTACCGAAGCTGTGCGGTTGTCGCCGCCTTTGCATATCGTAATGTCGGCGTCTATGTTGTCTATCGCATCGGCAATCCACGCTCTGTCTTCGTCGGCGCAGGCAATGATAAGTCTGCTTACGTCCTGCCTGCAAAAAGCTGTCAACGTTTTGCAAAGAAGCGGCATTCCGCCAATATTGAATTTGAGTTTGCTATAACCAAGCCCCGCTCTTGTAGACGCTCCGCCACACGGTATTATTGCGTTAATTTTCATCTGTTATCACCTCATACATGTCTGTACAATCCTGTTTTTTGACGGTTTCTTCCACTCTCAGAATTCTGAATTTGAAGGTCTTATCGCCAAAGAACAGAGTAACTTCGTCGCCCACCTTAACCTGCGTGCCTGCTTTGGCAGGGCGGGAGTTGATTTGAACTCTCTGGGCGTCGCATGCTTCATTGGCAACACTCCTTCTTTTGATAATTCGAGATACTTTCAAAAATTTATCCAGTCTCATTTGTCCCCCGAGTACGTCGTAGCTTATTCTTATTTAGTATAGCATAATAAAAAATAATATCAATATTTGGAAAAGAAAAAAATTCGAAAAGAATTATACAATCGGTTGGAACTAGTTTTATGCGATAAATTTTACAATAATTTTACAATTTAAAGAAAAATTTACATAAATTTTACAATTATTAAAATTTCAATTTTTTCGCTATACTGTGTCGTTTTGTCGCTAGTCCAGATCAGCCAAAAGGAAATTGAAAGGGCATAATAGCGGGCGCTTTGTCTGACGCTAATAAAGGCAATTAAGACATAATTCTCGCATATATTAAAAATTTTTGCTTATTTTTATTAAAATGCGTTGACAAGGTTGTTGGCTTGTGCTAAAATCTATAATCGTGCGATTATGCATTATTATATATATTATATAATTGCGCCCATTATTACGAAATTTTTTTTAAGGAGGGTATGATATGCCTCAAAGAATTCATAAAATCAAGTGCGGCAATACGGAGAGAATGTCTTTTTCCAAGATAAAAGAAACTCTCGAAATACCGTATTTGATTGAACTGCAAAAAGAATCTTACAAGCAGTTTATCAACGAAGGAATCAGGGATATTCTCAATGAGTTTTCTCCTGTCGTTGACAGAGCCGGAAGATTTGAATTGCACTATCTCGGCTATTCTTTGGAAGGTACGCCTAAGTACAGTATCAAAGAGTGCAAAGAAAGAGACGC
>JBJETQ010000048.1:34016-42466 GCA_051883395.1 Christensenellales bacterium | reverse complement strand
CTCCAAATAAAAAATGTAATAATTTTATATTATACGCCAAAGGAAGTTATATCGCCTGTAAATTGGAATGAAACGATATATTAGCCGCTCCCGTACGGATAATTTCTCATTATGCCATAAGATTTTACCATAATTTTTGATTTATGGCAACAAAATCGAATGACTTTTTTAACGCAAAGAAAGGATTTATGGTTTTTCCACAATCCTTATCCTGCTTCCTGATAATTCTATCAACCTTGTTTTTGCTTATGCTTCTTATATTTAGAGCAAATAACCATTACGGTTCCGTTTCTCTTAATAACTCTGCAACTATCGCAAATTGGTTTTACTGATGGTCTGACTTTCATTTTACTATCCTCCGCTCTTCCTAGTTTTTGTTACGATAGGTGATTCTACCTTTGGTCAGGTCGTAAGGGCTGAGCTCAACCTTTACCGAATCACCTTCCAGAATTTTGATATTGTTTTTTCTGACTCTGCCGGAAATGTAAGCTACGATAACGTGCTTGTTGGTCAATTCCACACGAAAGTTGGTATTAGGCAAAACTTCTATTACCCTGCCTTCAACTTCTATAACGTCTTCCTTAGACATATATACCTCCGCTTTTATTGATTTTTATACTTGTCTAGTTGCTCTGCAATTTTCTTGTCGTCGAGTTTGCCTTCTTCAATCAGAATTTTCAACTCCCGACTGTTTTCCTTCTTTTGCAAATGTCTGACTTTCTTCAACTTAGGATTAGTTATCAGCCTACGCTTTCCGTCAGCAATCATCACGTAATTGTCCGCAACGACCTTTACTACAATGCAATATTTGTTTTTATCGTGTCCTGCACGACTTATTGCAACGTCCCCTGTTTCAAGACTGTCGATTGTTTTCACAGTGATAAAATCTCCACGCCGTCATCGGTTATGAGAACCGTATTTTCATAGTGTGCAGACGGTCTGTTGTCTTTGGTTACGATTGTCCAACCGTCGTCCAGCATTTCCACTTCATAGGTACCTGCGTTTATCATCGGCTCCACGGCAATCGTCATGCCCGATTTCAGTCTCAGTCCCCTGCCTGCTACGCCGTAGTTAGGAACTTCGGGGTCTTCGTGCATATCTCTACCTATACCGTGTCCGACCATGGCTCTCACCACACCGTATCCGAAACTTTCGGCATAACTCTGTATGGCATGTCCGAGATCGCCCAGTCTTGCACCCGCTTTAAGCACCTTCATTCCTTCAAAAAAGCTCTGACGAGTAACTTCGGCAAGTTGTACCTTTTCTTTGTCTGCGCCTTCCATCAAAAACGTTCTGGCAGCGTCGCCGTTGTAACCTTTGTAGATGCTGCCGCAATCTACACTTACAAGGTCTCCTTCTTTGATAACTCTTTCTCCCGGTATTCCGTGTACCACTTCTTCATTGATGGACACGCATACCGACGCAGGATAACCGCTGTAACCCAGAAATGAAGGAATTGCGTTTTGTCTTAAGATATAGTCGTGTGCCAGTCTGTCAACCTGTTTGGTTGTCATGCCTACTCTGATTTTGTCTTGCAACATATTCAGCGTATCTCTGACAATCTGATTGGCTTTTCGCATCAATTCTATTTCGGCGCTGGACTTAATTGTTATCATCGATTACCTTCACGATACTCTCAAAGACTTTGGGCATATCCTGCATTCCGTCGATGTCTTTCAATACGCCTTTGTTGCGATAGAAATCTATCAGCGGAGCAGTCTGCTCATTGTACACTTCCAGTCTTGCTTTTACTGTTTCGGCTTTGTCGTCGTCTCTTTGGTACAAAGGTGCGCCGCACTTGTCGCAAACGTCGCTATTATACCAAGATGTGTGAAAACTTTCGCCGCATTTGCACATTCTTCTTCCCGATATACGCTCTACTACCAACGATTCGTCAACCTGAATATTGACCGCAAGGTCGATGTCGGCAAATTCGCTCAAAGCCTGTGCTTGTTCAATGGTCCTTGGAAATCCGTCCAGCACGTAACCTGCCTTGCAGTCGTCCTGTGCAAGACGGTCCTTAACCAATTCAATCACCAGTTGGTCAGGAACCAACAAACCTTGGTCGATATAGCTTTTGGCTTGCTTGCCAAGCTGCGTTCCTGCCTTGATGTTTGCTCTCAGAATGTCGCCCGTGGATATGTGCGGTATATGATACCTGGTGCATATCTTTGTAGCCTGCGTACCTTTACCCGCTCCGGGCGCTCCCAAAAATACAATGTTCATATTTCGCCTTTTATTTGAGGAAGCCCTTGTAGTGCTTCATCATAATTTGTGATTCGAGCTGTTTGTCAAATTCGAGTGCCACGCTTACCACAATCAACATACCCGTTGCCGAGAAGGCGTTGCTGAGTCCGATATCTTTGCCGATAAGTTGGAACAAAAATACAGGAATAATAGCTATAAACGCAAGGAACAATGCTCCGAAAAGCGTTATGCGGTTGTTGATTTTTGCCAGATACTCCGACGTCGCTTTGCCCGGTCTTACACCCTGAATCGTTCCGCCGTATTGTTGCAAATTGCGTGCAACGTCTTGCGGATTGAATTGTATTTGTGCATAGAAGTAAGCAAAGAATATTATCAACAGGAACATTACCAGATAATATACCAGATAACCTACCCAATGTCCGCCGTATGGCGACAAATACATATAGTAGAAAGTTACGAGCGAACTTCCGGAATCAAGGAAAGACACTATCATCTGAGGGAACATCATAAACGACGACGCAAATATGATAGGCATAACTCCCGAGCTGTTTACTTTGATAGGAATAAACGTCGACTGACCGCCGTACATCTTATTACCTTTTACTTGCTTGGCATAGTTGACCTTGATTCTTCTCTCAGAACCGTCTACAAATACTATGAATATAAACAGCAATACTATCAAGAGCAAATAGCCGATTATGTTCAGCATATTCGTAGGTTGTTCTTTTACCGTCGAAAATGCGCTGATAAGTCCGGTTCCCAATCCCGAAATGATACCTACAAAGATTATCAGGGAAGTACCGTTACCTATTCCGTATTCGGTGATTCTCTCACCCAGCCACATTACGAAGGTCGAACCTGCCGTAAACATTAAAATAAGCATTATTGCGGTAACTGCAACAGAACCGAAAGTAGCCTGTATTGCGCCTGCGTTGTTGAACGTTACCACGATACCGATACTTTGAATTATAGCCAATGCGATAGCCACGTATCTGGTAATGGTCGTGATTTTTTCTCTTCCGTCATCGCCTTGCTTGGACAGCCTTTCGAGTGGCGGAATAATCAACGTAAGCAACTGCATAATAATGAAGCTGTTGATAAACGGCAAGATTCCCAATGCAAACAGCGTACCGTATTGCAATGCGCCGCCGCTCATCATACTCATCATCTCAAAGACTGCTTTTCCGTTCATAGCGTCTTCAACGTAAGCATAGTCAAGTCCCGGAAGTGGTATAAAGCTACCAATTCTGAACAAAAACAAAATGCCAATCGTCAAAAATATACGTTTACGTATATCCTTATCCGCAAATGCGTTTTTGATGGTTTGCCACATTATAGCACCTCTGCTTTGCCACCTGCTTTTTCAATTATTTCTGCAGCTGACTTAGTAAATTTGTTAGCTTTTACAACAAGCTTTTTGGTTAAAGTACCGTTTCCGAGTACTTTGAGACCGTATTCTTCTACTTTACTAAGAACGCCCTCTTGTTTAAGCAATTCTGCCGTAACTTCCGTTCCGTCTGCAAATCTTTCCAGATCGGCAACGTTGACGATAGAATAAACCTTCTTAAAATTGTTGGTAAAGCCACGTTTAGGGATTCTTCTTACCAAAGGCATTTGTCCGCCTTCGAAGCCCGGTCTTACACCGCCGCCGCTACGAGCGTTTTGTCCCTTGTGTCCTTTGCCGGAAGTTTTACCCAGACCGCTACCAATGCCTCTTCCGAGTCTTCTTTTTCCTGTCTTAGCTCCAGGAGCCGGTTTCAATTCATTAAGTTCCATATGCTTCTCCTTACGCCTCAACGACCGATACAAGGTGAGAAACGACTTTAATCATTCCCCTGCTGCAATCGTTGTCAGTTACCACGTTGCTGGAACCAATCTTGTGAAGTCCCAAAGCGGCAACCGTGTCTTTTTGTTTTTTTGTGCAACCGATAGTGCTCTTTACGAGCGTAACTTTAATCTTCTTGTCCATCATAAGCCTCCTCAACCAATGATTTCCGCTACGGTCTTACCGCGCAGAGCAGCCACTTGTTCTACGTTTCTGAGTCTAGCAAGACCTTCGATGGTAGCTTTTACGGAGTTGATAGGGTTGTTGGTACCGAGACATTTTGTTCTGATATCCTTGATACCTGCAACTTCCAACACCGCACGAATAGGACCGCCGGCAATCACACCCGTACCTTCTTCGGCAGGGAGAAGAATAACCTTTCCGCTTCCGAATTGTCCGATTACGTCGTGAGGGATAGTAGTACCTACCGTAGCAATCTTAATCATATTGCGCTTAGCTTCGGCTGTTGCCTTACGAATTGCCTCAGGAACTTCCGCAGCCTTGCCCATGCCTACGCCTACGCTGCCGTTGCCGTCGCCCACAACGATAAGTGCGGCAAATCTCATTGTTCTACCACCCTTTACAACCTTGGTAACACGGTTTACGCAGATAAGCTTGTTGAGCAGTTCGTCTTGTTGGTCTTTTTGGAATTTATTTTCTCTCTTAGCCATAATCTACCTCCTTAGAATTTCAGACCGGCTTCTCTTGCGCCGTCGGCAACCATCTTGACACGACCGGTATAGAGATATCCGCCTCTGTCAAATACGATTTCTTCGATGCCTGCTGCCAAAGCTTTCTTGGCAATTGTTTCTCCAACAAGTTTCGCAGCTTCTGTTTTGGTAAGTTCGGCAACCTTGCCTGCAAGGTCTTTGTCGAGAGTCGAGCAGGATACCAACGTAAATCCCTTTGTATCGTCGATAATCTGCGCTGTGATGTTATTCAAACTTCTGTACACGTTAAGGCGTGGTCTTTCGGCTGTGCCGGAGATTTTAAATCTCATTCTGGCATGTCTTTTAGCTCTGACAGCATTTTTATCAATTTTCTTAATCATACTTTCTTCACTCCTTATTACTTACCAGCCTTCTTGCCTTCCTTACGAGCGATTACTTCGTCGCTGTAACGAATGCCGTATGCGTGATATGGGTCAGGTACACGGATTGCTCTGATGTTTGCTGCAACCTGTCCTACTTTCACTTTGTCGATACCGCTAACCACGATTTCTGTCTGGCTAGGGCATTCAAATTTGATTCCTTCCGGCTCAACAACGTCAACAGTATGAGAATAACCCACGTCCATTACGATTTTGTTGCCCTGCTTAGTTACCTTATAACCTACGCCGTTGATAACGAGACCTTTTTTGTAACCGTTGGTTACGCCCTCTACCATATTGGCAATAAGTTTGCGGTACAAACCGTGCAAAGCCTTGTTTTCAGGTTCGTCGTCAGGACGTCTTACGTGCAAAACGTTACCTTCAATCTCGACTTTGATGTTTTTGTTGACGCCCAGGGTCAATACGCCCTTTGGTCCCTTTACTTCCACTACGTTTTCAGGTGAAACTTTGATTTCCACACCTGCCGGAATAGCAACCGGTAATCTGCCTATTCTTGACATACTCTACTATTCCTCCTTTATTACCACACGTACGCCAGCACTTCGCCGCCGATGTGTTGAGCTCTCGCCTGTTTGTCGGTCATAACGCCCTTGGAAGTGGAGATGATGGCAATACCCATTCCTCCGAGTACCTTAGGAAGTTTGTCCGAGCTTGCGTATATACGAAGACCGGGCTTGGAAATACGCTTGATTCCTGTAATGACCTTTTCGTTCTTTGGTCCGTATTTAAGATTTACCTTCATAACACTTTGAACGCCGTTTTCGATTATCTCAACGCTATTTACGAATCCTTCGTCTACCAAAATGTCAGCAATCGCTTTTTTCATCTTAGAAAAAGGCACTTCTACGCTGTCATGCTTTACTACAAGACCGTTACGAATACGCGTCAACATATCTGCTATTGGATCAGTTATCATCATAGTAAATATCCTCCTCTATCTTACCAACTTGCTTTCTTCACGCCAGGAATTTCGCCCTTGTAAGCCAATTCTCTGAAACAAATTCTGCAAATGCCGTATTTTCTCAAAACAGCGTGAGGTCTACCGCAAATCTGGCATCTTGTATATGCTCTTGTAGAAAACTTTGGAGTTCTTTGTTGTTTATTTATCATCGCTTTCTTAGCCATTGCTTATATCCTCCTATTACTTAACAAAAGGCATGCCCAAATGCGAGAGCAACGCTTTTGCCTGTTCGTCTGTTTTTGCAGTCGTTACGAAACATACGTCAAATCCTCTGATTTTTTCAATCTTATCATAAGATATTTCAGGGAAAATAAGTTGTTCCTTTACGCCTACACAATAGTTACCTCTACCGTCGAAAGAGTTGGTTGGCACACCCTTGAAGTCTCTTACTCGTGGGAGTGCAACGCTTATAAACTTATCGATAAAGTCGTACATCTTTTTGCCACGGAGAGTAACCTTTGCGCCAATAGGCATACCTTCTCTTACTTTGAAGTTTGCTACGCTCTTTTTAGCTTTGGTAACGACAGGTTTTTGTCCTGCGATAAGTTCCAATTCTTCAACAGCGATCTGGAAACTCTTGCTGTTGTCCTTCACGTCTCCAAGACCCATATTAAGAACGACTTTTTCCACCTTAGGAATTTCGTTGACGTTCTTAAAGTTGAACTCTTTCATCAATGCAGGAACGGCAACGTTTTTGTAGATTTCTTCAATTCTGTATTCTCTCATTGTCTTGTTCCTCCATTATTCCTTATCTTCCGCTACCGTTTTCTTGGTAGTTTTTTTGGCGGTAGTTTTCTTTGGAGCGGCCTTCTTAGCGGCAGATTTTGCCTTAGATGCCTTTACTTCGTCCAAAGATGCGCCGCACTTTTTGCATACACGAATCTTAACGGTCTTGCCTTCTTCGTTCTTTTCGATTTTGTGAGCCACTCTGGTAGCTTGATTGCAGGTAGGGCAGATAATCATAACGTTAGATGCGTCGATTGCTCTTTCCTTCTCCACAATTCCGCCTTTTTCCTGAGCGTTACGTGGTTTTACAAAGTGCTTCTGAGTGCTGAGACCTTCGCCCTTTACCACAACCTTTCCCTTAGAAGGGTCAACTGACAAAACCGTGCCGGACTTGCCGTTATCGTTGCCTGCGATAATCTTAACCGCATCGCCTTTCTTAACACTGATACTCATCATATACCTCCTAGATTACCTCCGGAGCAAGAGATATGATTTTCATAAACTCTTTCTCACGAAGTTCACGTGCTATCGGTCCCAGAATAGCGGTACCCCTAGGTTGCTTCTGGTTGTCGATAATTACGGCAGCGTTGTCATCAAATCTTATATGAGAGCCGTCCTCTCTTCTGATACCCTTAGTTGTTCTTACGATAACTGCCTTAACCACGTCGCCTTTCTTAACTATGCCGCCCGGAGCCGCCGACTGAACTGCCGCAACGATAACGTCTCCGATGTTACCGCTTCTACGGAACGAACCGCCCATAACTCTGATGCATTTGATTTCTTTTGCGCCGCTGTTGTCAGCAACGACAAGTCTTGTTTCTGCTTGTATCATGTCGGGTCCTCCTTATTTAGCCTTTTCGATTATTTCCACGACTCTCCAACATTTGTCTTTGCTGAGTGGTCTGGTTTCAACGATACGAACGGTATCTCCGATTCCGCATTCGTTGTTTTCGTCATGAGCCTTAAACTTCTTGGTTCTGTTGACGATTTTACCATAAAGAGGATGTTTTACACGCTCTCTTATCTCGATAACAACCGTCTTGTCCATTTTGTCGCTGGTAACAAGACCAACTCTGGACTTTCTAAGATTTCTTTCCATGTGTCATTCCTCCTTATTTTGCTTTCTTTGCAGCCTTAGCCACAGGTTCTGCCGAGATATTGAGTTCTCTTTGACGAATTATCGTCATAACTCTTGCAATATCCTTCTTGCAGACGTTGATTTGATTTGCATTTTCCAGTTGTCCTGCTCTGTGCTTAAAGCGAAGATTGAAAAGTTCTTCTTTCAGTTCGGTCAACTTGATATTCAACTCATCGTTGGTCATTTCAAAAAACTTATTGGATTTCATCGTTTTCCACCTCATCTTTCTTCACAATTTTGCACTTAACCGGCAATTTGTGAGAAGCAAGTCTCAATGCTTCTCTTGCTACTTCTTCACTCACACCTGCCATTTCGAACATTACTCTGCCTGGTTTAACTACGGCAACCCAATATTCTACGCTTCCTTTACCGCTACCCATTCTGGTTTCAGCAGGTTTTTTGGTAACAGGCTTGTGTGGGAAGATGTTTATCCATACTTGTCCGCCACGCTTGATATATCTGGTCATTGCGATACGGGCAG
>JBJETQ010000048.1:0-33916 GCA_051883395.1 Christensenellales bacterium | reverse complement strand
TTTATCCATACTTGTCCGCCACGCTTGATATATCTGGTCATTGCGATACGGGCAGCTTCGATTTGATTAGAAGTAACCCAGCTTGGCTCCAAAGCCACAAGGCCATATTCGCCGTAAGCAATAACGTTACCCTTGTTTGCGTTTCCTTTGAGTCTGCCACGATGAACACGGCGTCTCTTTACTCTTTTAGGCATTAACATTATGCGTTACCTCCTTCTTTACCGTCAACCACGGTCTTTCCACCGAGCACTTCTCCCTTGTACACCCATACCTTTACGCCGATAGCACCGTAAGTAGTTCTTGCGGTAGCCACGCCGTATTCGATGTCGGCTCTGATAGTTTGAAGTGGGATAGAACCTTCGTGATAGCTTTCGCTTCTTGCGATTTCTGCTCCGTCAAGACGTCCCGATACCATAGTTTTGATACCTTTTACGCCGCCCTTCATAGCACGGGAAATCACCTGTTTCATAGCTCTTCTGAAAGCAATACGCTTTTCGAGCTGAGCAGCGATGTTCTCTGCGATGAGTTGAGCGTCGGTGTCAGGTCTCTTTACTTCGATAACGTTGATAACTACGCTCTTCTTAGGAGCAATTTTCATAACTTCTTTCTTGATTTCTTCTACGTTTGCGCCTGCCTTACCAATCAAAGCCGCAGGTTTGGACGTATAGATGTTTACCGTAACGATGTCGTTGGCAGAAGAAAGTACTCTGTTGATAGTGATTTTGGAGATACCGTTCTGATAGTATTTGTTTTTCAAAAACTCTCTGATTTTGTGGTCCTCTACAAGATTGGCTGAAAAATTCTTTTTGTCGGCAAACCATTGAGCATTCCAATCTTTAATCACGCCTACTCTCAATCCGTGTGGACTAACTTTTTGACCCATCTTATACCTCCTCCTTACTCAGCCACAACATCAAGAATAATAGTGATGTGGCTTGTTCTTTTGTTTATTCTGCCTGCGCTTCCCTTTGCCTTAGGAGTAATTCTTTTAAGGATTGGGCCTGCGTTGGCATAACATTCTGCAACGTACAGCTCGCTCTTGTTCATGTTGAGATTGTTCTCTGCATTTGCCGCAGCGGAGTTCAACACTTTGAGAAGTGGTTCGCTTGCAGATTTTCTCAACGTTTTGAGTATTGCAACTGCGTCTGTATATTTCTGACCTCTGATAACGTCAAGCACTACACGCACTTTGTCAGGAGATATTCTGATATATTTTGCAACCGCTCTCGGACGCTTATCGGCGTTCTCTTGACGAGCAATAGCTTTTTCTCTAATTCTGGTAGCCATATTATCCTCCTATTATTTCTTGCCTGTTGTCTTTTCGCCGGCATGGCCTTTGAAGGTTCTGGTTGGAGCGAACTCGCCGAGTTTGCAACCTACCATATCTTCGGTGATATATACAGGAACGTGTTTTCTTCCGTCATGAACCGCAATGGTATGTCCTACCATATCAGGAAAAATCGTTGACGATCTTGACCAGGTCTTAACCAATTTTTTCTCGTTTGCTTGGTTCATAGCGACGATTCTTTTTATCAATCTTTCTTCTACGAAAGGTCCTTTTTTAACTGATCTGCTCATTTATACAGTTCCTCCTAGTTAATGCGCTTAACAATATACTTGTTGCTCTTGTTCTTCTTTCTGGTCTTGTAACCCAGGGTTGGAACACCCCAAGGAGTTACAGGGCTTGGCATACCGATAGGGCTCTTGCCTTCACCACCGCCGTGAGGGTGGTCGCAAGGGTTCATTACGACACCACGGACGGTAGGTTTGATACCCATGTGGCGTTTACGTCCCGCCTTACCCAGAGAGACAATCTCGTGTTCGAGATTGCCAACCTGTCCTATTGTCGCTCTGCATTGGAGAGGAATGTATCTCATTTCTCCGCTTGGCAGTCTGAGCGTTGCATACTTGCCTTCCTTAGCCATCAACTGAGCTGCGTTGCCTGCGGAACGAGCGATTTGACCGCCCTTGCCGGGTTGCATCTCGATATTGTGGAGCATCGTGCCGACAGGAATCTTTTCCAAAGGAAGAGCATTGCCAACTTTGATGTCTGCGTCAACGCCGCTCATCACCTTGTCGCCCTTGTTGAGACCAACCGGTGCGAGAATATATCTCTTTTCGCCGTCGGCATAGTGGAGCAATGCGATGTTTGCGCTGCGGTTAGGGTCGTATTCGATAGAAGCAACCGTTGCCACTACGTTGTCTTTGTTACGCTTAAAATCAATTATTCTGTACTTGTTTCTGTTTCCGCCGCCGATATGTCTTACGGTAATTCTTCCGTTAGCGTTTCTACCGCCGGTTCTGTTCTTCGACTCCAACAAGCTCTTTTCTGGCTTTGTCGTAGTAATTTCGCTAAAAGTCGAAACCGTCATAAAACGACGAGCAGGAGAAGTCGGTTTAAATCTTTTTATAGCCATTTTGTATTCCCTCCCGATTAAGCCAGACTCTCGAAGAATTCGATTGCCTTGCTGTCTGCTTTGAGTTGAACGATAGCCTTCTTGTAAGGAGTGGTAGTACCTTCGTATCTTCCCATTCTTTTCTTTTTACCGTCAACGTTAGTGGTGTTTACCTTTGCAACCTTAACTCCAAAAATGTCTTCGATAGCCACTTTGATTTGAGTTTTGGTAGCGTCCTTAGCAACTTTGAAAGTATATTTCTTATCAGGGATAGAGTCAAAGCTCTTTTCTGTAAGAATAGGACAAATAATAATATCATACTTATTCATTACGCATATACCTCCTCTAATTTGCGGATAGCAGCCTGAGTTGCGATACAATCTGCATTTGCAACAAGGTCGTAAACGTTGACGAGTTCTACGTTGCATACCGTTACGTTCTGAATGTTAGCGCAAGCTCTCAAAACGGTCTCGTCGTCCTTATCGGTCAAAACGATTACTTTGCCTTTGATGTCAAAAGCTTTGAGCATCTGAGCTGCAAGTTTGGTCTTAGCCTGCTCGAAAGCAAGATTTTCCACAACTACCATCTTGTTGTCTGCAACCTTTGCGCTGAGTGCGCTGAGCGTAGCGGCAACTCTCATTTTCTTGTTGATTTTTTGGCTGAAATCTCTTTGCTTAGGCGCAAATACAACTCCGCCGCCAGTCCATTGTGGGCTTCTTATGCTACCTTGTCTTGCACGACCGGTACCCTTTTGTCTCCAAGGCTTAGCGCCGCCGCCTCTAACTTCCGAACGGGTCAAAGTGCTTTTGGTGCCTTGTCTTTTATTTGCCAGTTGAGCAACGACTACTTGATGAATGAGAGCTTCGTTGTATTCTTGTCCGAATACTGCTTCGTTCAGTTCCATATCGCCGACTTTCTTAGCTTCAAGATTAAAAACGTCTATTTTCATAATTTACTCCTTAACCGTTCTTGGTTTGCTTAACGACTACGATACCGCCCTTAGCGCCAGGGATAGCACCCTTGATAAGCAGAAGATTGCGGTTTGCATCGACTTTTACAACAGTGAGATTTTTAACAGTTACTCTCTCGTTACCCCACTGACCTGACATCTTCTTGTTTTTGAAAACTCTCGAAGGAGAAGAGTTTGCGCCCATAGAACCAACGCCTCTGTGGTAACCCGAACCGTGAGCCATAGGACCACAATGATGATTCCATCTCTTTACTACGCCGGTAAATCCGTGTCCCTTCGAAGTACCTACTACGTCAACCACGTCGCCTTCTGCAAAAACGTCGCACTTGATTTCCTGTCCTACTTCAAGGCTGTCGATATTGTCGAGTTTCAACTCTTTGAGAACCTTGCGTACGGCAACTCCCGCCTTTTTGTAATGACCCTTGATTGGCTTGTTGACGTTCTTCTCTTTTACGTCGCCGTAAGCGAGCTGAACTGCCTGATAGCCGTCCTTTTCAAGAGTTTTCTTTTGCACGACCGGACAAGGACCTGCTTCCACAACGGTTACAGGAATAACTTTGCCGTCTTTTGCAAAAATTTGACTCATTCCCAATTTCTTTCCAATGATTGCTTTATTCATAGATAAAGTTCACCTCCATATATTTTCTGATTGCGATGCAATCTTTGTGTCAATTAAAATTTGATATTGATATCAACGCCGGCTGGCAAATCCAACTTCATCAATGCTTCCACCGACTTAGGGGTTGGATTGTAGATATCAATGATTCTCTTGTGCGTTCTGAGTTCGAACTGCTCTCTGCTGTCCTTATACTTGTGCACAGCTCTGATAATAGTGATAATTTCTTTATCAGTTGGGAGCGGAATAGGTCCTGCCACCTTAACACCGCTTCTCTTTGCCGTCTCAACGATTTTGTCAGCTGCAACGTCGATGAGGTTGTGATCATAAGCTCTGAGTCTTATTCTGATTTTTTGTCCTGCCATTTTTGTTTCTCCTTTCCTAACTTGTATTCACGCATCCGTGTGTTTCGCATTGCCCCTAATAAAAAGGACCAGCAGTAGTCCCTCGTTAGTCGCCCGATTGTCGGACTCTTGTCAGCGAAAGTTCTCTGCGCAGCGCAGTAACCTCCCGCATCATTCCTCACAATGCTTGCTTATTTTATATTAAATCGAAAAACCTTGTCAAACGTTTGAAAAGCGTTTTGTAAAAAATTTTATGTAAAATTTATGTAAAATTTAATTTTTTTAGTAATTTTTCCAATATCTTGTGCCGCTTTGCTCTTTCAACCACAAGATTACTCTTATCTTTATAGCTCAACATTTACCTTCGCACTACGGATAGCCCACAAAAAATGCCCGTCCGACATACGCAACGGGCATTTGATTATTATTGCAGGCTGTTATCAGCTCTTAGCTACTTCGTTGAGTTGCTTTACCAGGTCGTCCACGTCTACGCCGTGTACCATTGCGGCTTCTTCAACGGTTTCTCCTCTCGCCATTGCACAGCCGAAGCAATGCATGCCGATAGATTGGAGAGTCGAAGCGATTGCTTCGGTGTTGCCGGCTCTCAGAGCGTCTGCTATCAACATATCTTTGGTTATTTCCATATTATTCTCCTTTACTATATTGTTATAGATATTTATATTATATATTTATTTTATCATTTTTACAAGCGACTGATAAGACAACCTTCGTTTTCATCCATCAGTTCCTGCCATTTTTCGTCTGTCATGCACAGAGCCTTGATGCCCCAATACAGACCGAAAATCGCAGGTATACCCGTCCAACAGAAAAGTATGCTGAATACCAGACCGACAATATTGCCCCTGAGCAGGTCGTGTGCGCCCACACAACCCCCGATAAGAGACAACACTCCAAAAATAATCTTTTGTCTGCTTGCAGATTTTGACGACATCTTTTGTTTTACGTCGTCAAATTTTTCGTTTATCTTTTCGCCCACGTCGCCAAAATCAAAGGTTGCTTTGTTGCCACCCATACTGAATTCTGCTTTTGGAGCATTCTTTTTCAACTTATAACGGGTATGGCAATATTCACATTCTATAACGTTATTTTCCTTCACCGTAAAACTGCTTGCCCCGCAATTGTCGCATTTGTACTGAATCTTGTTTTCCATAATTATCCCACAAAAAATTTATACCCCAGATAAATCAACGCAGCCACAATAACCCCGATAGCGACGCAAACGCCGGCGATTTTCGGTTTTGATTTCGGATACTCTCCGGTAACCACACCCGACCTGCCGTTGACGTAGTCGTTGTATTGTTTTTTGTCGTAGTGATAACTTACCAGCCAGATAGGCGCAAATATGTACTTATATTTCTTATTGTCATACGACGGATTTATCTTGACGTAATCCAGCACGTCATAGTGATATTTGGCTTTGATAATGGCTTCCAGGCTGCTGTCAATCACTTTGACTGCCTTACCCCAACACTCGTCCAGTCCCGTAGAGTATCTTTCCCCTGCATAACCGGCAAGGAACTGGGAGTGGTATCCGCAAGCATTCTGCGAATCGAATCCGCCCATTTTAGTCAAATCTTTTTGCTCGATATGATTGCTTGCTTCCACTTGGATATCGTCATAACGTTGTTTGACAAAACCGCTGTCAACATACCATCTGGTTTTTTGTACGGTTCGCCTGTTTTTGCCGCTTCCTACGGTAACGTAATAATGCTCGCCGTATCGTATGGTATATGGCGTGCTTGCGTCGCAATCAAAAGTAAATATAGGCACATATAACCCGTTGACGTCTTCTTTTTTGTTGTCTTTCTTAAATTTGCCGGGCGCAAAAAACCTTTTCTTTATCCACTTTTTAAAATTGCCAATCGCAGTATCTTTGGTAATGCTGAAAGGCAGAATTCCGGTGGGTTTAAGACCTGGCAATTCGTCTGCCGATACGACGTTGTTAGCACCGCAAAAGCTACAATTGCCCGTCATATCGTATTTGTTGAGTACGGTAACGGCTCCGCAACTTTTGCACTTTACGCACTTCACTTCGCCCCAATCTTCAAAGCCCTTTTCCGTCTCGTCGTTATAAGCTATTTCCAAAGCAGCGCCCACCTTTTCAAGCTCGTATTCCGAGTCGCAATGGTCGCATTTTAGTTTTTTACTTTGTGGGTCATAATGCAAAAAATTGCCGCAACTGGCACACTTATACGTGCGTGCCGACATAGTTTTTTGCTTATCTTGTTCGTCCATTAAAGTTTTTCACCACATTCAGGGCAGAACTTTGCCCCCGCCTTTACTTCCGCCCCGCATTTAGGACATTTTGAGCTTCCGAGACTGGCGCCGCATTCCGGACAGAATTTAGCGCCCTTTCTTACGTCGGCTCCGCACTTAGGACATTTTTGAGTTACCTGCATGCTTTTGCCACATTCAGGGCAGAATTTTGCTCCCTTCTTGACCTTGGCTCCGCAGTTTGGACAAACGTCCTTTTGTTCAACGTCCGACACGCCGTTGGCTATACCGCTCATACCGTCGGCAAAAACCTTGCCCACGCCGAGTCCTGCTCCCAGTCCTATGCCTGCTCCTGCCAGTCCGCCCGGATTTTTGGCAGCCGATTTCATAGCTTCGATGCTCTCCATCTGTGCATATCCCTGCATAGCGCCATTCATAACGCCAACCGACGTACGCTTATCCATCATCTTTTCCACTTCTTCCGGCAAGGAGAGATTTTCGATAAACAATGCCTTGATTTCTATGCCTATCTTGTCAAATTCTTCCTGCAATTTGACCTTAGCCATATCGGTAATTTCGTCATAGTGCATTGCCAAATCCAAAGCAGCTACCTGCGACTCTGCAATGACGTTGCTCAAAGTGGAAGTGATTATTTTCTTAAAATATTCGTTGACGTCTTTCTTAGTCAATTCTCCCATCGAACCAAAGAGTTCGTTCATAGCTTGTGTAGGAGTGCCAACGGCAAAAGAATACGTACCAAAGCCCCTGACTCTTATCATTCCAAAGTCATTGTCTCTCATCATCACAGGGTTTGCAGTTCCCCACTTATTGTCGATAAACTGCTTGGTTGAAATGAAATATACGTCGCCTGTATAAGGGCTTTCCCAAGCATACTTCCAGCTGTTGAGCGAAGTAAGGATAGGAATGTTGCGTATATCGCTCAGCTCATAAGTTCCCGGTCCGAAAACGTCGGCGAGTTTACCTTCCTGTATAAACAACGCCTTTTGTCCTTCTCTGACTACGAGTTGAGATTTTTTCATAATCTCTTCTTTTCTCTCCAAAGGATACTTCCACACGATAGTGTTAGGGTCAACGTTTTCCCATTGAATTACTTTTCTGAATTGTCTGCTAAACCATCCTGCCATTTTTATTCTCCTTAATGTATCGTCGTCGTTTTACAGTCTCTGACCTGCTTACGAAGGCTTGCCTACATTTATTTGTATTATCTTATATAATTATAAATGTATTTTTTATCGTCGTCAATATATTGTTTCAATTTTTGTGATATTCGATTTGCCACGCAATATATGCCCAACTCATCATAAAACAAATGCCGAAGAAATCTGACAAAAGAAATCAACCGCCATTTTATTGATAAGAGCGCACTTAGCGGACGTGAGTGAGAAAATTGCCGTCAGATAAAGCATATCGACGCATATTCGCCGCCAAAGGTTAAATACAAATATTGGCATAAAGTATAATCCCACAACAAATGCCAACAATATAAGTAGCTTATCAAAGGAGGTTGCACAATGGCTAAGAACAAGATGCAAAACAAGGCTACCAAAGGCTGCAAATGCAAGACCGAAAGTGCCGAAAAAAATTGCAAATGCACCAAAAGCAACGACTGATGACGTTGCCTATATCGTCTGAATGACGACTTGACCACCTGATAAGTGGTAAATCGGAGAGAAGAAAACTTTTCTCCGATTTTTTATACAAGTTATAAGAGTTTGCACAGCCCTTGGGCAATTTTGTTTTGAATTGTCTGTATATCGTCATCGAATCTATTGATGAGAATTGCCCTTACGACGCCAATCCATATTCCTGCGCCCGCATACTTAAAATAGTCGCAGCTATTCTTCTTGTCGTCGGCAAAAACTTCTATAATTAAATTGTCGATGAGATTGATAAACCCGTTGTCGTAAAGTATCAGAAGCTCTCGTTGAATGGAAAACAGATACTTCAAAAATTCATTATCCTTCTGCGGAACGGGCAAATCGCTTTTTCCGCTTTTCTGCCAACCGTTGCTCAGCCAAAAATAGAGTGCGTCGGCTTTTCCGTTTTTTGTCCCGTAATAGCGATAATAGGTCGTTCTTCCGATATGCGCAGCCTTACAGATATCGACGACGCTTATCTCGTCGAACTTGTATTTTTCCATCAAATCCAACAAAGTTTTTCCTATATGTTCTCTTATAAGATCTTGTCCTTCGCACACATACTTTTTCATAGTGGAACACTCCCGATTATAATGTTTCAATTTGATTTTTTTGCTTTTTTACGTTTGACTTTCGACAAGAACATTATATACCATATCATTGATATTGTAACAAATGTTCCAATAAAATATATCATAAAATCAAAAAAATGGTCAAGGAGAAAAGAAATCTATGAAAAAGGCATTAAAAGTTGTGTCGATTATATTGGCAATAATAGCGGCAATTATCCTTGTCGTTATGATTTTTCTCTTTTGGGTTTCCAAGCAGCCTGCCGTCAAAGAATGTTATTTTGACGACGTATACACTTCCGCTCTACTGGAAACCACATATAAACAAAAGGGAGATTTTGACGTAAGTCTAGCACAATACAAGACGGAAGCCGCCTATAAAAACATTTACGTATGGTATCCAAGTAACATGACTAACGACAACGAGAAATATCCGCTTGTCGTTATGGCAAACGGCACAGGCGTACCTGCTTCAAAATACAAGCCCGTATTCGACCATCTTGCTTCGTGGGGCTTTATAGTCGTAGGCAACGACGACGAAAGTTCCTGGAACGGTTCTTCGAGTGCTGAATCTCTTGATTTTGTTCTCAATCTCAACAACGATACCGAGAGCATATTTTTCAACAAAATCGACGTCGATAATATCGGAATTGCCGGACACTCGCAAGGCGGAGTTGCAGTAGTCAACGCCGCAACCGAATTTGACAACAGCCATTTATACAAAGCCGCTTATATAGCGAGCATAACTTTCTACGACCTTGCCGCTGAGCTTGGATGGAATTATGACATAAGCAAAGTTGAGGCTCCCGTATTTATGGTTGCAGGCACAGGCACAGCAGATGCGGAAACAATCTCGCCTTTGTCAGAAATGCACAAAAACTTTTCTTTGCTTGACAGTTCCAATCCGTCGCTGATTGCTCGCAGAAAAGATACCGACCATGGAGAAATGCTGGCAAATGCCGACAGCTATATGACGGCGTGGTTTATGTATTGGCTCAAAGACGACCATCAAGCAAAAACTATTTTCTTCGGTGAAAATGCGGAAATAGACAGCAACGAAAACTGGCAGGACGTATATCGTAATTACTAAAAAACCGTCGGGGTGCAGACATTCAAGTTTGCACCCTATATTTTATGTAAAGCCAATTTTACATTTTTTTGACATTTTGTTGCACTTTTGCGTTGAGTTGCAAAATTAATATAACCAATAGTAAATCAAAAACAAAAAGAAAAACGCAATCTTAATGACTGCGCCTTTCTTTTATAAGGGGGAAAATTATGAGTAATTTTGAGTGATAGGATATTCTTTTTCCTATCTACAATGCTAGTATATCACCCCAATAATTGTAAGTCAATATTTTTTGTAAAACTTTTAAAATAATTTACAAAAAGATAAATTTAATAATCTATGATTATTTTTATATAATGTATCGTTTTACAAACTCTTTTATTTTAACCATTGCCTTTTGCAAGCTGTCAATAGAATACGCATAACTGATTCTGACGTACTCGCTGCCGTATTGTCCAAAGGCATTTCCGGGTACTACGGCGAGTTTCTGCTCTTGTATAAGGCGGCTGGCAAATTCTTCTCCGTCCATTCCCAGACGGCTGACCTTAGGAAAGACGTAAAATGCTCCCCTTGGTTCATAGGTTTCCAGTCCAATCTCGTTGAGTTCGTGTACCAGATAACGCCTGCGCATATCGTATTCTTCTCTCATTTTCGCCACGTCTGCAAAATTGTTTTTAAAACCCGATTCCAGAGCTTCCAACGCACAATACTGAGCAGCAGTAGGAGCGCACATGATGACGTATTGGTGTATTTTCAGCATTTGTTTCGTAAGGGCTTCGGGAGCGCAGAAATATCCCAATCTCCAACCTGTCATTGCAAAAGCCTTGCTGAAACCGTTGATAACGATAGTTCTTTCTCTCATACCCGGCAGGCTTGCGATAGAGGTGTGCGTCAGTCCGTATGTAAGCTCGCTGTATATTTCGTCGCTTATGACCATAAGGTCGTTTTCGATAATTACGGGAGCTATTGCCTGCAATTCTTCATTTGTCATGATTGCGCCCGTTGGATTGTTTGGATAAGGCAGAACTATGGCTTTGGTCTTAGGCGTAACTGCCTTTTTGAGATTGTCAACGCTGAGCGCAAACTTATCTTTAAGCTCGCACTTTACGCCGACAGGCACGCCGCCCGCCATAACGACACCGGGAGCATAAGACACGTAACTAGGGTCAGGAATTATCACTTCGTCGCCGGGGTCAATAAGGGTACGAAAAGCCAGGTCAATCGCTTCGCTGGCGCCAACGGTTACCACAATTTCTTTTTCCGGGTCATATTCCAGCCCATAGCGCAGTCGTTGGTACTGAGCAATTTTCTTTCTCAGTTCCAACAGACCGCTGTTGGCAGTATATTGAGTTTCGCCCCGTCTTATAGATTTTATGGCTCTTTCCCTTGCGTTCCAAGGCGTTTCAAAATCAGGCTCTCCCACGCCAAGAGATATAATATCCTTGCTGGTGGCAGCCATGTCGAAAAACTTTCTTATGCCCGAAGGCTTGATTGTCTTTACCTTTTCGCTTAGATATTTGTCGTAATTCATACCATCACTTCTCTTTTCTTAGTGTAAATTTTGTCCAATATCACGCCTTCCGACTTATACTTTTTGAGTATAAAGTGGGTTGCAGTAGACAAAACGTTGTCCATCACCGACAGCTTTTCGGAGATAAAACTTGCCACTTGCTTTATGTTTGCGCCTTCTACCATTACTACAAGGTCGTAAGCGCCGCTCATAAGATATACGCTGGATACTTCTTCGTATGCCATAATTTCTCTGGCAATATTGTCAAAGCCGTGAGTGGACTGCGGAGTAACTTTTACTTCAATCAGCGCCGTTACGCTTTCGTCTTTGGTCAGCTCACTATTGATTACGGCGGTATACTTTACAATAATTCCGCTATCCTGCATATCTTCTATTCTTTTGGCTACGTCTGCGTCGTTCATACCAAGCATAGCGGCTATTGCGTCCGCCGACAAGCGGCTATCGTTTTTGAGAATGTCAATAATTTTTTTGTCGATGTCGTTCATATTTTTCTCCTTATCAGTCAATCATTTCGAGATAATCCTCGTAAGTTGTAAGTTTATCAAAGGTCTTTGTACCGTTGATTTCAATAATTCTGTTTGCCACAGTCTGCATAAGTTCCTGGTCGTGCGAAGCAAACAGCATGCTTCCCTTATAATTTATCATTCCTTTGTTGAGAGCCTGTATAGATTCCAAATCAAGATGGTTGGTAGGCTCGTCGAGAATAAGGAAGTTGCCTGCCTGCAACATGGCTCTTGCCATCATACATCTCACTTTTTCTCCACCCGACAGGACTTTTGCCTTTTTGAGAGCTTCTTCTCCCGAAAACAACATTCTGCCCAACCAGCTTCTCAGATAGCTCTCGGTATTGTCCTTGCTGTATTGATTGAGCCATTGAACAAGCGTCAGGTCAACCCCGTCAAAAAAGCTGTCGAAATTTTGCGGAACGTAACTTGGATTTATGGTTTTGCCCCACTTGACGACGCCCTTATCCGCTTGCTCCTTGCCCATAATAATATCAAAAAGCATAGATATTGCAATGGACTTGTCGGACAAAAAGGCAATCTTTTCTCCCTTTTGAACGGTAAAACTTACGTCTTCAAAAAAGCCTTTTTTCGTCAAGCCTTCTACCGTCAGAGTATCCTTGCCGGGTTCTCCTTCAAAGTCAAAGTTGATATACGGATATTTTCTGCTTGACGGCTTAATATCTTCGAGAGTGAGCTTTTCCAATTCTTTCTTGCGAGAAGTAGCCTGTCTCGATTTGCTGGCGTTGGCAGAAAATCTTGCGATAAATTCCTGCAATTCCTTTGCTCTTGCTTCGGCTTTTTTGTTGGCTTCTCTGGCTTGTTTGGCCAGCAACTGATTGGTTTCATACCAAAAGTCATAGTTGCCCACAAACATATTGATTTGTCCGTAATCTACGTCGCAGATATGTGTGCATACCTTGTTGAGAAAGTGGCGGTTGTGCGACACGATTATCAGCGTGTTTTTGAATTCCATAAGATATTTTTCCAGCCACATTATCGTCTTTGCGTCAAGGTTGTTGGTTGGCTCGTCGAGAATAAGTATATCGGGGTTGCCGAACAGCGCCTGCGCAAGCAGAATTTTGACCTTTTGTTTGCCGTCCAGCTCACTCATCAGCATATAGTGATATTCTTCTCCGAATTTGAGTTCGTTGAGCAAAGCCGCAGCGTCGCTCTCTGCTTCCCAACCGCCCAATTCCGCAAATTCTTCTTCCAGTTTAGACGCTTTGAGACCGTCTGCTTCGTCAAAATCTTCCTTGCAATACAAAGCGTCCTTTTCGTCCATTATCTCCACCAGTCTCTTATGTCCCATCAACACCGTTCTCAACACGGTGCAGTCGTCATACTTGTTCTGGTTCTGTTCCAATACGCTTATTCTTTGATTTTTGCCAATGGAAACAATGCCCCTTGTAGGTTCCAGTTCTCCCGACAAAATTTTGAGAAAGGTTGACTTGCCTGCGCCGTTCGCTCCGATAACGCCGTAGCAATTGCCTTCCGTAAATTTTAAGTTGACGTCTTCAAAAAGTTTTCTCCCGCCAAATTGCAAATAAAGGTCGTTTACCTGTAACATTTTTTGCTCCTATATATCCTTCTGTTTTTACTCGTTTTTATTGGCTGTGTAGTGTCATTTTTGTCTGACCGTTGCTGACCCGACAAAAATTCAATCGATTGATTCAAAAACCCGATACGTATCGACTTTTTGACTATTTTATTTCTTCCCCCTGCAAACTTCCGCCTATTGCCACCGCATAACCGTAACAATATAGTCTCAGTTCGTTGACGCTCTCGGTTACTTCAAACGCAATGAGAAGCTCATGCGTTTCGCCCTTTTTCAGCTTTATTTTTTCAGCAAAATAATTTTCTGCGTCGGTATAAGGCGCAACGCCTTCCAACTCAAAGTCGGACGGCTTGACTGTTTTATCCGATTTGGCTGTCAGGCTTACCTTTATCACCGCCCATATCTTTCCGTCGGCGGCAGACATGCCTTCCAGCGTACCTTCAAAATCAACGCTCTCAACCGACCATTGTAAGCCGTCGCTCTGATTGATGCTGCCTATATAACTCTTGTCCCATCTGCTCTTGTCGTTCTTTTCTACAAAGTAGACGGTAAGAAATACAGCCGCCACAACCACCAACGTTACTATTACCAATATTACGGTTTTGATTGTCTTGCCGTTTTTGCTCATTTATGATTATACTCTCACCTGTTTTTGATGCGGTTCGTTATCTTTTCTGCCATAGCATAAATCTTATCTACGCTTTCTCCTACGAAAAACTCGCCGTTTTCATATCTTATAACGCCTGCTACCATGGTCATAAGCACGTCTGACTTGTTGGCGGCATAGACGACGTTTTTGATGACGTTGTTGTATGGGCGCATATTTGGTTTATTCAGATTAATCACGCACAAATCTGCTTGAGCCCCCACGTACAGTCCGTCAAGCTCTTTGAGTCCCATCGCCTTTGCCGAGCCTTTTGTAGCCATTTCCAGCACTACGTCGGCAGGCAATGCCGAAGCGTCGTTGCAAATATACTTTTGCAGGGTTGTCGCCAGATATGTTTCTCTTAGCATATCAAGGCTGTTGTTGCTTGCCGCACCGTCTGTACCGAGTCCGATATTTACGCCCTTGGCACGCAGCTTTTCCAGCGGAGCGATTCCGCTTGCAAGTTTGAGATTGCTGGCAGGACAACTTACTACGCTTGCGCCTGCACGAGCAATGACGTCCATGTCTTCGTCGTCGATATGAACGCAATGATAGAGCGTTGCTCCGTTGTCGAACATACCTATGTCGCTCATCAGTTTTATCGGTGATTTTCCGTATTTCTTGATGCAATTATCTACTTCCGACCTTGTCTCGGATATATGCATGCACACCGGCAATTTGTTGACTTTTGCATACTCTGCAAAGGCTTCGATATTATCAATATCGTTGGTGTATTCGGCGTGCAATCCCAGTCTGTATTCTATCAGTCCGCCCTTGCCGTCGAGATTTTTTCTGCCCTTGTCAAGCCTTTCCCACATCTTGTCCTTAGGTCCGTTGCTCTGAGTGATACCTTCCATTATGACGTTGCGTATTCCGCTGTCGACAAATGCCTGTGCGATTTCGTCAAGATAAAAGTACATATCGCTCACGGCGCTTATTCCGCCCGATAGATATTCCAGAATTGCCAGTCTGCTGAGCCAATAACAGTCGTCGCCGCAAAGCTGTGCTTCATACGGAAAAACCTTGTCAAACAGCCACTTTTTCAACGGCAAATCGTCGGCAAATGACCTGAGAAAAGTCATTGGCGAATGTGCGTGTGCGTCCTTAAAAGGCGGCATAACGAGATTGCCGTGCATATCCATTTCTCTGTCCCACGGTTTGAGAATGAGCGGCGAGCAAGGCGATAAGAAAGTTATTTTACCTTCTTCCACCCACATTTCTCCGTCTATTATTCCGTGTTCTGCTGTGAGAATTTTTGCGTTATAAAATCTGTACTTCATATTTTCACGCCTGTCCCGGTATTCTTTTTATCGTTTCGCAGATAAGTCTGCCAAGTTTTTCTCCCGCTATATCTGCCGCATGCTGAACGTCAACGTGAGACAAAGTTCCTTGCGAAAGCCCTGCGGCCGGGTTGGTGATGCAAGATATTCCAAGCACCTGCATGCCTGCATGACTTGCGGCAATCACTTCTATCGTGGTACTCATGCCCACAGCGTCGGCTCCCATTGTGCGAGCCATTTTTATCTCGGCAGGTGTCTCGAACTGCGGACCGTAAAACTGCATATAAACGCCTTGTTTCAGGTCTATCTTTTCTTGCTTTGCCACTTGCATGGCTATCGACGCAAGTTGAGTGGAATATGCATGAGTCATGTCGGGGAATCTGACTCCTACGTCGTTATAATTACGACCTATGAGCGGAGACGCTACCATACACGATATATGGTCGGTTATCAGCATAAGCGTACCGACTTCTCTAAAACTGATACCACCTGCTGCGTTGGTAACGATGAGATATTCAGCACCCATCATTGCCATAAGTCTTATCGGCATGACCGCCTGTTGAGCCGTATATCCTTCGTACAGATGCAATCTTCCCTGCATAGCTACTACGGCAACACCCCCGATATAGCCGAATACGAACTGACCTTTATGACCTTCGACTGTGCTTTGCGGCATACCTTCTATCTTGCTGTACGGCAACGCACGTGCAGACTCAATCTTGTCCGCAAAACCGCCCAGCCCCGAACCAAGCACAATAGCTACCTGCGGCTTGAAATCTATCTGTTTTGTCAGGCTGTCGTATGCCCTGTCAAGCTCGTCTTTCCAATCTTGCATAATAGTCTTCCTTTGGCGTGGTCGCCTTTTTATCAAACACGCTTGTCTTACCTGATAGCAGCGTGTTGCTTTGTTTTTTTAATACACGTATCGGTTTTTTTAACTTTTTCGTTTTGACATTTATCGTCGTTTCGACAACGCCGACTATGCCTAACTCCCCGTTTATTTGTTGAAAATTTGTCTGCTGCCCGGCTTGACGAGCGGAAGTTTGCCTTCCTTACAGATAGGACAGTCTTCCGGTTCGTAAGATACCACGTCCATACTGATAAGATTGACAAACTTAACTCCGAAGTCCACTTTACCGTTGCTTCTGTCTACTATGGAAGCCACAGCCGTAACTTCCGCACCCATGGACTGCATAAGAGCAATTACTTCTTTGACCGAACCGCCCGTAGTAACGACGTCTTCGCATACGATTACTTTGGTACCGGGTTCTACGCTGAATCCCCTTCTCAACATCATTTCGCCGTTTTCTCTCTCTGCAAAGATGTTGGGTTTGCCAAGTTGTCTGGCAACTTCATATCCCATAAGTATTCCGCCGATTGCCGGAGAGATGACCAAATCTACTTCGGTACCCTTCAACTTTTCGGCAAGACCTTTGCACAGCGCTTCGCTGTATTGCGTATTGACAAATACCTTTGCGCTCTGCATATAAGTGTCGGAATGTCTGCCCGACGTAAGACGAAAATGTCCTTTGAGAATCGCTCCCGTCTTTTTGTAAATTTCCAATGCTTCTTCCTGGGTCATAATATATCTCCTTTTTGTCCTGTCTTATTTTTTATTCTGCCCGAGCAAACGTCTCTGAGCATAACTATCATATCATCTTTGCGCTTTGCCGACGTAGATAAAATAATTCTTCTCAATTTATTATTAATTATAATAATTTTTGTTATTGCGTGTTGTTATAGCTCTGTTGTTGCCTTATCGGAGTATAAGTGGGCAAATCAACCGTTGACAATGAGGCTGCCCACCAAATCGTTGACGTCAATGTCCTGTTGACTGACGTATTGTTCAAGGTCTTTGACGATATTATAAGCTCCCATAGGCTCGGTAAAGTTATAGGTGCCTACCTGCACGGCTCTTGCTCCGCATATCATAAATTCGAGAACGTCGGTATAACTCTGTACTCCGCCCATGCCTATAATAGGAATTTTGACTGCATTATAGCAATCCCACACCATTTTGAGCGCAACGGGTTTGACGCATGCGCCGCTCAGTCCGCCGTGATTGTTGAACAATACAGGTCTACGAGTCTTATAGTTTATTGCCATAGCCGACAGAGTATTGATGAGAGATATGCCGTCCGCACCGCCTGCTTCCGCCGCTCTTGCATTGTCCGCAATACAGGATACGTTGGGGCTGAGCTTGGTAATTATCGGCTTTTTGCACACGTTTTTTACCGCTCTCGTTACTCTCTCCACACTCTCAGGCAATATACCAAATGCCATTCCGCCTGCCTTGACGTTGGGACATGAAATATTGAGTTCCACCATATCGGCATTGCTCTCGTTGATTTTTTCTCCGATGGCAATATAATCTTCCAGACACGCTCCAGCTATGTTGGCTATCACCACCACGTCTTCTTCCGCAAGTCTTACGTCGTCATCGGCAAGAAACTTGTCTATACCGGGATTTTGAAGTCCTACGCTGTTGATTATGCCCGACTGCGTTTCGGCAATTCTCGGTGGCGGATTGCCTTGTTTAGGTTTGAGAGTCAGCCCCTTTGTACACATTCCGCCCAAAGCCGACAGCGGATAGAACTGCGAATATTCTTTTCCAAATCCAAATGTACCGCTTGCGGTTATTATCGGATTTTTGAACTCGACGCCTGCTATATTTACTTTGAGATTCACAGTACCACCTCCGAAAGTCTGAATACGGGGCCGTCCTTGCACACCCGATAGTAGCCTTGATTTCCGTCTCTCTCTATCATGCAGTTGCACACAAGACAAGCGCCTATGCCGCACCCCATTCTTTGTTCCAGCGATATGTATACGGGAACGTCAATACCTGCAAATGCCTTTCTGAGAGCTTTGTACATGACTTCGGGTCCGCAACAAAATACAGCGTCGACGCCTAAGTCAGCTATATCACGGGCAGCCACGTCGGTAACGAATCCTTTGCGACCGTAACTGCCGTTGTCGGTAGCCACAATTACGTCTGAGCATAGCGAGCGCAACCTGTCTTCCAGCACGACCTTGCTCTTATCCGCAAAGCCGAGATAGCACACGCAATCTACTCCTTCGCTACGTCTTGCCACGGCAGGAAGTACGGCGCTGCCCATTCCGCCGCCAATAAGCATAATTTTGGAATATTTGCCACGGGGGTCAAAGCCGTTGCCCAGCGGCAGAGTCGCCTTCAATTCTTCGCCTGCCTTAACTTGCGACAGCGTCTGGGTGCCTTTGCCCACCACCGCATAGCAAACTACGATGCTATTGTCCTGTGGGTCAAAGTCGCATATGCAAAACGGTCTTCTGAGCAAGGTGTCGTTTGAAGGAAGCTTGATATTGACAAACTGACCGCCCGACACGTCGTCCACGCTGTCGGTTGCCAGCTTCATCTCGAATATGCCGTCGGCAACCCTTTGATTATATATAACTTTGCACGTCGTTTCTCTTACAGACATCTCGTAATATCCTTCTTCATATCGATAGCCGCTTGAAGCGCAGCTTGTTTGTAATCCATTCCTGCATATTGCGGTTTGCGGTATGCGCACAATATTCCCCTTGAAGAATTGACTATACCGCCCATCTTGTTTTCAAAGCATACTGCCAGGTCTTCTGCCTTTCCGCCCTGAGCGCCGTAGCCCGGAATAAGGAAAAACATGTTGGGATGTGCTTTGCGTATAGCTTGTGCCTGTTCCTTGTGAGTTGCGCCTACGACGCCGCCCACGCTGCTGTATCCGTATTTGCCTACAAGCTCTGCGCCCCACTTGTCAACAAGACAAGCCATATTGTCGTACAACGTCCTGCCGTTTTCCATTATCTTATCCTGCAACTCGCCGCTCGTCGGATTGGACGTCTTGACAAGCGCAAACAGCCCTTTGTCGTACTTTTTGCAATCTTCTACAAAAGGCAGAATTCCGTCGCTGCCAAGATAGCCGTTGACGGTGATAAAATCGCTTTCGTAAGGAGTAACTTCGCCGCCTGCCAGCTTGCATTTGCCTATGTAGGCTTTGCCGTATGCAGCCGCCGTACTGCCTATATCGTTGCGTTTGACGTCGGCTATTACGATAAGCCCGTTTTGTCTTGCATAAGCAATGGTATCTCTGAACGCTTTCATGCCTTCCACACCGTACATCTCATAATAAGCCACCTGTACCTTTACTGCCGGAATGACGTCTTTGAGAGTGTCGATAAGGTCAAAATTGAACCTGGTAATCTGCTTGCCCGCTTCTTCCAGCGTTGTGCAGACCTTTTGCATATCTTCGGGAAGATAATCTATACACGTATCCAGCCCTATTACAGACGGATTGCCGGTCAGTTTGATTTTGTCGATAAGTGCGTCGATAATCATTGTTTGTCCTCGCTTGCATATTTTATTTTTCCGCCTACGACGGTATATCTGACTTTGCCCTTGACTTCAAATCCGTCAAAAGGCGTATTTTTGCCCTTGGAACAGAAGGTCGAGCTGTCTATCTTATACTTGGCTTCGGTATCTACCAGCGTAAGGTCGGCAAGCCCGCCCACTTTTACTTGTCCGTACGGTATGCCGACTATATTGGCCGGAACAGTCGTCATCAGCTCGGACAGCCTGTCAAGACTCATTATTCCGCTGTCAACCAGATTTGTATAACACAGGGCAAAAGCCGTTTCAATACCGGATATTCCGTTGGCGGCAAAATTGAATTCGCAATTTTTATCTTCCTTGGTGTGTGGCGCATGGTCGGTGGCTATACAGTCGATTGTACCGTCAACCAATCCTGCTATAACCGCCTGTCTGTCCTTTTCTTCTCTCAGCGGCGGATTGACCTTTGCCATAGTATTGTATCCTTCTACTAGGTCGTCGGTACCCGCTATATAATGCGGACACGTTTCCGCACTTACCTTTACTCCCCTTGCCTTGGCTTCTCTGATGAGTTGAACACCGCTTGCCGTACTTACGTGCGCAATATGAACTCTCGTATCGAGCATCTCTGCCAGTATAATCTCTCGTGCAATCATTACGTCTTCTGCGGCGCTTGGTATGCCCCTGAGTCCCAGTCTCGTAGAGTTGTAACCTTCGTTCATAACGCCGTCGTTGACAAGCCCTTTGTCTTCACAATGGCTGATGAGCAACAAGTTGAAGTCCTTGGCATATTCGAGAGCCAGTCGCATCATCTGCGCAGTAGTAACGGGCTGACCGTCGTCGCTCATAGCGACCGCTCCTGCACTTTTCATCTTGCCCATTTCCGCCATAATCTCGCCTTTGAGTCCCACGCTGATTGCGCCTATCGGATAGACTCTCGCCTTGTCCGCTTCTTTGGCTCTGTCAATGATGTACTTGACGATATACGGATTGTCCGTTACCGGTTTTGTATTAGGCATGCAGCACACGCTGGCATAACCGCCTGCAACCGCCGCCATGCTTCCGCTGGCAATGGTTTCTTTGCTCTCAAATCCCGGTTCTCTGAGATGAGTGTGCATATCGACAAAGGCAGGCAACAACGTCAGTCCGTTGGCGTCCAATACCTGACAATCTTCTGCTACGTCCACGTTGCCGATTGCGACGATTTTGTCGTTTTCTATCAATATGTCGGTCTTTTTGCCGTCAAATATTGCGTTTTTAATACAAAGTCCCATATATCACTCCTTACACAGCATTTCCAGCAATGCCATTCTCGTAACCATTCCGCCCGTAACCTGCTCGTCTTTGACGCATATCGGACTGTCCAGCACGTCGTGCGACAACTCAATACCCCTGTTGACAGGACCCGGATGCATTACTACGGCTCCCTTATTGGCAAGTTTCATTCTTTGCAGATTGATACCGTAAAATTTGTTGTATTCGCCTGCACTCGGAAAGAGTCCTTTTTGTTGCCTTTCCAGTTGAATACGCAGTCCCATAACCACGTCGCTTCCTTCAAAGGCTTCTTCTATACTACTGCAAACATGACACAGCTTGTCCATGTCTTTTGGCATCAGGGTTGCAGGCCCGTATACCTTGACCTTAGCTCCCATAGTCGCCAGCCCTTCTATGTTGCTCCTTGCCACTCTGCTGTGCTTGATGTCGCCCACAATAGCCACGTTGAGTCCTTCCAGTCCGCCGAATATCTCTCTCATTGTAAACATGTCCAGCAACGCCTGCGTAGGGTGAGCGTGCATTCCGTCGCCCGCATTGATGACGCTGGCTTTTACGCAGTCAGCCACCATTTTTGCCGCTCCCGCCACAGAATGTCGTATAACTATCGCCGCAGGCATGAGCTTGTCAAGAGTAATCGCCGTATCAATCAGATTTTCTCCCTTCTGCACGCTGGAACCGGCAGTAGACATACTTATTACTTCTGCCCCGAGATTTTTGCCTGCCGCTTCAAAAGAACATCTTGTACGTGTTGAATTTTCAAAAAACATATTGACGACCGTCCTGCCTTTGAGAATATCGGTAGGCGGACGATGATTTTGCATAAGTTTTTTAAATTGCTCCGCTCTGTCAAGCAATGCCGTCAACGTAGCTCTGTCCACGCCTTTGAGCTGTAAAAAATCTTTTGTAGCCATTGTCTTCTCCTAAAATAATGCGCACGTTTAGTCGTACACATTATATATTATCATAGAGTATGCGCTAAAACAATTAAACGGGGACATTAAATTAATAATTTTTTTAATTTAAACTTAATAATTTCTTAAAATTTATTATAGAAATATGCGCTATTATATCAATCTGCTCCGTCAACGGATATGTCGGCAGACAAAAGTCTATTAATATGGTTGCGTTGTTCAAACGCAAAAACAAAAAAACAGCCGCCCTTATCGGACGGCTGTTTTTTGATGTAAGATTATTCTTCGCTGATAGCGTCAACAGGGCAACCCGATGCGCAAGTACCGCAACTGATGCAAGATTCTGCATCAATAACGTATTGGCTGTCGCCTTCCGTGATTGCGCTGACTGGACAACTCTCTGCACAAGAACCGCATTTGATGCAAGCATCGCCGATAACATATGCCATAGTCATAATCTCCTTATTATTTGTTGGTGATTTTATCTTAGCACAATATTTTTGTTTTGTAAACACATTGCGGCTCTTTATTGAAAATTATTGTTCCTGTTCGCTGTCCTTGATTGTGTCAGATTCGTCGTCCTTGTCGTCTTCGGCTTTGACTTCGCCCCGACCTATCACGACAAACTCTCCCACTTTATAGTATTCCTGCGATATGCCGTCTTCCTTCTGAACGGCGACTTTGACTCTCTCTCTCAGAACGTCGGTTTCAACGACATTGCCTATTCCCTTGTCTACCTTGACGCTTGTGCCTACTTTTGGCATAACCTTGGCCATAGCGGCATAGTAGTCGTTTTCGTATCTCAGACAGCACATCAGTTTACCGCACATTCCGCTTACTTTGGACGGATTTAGCGATATGTTTTGATTTTTTGCCATTTTTACCGTCGCCCTTTCATTGTGCGACTGACAGTTGAGACAGCAACATTCTCTGCCGCACATTCCCATTGCGCCCTTGATTTTTACGTCGTCTCTCTCATAAATCTGCCTGAGTTCGATGCGCATTTTCATCTCGCTTGCCAAGTCCTTGACCAGCTCTCTGAAATCGACTCTGCCGTCTGCGGTAAAACTGAATACCACCTTGCTTCTGTCAAACGTATACTCTGCGTCGACAAGGTGCATTTTTAGTCCGTGTGCCTGTATTTTTTTTGCACACAGGTCAAATGCCGCAGCCTTCTTTTCGATATTTTCCTTGTGGCGCTTGTCGTCGTCTTTGGTTGCTTTGCGCACGACGGGTTTGAGTTCCCCCACTATCTTGTCCTGTTCTACAATAGTGTTGGCTTGTCCTATTTTTGCATATTCCAGCCCCCTGACGGTCTCGACGATGACGTTGTCGCCTACGCTGAATTGTATATCCTTAGGGTCAAAATAATAAATCTTGTTTGCAGCGCCGAATCTGACGCCTACTATCATCGGCATAAATATTTTACCTCCAAAATGCCCATCAGCAATCTGTCAGCCACAATGTCCTGACGGCAATTGCTTTCCAGCTTTTTTCTGCACTCCACCAACAAATCGTATATATTGGCGATGATTGCGTTGTTATAATTGTTGCTCAAAGTATCTATCTCGTCAAAACCGCTCGTAAGTCCGTTGCGCTTTGCCAGCATTGCTTTGAGTATTATTTCCATGGCGTCGAGATATATTGAAAGTTTGGTTTCTCCCAGTCTCATTCTCGACAACATATTGATTACGTCCTTGGACGTCTTCATGTCGTCCAAAATACCTACCATCACGGTTAACGCCTGCATAAATTCGGCATTTCCTACGATTTTTTCCGCTCTGCCCAAACTTCCGAAAGCGCAGGACACGGCATTTCTTGCGGCGTCTTCGTCTCTCCCTTCTTCCACGAGAGTGTCTATCAGAGCATCGTCGTCAAACTTTTCAAGATACAATTTTTTGGAACGTGATTTGACGGTATCGAGTACGGCGGCAGGTCTTGTCGTCCCCAGTATAAAGACAACTCCTTCACACGGTTCTTCTAGCGTTTTGAGCAGAGTGTTTTGAAGTCTTGGCTCTATCTTGTCGAAAGCGTCAGCCAGCATAACCTTGTATCTGCCTTCGCCCACGCTGTAATATGCCTGCTCAATAAATTCTCTCACGCTTTCCGCATTGTATTGGTTCAATCTTATCAACTCGGTGTGCGAATCGTTGTCCACTCTCAGACATGAGCGGCATACTCCGCAACCGCCGTCTTCACATAATATCAACCTTGCCAGCAACGTACACAGGTTGGAACAAGACGTTTCGTCGTCGCACACAAGCATATAACAATGCCCCAGCAAACCGTTGGATTTGTCGGCGGCAACTGTCATGTATGGCTTGCTTTGTCTGAGCAACTTTTCGTACTTAATCATCTAAAATATCTCTCTGTATAAGTGCGTCGACAATAGCGGCATGCACTTGTTCCTTGCTTGCCGATGCGTCGATAGCCACTATCCTGTCCTTATATCTGTCGCAGGCAATTTTATATCCCCTGTAAACGTTGAGATGAAATTCTTCCTTTTCCTGCTCCATTCTGTCGTTTTTGTCGGCGCCACCCTTGCGCAAAAATGCCGCTTGCGGTTCCAAATCGAGAAAAATAGTTAAATCCGGAATAACGTCTCCACACGCCAGCCTATTGAGACAGTCGACGTAATCTTCGCCCAGTCCTCTCGCAACGCCTTGATAAGCAAAGGTGGAATCGGTGAATCTGTCGCACACGACAAGCTTGCCCTGTGCCAACGCCGGCTCTATAATCTGACCTATCAACTGCGCTCTCGACGCAGCGTATAACAAGGCTTCGCATTGTCCCGTCATACCGACGTTTTCGGTTGACAATATAAGCCGACGAATATCTTCCGATATGCTACTGCCGCCCGGCTCTCTCAAAAACAAGGCTTGTATGCCCCTTTGGTCTAAATATTGTCTGAGCAAAGAAACCTGAGTGGACTTGCCCACTCCTTCGCACCCTTCAAACGTAATAAACTTTCCTTTTTTCATAAGCACCTATATTATTGTAACACAGCTATACGTCCGTTTACAAGACCAAATAGCGAAGTTTTGTGCGCTTTGATAAACTCTACGGTTTCGTCGTCGAATATTTCTCCTGCGACAATGACGGGAAGTCCCGGCGGATATATTCCTATCTCGCTTGCGCAGACCTTCCCCAAAGCCATATCGACGTCGACAAACTCCACGCTGCCGCATAACGTCGCTTTTTTGTGTCTGACGCTCAGACCTTGGACAGGCTCAGCCGTTTTGACAGGAGCCTTGCATAGCAACGAAGCAAATTCATTCAGCTTGCGATAATTGTACGGAGTTACTATCAGCACCATTCGGTCGAGTCGTGTCATCTCCACAACTGCGCCGTGTTTAGCCAGCCAATCGGCAGTATACGCCGCATCTACATCCTGCAAATATAACACCAGTCTTGACGGATCGTCGGTCTTTTCTATATTCCATTGCCCCATTCTTCCGCCAAAGCTGTCGATAGTATTCACGATATTGTTGTAATATTCTTCTCCGTGGGCGATAAATTCTTCAACCGCCCATTCCATACTTGACATAGTCAGATAGGAAGGAGACGACGTGTGAAACATATTGCGGTAATACGTCGCAATATCTATCATATCGGCGTCGCTCACGTTCAGAACACTTGCGCCGCCGTAGCAAGGCATTGTCTTGTGCATGCTATGAACGCAAATATGAGAGTATTCGTCAGCGCTCTGCGGCAAAACTTTGCTGAATGTAAAGTGCGCTCCGTGCGCCGAATCTACCCACAGCTTGATGCCGTATTCGTCAGCTATTTTTCTGAGCGTAGCCAGGTCTTTGCATCTGCCGAAATAATCGGGTGAAGTGGTGCAAATTGCCGATACGTATTGAGTTTTTGACAGATATTGTTTCAAATCTTCTACGTCGTCAAAGCTCTCTGCCTGCAAATCGTGCAACATTACGCCGTTCCAGAAAGACTTGTGCATATCGCCAAGCACAGCTACTTTTTTGCCAAAATGAGCGACCGCACCTAAACTAGCAAGGATAGACGTAGTGGAACCCGTCGTTACAACGAGACTTGCCTTGACGTTGTAAGACTGAGCCAGCAAACGCTGCAAATCTGCAATTGCTCCCTGCGGATTGAGCAGATTATCCAGTCCGTCCACTTCCGTCAGGTCATAAGAGCAGCTATCCCAAATGCCGCCGTCAAGCTCTCCGCTATGACCGGGAATGTGAAAACGCATTTTGGTATCGTCGACGTATTTTGCAGCAGCCTGCAACAATGATTGGTAGTTTTTTTTCATAGCTCTCAAAAAAGGCAGTCCAACGACTGCCGAATTTTATTTGTTTGGTTTCATAGTCGGGAACAACAGCACGTCTCTGATGCTGAACTGGTCGGTAAACAACATCACCACTCTGTCCACACCTATTCCTAATCCGCCCGTTGGTGGAAGACCGTACATCAATGCGTTGACGTAATCTTCGTCCATCATCTGAGCTTCGTCGTCGCCCTTTTCTCTCTCTGCTACCTGCGCCATAAATCTTGCCTTCTGGTCGATAGGGTCGTTGAGTTCTGAAAATGCGTTGCCCATCTCTCTCGACGTAATAAAGAACTCAAATCTTTCTGTCAGTCTGCTGTCAGACGGTTTACGCTTTGCAAGCGGCGACACTTCTACCGGATAGTCAAGTATAAAGGTTGGCTGAACAAGATGTTCTTCTACCTTCTGGTCAAACACTTCATACAATAGTTTGCCCCAAGTAACGTCGTCCGATACTTCCATTCCTATTGCTTCGACTTGCTTTTTGAGTTGAGCAACGTCGTCGGTAGCGTCAAAATCAATGCCGGTATATTGCTTGACTGCTTGTGTCATAGTCATCTTTTTCCAAGGGCGTGCAAGCGACAGCTGCGTGCCTTGGTAGACGATGTCGGTCGTGCCTTTGGTCGTCAACGCAATATGCTCAAACATCCTTTCGGTAAGGTCCATCATATGATGATAGTCGGTATATGCTTCGTACAGTTCCACAGTAGTAAATTCAGGATTGTGCTTAGGGTCCATGCCTTCGTTGCGGAACAGTCTGCCCATCTCGTAGACCTTTTCAAAGCCACCCACTATCAATCTTTTGAGATAAAGCTCGGGAGCAATACGCATATACATATCTATATCCAGAGTGTTGTGGTGTGTAATAAAAGGTCTTGCGCTGGCTCCGCCGGCAATGGTGTTGAGAATAGGCGTATCAACTTCGATAAAGCCTTCTTTGTCCAGAAAAGAACGGATAGCGCTGATTATGCGACTGCGCATTACAAAGGTTTCTTTTACTTCCGGATTGGCAATAAGGTCAACGTATCTCTGACGATATCTCAAATCGGTATTGGTGAGACCGTGAAACTTTTCAGGCAAAGGCAAAAGCGATTTCGCAAGAAGCGTCGTGTTCTCTGCATGAACGGATATTTCTCCCATCTTTGTAGTAAACACCACGCCGTCTACGCCCACAATGTCGCCTATATCGTATTTTTTGAATTGAGCATAATTTTCTTCTCCCAAAGAATCTCTGCTTACATATATCTGTATGCTGCCCGTACCGTCAAGAATATGCCCGAAACTTGCTTTGCCCATAACTCTCTTGGAGATAAGACGTCCGGCTATACGCACCTTTTTGTCGGCATATTTGTCATACTGATTTTTGATGTCTCTGGCGTAAGCGTCCTTGTCGTATTTGACTATTTCGAAAGGATTGCTGCCCGAAGCGATAAGATTGTCAAGTTTTTCTCTGCGTGCTTTGAGTATATCGTTCAAATTTTCGTATTGTTCCATCTCAATATCCTTTTGTCAATAATAATTTGCCTTTTACTTTTTGATTTCCAAAATTTTGATTTTGTAAGAATCGCCGTTTTTGATGACAACGTCTACGGTTTCTCCCACTTTGTGTCCCAAAATTGCCTGAGCAAGCGGTGATTCGTTGCTGATTATACCGTCTTCGATAGACGCTTCGGTATGTCCGAGAATCTGATAAGTAAATTCTTCTTCCATATCCGTATCGTAGAAAGTTACGGTATTGCCGATATTGACCACGCCTTCTTCACCGTCGTTGCCGTCGATTACCACTGCGTGTTCAAGCTGATATTTCATCTCGTCTATTGCACGTTCCAAAAGGTCGTATTCTTCTTTCGCCGATTTGTATTCGGCATTTTCGGACAAATCGCCGTATTCTCGAGCTTCGGATATTCTGGCAATCAGTTCTCTTCTTTTGACTGTTTCGTACTCGTTTAGTTTTTGTTCAAGTTTTTCTCTTCCCGCTTGTGAAAAGATAAATTCTTCTGCCATAAACCCATCTCCTTAATTTTTGTTTTTTGTTCTGTAACTCAGCACCAACAAGCTCTCCGACATAGAGATATTTTCTGTGGACACGTCGTCCGGCACGTCCAGATCTATCGGTGCAAAATTCCATATGCTCTTGATGCCGCAGGATATTATTTTGTCGGCTACGCTCTGAGCCGCCGATTTAGGCGTTGCAATCACCGCCATGTCCGTCTTGTTGTTTGCAACGTAATTGTCAAACTGCGACATATTGTAGACTTTGATACCGCCTACGTTATCGATTACGGGATTGGAATCGAACATTGCCGTAACCTTGAATCCGTATTTTTCAAAACCTTGATAACCACCCAACGCTCTGCCGATATTACCCGCTCCGATAATAACGACGTTGTAATCGCAATTAAGACCCATTATCGTTGCCAGTTCCTGTTTGAGCTTGGCAACGTCATAGCCGTATCCCTGTTGGCCGAAACCACCGAAATTGCAGAAATCCTGCCTTACTTGCGAAGCGGTTATTCCCAACATCTGAGCCAAAGCGCTGGATGATATTTTCGTTACGTTTTGGTCATACAAATTTCTGACAGCCCTGTAATATTTGGGCAATCTCTTGACTACCGCTTCGGAAATTGTTTTCTTCTCCATAACGCCCCCGTAAAATATTATATTTATTTTAATGTCTGCACTCGGTTTTGTCAAGTCATTTTTTTTGACGACGACAAGCATAAAATTGCCGACCATACATAATCGTTGACAATTTGTGCGATAATTGCGTACAATATCACTATGAAACTTTGGATAAAACTTCTGAACGACAACAAAATAGTTAAGGACAAAATTGCCTTTACGGACAACATTGCCTGCATTGCCGATATGGAGATTGCGCTGAGAGAGATTTGTCATTCTCTCGATTTGCCTACCCCCATAGTATTGCCTACGCACTATCGCAACTTCGTTGACTTCCACAACGCCAAGTTCAGAAAAGACGACTTCGTTGAGAGCCTTGACGGTGATTTGCTGCTTGTGGAAGACTGCAAAGATTGATAGTTTCAGCTCGCTCTATATCGATACTTTTTAACGCAAAAAACCGATACGTGTCGCTAAAATTACTTATTACGACACTTGTGGTCAAGCAAGCTCGCATCGCTCTGCATGACGCAGATTGAACAAGGCAATAGCAACCTGATATACCACCGAAATAATTGCCATCGATATAATGTTCATTCCTTTGAGAGTCGGTCCCGAAATGGTGAAAGCTGACATAAGGTCGAGATTGATGAACATTCCCACATAGCCTACGTATAAATAACCCAACAATCCTTCTATATTGGACGCAAACAGATATGCCAATATCGCAAGCGCCATTCCGCTTCCTTTTTTCCACGTAAGATTGCACATGAACGCACCAAACTGTATATAGGCAAACAACTCAAACAGTTTGAATAACAACTGCAACGCAAGGTACGCCATATACGGCATAGCGCCGACGGTGCTACCGTTGATAACGTAAATGACCTTTTTGGTGGCGACTCCGAATTTAATCATTGCGACGACCTGCGCAAACAATACCAAGGCTATCAACACCAATGCGCTGATGCACCACACGCTCAGCACCTTGGCTCCGTACATCTTTTTTCTGCCTATTGGTCGCATAAATTGCATTTTGAGCGTGCCGTCTGACTTTTCTCCACCCCAGCTTCTGCATATTATGATAATGGCAAAAATAGCTATTATTCCAAACGACGTGTTGAGAATAGCGTCGATATATCCTGCGCTGTCATATCCTTCCTGACCTGCCAGATAGAAATCCGACGAGCGCAAATTGTTGGCTTTGAGATATTTCAGATATGCCAACGTCGCTTTCAGCTGATATAATTCGGTATCTATAAGTCCGATTTTGATGGTTGGAGTATAATTGTCTATAACGTACTGTATCTGCTCAATCTGTTCGTCTATCATTTCCATATCTACGGTCGTATCGAAAGCGCCCGATATATCCTGAACAAGCTCAAAACAGAAGGTCAATAACAGCGCTATGGCGATTAAAATGCCGAGCAAAATAAATATTTTACCCTTTCTGAATATCTTGTAACATTCTCCCGAAAATGCGTATCCAAAACTTCTCATTTTTCTAATTTCTCCATATAAATCTGTTCCAGCGTCTTTTTCTTAGTATTTATGGACGTGATGCTAACACCGCTTTCAACCAATGCTCCCGTGATAAGACTGATCTGGTCTTCTTGCGTGCATTTTACGTATACGTACTGCTCGACGACTTTGACCTGTATTCCTTCAATCGACGACAGAACCTGTGTGGCAAGCTCAACGTCGGAGCAAGTAAGTCGCACGATAACTTCGTTGTTGTCCTTTTGAAGATTTTCTATGGTGTCCACCGCAATAAGTTTGCCTTCTTTCATAATGCCTACTCTGTCGCACAGTTCTTCCAGTTCGGACAAAATATGCGAAGAAATAAGAATGGTGGCTCCGTATTCCTTTGCCAATCTGCGCAACAATTGTCTCATCTCCACAATGCCTTGCGGATCAAAACCGTTTATCGGTTCGTCAAGCAACAACACCTGCGGAGAGTGCATTATCGCCTGAGCAATGCCCAATCTTTGACGCATTCCCAAAGAATAGGTAGAAAACTTGGTGTTGATTCTTTCTTTAAGCCCCACAATCTCAACCACCTGATCCAGCCTTGACTGTGGCAATCCGCCACTTAGCCTTGCAAGCATTTTGAGATTCTGCATGCCCGTCATGTCCTTGAACAAAGTAGGTTCTTCGACTATGGCACCCACTTTTGCAAGCATCGATTCGGTGTCGTTGACGCTGTCATAACCGCAAATACGCACGCTGCCGCTATCTGCTTTGCATAGCCCGAGCATGACCTTGATGAGTGTGGTTTTGCCTGCTCCGTTGGAGCCGACCAACCCAAAAATTTCTCCTTGTTGTATGTCCAACGACAGATTGTCTACCGCAAGGATAGTTTGTCTGCCCGATTTGCCTGCGCTTTTGTTTCTTGCCTTATAGGTCTTGGTAAGGTTTTTTATTTCGATAATAGCCATGTACCCTCGTTGTGGTCGAAAATATTTTGACTACAATATTTTGTATACAAAAAAACTTTTCGACAAAAGACTTGATATTTTTGTGGAATATGATATTATTTTATATACCTGCTTATAAATTTTAACATATTTATAATAGGTTTACAAGGAGTTTTATGAATTTTTGTACAACCGCCGCTATATTGGACGACAACGGATATACGGTACTCAAAAACAAGTTTATAACCGACTACCTGCCGCAATGCGACGAGATACAACTCAAAGTGTATCTCTACGGTTTGTATCTGTCATCGGGTCCACTGTCGGTAGACAACTCCTTGGATAATATGTGCGCCGCTCTCGATTTAGAACCCGATGAGATAGAAAAAGCCTATGACGATTTGTCCCGTCTGGGATTGGTTAGTATAGTCAGTCTCTCCCCACTTTCGATAAGGTACAATACCCTTACGCAAGCGGGATTCAAAAAGCACTTCAAGGCGGAAAAATACGCCGACTTCAACAGACAACTCGAAAGCATCTTCGGCTGCAATCTCACCCTGCCGTCGCAGTATCTTCCTTACTATGAATTTATGGAAGAAAGCAAAATTTCTCCCGAAGTTCTGTTGATGATTACAAAATATTGCGTGGGCTTCAAAAACGACAAAATAAAGCCTAATTACGTCATTACCGTAGCCAAAAACTGGTTGAGCGAAGGTGTACGCACGATAGAAGACGTAGAAAACCGCATCATGCAACAGGAGATGAATAACGAAGGTCTGCGAGCCGTAGGCAAAGCTTTGAATAAAAAGTCGGAAATGACCGTCGAAGACAAAGATTTGTTTGTCAAATGGACGAAAAACTGGGGCTTTGATACGCAGACAATACTTGCCGCCGTCAAGACCGGAAAAATAAAAGGTTCTATGACAAAGTTAGATGGTATGCTGGACGAATGTTTCCGCAACAATGCGCTGAGCCAAACCGAAGTAGAAAGCTATATCAAAAACAAAAAACATCTCAAAGACCTTGCCTATGAAGTCAACAAAAAACTCGGATTGCATTACGATATTGTTGACGGCGTGGTTGAAAAATATATTTCGCCTTGGCTTGCCAAGGGATTGGAAGAAGACGCAATTCTGCTTATTGCAGAGTATTGTTTTTCCAACTCCGTACGTACTCTGGAAGGAATGAACAACGTCGCCAATAAATTTATCAGAGAAGGCAGACTGAGCGTTATAGCCATCAACGATTATCTTTCGGAACGTGCCGACATCGACAATACGATATCAAAGCTGTTGGAAGCGTGCGGAACAACCCGTAACGTTCTCAAGTCCGACAGAGAGCAGTATGCCGTATGGAAATCGTGGGGCTTTGACGACGACGTGATAAAATATGCCTGCGAGCAAAGCGTAGGCAAAAATTACCCTATGGGCAACGCTCATTCTCTGCTGTCCCGCTGGCGCCAGGCAGGACTGGACAATCTGGAAGCTATCAAAAATCTTCCTTCCGATAGCAAAACAAAAAACAACACGAGCGGCAATAACAAGTGCGGTTATTTCAACGTAAGCGACAGAAAGTACACAAAAGAAGAATTGTCATCATTTTTGAGTAGTATTGACGACTTAGGAGAGTTGATTTGATGAACAGACAATTGGTAAACAAACTGAATAATGCCTATCAGAACAAGCGTCTGCGTGCCAAACGTGAACAGTCGCTGAGATTTGAAGCCGCTATGCAAGACCCTGTATTTGCTAATCTGTACACCGAAAAGAGAAGTCTTGAAAACGAGATTGCAAGAAGAAGCGCTATGAAACTCGATATGGGCGATTTGAGATTGCAACTGGACACGGCAACAAAAAAATACGACGAATACGTTTCGGAGCATAATCTCGACTTGCAGATTCATTATGATTGTCAATTGTGCAAAGATACCGGCATTGTGGACAACAAGCCTTGCGCTTGCTTTATAAGCGCTTATCATCAGTTGCTGAGAAATGAGTGCGCCCTGTCTCCCCTGCCTAAGTCCAGATTTGAAGACAATACACTTGCGGAGCTTGGAGCAAATACTTCAATGCAACAGCTCTATGAAAAGTTTGAAGGTTTTTGTAAGAACTTCGACAATTCTAAACTGTGCGCTGTATGGCTGAGCGGCAACGTCGGCGTCGGAAAGACTACCCTTCTTGCAAGCATTGCAAACAGACTGATTGAACAGGACAAATACGTGATATATATCACGGCTTTCGATTTGAGCAGAATATTTTTGGCTCAACATACGGAGCATAACGCAACTGTTGCGGAAATGTTTGACAATTTGTTTGCGTGTGATTTGTTGATAATAGACGACCTTGGCACCGAACCTATGTATCAGAACGTGTCGTTGGAATATTTTCTATCACTTGTAGATTGGCGTATAAATCACCAAAAAAAGACGATTTTGTCTTCCAATTTGAACCAGGAACAATTTATTGCACGATACGGCGAAAGAACATATTCCCGTATATGCAACAAGTCCTATGGTTTTGCATTATATATAGACGGAACAGATTTGAGAAAAATAAAGTCAAAACATTGACAAAGTAGTTTTTGTCTTATATAATAATTGAGCAAACTAAGTTGCTGCTATGGCTCAGCAGGTAGAGCACGTCCTTGGTAAGGACGAGGTCACCGGTTCAAATCCGGTTAGCAG
>JBJETQ010000047.1:0-11219 GCA_051883395.1 Christensenellales bacterium | reverse complement strand
CAAAATTTCTTTCGCTCATCTACTTCTTACTCTGTTTAGTTTTTAAGGTGCTTTGTACTGCTAAAATACAGTATTTGCATACTTATCAAGCAGCTTTATCATATTAACATAGACAAAAATCTGTGTCAACATTTTTTAACAACTTTTTTATAATTTTTTAAATTTTTTGCATATTATCTTTTTCTTTGTCATACGCAGGCGCCGACTGGTCCCGACAGCCCTTATTCATTTGCTCTTTCTCTCGATAACGCCGCCACCCAGACATACTCTCGACAGATATACAACGGCGTATTGTCCTTCTGCAATCGCCCTTTGCGGAGCGTCGAAATCAATCGTTACTTTTTCTCCGTCAATATTGACCGTTGCATCTTGAAGCGGCTGGCGGTGTCTTATTCTCACCTGCGCTCTGAACGACGTCTGCGTAGGCTTTTTGGCTATAAAATTGAATTGGTCGCATTCAAGATGAGAGTGATATATCATAGATTGGTCGCCCTGTGAAACGTACAAAATATTATTTTCCACGTCCTTATCTACGACAAACCATGCTTCGCCGTTGCCACCGCCGCCGATGCCCAGCCCCTTGCGCTGACCGACGGTATAATAAAATACGCCGTTATGTCTGCCTACTTCTTTGCCGTCCAGCGTAAGAATCTTGCCTTCCTGCATTGGTATATAGCCGGCAAGAAACTGCCTGAAATTGCGTTCCCCGATAAAGCAAATACCCGTACTGTCCTTTTTCTGTGCGGTAGAAAGTCCGTATTGTTCTGCCAATTGTCTTACTTGCGGTTTGGTAAGAGAGCCGAGTGGGAAAAGCACTTTTTCAAGCTGTTTTGACGATACCTGATTGAGAAAATAAGTCTGGTCTTTGTTGTCGTCAACGGCTCTGAGAAGATAATTGTAGCCGTCTGCATTGTGGTCAATGTCGCAATAATGTCCCGTTGCTATATAGTCCGCCCCCATGGACAAAGCCTGCTCGACAAACGGACCAAACTTGATTTCTTTGTTGCAAAGCACGTCAGGATTAGGAGTTCGTCCCTTTTTGTATTCTTCTACAAACAACTTGAACACCCTGTCGTAATATTTGTCGGCAAAATCGACGCTGTAATAAGGAATTTCCAACTTATTGCATACCGACCTTACGTCATAAAAATCTTCGTCGGCGCTGCAACATCCGCCGTCGTCTTTTTCATGCCAGTTGCGCATAAAAAGACCTACGACTTCATATCCCTGTTGTTTGAGTAGCAGAGCCGCCAAAGAACTGTCGACGCCGCCGCTCATTCCTACTACTACTCTCTTTTTGGTCATATCTTCTCCTTGACGATATTGTAGCACATAAAGCCCGAGTCTACAAACGAAAAACGGCAAAATGCCGATACGTATCGATATTTTTTGCAAAATCGCATTTGCTTTTACACAACATGCATTTGCTTTGCAACAATAAAAAGCCACGACCTGAGTCGTGGCACAAAGAAAATATCGATATTATTATAACACTTCTTCTGCCTTTTGCAAAAAAGCTCTTGTCTTGTCGCTCTTAGGATTGCCGAATATTTCTTCCGGAGTGCCCTGTTCTTCTATTATTCCGTCAGACATATAAATCACTTTGTCAGCAACTTTACGAGCAAATTCCATCTCGTGCGTAACGACAATCATTGTGCTGTCGCTGTTTTTCAGCCCCTTGATAACTTTCAGCACTTCTCCCGTAAGTTCTGGGTCAAGCGCACTTGTCGGCTCGTCAAAACAAAGTACGTCAGGTTTGAGCGCCAAGGCTCTGGCGATTGCCACACGCTGTTGCTGACCGCCTGACAACTCGCAAGGATAATTGTTGATTTTGTCTTTCAAACCTACTTTTTCCAACAACTCCAAGGCGTTTTGTTCTATCGTCTTGTCATCTGTTTTATTTTCCTTAGCTCTCAACTTGACGGCAAGCGTAACGTTGTCAAGAACGTTGTAATGCGGAAAGAGATTGAAAGACTGAAAAACCATGCCCATATGCAGTCGCCTGTTCCTTATCTCGTCTTCCGACAATTTATTGTTTTTCTCCCATTGTCTTTTGGCTTTTTTGCAAGCTTTGTTCATCACAGCCGCAACCTTGTTGCCAATCTCTTCTTTGGCAAGATTAGATGCTTTAATTTTTGCGATTTTTGCCTTGTCCTTGTCGGTCAAAGCCTGCTCGGGCTGTATTTGCGGAATATCAATCAACATATTGTCGCCCACCTTTACAGAACCTGCGTCGGGTGTTACCAAAAAGTTGATACATCTGAGCAAAGTCGTTTTGCCGCTACCGGAAGAACCGATAATAGCAACGACCTGCCCCTTTTCCATTTCAAAACTTACGCCTTTGAGAACTTGGGTTGCGCCGAAATCTTTGCGCATATTGTTCACTTCAAAAAACGCCATATTCTCTCCTTAGATTTTGTAATAGTTGAGTTTTTTCTCTATATAGTTGAACAACAACGTCAACACACCGCTCATCACAAGATAGAATACGCCTGTATAGAACAGCGGCCATATTATACCTTTGGTGGAGACAATCGTTTTTGCAGTCATTATTATCTCGACTATACCGATAATATTGGCAAGCGACGTGTCTTTTACCAGAGTTATTACTTCGTTGCTCATAGGTGGCACTATCCTTTTGAAAACCTGCGGAATTACTATTCTCGATACTATTTCTTTACGTTTAAATCCCAACACGTATCCTGCTTCGTATTGTCCTTGCGGAATCGACTGAATACCGCCCCTGTAAATCTCGGCAAAGTAAGCCGCATAGTTGATAGAAAAAGCGATGATTGCCGCCAGAAATCTCTCTCTCATAGGAATACCGAACACAAGTCCCGGTACGTACATAACTACGATGAGTTGCAACATGAGCGGCGTACCCCTTATTATCCACACAAAACCTTTGGCGATGCCTGATACGACCTTGGATTTAGACAGCTCAAACGCCGCAATTATCATTCCGAACGGTATAGCTATGAGTAAGGTAATAAAGAACAACCCTAGCGTGTATTTGGTGCCTTCCAACATAGAAAGCGTTACTTCTGCAAATGACATATTCTCCCTTTACGCACGCTATGTCGTTGCAAGTTATTGCAACGACATAGGTGTAATCAATTATTTTTCTGAGGTTTAATTTTTAGCAAAACTTACTATTATGCAATAGCGATTTCACTTTCAAGTCCGTATTTAGCTGCGATAGTAGCAACAGTTCCGTTAGCTTGAAGCTTTCTGAGACTTGCGTTGATTTTGCCGATAAACTCGGTGTCGCCCTTTCTGCCTGCAATGCCGTATTGTTCGGTATCGAATTCTACGCTGGTAACGATTTGCAAATCAGAAAAGTCAGATTGCGAGCAGTAGAAGCCTGCCATGATAGAGTCAATGATAACGATATCGCTGGTGCCTGCCTTGACATCATTGAGTGCGTCGGCTTGGCTATTAAGACCGGTATAATCGGCATTTGCGAATTCAGCAGCTACTATATCTGCACCGGCACTACCTTTTTCAGCTACAAATCTTGCACTTGCCATAGAGTCTTTGGTGGTGTACACAGCAGCGTCAGCCTTACGGATAACGGCTACTTGTCTGTTGTTGAGATAAGGAATGGAGCATTCCATAGATGCTTGTCTATCTTCGGTCAGAGTCATACCGTTCCATATAAGGTCGATATTCTTTGCGTTGAGTTCAACTTCTTTGGTATCCCAGTTGATGAGTTGGAACTTGACGTTGATGCCCAGGTCTGCCGCAACTGCTTTTGCAAGGTCGATATCAAAACCGATAAGCTCGCCGTTTTCTTCGTATGCAATAGGCGCAAAGAGCGTATAACCTATTATCATCTCCCCGTTCTTCTCGATATATGCCCAGTCAGAATCTTTGTTGCAACCTACCATTGCAAAAACACCTGTGAGAGCCATAACCACTACGATTGCTGCTAAGATAATTTTCTTTGTCATTTTTGTTTTCTCCTTTATCACTTTAACAAGTTAAAGTTTATCTTTATGGCACTATTATACTTTATCCAATTAAAGTTGTAAAGCGTTTTTAACAAAATTTTTTAAATTTTTTAAAAATTTTTTTGAATAGGATTTTGGCAATTATTTTAACAAAAAATGAGCCGCTTTGGACCCATTTGACTAGTATACTAATGCTTCGACGTCTCTCTCCAAAAATAAATTCAAATTTTTATCCGAACCGTGTAATTTACACGCCGAAAGAATCCATACTCCATTTTCTTTGTATATATGTATCGTTACGCTGTGTCCGGTATATTGTTCTCCGTTAATAGTAAAACAATTATCAAGAGATTGTATAGCAATATGACCTATTGTCTTCTCTCCCAATATCTTATTCAAGTCGTCTTGTAACATCTCTATGCTTTCACGCAATAGCATATTTCCTTTAATATATAATTGCACGATAAGTACCCCATCTATTGTAATCTCTCTTATTCTTTTTTTATTCTCTATTTCAGTTTCTTCTATTGTTTCGTTTTTATGTACCCTTTGCGTCCGCCTATTTGTATGCCTTTTTCACTTAAAAACACCTTGCCTTGATATAAAATTCGTGCTGATTGACTTTGATCATAGTATTTACCATATCCTATTCTTTTCACAGTTGCCGTTCCTATACAATCCCCAGAAGAAGTTATGGAAATAATCAATCTTTTTTCTTCAAATAGCTTATTATTTTGATCATAATATATTTCTTCTAAATAGCAATCGTATGTTCCTATTTTATCAGCCATTGAGTATTCTCTATCATTTGTGTAGGCTATATGCCAACTAATTAGTAGCACAATAGGAATAATGAACATCATAGCTACCAAAACAATGGCAATTACATCACTTCATTTTTCCTTAATACCTTTCAACATGTGCGGCACTTACTTATCAATATTCTTATTTAAATCAATTCTCTTTAATTGTATAAATATTATATATAGTAGTCATTTTTCAAATACTATTTCTTTATCATTTATCGTAAGTATAATATCGCCGTTTTCAATGTAGCCTTTATAACCTAGCAATGTTATATCTTTCTTTGTTAACGCAATATCCCCTGTTCCATAAGATTTTTCCCATGTAATACCTGCTCTCTTAGATTCAAAAGTATAACTTTCTTCATCCAATTTCCCAGTTGCGTCTGACGATATAACTAACGTATATTCATATGTCGTTCCATTACTATATCTTTCCGCATGATAGACGCCAATTAATTCTGATATTGAATACTCTTTATCATTTGTGTTTTTCTCTACAGTCTCAGTATCACTTATACAACTAGACAATATTAAAATGAACATAAATATTAACAATATTGTAAATAATACTTTTATTTTTTTCATAATAGTCTCCTTTATTGTTATTTGTTTATCACTCATATCTAATATTAATAGCTACAATGAATCACTATTAACATTTTCTATTCTGCAAAAAAACTAAACCATGCTTTTATTCAAATTTTGTTCGGTCTTAGATACAATTTTTCCGTTTTTAACTGCGAACTGCATTTTTCTTACTATTGTTCCTCCTCTTAAGAACCCCTTCCATTCTTCAGAAATATATGTATACAAAACAATTTCACCCAAACTTAATATTTCATCTGCTTCCCCAGCAATTCCAATTACCTTATTAAAATCATCTCCTATATTACTTGTACGATACGCCTCTCTCCACGATGATGCTACTGTAGAGAAACCAAATATTGTATGTTTTCCCATAATTTGTCACCTTGCTATTATATCTTTGGTCAATTATAATTGTACCATAGTATTTTTATATTGTCAACAAATAATTATATATTAGTATATATAATATTGACAAAGGTATAGAAAACTGTGATAAGTGAAAGCATAAGAAAACTTAGAAAAGATTTTAATATAAGTCAGGTAGAATTAGCCAAACAACTTGGCGTAACTAAACAATGTGTCTCCAATTGGGAAAACGACAATATTTTACCTTCTATTGACATGTTGGTCAAAATATCTAAATATTTCAACGTTAGCACAGATTATTTGCTGGGACTAACAAACGAAAAATGCGTAGACGTAAGCGGCTTGACTGATAGTGAAATAGCTCATATAAAACTTTTGATACAAGATTTTAAAAATAGATAATGGCGCACCCGGCGAGAATCGAACTCACACCGATGCCGTCGGAGGGCATTGTTCTATCCAATTAGACTACGGGTGCATTTATCACATATATTGATTATTATATTATATATTATATCATATAAGTTGAATTTTCCAAAATAATTGTGTATAAAAATAAGGGCTGCACTATTTGCAGTCCTTATCTTTATTACATTAATAATCATCAATTTTCATTATTGTCAAACTGAGAATTATACAACTCCGCATAAAATCCATTCTGCGCAAGCAATTGCGTGTGCGTACCCTGTTCGATTACGTCGCCTTCTTTGAGAACAAGGATATTGTCGGCATTTTTGATTGTTGACAATCTGTGCGCTATGACAAAGCACGTTCTGCCCTGCATCAATCTGGACATTGCCTTTTGGATAAGTTGCTCCGTTCTGGTATCTACCGAACTGGTTGCTTCGTCCAAAATGAGAATCTTAGGGTCGGCAAGTATTGCTCTTGCAATAGTAAGCAGCTGTTTCTGACCTTGCGAAATATTGTCGGCGTCAACGTTGATTACAAAGTTATATCCGCCCGGCAAGGTATTGATAAAGTGGTCTGCGTATGCAATTTTTGCAGCGTCCATTACTTCTTCGTCGGTGGCGTCGAGTCGTCCGTAACGGATATTTTCCATAATCGTTCCGCCAAACAGCCAAGTATCTTGAAGCACCATGCCAACGTTATCTCGCAGCGATTTTCTGCTGATGTCCTGTATGTCGATACCGTCGAGAGTGATTTTGCCGGAATTGATTTCATAAAATCTCATCAACAATTTGACTATTGTAGTCTTGCCTGCACCGGTAGGACCGACAATTGCAACGGTCTGCCCGCTGCTGATAGTAGAGTTGAAGTCCTTGATGATAGTTTTGTCAGGATTGTATCCGAACGACACGTGAGAAAATTCAACGTTGCCGTTGCTCTCAAAACTTTCAGTTACGCCTTCTTTTTCTTTCTCTTCCGTTTCTTCAATAAAGTTGAATACTCTCTCTGCCGCAGCCATGGTCGACTGCAAGGTGTTGGTTATACTTGCCATCTGATTGATAGGATTGTTAAACTGTCTTACGTACTGCAAAAATGCCTGCACGTTACCTATCGATATACTACCTGCCACCGCAAGCGTGCCACCCACCAGACATACGCTGACGTATCCCAGGTTGCCCATAGTTGCAGAGATAGGTTGCATCAACCCGGAATAGAAATTAGCCGATTTTGCCGATTGATAGAGCTGTTCATTATATTTTTCAAACTGTTCCACACATTCTTCTTCGTTGTTGAACAGTTTGATAACGTTGTGTCCTGCAAAATTTTCTTCTATATAGCCATTGACGTTGCCCAGATACTTTTGCTGGTCCTTAAAATACTTCTGCGACTTTTTGACGATAAAAGATACGCCGATAAGAGTCAACGGAATAATCGCAATGGCAATAAGCGTAAGTTGCCAACTGATTGTCAACATCATTATCAACACGCCGATTATGGTAGTTACGGAAGTAACGAGTTGGGACAAACTTTGGTTGAGCGTGGTGGATATAACGTCAACGTCGTTGGTAATCAGACTCATGACTTCACCCCTGGAAATACCGTCATAATATTTCAGCGGCAATTTGTCAAACTTTTCATTGATTTGTTTGCGGAATCTGTACGACACTCTCTGTGCCACGCCTGCAAGCAAAAAGCCTTGCAAATATGACAATAGCGCAGATATACCTACCAGTATCAATATCTTGATAAGAATAGCGACTATGCCGTCCACGTCTATCTCGGGAGCAACGCTCATAGAAGTATCTGCCACAGCCTGACGATAGCTGGACGGAATTTTATCCAACACGTCAGACATGTTGAGATAGCCTACGTATTCCCCTATTGTTCTTGCGTCGTATGCCTTTACCAAATCTGATAGATTTACGTCAAGAATATTGTCGGGCAGATTCTGCAATTGCGATTTCATTATCGTCAAAACAGCCGTGCTGAAATTCTCGTTGATTATGGCATTCTGCTCGGCTGTTCTCTCGCTCTCGTCCTGCAAAAATACCCTTACGGTAGCGTCTTGATCGCCAAGTCTGCCAAATACGTCCTTTGTATTGTCGTCAAGGTCAGGCAACGCATTGGCGGTAACCTGATTGTACACCGTCTTCTGCATTGCGCCCGTCATAAGCTTGTCGGTTGCGCTACCCAATATATCAGGCACCAACAGAGTTGCAACCACGCCGCCGATAGCCAATACGAATGCGATGACAATAATGAGCAAGTCGTTGCGCATATACTGTATGGTTTTTCTTAGTGTTTTTCCAAAGTCCTTTGCTCTGCCTGTTGCCATTCCGGGAGGTCCTCCGTGTCCGAGAGGCGGTTTTCTCATACTCATAGTCCCAATTCCTCCTCCGAAAGTTGCGATTTTGCGATTTCTCTGTATATGTCGCAAGTTCTGAGCAAATCTTCGTGTTTACCTTTGCCGACGATTTTACCGTCGTCAAGCACAATAATCTGATCGGCGTTTTTGATAGTGCCTACACGCTGAGCCACGATTATTATCGTTGCGTCAGACAGTTCTCTGCCGAGTGCTTCTCTCAAAGCCTTGTCAGTCTTAAAGTCCAATGCCGAAAAGCTGTCGTCAAAGATATAAATAGGCGCATTTTTACTCAAAGCTCTGGCTATCGAAAGTCTTTGCTTTTGTCCGCCGGATACGTTGCCGCCGCCCTGAGCGATTTCCGACTGCAAACCATTTTCCTTGTTGTCGACAAAATGCCTTGCCTGCGCTATATCTATCGACTTATTCAGCGTTTGTTCATCATTGGTAGAGCCGTAGCCCACGTTGGAAGCAATCGTACCGCTGAAAAGATAGTTCTTTTGCGGAACAAAGCCCACGTTGGCTCTCAGATCTTTGAGATTGTAGTCTTTGACGTTGACGGAATCTATCAGAATTTCACCTTCCGTAGCGTCTATAAGGCGTGGAATCATGTTGATTATCGTGGACTTTCCGCTACCCGTACTGCCTATTAACGCCGTCGTCTTGCCATGCTCGGCAACAAAACTGATATGTTCTACCGCATTGTCTCCGCCGTAGCTGTAAGCAACGTCTTTGAATTCCACGTCCCCCACAACTCGCACTCCGACAGGCGTTTCGTTGCCTTCCTTGTTGACTATACTTACTTCGGTAGCCAATATTTCGTTGATTCTCTTGGCAGATACCGACGCTCTCGGAATAAGCACGAATACCATGGATATAAGCATAAACGACATTATTATATGAGTGGCGTATTGAATAAACGCCATCATATTTGCGACCTGAGTAATGTCCTGCGCAGCATAAGCCGCAATCCACACAATTGCTATCGATACCGCATTCATCACCAAAGTCATCAATGGCATAAGCGTAACCATAGTACGATTGGCAAACAAACTGAGTCCCGTCAGATATCTGTTGGCAGCGTCAAATCTTTGTTGCTCTTTTGGTTGCGTATTGAAAGCCCTGATAACCATCATACCCGTAAGTTCGTCGTTTGCGACTTGGTTGACGTCGTCTATTGCCTTTTGCATTTTCATAAATTTAGGCTGTGCAATCATAAGCAGCAATGCAATTGCTACAAAAATTATCAGGACAGCAACCACGATAACCCATGCAAGATTGCCCATGCCGCTACCCAATTTGACTGATTTGACAATGCCGCCTATACCCATAATCGGAGTCATCATTATCATTCTCAGCAACACGTTGGTAAAGTTCTGCAACTGCGTAACGTCGTTGGTACTTCTCGTAATAAGAGAAGCCAAATCGAATTTGTTGTATTCTTCGCCTGCAAAAGCCATGACTTTGTCAAAACATGCCTTTCTCAAATCTCTTGCTACCGACGCAGAAATCTTGGAAGACAAATAGCTGACCACAACCGAAAAGACCGACCCCAAAAGGGTAAGCCCTATCATCCACAATCCCCAATAAACTACTTTATCCATATCGCTGACGGCAATACCTTGCGACACGATATTGGACATATATTCGGGCAGTTGCAATTCGCAAATTGCCTGCCCTGCCAAAAACGTTATTGAGATGAATATCAATAGCGCATATTGCTTATAAAAGCTCAAAACGCTTACTCTTTTCTTCTTTTCCTTACTTTCCATATTAATATTATAGTTTGTTCATTTGGCGATAGTCAAATATAGCAATGTAAATTGTATATAAAATACAACGCACGTTCATTTTTAGTCCTTTTATCAAAAAATTCCCTCTCCTTGGCGGAGAGGGAAATATAGTGCCACGAACCGATTATCTCTTGCTGAATTGAGGCGCTTTTCTTGCCTTTTTGAGACCGTACTTCTTTCTTTCTTTTGCTCTTGGATCACGAGTCAAAAAGCCTGCTGCTTTGAGAGCTGCCTTCGTATCTTCGTCTGCAAGAACCAACGCTCTGGAAATACCGTGTCTGATTGCTCCTGCCTGACCGGTTGCGCCGCCGCCGTAAACGTTGACGATGACGTCGTATTTGTCAGATGCTCCTACGAGAGCAAGAGGTTGATTGACAATATATTTGAGAGTGTCAAGACCGCCAAAGTAGTCGTCGAGACTTCTCTTGTTGATGCTGATAGCACCGCTTCCGTCAGGGATAAGTCTTACTCTGGCGATAGCTTTCTTTCTTCTGCCAGTTCCCCAGAATTGTACCTTTTTCTTAGTCTTCTTAGTAGCCATAGTCTTATCTCCTTATCAGAATTTCAATTCAATAGGTTGTTGAGCCTGATGATTATGCTCTGCACCTTTGTATACTCTAAGCTTCTTAATCATTTGTCTGCCGAGAGAATTCTTAGGAAGCATACCCTTGACTGCAAGCATAACTGCTTGGTCGGACTTTTCTTCCATCATCTTTTTGTATTGAATTTGCTTCAAACCGCCAACGTATCCGGTATGATAGGTGTGATATTTTTGTTCCAATTTTTTACCGGTCAACACTACCTTGTCGCAGTTTATAACGATTACGTGGTCGCCGCAATCTACGTTAGGTGTATAGGTAGGCTTATTTTTGCCTTTGAGTATGCTGGCAACGTTGCTTGCCAATCTACCCAATACCATATCCGTAGCATCTACGACATACCA
>JBJETQ010000046.1:0-2516 GCA_051883395.1 Christensenellales bacterium | reverse complement strand
ACGCTATAAAGAAAAGAAGAAAGATTATGAAGCAAGCCAAAGGTTATTTTGGCGCAAAGTCCAAGCTGTATCGTGTGGCTCGCCAAGCCGTAATGAAGTCCGGTAACTATGCTTTTGCCGGCAGAAAGCAAAAGAAACGCAATTTCAGACAACTCTGGATTGCTCGTATCAACGCAGCTGCAAGAATGAACGGACTTAGTTACAGCAGATTTATGAACGGACTCAAAAAGGCAGGCATCAACCTTAACCGTAAAGTTTTGGCAGACATCGCTGTAAACGACCCTGCTGCATTTACCGCACTTTGCGAAAAGGCTAAGGCATAATTATATCGACGTTTGATGATTTTGGGCAACCGATAGGTTGCCCATTTCTCAAAATATAAGAGTAAATCGACATTATATTTGCGGCGCACCTGCAACATAGCGTCGGATAGAGCCTGACGAATATTTATACTAACTAAAATGGCAGGTGGAGAATTGTAATTCGGACAACGATATTTATCGTTTCGTCGCAATAGCAGGCGTAAGATTTGAACAACTGTCGTTTGCAATTTATCAATAAAAATATGGAAATTATTACTTCGACTACCAATACAACAATCAAGACTATCAGAAGTCTCAAAGATAAAAAAACTCGATACGTATCGGGTTTGTTTGTGGTGGAAGGAGAAAATATAATCAAAGATTTGTCTCAGAAAACCAATGTCAAATATCTTGTAGTTGAACAGAGCAAGGCGGAAGATTACGGCTATCTCATAGACCAATACAAAGACAAAGTTTTGCTGGTCAGCGACAAAGTTATGCAATCTCTGTCCGACACAAAGACGCCTTGCGGCATTATTGCCGTGGCGCAGATACCTGCCGCAAAACCTGTCGGCAAAGGCAACGTAGTGGTGATGGACGGGGTAACGGACCCCGGCAATATGGGAACGATAATAAGAAGCTCCGTGGCGTGCGGTATTGAAGACGTGATTGCCATAGATTGCGCAGACTATCTGTCGGGCAAGGTTGTCAGGTCGTCGATGGGCGGAGTGCTGAAATGCAACGTAATTGCCTGCGATAGCGCAGAAGCTTTGGATATTCTGGAAAACAGACAGGTGCTGGCGCTGGATATGAAGGGAGAAAATATCTTCGAAACGCAGATAAGCAAGGACAAAAACTGGGCTTTGGTTGTCGGCAGCGAAGCACACGGAATAAGCTCCGCAATAAAAGACAGGGCGGATAAAATCATATCTTTGCCAATGACCGGAGATATGGAATCGCTCAATGCCGGCGTCAGCTTGTCGGTGGGACTGTTTGAACTGGTTTTCAACAAATAGACTGCGTTTTGTAGCATATAAAAAACTTGATTTTTATACGCAGATAATATATTATTAATAATGAACTTACATGACATAGGGAGGTTTTTATGTCAGGACATAGCAAGTGGGCTAATATCAAAAACAAAAAGGGTAAGTCGGACGCAAAGCGTGCCAGCATATTTACCAAAATAGGCAGAGAGCTTGCCGTTGCCGTCAAAGCGGGCGGACCGGACCCCAACAGCAATGCGAGACTGAGAGACGTAATAGCAAAAGCTAAGGCCAACAATATGCCTAACGACAATATTGTCAGGGGCATCAAAAAGGCCAGCGGAGAACTTGGCGCAATCAACTATGAAGAAAATATTTACGAAGGATATGCTGCCGGCGGCGTTGCGGTGATTGTAGAAACTCTTACAGACAACAAAAACCGTACAGCCTGCGACGTAAGACACGTATTTGACAAATGCGGCGGTTCTATGGGAACAACAGGTTGCGTTTCTTATATGTTTGAAAAGAAAGGCGTTATTGTGGTTGACAAAGCTGATAAGGACGAAGACGAAATAATGATGCTTGCTCTCGATTGCGGCGCAGACGACGTTCTGGTGGACGAAGACGTGGTAGAAATTTATACCGACTATACGACGCTGGGACAGGTCAGAGAAGCGCTTGAAAAGGAAGGAAGTCTCAATATTTTGTCCGCCGACGTGGATATGATACCTTCCAATACCGTTACGCCTGACGAAGAAACTCAAATCAAAGTGCGTAAGCTGCTCGATTTGCTTGAAGACAACGACGACGTACAAAACGTATATCATAACGCAGAATTGGACGAAGAGGAAGAAGAATAATGTCTGTAAAGGATATTTGCCAATCGGCAAGGCTGGCAAGTTATGAATTGGCAGCCGCCGACACGGCTGTCAAAAACTTAATTCTCGGCAAAATAGCCGACAATATCGTTGCACGCAAACAAGAAATTATCAAAGCCAACGATTTAGACGTAAGTCAGGCAGATTATCTTGGCAAAGCCATGCAAGACAGATTAAAGCTCAACGATAGTCGTATCGAAGCGATGGCGGAAGGAGTGAGACAAATTGTCAATCTTCCTGACCCGGTAGGTTCGGTAGTGGCTACTTTTGTACGCCCTAACGGACTTGTTATAGACAAGGTAAGAGCGCCACTCGGAGTTGTAGGCGTAATTTACGAAGCAAGACCTAAC
>JBJETQ010000045.1:0-11869 GCA_051883395.1 Christensenellales bacterium | reverse complement strand
TGCCAATTCCGCCATGTCCGCATTTATTTAGCAATAGTATAATAAACCAAAGTTGAACCTTTGTCAACTCAATAGCGACAATATTTTTTCTTTTTCTTGCTTGACGATTTTATTTTTTGAGAAAGGCGTTTTGCATCTGTAAAAAAATGAAAATGTAAAATTTGAACAAAATTTGAATTTTACTTGATGTTTCGTTTACATTTTTTGGAATTGGTGCTAAATTATTATTGACAAAAGAAAAGGAATATTTGAATTGATAAAAAGGAGAATGAAAATGAAAAGAAGCAGATTTTTGGTATTGGCAATGGTTTTGACAATGATTTGTGCAACTTTTGCATTTGTCGGCTGTAATAATGACGACAATACGACAGAACCTGATAAAGCTTTGGTATCCATCAATATCAATCCTTCCGTTGAAATGGTTGTCAACAGCGACAATATGGTTGTCAGCGTAGCAGCTAAAAACGAAGACGCTCAGATTATGTTGTACGGAGAAGAAGGCTTGCTCAACGTGAGCGTAGAGACAGCAACAAACAAGATTTTGGAACTGGCGATAGAATACGGATACATAACCCAGGAAAACAGCGGAATATCCGTGTGCGTATCGGGTGAGACAGCTTCATTTGAAGATGACTTGAAGACAAAAATATCCGCTACAATCGGCAACTTTGACACCACAATATCTTTGAACGTAAGTACAGATTTGCCTTTTTCGGTTGAGAGAAAGTGGGAAGAATTTAAGTCGCAAAACCCTAAATATAGCGACGTAACGGCATCAAAATTTGCTTTGGCACTCAATGCGTGCGCATACGATACGTCGTTGGATATGGAAGCTGCCGTAGATATGGACGCAGAACAGCTCATTGAGATATGCGAGAGTGGCGAGAATAAGATTTCTACTTATGCAACGGCGGCTTATCAGGCTGTGTACAATAGCGCAAGCGTTGCGTTCAACCTTGCCAGAGACACCGCTAACTTCGGAATTTACACAGTCAAATACGTGGAGTTGATGACTCAGAAGGCTTCGGGACTTGAAATGATTACAGCAGGTGCAAGCGCAGGTCTGGAAGCTACCAAACTGGTAGGATTGACTACCGTTCAATATGCTTTGCAGAGCGCAATATACGTTGCTGAACAGATTGCGGGAATAGAACTTGACCAAGAATTGGCTGAGCAGTTTGCAACGAGTTTGGACGTGGATATTGCCCAACTTCAAAACAGCGAAGGCAAAGTAACCGTCGAGAGTATTGACGCTTATTGCGACAAATTGCTCAAAAACGCTTCCGATGAGCAAAAAGCCAGCGTTCTTGCCAAGCTTAATCAGATTAAGGATAATCTCAGCGCCGCAGAAGAACAGGCTGTGCAGGATATGATGCAGGACGAAGCGTCGGCATACGGTCAACTCAAAAAGGCTGTAGAAGGCCTTGGCGAATTTATCGAAGGCTTTGACATAAACAAACTGACTGATATTGATAGCTACAAGGCTTTGCTTGCCGACGTTGTAAAAGCCAAAGAAAATACAAAGGCGACGATGGACGGCAAACTGACCGACGAAGACAAAGAGATTATTGCAAACGCACAAGCCGACGTCAAGGCTGTCATCGACAATGCTGAGAGCGAATTTGAAGCAGCTATCGAAGAAGCAAAAGCCGCTGCAGAGCAATATCTGCAAAACGCACAACAGCAAAGAAAAGCTCAGTTGCAATAAATTGAACAATCGGCTTGGATATGACGCCAAGTCGATTTTCACAATTTTAAGCACAACTTACTGATAATTTATTAAAAAAATACCCCTAATTCAGGGGTATTTTTTTAAGTGTGTAATAGAAATTAAAATATACTTTTGACGCATTTTTTATAAACTAGTTGACTTGAATAGTTTTGCATAATATACTATAAAAGTAAGTAATATAAACATTGTAAATAATATATATATTGTCAGATTGATTTACATAGGAGAAGAACGTGGAAGAAAGTTTGAAGATAATGCAATGCCCGATTTGTGGCGGCGAGATGGAAATTTTGAGTCAAGGCCATTATAGGTGCAGATATTGCAGAAACGAAGCCTATGTCAAGTCTGATAACAGCCAATTGATGTATGCGCTCAATACTGCTGCAAAACTCAGATACCGCAAAGATTTTGCAGGCGCTATGGAAGAGTATGAGAGAGCTATTGAGCTGGATAAGGAATGTTCCGATGCTTATTGGGGCATGTTCTTGTCCGAGTATGGCATTGAATTTGTAAAAGACGTCAAAGACAACGAGTATAAGCCTACTTTGTGTCATAGAGTGCAAAACATTGCAGTAAAAGACAATATTAACTATAAAAAAGCTATCAACTATGCCAATTATGAACAGATAAAGGAATTTGAGAAACAAGGCGAGAGCATAGAAAGGGTACGCAATCAGATACTCATGAAGACTGATAAATTACCTGTCTATGATATCTTTATATGTTATAAGCAAAACGAAGACGACGGGACTACGCCTACCGAAGAGAGCAAATGGGCGAAAGATTTGTATTTTCAACTGACGGGATACGGATATAAGGTCTTTTATGCAGAAGAGTCGCTAGCGGATAAGGCAGGAGAATACGAAGCAAACATATTTTCTGCACTTAACAGCGCAAAGGTTATGCTGATACTTGGCACTTCTTTGGAACATATCAATGCCGTATGGGTAAAAAACGAATGGTCGAGATTTGTTAAAATTGTCAAAGACAACCCAAATAAGTCTTTTAAGGTGATACTAGGTTCTAAGGTGGCACCTGAGACTTTGCCTACGGCGCTCAGATGGCAACAGTCTATCAGACACGACGACTTAGATTGGTGGGATAAGGTAAGAAGTTATTTGAAAACCGCCTTGGAAAACGGAGATGACGGCGAAGCCAGTTCAAAAATAAACGTAAGTCAAGTGGCTCAGAAACGATATGAAGAATTTGAAAACTTCCGTACTCAGGCACGTAAGGCAAGAGAAAAAGTTAAAGTTGAGCTTACACCTGAGCAAATAATCGCAGAGAAAAAGAAGAGAGAAGCGCTTGAAGATTTTGACGATTACTTTTGTTTGAAAGATAAATTTTCTTGCAATAGCGTCAAAAGGAAGCATGATGATTGTTTAGAGAATCTCAGCCAATTTGCTGACAAAGATTTTGATGCTGCCAGAGCATGTCTTTTGTTATGGGCAGAAGATGTTTTGAACAGACGTATTTACGATGAAGCTACATTGATGGATTTTCCTTTGTCTTTTGATTGTAAATGGTTGAAGTTGCTGCTGAATAATTGTAATGAAGAAGAAAAGAAATACTACAATAAAATAGTATCGGTTTGTCAAGACAATATCAATGCAGAAAATAAATTAAAAAAGATTAAAAAACTTTTGGACGAAGAGTTATATGAAGAAGCTATACCGTTTGTTCAGAATATTGCCGCAGAACATCCAACTTATCAAATGTGTTGGGTTACTCTGTTGAAATGTAAAGGAATTGAAAATATAGAAGAAATAGTAAAAACAGAAGAATATCATAATCTTGTGGCTGGGTTGGTTGACAAGAACGATAATTTTTATCAAAATAGCATCACGCTTTGTATCCAAAGATGTAAAGAACAATTTAAAGACCGTCAAAACGCATTGATAGAAAAGGAACTTGAAGCTGAAAAATTAGAAGAATCGACTAATGATGAAATTTTAGAAAAAGAAGACTTAATTGACAAACAAAAAATCTTTCTGTATTGTTCATTGTTTTTTGGTATAATATTTGACATAGTAGTTGCTCTTGCGATAATTTATGGATGTCAAAATTTGATAGAATGGCAATTTTGGGTTTGTTTGGCTGTCGGATATGTGGCTCTAATTATTCGAGTGATTATTTTTTGGATATATGGAGAAAAATATAATGAATTAATCATATTAGACGGCATTTGTCTCTTTTTCTTAGAAATGGCAGGCGTCAGTCTACTATTTTTACCATTATTTTTGTTGTTACCTTTGGTTGCAATCTTACCACTGGAAGTTGTTATGGTTGGTGAAATAGTCAGAAATAATAAAGAAATAAATAAATATGTCAGGATATACGATCAGAAAGAATGTCCTGCCATAGAAGAAAAAATCATAAGTCTTAAAAATGAAATTATGAAAGCAGCCAATAGATTATACAATTTGCAGACGCTTTTTGGATTTAATACAGACGAAATAGAATATGAAATTAATGAACTGAAAATAAAATTTGGGCTTGATATAGATGAGATAATAACTTATAATTCAACGGAAAAAAACAGTAATGTAACTGAAGATGACAGTATTGATTACTTTGATTTTTAGTTATCTAGCTGTAATCTAAAAAATAAAATTAATTTAATGTTTGGGTCATGCCGACCGTAGGAGAAAAATGCAATCGTTATTGATGGAAATAAAAGCGCATCGTGCTAAGGTAGACAAACTGGATAGAATGCAAGTTTGTTATTATTGCATAAAAAAGAACTTGGATGCTGAAGTAAATTTTTTGATAAGTGAAAAAGAAAGTCTTTTTGAAAAAATGAAGACAATCTCTGCTTATGATTATCATGTTGCAAGAGAAGGACTGTTGATGTGGGCGGAAGAAAGAGTGTTAAGACATATTATCGACGAGTCTGCATTGATAGATTTTGCCATTGACTTAGACTGCGAATGGCTGAAAGATATGATGAAAAATTGCACCCCGGAAGAAAAGGAAAAATTGGATAAAATTGTTTCGGTGTGCAAAGAAAATTTTGAGACTGACAAACTTTTGCAGACAATAGACCAACTTCTGCAAGATAATATGAACGATGAAGCATTGGCATTTGCAAAAAAAGTAGTTGAAGAACATCCTAACTATCAGATGTGCTGGGTTACTTTGTTGAAGTGTAAAGGTATTACTGATTTGGAGACAGTGATTGCGACGCCGGAATATAAAAAAATCAAAGAGTGCCTGATTGACAAAACTAACAACTATTTTTATGACAAAATCGAGCAGAGAACCCAAGAGTTGAAATGTGATTTATCCAAATCTACGGATAAAATCGACCAATATCAAAAAGAAGCCAATATATACGTTTTAAAAAACAAATTGAAAAGTAAAAAACGTGCGCTAAATTATTCGATTTGTTCTACAATCATAATAGTTGCTTTGTTGCTGGCAGAATTTTTATTCAATGTGTCAGACACTGTGTTTGGTATTGTTGCAAACATTATTATTGGATTGCTGTATCTGATAAGATTGGTAATAGCTTTCAATTATTTTACTGAACCTGACAAAAATAAAAATACTGTAAAGGCAAATTGTTATCAGTTGTTGATTTATGTATTGTTTTTTGCTTTTTTGGGCATTATATCTGCGCCAATTGTGCTGGAAATATATATATCCATAAAGATTAATAAATTAAAAGAAAAAGTAGAGCAATATGATAAAAACATTGATATGTACAATATAAATTTTAATAATATAGCAAAAGAATATAATAAATTGATAGTAGAAATTGGCGGTGAAGAAATACCGACAAAACGACTGCAAACTGATGAGAAGGGAAAAAATCATTTACTAGCTAATGATAGCAAAATAGAAATAAGTACAGATGAGATTTATTATGAAGAGCTGGAATAAATAGATGCTGCAATGTTACTAAGATAAAGAACGTGTCATAATATACACGTTCTTTTTATTAAAAGAAATATTGTAAAAAAAACGTGGCGTGTGGTATAATAGATAAGAAGGAACAGATATGCAGGAATTCAATGAGAGCGGCGACAAGGGTCTGGTAGTCAACAGCGTACCGAACAATGAGATAAACCCTGTGCCGTCCAACGACAAATACGTGGGCAAAGAAAAACAGGTCGCAACGGTGGCGACAAGCACTTTGCTTGCCATTGCCGCATTGTTGCTCGGCAGCGGAGTGGCTATGACTTCCGACGCCGCAGTAGACGCATACATCACGGCTCTTGACAGCACCGAAACTCAGATAACGTGGAGCGTGGAGACCGACGCTCAGGCACAAGGTTTGATAGTGGAAGCGTACAACGATTTTACTCATCGCAGCGTAGCGATTGACGGCGGACAGAACAGCGGAAGTTTTGACAATCTCAAATCGGGTATGGAATACACCGTAGCCGTATATATACAGGACGGCAACAACAAGCAGTTGTTGACAAAACAAAAAATAAAGACAAAAAGAGAATAGAATATGAATAAATTGAAAAGACCTATGAAAAAACTGACAAAAAGAGCCATTCAAATTATTGTCATTGTGCTTGCTCTCACCCTTACCGTGCTTACGGGAGTGTTCAGCAGTCAACTGTACGGAGAAGACTCCGTGTTCAATCAGGCATTGACCGACAATGATTTTGTCAACACGTTGTTCAATAAAATTCCCGCAATGATAAAGAGCATACAGATTATTTCGCTTGCCGTGGTGATATATTGGCTCATCAAATATATCATGCGCAAGAGTTTTGCCGATACCAAACGTGCTTTGACAATTCATAAACTGCTCGTCAATTTTCTCAAATGGGTGATAGCGCTGGCTACTTTGATGCTGGTGCTGGGAGCATGGGGAGTAAATACAGGCACACTCCTTGCAGGTGCCGGAATATTGACGCTCGTCATAGGTCTTGGCGCACAGAGCCTTGTATCCGACATAGTAGCAGGAATGTTTATTGTGTTTGAAGGAGAGTTTGAAGTGGGCGATATCGTCGTCATCAACGGCTGGCGTGGTACCGTGCAGGAAGTCGGTATCCGCACCACAAAGATTGTAGACGCAGGCGGCAACGTCAATATCGTCAACAACAGTCAGATTACGTCCATTATCAATCAGACGCAGGAAATATCGGTGGCAAAATGTCAGGTGGGTATAGAGTACGGCGCATCAATACCTAAGGTGGAAGAAGTGATAAAGAACAATCTCGACAAGATAAAAGAGAATATTCCTGCCATAGTCGACGGTCCTTTTTATCTCGGCGTGAGCGAGTTGGGCGAGTCGAGCGTAAATCTTTTGATTACAGCAAAGTGTAAGGAAGAAGACGTATTCCAGGTGCAGAGAGATCTCAACAGAGAAATCAAACTGCTGTTTGACAACAACGGAATCAATATACCGTTTCCACAGGTTGTCGTCAACCAGCCTGCGCCAAAGGACTGACAGGCTATTTACAAAGGAGAAAATATGGCTGAGTGGCTTAACAACTTTTTTGCAACTTTTGACGCAACTATATTTGCGGCTCTGCATACATTGGCCCAATCGGCAGGCGGATTTTTTACGCCGCTGTTCAAATTGATTACTCTGCTGGGAGAAAAGGGCATAATATTTTTTGTTGCGGCGATAATACTTTGTCTGTTCAAACCTACACGAAAGTTTGGGGTTTGCCTGTTTGGAGCGGTGGCTTGCGGTGCGCTCATAACGAGCGTTATTCTCAAAGACGTGATTATGCGTCCAAGACCTATGACCGACCCTGCCTACTTAGGATATTGGCAAGCCGTGGGCAGCCCTGCGGAAGACGGTTTTTCTTTTCCTTCGGGACACGTTACCGCCGTGGCGGCATGGGCTATGGCAATGTTGCTAAGTTGCAATAAAAAGTGGAGTTGGGTTGGCTATATAGGACTGATTGCAATGGCTGTGGCAAGAGTTTATCTCGTGGCTCACTATGCCAGCGACGCCTTGGCAGGCATTATCGTCGGCACGTTGTCGGGACTGGTTGCCTATCTGATTGCAGAACTAATTTTTAAGGCTTTGGAAAAACATAAAGACAACAAATTCAGCAATTTTGTGTTGGAATGGGACATAAGAAACGTGGGCAAAAAGAAGTGTGCCGAGCAATAGACTTTGCGGAGACAAATTTGAGTGAACAGATAAAATATTGGGCTTTGCGCTGAATTATTGATACCGCCTTGCATACAATATCTATATGTGGCAAAGCAAAGTTTATATATCTCGTTACAAAAGTAAAATAGCCGATTTGATGGAAAACAAAATTGCAAAAATACCCAATCTTGCCTATGCAAGAGCGGAGAGCATCGGCTATGATATTTTTGCTTTGGAGTGCCTGGACGAAGTAGCGACGACGGCTAAGAGCAGACTGGAAGAAAATATTGCAGAAATATTGCTCAACAATTATAAATTCGATTATATAGTCAACGAGTGCGCAATGCAACAGAGTCAGCCGCACAACAAGGCTTTGATATGCGCGCTTGTTTTTTACAACAGAGAATACGAAAGACGCAAGGTGGCGGAGTCTTTGCGCCGATACAAGGTATATTCGCTTGACGGCATTTTTGACTTTGCTATGGAACAGCTCAAATTCGACTGGTCGGAATTGTCGATGATGAGTTATGAGTTGTTGTCGTACAATCCCAAAAAAAACGATATTTATCAAATAGTTTCCTATCTTGGCAAAGGCAACAAAATAAGGTGCAGAACTGCGCTTTTGCGGTTTTGTCCTGCGCCCGTTCTGATTGACGGCAGCAGCGGTTTTGCGCTTGACAACGTACAACTTTTTGACGACCCTTACGACGACGTAGTTGCCACGTTGATATACAACAGAGTGGAACAACTGGCTGTGGAGCGGGAAAATTCCGACAGAACGCTGGTAGAAAAATTGGTCAATCTGGTCAAGATTAAGTTTGTGTGAAAACTCTTGACAAAGCAAAAACCTTGTTTTATAATAACGATACAAATTGCCTTCGACCGCAAGGTCGGGCAGAAGGACAAGTAAGGTTGTCTACGTTGATACAGAGAGCGTCGGGAGCTGAGATGACGCACAACGCCAATGCTTATACCACCTTTTGTAGGCACGCTACGTCCGGCGAACAGACGCAAACAAGTGGCAACTGACGTTGCAAATAAGGTGGAACCACGGTTATTATCGTCCTTATATTCTCGCAATATAAGGACTTTTTTTATAAGGAGAAGGATATGATAGTTACACTCAAAGACGGTAGCAAAAAGCAATACCCGGAAGGTATCAAGGTATCGGAAATTGCTATGGACATTTCCGAAGGCCTTGCTAGAGTTGCGCTGGGCGCAAAAATCGACGGCAAGGTAGTAGAGATGAATGCGGTTGTAGACAAGGACTGCACGCTGGAATTGTTGACCTTTAAGGACGAAGAAGGTCGCAGAATATACAGACATACCTGTTCGCACGTTCTCGCTCAGGCTATGAAAAGCATTTATCCGACCGTCAAACTGGCAATCGGTCCGGCTATTGAAAACGGTTTTTATTACGATTTCGACTTCAAGACGGCCATCACTATGGAAGAACTGGGCAAGGTCGAAGACGAGATGAAAAAGATTATCAAAGCCAATTATCCGCTCGAACGCTTTGAACTTCCGAGAGAAGACGCTATCAAACTGATGAAACAGTACGGAGAAGACTATAAGATAGAACTTATCAACGATTTGCCTAAGGACGCTGTAATTTCCTTTTACAAACAGGGCGATTTTGTAGACCTTTGCGCAGGTCCGCACCTGCCTAGCACAGGTTATATCAAGGCATTCAAACTCACTTCGCTTACCGGCGCATATTGGCGTGGCAACGAGCATAACAAGATGTTGTCGAGAGTGTACGGCACTTGCTTTGACAAAAAGAGCGATTTGACTGACTATCTTACTGCTCTTGAAGAAGCCAAAAAGCGAGACCACAATAAGCTGGGCAGAGAGATGGGTATTTTTATGACCGACGAAAATATCGGCCAGGGCTTGCCATTGATGATGCCTAAGGGCGCAAAATTGATGCAGACGCTCATTCGTTTTGTTGAAGACGAAGAAGAACGCAGGGGATACGTGAGAACTAAAACTCCTTATATGGCAAAGTCGAATCTCTACAAGATTTCGGGGCATTGGGACCATTATCTCGACTCTATGTTCGTTATAGGCGACGAAAAGAAGGACGACGAAGTGTTTGCTCTCAGACCTATGACTTGTCCTTTCCAATATACAATTTATAACAACGGACTCAAATCGTACAGAGATTTGCCAATAAGATACGGCGAAACTTCTACGCTTTTCCGCAACGAAGCCAGCGGAGAAATGCACGGACTGATAAGAGTAAGACAATTTACGATAAGCGAAGGTCATCTTATCTGTACGCCGTCCCAACTCGAACAGGAGTTCAGCGGAGTAATCGACCTTATCAATTATATGCTTGCTTGCACCGGACTCAAAGACGACGTAACTTACAGATTCAGCAGATGGGACCCTAAGGATACCGACAAGTATATCAACGACCCTGAAAAGTGGGAAGAAGCCGAAAATACCATGCGTCAGATTCTCGATCATATCGGCATCAACTACACCGAAGCCATCGGCGAAGCGGCTTTTTACGGTCCGAAACTCGATATTCAAATCAAAAACGTTCATGGCAAAGAAGACACCATCATCACGGTGCAGGTTGATATGTTCCTTGCGGAAAACTTCGATATGTCCTATATTGACGAAAACGGAGAAAAGCAAAGACCTTATATCATACACCGTACTTCGATAGGCTGTTATGAAAGAACCATAGCATTGATGATAGAAAAGTTTGCAGGCGCATTTCCTTTGTGGGTAGCTCCTACGCAAGTGAGAGTGCTGTGTCTTACCGACCGTACCAAACAGCTTTCCGAAGATATTGCCGGCAAGCTTAGAGCTATGGGTATAAGAACGGAAGTCGACGCAAGAAGCGAGACCGTAGGCTACAAGATAAGAGCGGCGCAGGTAGAAAAGATACCTTATATGCTCATTATCGGCGACAAGGAAGCCGAAGAAGGCGTGGTTGCCGTGAGAAGAAGGGGAGAAGGCGACCTTGGCAAGATGAAGTTGGAAGACTTTATCGCAAGAGTAGCCAAGGAAGTGGCTGACAAAAGATTGGACTAAAATATCTGCAAAAAAACAGTTGACAGATTGCAAAGGCTTTGATAATATATACAAGGAAACAAAGCAGTCTGGCACTCACCCGGCGACTCAGTTTAGCCGTGGTTAATATTGAGAAAGGTATTTTTTTCGGGCGACAGATTGTTTTTGTCGCCCGTATTTTATTGCCAAAGGCAGGGAGGAAATTCTTATCAAAGAATTATTGATTAACAATCAAATCAGAGAAAAGGAAGTCAGACTTTTGGGTGCTGACGGAGAGCAAATCGGCATTATGTCCAGCTTTGAAGCCAACGATATCGCAGACGAGCAAAACCTTGATTTGGTACTAATATCGCCAACCGCCAAGCCGCCTGTATGCAAATTGATGGACTACGGCAAGTACAAATACGAGACCACCAAGAGAGAAAAGGAAAACCGCAAAACCCAGAAGGAAAAAATTGTGGAAATGAAGGAAGTGTGGTTGTCTACTTCTATCGACGTGGGAGATCTCAACACCAAAGCCAAGAGCGCACGCAAGTTTTTGGAGAGCGGAGACAGAGTAAGGGCGTCGATAAGGCTCAAAGGCAGACTTATCACTCGTCCTGAGATAGCGGTAGGAGTTATGGACGACTTCTTCGACCTTCTCAAAGACGTATCTACTATGGAAAAAAGACCTGTTCTCGAAGGTCGTACCGTAGCTATGATACTCAACCCAATCGCAAAAAAATAATTATATACCTATGGAGGATAACGAACTATGCCAAAACAAAAAACACATAGTGGCGCAGGAAAGCGCTTTAAGTTGACGGGAAACGGCAAAATTAAGAGAGCTAAGATGAACAGAAGACATATTCTTAGCAAAAAATCGTCTAAGAGAAAACGTGGTTTGAGAAAGACCGCTTACGTGTCTGTGACACAAGAAAAGACCATCAAGAGTTTGATTTAACAGTGGAGGACTAAGATATGAGAATTAAAAGAGGCGTCAACGCTATAAAGAAAAGAAGAAAGATTATGAAGCAAGCCAAAGGTTATTTTGGCGC
>JBJETQ010000044.1:0-2667 GCA_051883395.1 Christensenellales bacterium | reverse complement strand
AGTCTGTCTTCGAGATTGAGTCCGAGCATTGCGAGTTTTTCTCTGTAAATCTCGTGTTCCGCCTTAGTAACGCCCCAGCCCAAACCTCTCTTTTTACCTCTACGATTGGCAAGAGCAAGGTTTTCGATGATGCTCATATTGGCCGCCGTTCCTACCATCGGGTCCTGAAATACTCTGCCCAGCATAGCCGCTCTCTTGTATTCGGGATACTTGGTAATGTCCTTGCCGTTGATTTCTACGCTACCTTCTTCGGGAAGGAATACTCCCGAGATAATGTTGAGCATAGTAGATTTGCCTGCGCCGTTACCGCCTATGACGGTAACAAAATCGCCTTCCGCCATATCGAGATTAAGTCCGTTGAGAGCCTTTTTCTCGTTGATTGTGCCGATATTGAAGGTCTTGTGAATATTGGTTAGTTTAAGCATTTTCACTACCCTCCTTTTCGGCGTTCTCTACTATCTGATTGGCAACTTCGTCGTTCATAATCACGTCGGTAGGATTGCCCACCGCTTCTTTGGCACGCTTGGAATTGTTTGGCTTTGAACCACGCTTGAACTTGCCCCTGAGATTAGGCAACGAGAGCGCAACAACCACAAGCACCGCCGTAAGAAGTTTGATATAATCGGTCGGAAGTCCCGCATATATGATAAGCGTGATAATCTCTCTGTATATTATACTGCCGACAAATACGCTGATTATTCTCCACAAAAAGTTGTGTTTAGCGCTGATTATCGCTTCTCCGATGATGACCGACGCAAGTCCGATTACTATCGAACCTACACCAAAACTTATATCTCCGTAACCGAATTGCTGTGCAACCAAAGAGCCTGAAAACGCTACGAGCGCATTGGAAAGCATAAGTCCAATAATCTTGGTGTTGTCGGTGTTGATTCCTTGCGCACGGCACATCTTTTCGTTGGAACCGGTAGCACGAATCGCACTACCGACTTCTGTACCGAAAAACCAATAGCTTGCAGCTATAATTATGGCGGCAATAATCAATCCGATAATAAGAATAATATAGTTTCTTGCTACGGCATCGTTAAACCAGCCACTAACGATTGCAAACATATTGACACCGATAGGCAAAGATAGCGTTGGCATACCCATGATAATCAGGTTGACGGAATACAACGCAGTCATAGTCAGAATTCCCGCCAAAATAGGCGCAATCTTGAACTTGGTGATGAGTAACCCCGTAACCATGCCCGCTACTCCGCCTACCAGCAAAGCAACAAAACTTGCCAGTAGTGGATCACAGTTGTTGTTGATAAGCAATGCGACGATGGCGCTACCGGTAGCAAAACTGCCTTCTACCGTCAAATCCGCAACGTCCAGCAGCCTGTAAGTGATATAAACGCCAAAAGCCATTATACCCCAAAGCACGCCTTCGCCCGCACCGCCTAATATTGTCATTAGAAATCCCATTGTGATATCGTCCGCCTATGATTACTGCAAAGCCAAGATAGAGTCAGGGATAGTATAGCCGATTTCGTCAGCTACGGTAGTGTTGATTGACAACGCAAAACCTTCGGTCTGGTATCCGACAGGCATTTCGGCAGGGTTCTTGCCGTTAACCAAAATATCAAATGCCATCTTCGCAGCTACTCTGCCGAGTTCGTAATAATCAACGCTGTAAGTAACGACTCCGCAAGCGTCGTTGATACCGCCTTCACCGCCTACGATAGGAATATTGTAGTTGCCCGAAACGTTGGCTGAATGTACAGAAGCAGCTGCCGTTGCGAGAATATTGTCGGTTGGGATATAAAGACATTCTACTCCCGCAGAATATGCTCTACCCATTGCGCTTGCGATTTCGGTAGCGTCGTTGATGGTGATACGAGTTACTTTGTCTGCTCCGAGATAATCAATGAGCATATCCGCCTGAATCTTGGAGTTGTTCTCTTTTGCAGAATACAATACGCCGTATTTTGCAGTAGCAGGGTCTTTTACTACGAGTTTCATCAACTCTGCTTGTTGTTCGATTGGGTTCATATCGCTGCAACCGGTAACGTTAGCACCGGGTGCGTCTTTTGTTGCTACGAGTTTTTCTGCAACCGGATCGGTTACCGCACTAAACACGATAGGTATAGTCTTGGTAGCGTTGGCAGCAGCCACAGACGGAGACGTAGCTATTGTATAGATAAGGTCCACGTTTTTGTTGACCAACGTGCTTGCGTTGGTAGAGTTGTTGCTTGCTTCACCGTTGGAGTTGGTGTACTCATACTTGACAGTTTTACCTGCTTCGCTCATAAGCGAATCGAGTTCTGTCGTAAAGCCTTCGTAAGCTTTGTCAAGCGCAACGTGTGGAAGCAATTGAATTACGCCCACGGTATAGTCTGCTTTTTCGCAACCTGCGAAAGAGAATGCCGAAAATGCAACAAGCATTACTATCAGCATTGATACGATGTAAATTTTCTTCATCTTCATTGTCTTTTTTTGTTTTGCCATTGTAGTGGACTCCTTTATTTTTTAATCTTTTTTAATTATAATCCAATATAACCCGTGTGTCAATAAAAAATTTCGTTTTATTCCCGATAATTATATAAAACCTGCAAAGTTGTCTAGCTTGTCCTAACAATAAAATTACATTATCAGACGATAAAATCAATACAAAAATAAAGATCCACCCGCATAGCGGGTGGTTTTTCAGTTTCGGGCATAGCC
>JBJETQ010000043.1:0-46568 GCA_051883395.1 Christensenellales bacterium | reverse complement strand
ATAGTGCGCTATACTTATATTCTGTGGTAAAAATTCTCTATGGGAACTGCGATAAAACGGCGTGCAATTTTTTTGCGGATAACGTTGGACAAAACCTAAGAATAATCAGCCGTATTTGTTGACAATACTAATGGTTGAGAGTAATATGTAATAGATTTATGGAACTGTTTTTAATCACACTTACAACGGTGGGCATAATGCTTGCCTACGCCATACCGGGATTCGTAACCGTCAAGACTGGCATCATCAAGCCGCAATCTATTTCGGCTTTTGCCGTAATTCTGATGTACGTATGCCAGCCATGCCTTACGATATACTCCCTGACAAGAGTGGAGTACAGTTTTGACGTATTTGTAAGAATGATGATTTTTCTTGGTTTAACGTTTGTTCTGCAAGCCGTCGTATTGGCAGGATTTTATCTTATTTTCCGCAAAAAGCAAGACAACGTGGCGGTGAGAATATCCAACGTGGCGGTCGCATTTGGCAACGTCGGCTTTTTGGGAGTTCCGCTGCTGGAAAGTATCTTTCCCGACAATCCCGAAGTGTTGGTGTATTCTACGGCGTTTCTGATAGGAATGAACCTGCTGGGCTGGACGTTTGCTTCGGCGATTATCACCAGGGACAAAAAGTACGTATCCGTCAAAAAGGCTATTTTCAATCCTGCAACCGTCGGTTTGATAATAGGTTTGCCGCTCTTTTTTACCGGAGCCAAAATGCCTGAGCAGCTTGATTCGATGATTACTCTGCTTGGCAAAATGACTACGCCGCTCTGCATGTTGATTATGGGTATGAGACTGGCTGTCAACAGCCCAAAATCGGTATTTTGCCGTCCTATGCAGTATGTCGTGGTTATCTTCAAACAGGTGGTATTTGCATTGATTGCGCTTTTGATGGTGTGGTTTTTGCCGTTGCCTACCTATTTCAAACAGACAATGTTTATTTTGGCATGTACTCCCGTTGCCAGCGTTGTACTCAATTTTGCCGAGATGCTGGGAGAAGGGCAGGAAACTGCAGCCAATCTGGTATTGCTGGGTACTATGTCGTCAATCATCACTATACCGCTGATGACTCTGATATTGACAGCGCTGCAATAAAAGCCAAAAAGTCGATACTTGTGGGCAAAAATGCGTTTTATAGCAAACAAAAACAGCGTCCTTGCGGACGCCGTTTTTGTTTGTCGATTTATCAATAATTCTTTGCTCTGACCTGGAAATAAGCCTGTGGATGTGCGCATACAGGACAAACGTCAGGAGCAGTCTTGCCATAATAGGTATGGCCGCAGTTTGCACATTGCCATTCTACTGCTTCTTCTTTTTCAAATACCTTTCCGTTTTCGAGATTTGCAAGAAGCGCAAGGTATCTTTCTTCGTGTTCCTTTTCGATTTTTGCTACGCCTTCAAACATAGCAGCAATTTGGTCAAAGCCTTCTTCTCTTGCTTCTTTGGCAAAGGTAGCGTACATATCGGTCCACTCATAGTTTTCGCCTTCGGCAGCGGCTTTAAGATTTTCTGCCGTGGTGCCGATACCGTTGTTGATGAGCTTGAACCACATTTTAGCGTGTTCTTTTTCGTTGTTTGCCGTTTCTTCAAACAAGTTGGCTATCTGAACGTATCCTTCTTTTTTTGCTTTGGAAGCAAAGTAGGTATATTTGTTGCGTGCCTGAGATTCCCCTGCAAACGCAGTCATAAGATTTTGCATCGTTTTGCTGTCTTTGAGTTGCATATAAACATTCTCCTTAATAATTTATTACTTATTTAATCTATCACAAAAGTCGCAATTTGTCAATATCCAAAAGAGCAGACTTAGGGTTTTTTATACAAAAGACGACATTAATTTAAAATCGCAGGTAAAGTTGTCTAAACTCTTGCTATTTGTTTTGGATAATGCTATAATAATTATAATATTATAATACTCGCACGCACACGTGCGCATAAGGAGACAATATGAGCGAAACGAAGAACAGTCGCTATACTCAGAACGACATACAGGTGCTCGAAGGTTTGGAGCCTGTCAGAAAGCGCCCCGGTATGTATATAGGTTCGACTGACGAGAGAGGTTTGCATCACCTTGTTTACGAAGTCGTAGACAACGCTATCGACGAAGCAATGGCGGGTTATTGCGACACCGTTGACATTGAGATAACTGCGGACGGCGCCGTATCGGTGCAGGACAACGGACGTGGAATTCCTACCGGAATCATTGAAAAGGAAGGCAAGAGTGCGGTAGAAGTCGTTTTGACCAAACTTCACGCAGGCGGAAAATTCGGCGGCGGCGGATACAAGTTTTCGGGCGGTCTGCACGGCGTGGGCGTATCTTGCGTCAACGCTCTCAGCGAGTGGCTGGAAGTAGAAGTTGCGCAAAACGGCGGGCTGTACAAAATGACTTTCAACAGGGGTGTTGCTCAAAGACCGCTTGCCAAAGTGGGAGAAACGCAAAGACACGGCACCAAGGTTGTATTTTATCCTGACGGAGAAATTTTTGAGACGTTGGATTTTCAGTACGAGACGCTCAAACACAGACTTCAAGAACTGGCGTTTCTCAACAAAGGTCTGAGAATCAATCTCAAAGACAGCAGACCGTTGAGAGAACAAGCCGAATCTTTCTATTACGAAGGCGGCATAGTTGAATACGTCGAGCAACTCAACAGTAAGGGCGGCTTACTTGAAAAACCGCTGTATATTCAGTCAATCAGCGAGAATTATCAGGTTGAGATTGCTATGCAATACAACAACGGATATTCGGAGACTATTTATAGTTATGCCAACAACATCAACACGCACGAAGGCGGAACGCATCTCGAAGGCTTCAAGACGACTTTGACCAAACTTTTCAACGATTACGGCACGACGCTCAAACTGCTCAAAAACGAAGAAAAACTCAGCGGTGAAGATTGTAGGGAAGGTCTGGTGGCTATCGTAAGCGTAAAACTCGTTGACCCACAGTTTGAAGGACAGACCAAAGGCAAACTGGGCAACAGCTTTATGCGTACCGTGGTAGCCAAAGCATTCGGTGAAAAATTCGGCGAATTTTTGGAAGAAAACCCAAGGGAAGCAAGAGAGATAATCGCCAAAGCTATCAACGCAAAGAAAGCTCGAGACGCAGCGAGAAACGCAAGAGATTTGACCCGCAGAAAGTCGGTGCTTGAATCTACTACGCTTCCGGGCAAACTTGCCGATTGCTCCGACAAAGACCCAAGAAAGTGCGAGATTTATCTCGTAGAAGGCGACAGCGCAGGCGGAACGGCTAAGACGGGAAGGGACAGACGTTTCCAAGCTATCCTGCCGCTCAGGGGCAAAATTCTCAACGTAGAGAAGGCAAGACTTCACAGAGTGTTGGAGAGCGAAGAAATCAAGAATATGATTACCACGTTCGGTTGCGGTATCAATGAAGAATGCGACGTAACAAAACTCAAATACGACCGCATTATATGTATGACCGATGCCGACGTGGACGGAAGCCATATAAGGATATTGTTGCTCACTTTCTTTTTCAGGTTTATGAAGCCTGTCATCGAGCAAGGACACGTATATATCGCCAAACCGCCTTTGTACAAAATATCCGTCAAAGGCACCAAGACGGAAAAGTATTGTTATAGCGACCAGGAGAGAGATGAATATCTTGAATATCTCAGAAGCATTGACAAAAAGGGCGAAATACAGCGCTACAAAGGCCTTGGAGAGATGGATCAGGATCAGTTGTGGGAGACGACCATGGACCCAGAAACGAGAACTTTGATAAAGGTTACTATGGAAGACGCAGAGCGTGCCGACGACGTATTTTCTTTGCTCATGGGCGACGAGCCTGAGAGAAGAAGGGTATTTATCGAAGAAAACGCAAATCTTGTCGAAGAACTTGACGTGTAATTGGAGGTAAGTTATGGCAATCAAAAGAGATAATTCTAATGTCGACAACAAAAAAGATATAATGGAGATGCTGGCTGGCACCACCATCGAACACGTCGAAGTTGAGAGCGAAATGAAAAAGTCGTTTATCGCTTATGCAATGGCGGTAAACGTATCCAGAGCCATTCCTGACGTCAGGGACGGTCTGAAACCTGTGCATAGAAGAATATTGTTCGATATGAACGAACTGGGTCTTACCGCCGACAAGCCGCATCGTAAATGTGCGCTTATAGTCGGAGACGTACTTGGTAAATATCACCCACACGGCGACAGTTCGGTGTACGACGCATTGGTAAGACTGGCGCAGGACTTTTCTATCAGATGTCCGCTCGTTGACGGACACGGTAACTTCGGTTCGGTAGACGGCGACTCTGCTGCGGCATACAGATATACCGAAGCAAGGCTGAGCAAAATCGCCAACGAAATGATAAGGGATATCGACAAAAAGACGGTTGACTTCTATCCTAACTTCGACGATACGAGAGAGCAACCTGTGGTGCTTCCTTCCCGTTACCCTAACTTGCTGGTCAACGGTAGCGACGGTATTGCGGTAGGTATGGCAACGTCTATTCCACCGCACAATCTTGCGGAAGTAATAGACGGTACGATAGCTCTGCTTGACAATCCTGAGCTGGATATAGAACAGCTTATGGAATATATACCTGCTCCTGATTATCCTACCGGTGCGTATATTATGGGCGGCAGCGGCATCAAAAAAGCATATAGAACGGGCAAAGGCAACTGTATAATAAGAGCTAAGACGGAGATAGAAGAACATTCCAACGGCAAATCGAGCATTATTATCACCGAGATACCTTATCAGGTCAACAAAGCCAAACTTATCGAAAATATCGCCGACCTTGTAAAGCAAAAGAGAGTGGAAGGCATAAGCGATATTCACGAGCTGTCGGACAGAGAAGGTATGCGCATAGTCATCGACATCAAAAAGGACGCCAATGCTCAGGTTGTACTCAATCTTTTGTTCAAGCATACGCAGTTGCAGGTTTCCAACTCTATGATTATGCTTGCGCTTGTAGACGGTACGCCTAAGGTGCTTAATCTCAAACAGATTCTCGAAGAATATATCAAACACCAGAAGTCTGTTATTACACGCCGTACTCAGTTTGATTTGGACAAAGCGCAGGAGAAGGAACACATTCTGTTGGGACTGGTAAAAGCACTTGCCAACATCGATGAAGTTATCGCAACCATCAAAGCTTCCAACGACCGCAACGTGGCAATAGAAAATCTTTGCAACAAGTTTGAGCTGAGCGAGCGTCAGGCTGTGGCAATTCTCGAAATGAGACTGCAAAGACTCACCGCTCTGGAAGTTGACAAACTCAAAAGCGAATTGGAAGAGCTGGAAAAGACGATTGCCGATCTCAAAGATATATTGGCAAACTCTCAGAGAGTAATAAATATTATCAAAGAAGAAATGACGGAAATCAAAAACAAATACGCAGAACCTAGAAGGTCGGAAATCACTTACGACTACTCTGACCTTGATATAGAAGACCTTATCGAAGAAGAAGACGTCATTATCACGGCAACGCACAACGGCTATATCAAACGTATGCCTGTGGACGAGTATAAGGCTCAGAGAAGGGGCGGCGTAGGTATCTCTGCACACAAGACTAAGGAAGAAGATTTTGTTGAAGACGTCATGGCTACGTCTACTCACGACAACATACTCTTTTTCAGCAACAAGGGCAGAGTATATCGCATCAAGGGCTATCAGATTCCTGAGGCTAGCAGAAACGCCAAGGGCAGAGCAATCGTCAACCTGCTCAATCTCGATGCGGAAGAACAAATCAACAAGGCTATTCCTGTGCCTAAGAACAGCGAAGGCTATCTTATGATGGCAACAAGAAACGGACTTATCAAAAAGACGCCTTTGAGCGAATTTGACAGGATACAGTCCAACGGTAAGATTGCCATTACTCTCGTTGAAGGCGACGAACTTATCGGCGTACAGCTCACCGGCGGCAAGGACGAAATCATCATGGCGTCCAGCGGCGGCAAGTGCATAAGATTCAGCGAAGAGACCGTAAGACCTACCGGCAGAACCAGTCAGGGCGTCAAATCTATCAATCTTGACAAATCAAAAGGAGAATACGTGGTCGATATGACCAAGGTTGTGGAAGGCAGCGAAGTTCTGACAATCACTTCCAACGGCTACGGCAAGAGAACCGATATATCCGAATATACTTTGCAAGGCAGAGCAGGTAAGGGTATCAAGGCGGGCGTACTCAATGACAAGACAGGCGACCTGGTAAATCTTAAACTTGTCAACCCTGAGACCGACGACGTGATGATTATTGCCGACAACGGCACGATTATCAGAGTAAGAGCTGACGAAATATCCAAGATAGGCAGAAATACTCAGGGCGTCAAAGTAATGAAGATGAAGGAAGAAGGCAACGTGGTATGCTTTACTATTGTGCCACACGCCGAAGAAGAAGCAGAGACGGAAGAAACGCAAGTCGAGACGCAGGACAACGTTACTGATTCTCAACCAACCGAGCAGGAGTAATCGCTACTCAGGCATAAGTGAAATACAAACGTCGACGGTGCATTTGCTGCACCGTCTTTTGTTGATATGCTCCCTTTCGTTTGACGTATAGAGACGTTAAGTGGGCGGCTTCCGTCAGGCAAAGTCGGTATCGGCGGTGGGCGTGTCGGGTAGACATCGGTTAATTTATAAAACGATAAAATTCATTTATCGACAAATAAAACGAGCGAAGATTTTCAAAAATCTTCGCTCGTTCTTAATCCCTATGGAAACTTTGCATTGTAAGGTACTCTTGTTTTATTGGGTATAATAAGATTACATATGGAATCTTTTTTTGAGTTCGTCAATCAATTCCTTTCTGCCAAACATAAAGCAGGATAATATTGCTACGGTTGAAACGATAGACACAGACAGCGACGGCCACAGATGAGTTACGTTACCTGTCAGATACATTATTATCGGCGCATAGCCGAGCAGCATCATAAATACGCAATCTACGATTACCGACGGACGGCTTTTGGCAAAGATGCATACAAAGACAATCATGATTATAAGTCCCGTTCCAAGCACTATCGGCAGGGCATATTCCAGTATCCAATACTTAGGGTCGTGATGCAAATTAAACCCTTTGAAGACGTATAGCGCCGTTATCAGCACGGCCAATATCATAATAAGTTGTGTAAATATTTTTAGTCCTATTGATGAGTTGGACATAATGGTGTTGCGCACAAAGAGATAGCCGTACAATATAAGCAAAATCGCCAGCCAATGCCATTGAAGATTTGGTGTGAGCGTTTTGCTCAACACAAAGCAGCACAACCACACCGCAAGCCCTATACCCCAATAGAGATTGTCAAAAGTAAAGTGAGTGTGTATCTTTTTGCGTTTTACGCTGCCCTTTGGCGGATACATCGACGGAGCGTCGGGGTTGAAACCTTCCAGCTTTTCGTGGCAGATCGGACAAATTTTTACGTTGTCTTTTACTTCTACGCCGCAATATTTACAACGCATAATTCACCTCCCACATATTACTGTTGACTGATACGTCAATTCCGAGCTGTTGAAGATGTCTGACAAAAGCCTGTTCTATCGCCGTTTCGGTTATACATCTGGTAAAGGTAAGGCACAGCGTGTCAAACGTCGTTACCGCAGTAAGACTGACAGGAGTGGTCTGATTGACGCTGATACTTATCGACGTAGACTCGACGTGCTGTCTCAAACCTTCGGGCAAATCCATAATTCCCACGTTGGAGAAAGTTGCAGTTTTTTTGTTTTTGCCGATAAACAGATTGCTTATTTTAAATATCAGTTGTTTGATAAACAGCGGCATAATGCGCATCAAAAAGAACTTTTCTCCCATTACGGTAGTAGAAATTTTGCTGCTGAGAAGCTCTTTGTCCGTGTCTGCTTTGAGCGATTGATGCACGATATTTATCAGAGTATCCAGGTCCATATCGGTTGACGGATTTGCGCTTATGCGAGAAAAGAGAGAAAAATTGCGAAGCGTAACCGAATTGAAGATTTTTCTCAGGTTGATAGGGCAGAATATCTGTATGTTGTTGGCAGACGATTCCTTGCCTTTAATTTGTGTCTCGTAAATCGAAAGGATAAAAATCGAAGTAAGCAGTTCCGTAGCGGTACACCCTTTCTCCTTTGCCTTTTGGAGCAGGTCGGATATCGGACAATACAAATGAACGATGCCCGTTCCGTTGTCTTCAAACATTATACCTTTGATGAGATAGGCGTGTTTTTTGCCTTTGAGAGAAGAAATATTGAGATCTTTGATTTTTACCTTTTTGTAATTGGCGAGAAAACTGTCTTCCAGCTCTGCCGCCTGAACAGGAGAGCCTATCGTCATTATTTTGCAGTCCGACGCCACGTCGTAACCCAACAGATTGACGTAGGTATAAACCAAAGATTTCATAAAGCAGCTTGCGCCTACGCCGTCGCAAAGAGCATGGAAAAAATCTCCCGTGATGAGCTTGTCATAATAACTTATTTTAAAGCAGTAGTCGTTGTTCTTCTTGGCAACAACCTTTTTCAAAGGCGCAGGGTCGAGCGGATATATTTTGGCAGGCATATCGTTGGCGTCAAAATAATACCAGAAAAACCCCTTTTTAAGTTTTACTTTAAAAGACGGAAAGCGGGTAAGTGTCAATTCGAGAGCCTTTTGAAGCACGTCGGGAGCAACGTTTTGTTTCATAACAAAAGTTATGCGAAAGAGATTATGCTTGTCCCTTTGCTCCATCATCGGATATATTTTGGCTGAATTGTCCAGTCTGTGCCACTTAGAGATCTTTTTGTTCATATACCTGATATTATATATTATTATCTCGCTTTTTTCAATAGCTTAGCACAATTTTTACAATAAATACCATTTTGCGAATATTATAAAATATGACGATTATAGAAAATGTAGGCGTGTTTCTGATTGGGGTGGCCATAGATATTTTGGCTTGCTGGATATGCGGCTTCAAAAAAAGAACGCTTGCCGTTGTATCTCTATCCGACCTTGTAGGCGGCGTAGCGTGCATAGCTACCTTCTTTATATTCGGGCAAATAAAAAAGTCCACTCTTTTGTTGAGCGGACTTTTTGGAATTATAGGTTATGTTTTTTCGCTGTTATTTTAACGTCAGCCTGCCGGCACGTAGCCGATTGAAGCCATAAAATCTGCAAAAGCAGGTATCTTATCTCCCAACATAACAATCAATTTGTCAAGCAGGTTGTTTTCTACCAAAAATCTTCCTACAGGGTCGATAGCGGCATTGTCGAGCAATTCCTTGAAAATTGAGTGGTCGCTGAACATAATCAATAGATAGACCAAAGCAATTACTACCAAAGCCGAAGCCGCAGCGCCGAAAATTGCTCCGAGCAGACGGTTGATTGTACCGAGAACGCCTTCTCCGCTGAAAATTTTGTTGATAATGGCAAATATGATTTTGAGTACCACAAATGCAACAATCCATGCCATAATAAATGCAATTACGGCTATTGCCTTGTTGATAATTTCTCCGTAAGAAGTAATCAATTCCTGAATTTTTTCTTGTTGTAGCAAGAAATTGGTGAAGTAAGGCATTATAAACACAGCGGCGATGATAGAGCCTGCGGTAGAAACGATAGAGAACACCGCTTTTATCAAGCCTTGTTTTGCGCCAATGATAAGTCCGAGCAACAATATTACCGCCGCACCTATCGTAATGTAAGACACAGGGATAGGCAATTCTGGCAAAGCCATAACGTAATCGAACATAGTTTCCTCCTTACCGCAAGCATTACGCTATATCGGTATAAATATTATATTAAAGATTTTGGCAAATGTCAATATAGTTTCATTTATTTTCATGCGATATAGAAATCGCCGTTTTTTTGGCTTGCCGATAAGTATTATTGACCAAAGAATATTTCAATAAATCAATACAGGTATAATATTTTTTGTTTTTGTTAACACTTTGGATATGAAAAAATTGGTATTTGTATGTATAGGGACGACCAAGGTCGTGGGAGATAGCGTCGGACCCAAAGTAGGAGACATGTTGAAGGCCAGCGGGATAGACGCTTTTGTGTACGGTTGCAGCGGCAATCAGATTACTTCGCTCAACGTCGGCGAATACGCAAGAATGTTGTCAAAAAGGCACAAGCAGGACGTGGTGGTGGTGATTGACTCTACTCTCGGAGAAAGCAAAGATATAGGCAAAATCAAACTGACGTCCAACGGAATTAAGCCCGGCGGCGCATTTTTTTCCAATCGCAAACGTATAGGTGATATAGGGGTTATGGCAATTGTCGGGGATAGCAAGTCGGACAGAATGACGGAGTTGAAAACCAGGGACGAGAAATTTATAGACAGATTATCCCGCAAGACGTTCGAGTTGGTCAGGCAGTATAAATTTTAAAAACATTTTACACTCCGCATAACTATATCTTTTACTAATACTTGACTTGAACCGGTAATTATATTATTATAAAGTATCGTTCGGATAATAATAAGAACATGCGGAGGAGACTGTGAGCAAAAAGACAGCCAATATAATAAGATATTCAATAATTGCACTTTGCATAGTTTTGATTTTTGTCCTTATTTGGACAATGCTCGGCGGTACAAAGCCAAAGGAACTCACCTACGAAGGCGACGAATCTTTGATGCAATTGTTAAAGGAAAACAAGGTCGCCGCTATTTATATAAACGGCGGATATACTGCATACATTCTGGCGGAAGGTTCAACCACCACCAAGGACGCTTTTTACAAAAATCCTACCAAGCAGGCGACGTATTTTGTAAGAATACCGTCAAGAACGGAATTTGCAAGTAAACTCGACGAGTTGACGGCGCAGGAAGGAATCAACGTTCCCGTAGTCAAGTACGACGACCCTAATTCAGGCTCAACCTGGACGTCGCTTTTATTTCCTATCGGCTCTTTGCTTTTGATGGGAATAGTGGTATTTTTCCTGTTCAAACAGGCGGGCGGCGCAAACAAGCAGGCAATGAACTTTGGCAAGACCAAAGCAAGACTCAACACCAACGTCAACGTCAAATTCAGCGACGTAGCAGGTGCGGAAGAAGAAAAAGTAGAGCTTGCCGAGATTGTGGAATTTCTCAAAAATCCGCAAAAGTTTACGGCTTTGGGTGCAAGAATACCTAAGGGAGTGTTGCTTGTAGGTCCACCGGGAACAGGTAAAACGCTGTTTGCAAAAGCAGTAGCGGGCGAGAGCAACGTGCCTTTCTTCTCAATCAGCGGTTCCGACTTCGTGGAGATGTTTGTAGGTACCGGTGCAGCCAGAGTAAGAGATTTGTTTGACCAGGCAAAGCGCAATATGCCTTGCATTATCTTTATCGACGAAATAGACGCAGTAGGCAGACATCGTGGTGCAGGTCTTGGCGGCGGCAACGACGAGAGAGAGCAAACGCTTAACCAGTTGCTCGTACAGATGGACGGCTTTGAAAAGAACGACGGCATAATTATTATGGCGGCAACCAACAGAGTCGACATTCTCGACCCTGCTCTTATGCGTCCGGGAAGATTTGACAGACAGATTTATGTCAACACCCCTGACGTCAAAGGCAGAGAAGCGATATTCAAGGTTCATGCACGTAACAAACCGCTTGCAAGCGAAATATCATTCAAAGTGCTTGCTCGTATGACAAGCGGATTCAGCGGTGCGGATATCGAGAACCTGCTCAACGAAGCTTCTATTCTTGCGGCAAGAGCCGACAGAAAAGTTATCGTTATGGAAGACATACTCGAAGCAATCAACAAGGTCATCGCAGGTCCACAGAAAAAGAGCAGAATCATCACCGACAGCGACAAACGTATCACCGCATATCACGAAGCGGGACACGCCATCATCGCAAAGGTTCTGCCACATTGCGACGAAGTGCAGGAAGTCAGCATAATTCCGAGAGGTATGGCGGCAGGATATACTCTCACCAGACCTGAGAGCGACGACAGCCATATATCCAAAAATAAACTTACCGACATGATAACCATGATGCTCGGCGGCAGAGCGGCGGAGGAGATAGTCATTCACGACGTATCCACGGGCGCTTCCAACGACATTCAGAGAGCCACTTCCATTGCTAGAAGTATGGTTACAGAATGGGGTATGTCCGACAAGGTAGGCAACATCTTCCTTGGCGGAGAAAAGGAAGTATTTTTGGGCAAAGACTACGCTACCCAACATTCTTATAGCGAAAAAATCGGCGATTTGATTGACAGCGAAATAAAGAAAATAATCGACGAATGTTATAAGCGCGCGATAGAATTGCTCAAAGAAAAGCGTGATATTCTCGACAACATGGTCAAGGTATTGTTTGAAAAAGAGACGATATATACCAGCGAAGTGGAAATGCTGTTTGAAGGTAAGAGCGCCGAAGAAGTGATTGACAGTATAGACAAACGTCAGGAGAAAAACGACAGATACAAAAAGGAAAGTCCTTCCAAGGTTGAGATTGTGCCTGAAAAGAAACAGTCGGAGCCTGTAAAACTTGAAAAGCCGCAGGAACAAAACAACGCTCAGTCCGGGGACGATAAAGGCGAAAACGGCAAAGAATAAACAAACACAAGGACGTCAACGACGTCCTTTGTTGTTGGCTGTACAAAAAGAATGTTGTTAAATGGATAAAAATATTATATAATATATCTGTCAGAACATTATTTGAAAAAATACAAAGAGAAGGTTAAACTATGGAAATACACGGACTTAACAAGTTGACGCTTGTGGATTACGACCGCAAAACAGCATGTACGGTTTTTACCGGCAGATGTAATATGCGTTGCCCGTTTTGCCACAATTCTACGCTGGTGCTTGACCCAAAGTCTCAGCCAATCATAACGCAGGAAGAAATATTTGCATATCTTGACAAACGTAAGGGGTTGCTGGACGGAGTATGTATTACGGGCGGAGAGCCGACGTTACAGAGCGACCTTGCCGATTTTATAAAAAAGATAAAAGACAAAGGATTTCTGGTAAAGCTCGATACCAACGGCAGCAATTACGAGATGCTTCTATCCCTTATAGAGCAAAAGTTGGTTGACTATGTCGCTATGGACATAAAAAACTCTCCTTCCCGATATGCTCAGACGGTAGGCATAAAGAATTTTGACCTGACCGGCGTCAAAAAGAGCGTGGAGTTGCTGTTGTCAGATTGCGTCGATTACGAATTCAGGACGACGGTTGTCAGACAGTTGCATACAGAGCAGGATATGGTGGAGATAGCAGATTGGATCAAGGGTACAAAGAGATATTTCCTGCAAAAGTTCGTCGATTCGGGCAGTACGATAGCCAAGGGGTTGGAAGCTTGCAGCGATGACGAAATGAAGAAATTTCAGACTATGCTGACAGACAGGGGCGTACCTACCTTTCTGAGAGGGGTATTCTGATAGCGGTTGTCAATGAAGATTTGATAAAAAAGTATTTTATTAAGCGTGCGTTTCTTGTCGAAACGTGCGCTTTTTGCTAAAAAACGCACTTTCGCAAAAGGTAAATGTAAATTCTCAAAAAATACAATATATTGTGTTGTCAACTCTTGACAAGCCCAATATGTTGATTTATAATTGTGGTACAGTCAAATTTTTAAGGGGACAAAATATGTACAAGGTAGAAAAAAGAGACGGAGAGATTGTAGAATTCAGCCTTACCAAGATTGTCAAGGCTATCGAGAGAGCGTTTATTGCTCAGAACAGACAATACGTGCCTAGCATTATCGAGACGCTTGCGTTGAGAGTTACGGCAGACTTCGAACCGAAAATCAAAGACGATAAGATTTCGGTAGAGAGCATTCAGGACAGCGTAGAGAGCGTGCTGGAACAATCGGGATATACCGACGTTGCCAGAGCATATATTTTGTATCGTAAGCAGAGAGAAAAGATACGTAATATGAAGTCGACCATTCTCGACTACAAAGATTTGGTCAACAGTTACGTCAAACTCGAAGACTGGCGTGTCAAGGAAAATTCCACCGTTACCTATTCGGTAGGCGGACTTATCCTTTCCAATTCGGGAGCAATCACGGCCAACTACTGGCTCAGCGAAGTTTATGACGAAGAAATAGGCAACGCACACCGCAACGCCGATATTCATATTCACGACTTGTCTATGCTTACAGGTTATTGCGCAGGTTGGTCTTTGAAACAGCTCATTCAGGAAGGTCTTGGCGGAATCAGGGGCAAAATCACGTCTTCTCCTGCCGCTCACTTGTCTACGCTTTGCAATCAGATGGTCAACTTCCTTGGCATCATGCAGAACGAATGGGCAGGCGCACAGGCATTTTCTTCCTTTGATACCTATCTTGCTCCTTTTGTCAAGATAGACAATCTTTCTTACAAAGAAGTAAAACAATGTTTGCAGTCGTTTATTTACGGCGTCAATACTCCAAGCCGTTGGGGAACGCAGGCACCTTTTACCAACATCACGCTTGACTGGACGGTACCTGCCGATCTTGCCGACAAAAATTGTATCGTAGGCGGCAAGGAAGTTGACTTCAAGTATAAAGATTGCGTCAAAGAAATGGCAATGGTGAACAAGGCTTTCATCGAGATTATGATAGAAGGCGACGCCAACGGCAGAGGATTCCAATATCCTATTCCTACCTATTCCATTACTAAGGATTTCGACTGGTCTGACACCGAAAACAACAGACTTCTGTTTGAGATGACAGCCAAATACGGCACGCCTTACTTCTCCAACTATATCAACAGCGATATGGAACCAAGCGACGTAAGAAGTATGTGTTGCCGACTCAGACTCGATTTGAGAGAACTCAGAAAGAAATCGGGCGGTTTCTTCGGAAGCGGCGAAAGCACGGGTTCGGTGGGCGTCGTTACCATCAATATTCCAAGAATTGCATATCTTGCAAAGGACGAAAAGGAATTTTATGCAAGACTTGACAGAATGATGGATATTGCCGCACGCAGTCTCAAAAACAAGAGAGATATCATTACCAAGTTGTTGGAAGAAGGACTTTATCCGTACACCAAGAGATATCTGGGAACGTTCAGCAATCACTTCTCGACCATAGGTCTCGTGGGAATGAACGAAGCTTGTCTCAATGCAAAATGGATTCGCAAAGATTTGACCGATCCGCAATCTCAACAGTTTGCCAAGGACGTGCTTAACCACATGCGCAACAGATTGTCCGACTATCAGGAGAAGTACGGCGACCTGTACAATCTCGAAGCAACTCCTGCCGAGTCTACTTCTTACAGATTGGCAAAACACGACAAAAAGCACTATCCTGACATCATCACGGCAAGCGACGCAGAAAACGGAACTCCTTACTACACCAACAGTTCTCACCTGCCTGTCGGCTACACGTCCGACATCTTCGAAGCGCTCGACGTTCAGGACGAATTGCAGACGTTATACACTTCGGGTACGGTATTCCACGCTTTCTTGGGAGAGAAGTTGCCAGACTGGCAATCAACCGCCAACCTTGTCAGAAAGATTGCGGAAAACTACAAGTTGCCATACTATACCATGAGTCCTACCTATTCGATATGCGCCGACCACGGTTATATCATAGGCGAGCATTACAAATGTCCAATCTGTGGCAAGCCTGCGGAAGTATACAGTAGAATTACGGGATATTACCGACCTGTTCAGAACTGGAACGACGGCAAACTGGCAGAGTTTAAAAACAGAAAGGTGTACGATATCGCCAACTCCAAGATGAGCGCAAAACATTGCTGCACCGCTCAACTCAAAGAAGAACCTGCGCAGCAGCAAACGGCAGACGCAGACGGAGTATATCTCTTTACGACGACCAGATGTCCTAACTGTCCAATAGCAAAAGACGAGTTGCAGGCGGCAGGAGTAAATTACAAGGCTATCGACGCCGAAGCCAATCAGGATATGGCTGTCAATTACGGAATTATGCAAGTGCCGACGCTGGTTGTTGTCAAGGACGGTCAGGTTGACAAATATGCCGGCGTAATGAAAATCAAAAAATACCTTGGAGCCTAAAAACTCAATACAGGTTGACAAAAAGTAAGTATTCGTACTTACTTTTGTCTTATAGGAGCAATATGTACGATACCATAATTATAGGTGCGGGACCAGCCGGACTTACGGCGGCGATATACGTTCAGAGAGCGGGCAAAACCGCTCTCGTACTCGAAGCAATGGCGGTGGGCGGTCAGATACGCAACACTCCCGAGATAGAAAACTATCCGGCGATAGCCAGAATCAGCGGAATGCAATATTCCGACGATTTGGCGGCGCAAGCCGTAGCTTTGGGAGCGACAATAAAGAGAGAAGAAGTCAAGTCGGTAGAGCTGGAAGGCAAAATCAAGACGATTGTTACCCGCAAAGAGACCTATACGGCCAAGAGTGTGATTATTGCCGTGGGAGCAAAGTCGAGAGAATTGGGAGTTGACAGGGAAGAAGACCTTTTTGGTTGCGGAGTGAGCTATTGTGCGATATGCGACGGAGCGTTTTTTGCAGGTAAAGCAGTAGCTGTATCAGGCGGCGGCAATACCGCTATCGACGACGCCTTGTTTTTGGCGGAGCGTTGTTCCAAAGTTTATTTGATTCATCGCAGAGACGCTTTTAGGGCAGAACAAATCAAAGTGGAACAACTCGGATGCAAATCTAACGTAGAATTTGTGCTGGGCTATACCGTAGATGCCTTACTGGGCGACGAATGTCTGCAAGGCGTAGTGGTCAAAGATAAGCAAGGCAATAACAGACAACTCGACGTCAGCGGAATTTTCGTAGCGATAGGCAAAATACCTAATACGACGATTTTTGAAGGCAAGGTAGGCATGGACGAACAGGGCTACATTCTGGCGGGAGAAGATTGCAGAACAAACGTTGAAGGCGTATGGGTGGCAGGCGATTGCAGAGCCAAGCATATTCGTCAGCTTACCACCGCAGTTGCCGACGGAACCGTTGCGGCGCTCGGCGCAGTAGAGTTTGTGAGAGGTTGATATGGATATTGGCACCCAATTCAATATGATTGCCAAAGAATACGACGCCAAACGCAAGATTTTTATACCTTGTTTTCAAGATTTTTACGAAGGTGCGACCGACTTTATTCTATCCAATTACGGCGAGCCAAAGAGCGTAGTCGATTTGGGTGCGGGTACAGGGCTGTTGACTGGTTTTTGGTATCAAAAATGTAGAAGTACGAGCTTTACTTTGGTTGATATTGCCAAAGACATGTTGGACGTAGCACGCCTTAGATTTGAAGGTGATGATAGAGTCAGGTGCCTGGTGGGAGATTATACCCAAAGTTTGCCGGAAGGCGACTTTGACGTGGTGATTTCTGCGCTCTCCATTCACCATCTGGAAGATGAAGAAAAGAAGCGGCTGTTCGAGACCGTATACGACATGTTGCCTAAGGGTGGAATGTTGGTCAACTACGACCAATTTTCGGCGGGAGATAGCGTTCTCAACGAGTGGTACGACAAGACCTGGGTGGCTAAATTGCAACAAAGCATACTTACCGAGCATGATATTCAGTTGTGGCAACAAAGACGCCTGCTCGACAAGGAGTGTTCGGTGGAGATTGAGACGGCAATGCTGAAAAGTTGCAATTTTGATACCGTCAAATGCGTGTATAGCAATCAGAAATTTGCCGTCATTGTTGCAATAAAATAAATTCAAACAGTCAAATATAATTATCACTGGTTACGACTCTCCGATTGGGGAGCCTTTTTAATCACGTCGCAGCGTCAATGCCTGTTCAAAATAGATATTGCCAATTACCGTTTTTTATGTTAATATAATATTTAGAGTAAATAAGTGGAGGAAATTATGGCAAAAGACGCAAAAAAGCCTATGTGGCAGGACATTGACGTATTTGACGTCAATACCGAAAAAAGGAGCGGCGCAGGATTTCCTTACGACGTGGCAAGCGGAGAAAAGAAGGCTGTTTGTCTCAACGGAGTTTGGAAGTTCAAATTTTTGGAAACGGTCAACGACCTGACGGGAGATTTGTGCAATTACGTCAACAACGATTATGACGTAAGCGCATTTGATGATTTGCAGGTGCCAAGCAACTGGCAAATCAAGGGATACGGCACTCCTATCTATACCAACTTTACATATCCTTACGCTATCAGCACAACCAAGATACCTTATATTAAGCCTGAGCTTAATCCATGCGGACTTTATGTCAGAGATTTTGAATTGGAGCAGGTCGACGACAACGTATTTATTCAATTCGGCGGTATCAACTCCTGCGGAGAAGTGTATGTCAACGGCAATTTTGTTGGCTATTCGCAGGACACGTTTGACGAAACGGAATATGATATTACCAATTACGTCAAAGAAGGCGTCAACAGGCTTGCCGTAACGGTCAGACAATTCTGCGACGGCAGCTATCTCGAAGATCAGGACATGTGGCGTCTTAGCGGTATTTTCAGAGACGTCAATCTCGTATTCAAACCTAAGGCTTACGTTCAGGACTTTTTTATCCGTTCTCAATTCGATTCTGCCTACTCAAAAGCGACTTTTCTTGCCGACGTCAACGTGGAGTGTCGTGGACGTGCGCTTGCAGACGGCGCTGTCGAAATCAAGATTGTTGACGCAAAGGGCAAAACGTTTGCGGCTGACACTCAAAAAATCGGTGCTGTTGCAGACGGCAAAAGCGCAATAGTAAAATTCGAAATAAAAGTAGAAAATTTTGAACTTTGGAGCCATGAAAATCCATATTTGTATACCGTAGAAGTAACTTTGTCGGACGGCGACAAGGCGGTAGATTTGCGCAAGCATAAATACGGATTCAGAGAAATAAAAATCGTCGGTCTTGACAGAGCGACGGGACGTGGACCGTTTATTTTGCTCAACGGTGTTCCGCTCAAAATCTGCGGCGTAAACAGACACGACTTCCATCCTGACTACGGTCATGCCGTACCTGCAAGCATTACCGAGAGCGATTTGAGACTTCTCAAAGAAAACAACGTTACCAACGTGCGCACCTGCCACTATCCAAACTCACGCAGATTTTATGAACTTTGCGACGAGATTGGTATATTGGTAATGAGCGAAAACAATCTCGAAACTCACGGATTGGCTATGTTTGTACCTGCCAGCAACCCTAAGTGGTCGGCACAATGCTGCTATCGTATGAGCAATATGGTCAACAGTTACAAAAACCACAGCTGTATATTGTTCTGGTCGTTGGGCAACGAGTCGGGCAACGGCAAGACGTTTGCCGATATGAAAGCTACGGCGCTTGCAATAGACAACACTCGTCCTATCCACTATGAACCTGACGCACAGCTTGGAGTCAGCGACTTGTTCAGCGAAATGTATACTCCGCAACAAGCTATGAAAAACATAGGGGAAAACAAAACTGTCATTCACTCGCCGGCTCTGTGGAATTTGCAGATGGGCAACTTGCTATGCGGCAAAAAATACACCGACAAGCCGTTTATCGAGTGTGAGTATTCTCACGCAATGGGCAACAGTATGGGAAACTTTGCCGACTATTGGGAAGACTTCAAAAAGTACGACAGACTGTCAGGCGGATACATATGGGACTTTGCAGACCAGTCGATACGCACAACTACCAAAGACGGCAAGGACAAATGGAATTATGGCGGAGATTTTGGCGACAAACCTAACGCAGGCAACTTTGCTTTCAACGGTATCGTGCAGGGCGACAGAAAACCAAATCCGCATTTTTACGAAGTAGTCAAAGTATATCAACAGGTAGACTTTTCGCTTGACGGCGACCAACTTACGCTACTCAACAGATTTATGTTTACTTCGCTCTCTGATTTCAAACTCAGGTTGGTACTCAAAAATCAAGGTGTCATTGAAAATGAAGAAACCATTGCTCTCGACGACTGCGGCTATATGCAAAAGCTCTCAGTCAAGGTGCCTTTTGACATCGACACCCAGAGCGAAAAAACGCTCGATTGCATACTCATTCTTGACAAGGACGCTATGGCTCTTGATAAGGGACACGTTATGGCAAGAGAGCAGTTTGTACTCGGCAAATACGACTTTGCAAACAAAGCAAAGCAAATTAAAGAAGACAAAGACTGCAAGTTGGAGTGTGTTTATGACGAAAGCAGCAGGCAATATACTTTCAAAGGCAAAAACTTTGAAGTTGTGCTTGATAAGAAAAGCGGAGAAATCGTTTCGTACAAAAAGGACGGACAGGAGTATCTCGTCGGCGGAATCAAACCTAATTTTGTCAGAGCAAATACCGACAACGAAAGATTGCCGCAAGTGCCTATCAAACTTGTTCAGATGATATTGGGACTTACGGCTTTCCACACCACCAATCGTACGCTCAGACCAAGAAAGATAGAAGTCGAGCAAAAGGAAAACAAGATAATAATTAAGATTAAGTGGAGCGCAAGGTATCTTGTCGGAGTAAGAACAAAATACACGATATATCCCGACGGTTCTATCAAACTTGCTCTCAAATGTACCAACGCTATGCCTTGGAATTTGCCTAGATACGGATTTACAATGGAGCTGAGCGAAGGCAAGAGAAACGTGGAGTATTACGGCAAGGGACCACACGAAAACTATTGCGACAGAAAGACGGGGGCATTTGTCGACGTATATTCTTTTGACGACGTAGAAGATTTTATTCACGATTATCTCTACCCGCAAGAAAACGCCAACCGTTGCGACGTAAGATGGTTCAAAGTGGGCGACAGAGTAAAAGTAGAAGCGTTGGGTAAGGCATTTGAAGCCAGCGTACATCCATATACTATGGAAATGCTCAATACCTGCACGCACAAGCACGAGATGGGCAGAAAGTCTACATTGACTCTCAACGTAGACGGACGTCAACAGGGCGTGGGCGGCGACATTCCTGCCATGGCAAGTCTCAAAAAACCATATAAGATACCGTCTTATAAAGAACAAAAAGTCAAAGTGCTTATCAGATTTGGAGAATAATATGAACAAAAAGAAGATTACTTTACAAGTTATTATGGCGGTAGTATCGGTATTGCTCAACGTATGGGGACTGTTGTCGCTGTTGCATACGATACAGGTGCTTTACGTACCGTTTCTTGCCTACCTTGACAGTTTGAGATTGTTGCTCAAATACGTGGTAATAGTTATCACAATGGCTTGCGGAATAATGCTTTTTTCCCGCTTTGCCACGACTTTCAAAGGCAAGGTCAAAAACACTCTTGCCATTATCAATTGTACTTACAGCACAATTCTCACCCTTCCGCTCCTTGGCACTTTTATAGGTTGCTTCTGGGCTATGAAGGGTATCAACGTGCCTATGGTCAGCGATATATGCAACGAGTTTATGGACATCTTCAAATCTACCGGAATGCAATATTTTATATTTATTGCAGGTACGATAATGGGCATTGTATTTTTGGCAGTACCTATTGTGATGACTGTTCAGACTGTCAAAACAGATTGACGTAAGCATCAAAATCTATTATCAAAAATGAGTATCGTAAAGCGCAGTTCCCATAGGGATTTTTCTATTATTTAATTTATATTTCTAAACACATAAATCAAAACCACGGGGTGTCCCGTGGTTTTTTATCTATATCGCTTATTCTTCAAATTCATTAAAATAGTCTTTATTAAAAAACTCTGATAAAGTTATCCCTGCACCTTGACAAAAGGCTTTTATCGTAGAGACCTTAGAGCATTTTGTTCTTCCTTTAATCAAATCATATATAGCAGACGGTGATTTTCCACCATTCAATGTTGCTTCGCATACATTGATATTTTTTTCTTTACAAATTTCTTCAATCCTTTTAATGATTGCATCATTTATGTTCATATAGCCACCTTCGTGGAACTTCTTATTCGTATTCCACGAAATATTATATGGATTCTTAAATTTCTTATCTCGTGGAGTTCCACGAAATTGACTTTGTTTCATCTTTTATGATATATTTTTTTGTTGAATTCCACGAATATAAGGACAAAAGTATGAAAGTTTGCTTTATAGGACATAGAACAATACGAAAAGACGAAGAACTTATATATTTACTAAAACAAACTATTATAGGCCTTATCAATAAGGGGGCTACAACTTTTCTTTTTGGTAGCATGAGTGAATTTGACGACTTGTCCTGGGAAACTGTTACAACACTTAAAGCAAAATATCCTTTCATTAAAAGAGTGTATGTTAGATCTGCTTATCAATATATAGATAAATGTTATGAAAAGTATTTACTTGAATCTTACGAAGAAATATATTTTCCAGCTAAATTAAAAAATGCGGGTAAATATTCTTATGTAGAGCGAAACTATGAGATGATTGATTCTTCTGCTTATTGTGTGTTTTATTATAATGAAAACTACGTTCCTCCGTTAAGCAGACAACCTAAGCACAATGCATTATTACTATCTAAACGTAAAAGTGGCACAAAAATCGCATATAACTATGCTATAAAAAGAAATAAAACTATTATCAATTTATATAAAAACTTTAATGGTGTGCTTTTTTAAGTGTAGCGCAATATCCTTTCAAATTAAAGCCGTGTGTTTTGTAAGGCAAAAGAAAAAGACTGACGATAATTTTCGTCAGTCTTTTACATTATATAAAAAATCACTATGGAAATTGCGCTTTACGATACGCATTTTTATTTATATTGTTTATTTAATTATTTTTCTTCGATATTTTCTTTGTTTTCCTTATCCTTTTGATTGAATAGCGAGACTCTTTCTCTGATAGGCATACCGAGAATCATTGCCATAACGATTTTGATTGCGTCGCCTACGATAAAAGGCGTAACTCCCGCTGCGAGAGCCTTGGCAAAAGTAAGATTGGCAGAAACGCTCAACCAGGCTGTGCCTATTGCATAGAGTACGATTGTAGCCAATATCATTCCGAGCAGTTGCATCGGTTTGTTGTTGCGGAACTTGTCGGCAAAGATACCGATAATGAAGGACATAGGGATATAACCGATAAGGTATCCGCCCGTAGGTCCAACCAGTTTTGCAAGTCCTGCTCCGAAATTGGAAAAGACAGGTACTCCGACCATTCCCAGCAACAGATAGATAAGAGTACACAAAACTCCCTTTTTCCAACCCAGCAAATAGCACGTGAGATAGATGCCGAAAGTGCCGAGTGTGATAGGAACCAGTCCTATCGGAAGGGAGAGCGGACCGAGAATACACATAACTGCGCTCATAAGTCCGACCGAAGCAATATTTTTTGTCGTCATAGATGTCGTAGTAGCGTTTTTCATATCACCGACATTATAACAAAGCCGACAAAATAGGTCAAATAATTGAAATAAAATTGCATAAATTTACAAAAAAAATTCTCGCCCGTAGGCGAGAAAAATATCGATGAATTATCAATCTCTGTCTTCCAATTCGACGTACTGTCTTCTCGGAGAAACGGCAATGTAAGCAGGGCGGATGATTTTGCCTTTGTTGGACAATTCTTCCAGCCTGTGCGCCGACCAACCCACAATTCTCGATACTGCAAAAATAGGAGTAAACAAAACTTCCGGAATCTTCAACAATCTATAAACGTATCCGGTATAAAAGTCTATGTTTACGCTGACGCCCTTGTACATAACTCTGTTTTCGCTGATAACCTTAGGGGCAATTTTTTGCAATTTTGTATAGAGCTGGTGAAACTTGTTGTGATACTTATCGGACATATAATTTTCAATATATTCGTGCAAAATATTTGCTCTTGGGTCGGAGAGAGAATATACGGCGTGTCCCAATCCGTAAATAAGTCCGGAGCCGTCAAACGCTTCTTTGTTGAGAATTTTGCGCAAATAATTTGCAATGCCTTCTTCGGAAAGGTCGTCGGCATTTTTCATAATATCGTCCAGCATCTGAATTACTTTGAGATTTGCTCCGCCGTGGCGAGGACCTTTGAGCGAAGCGAGAGAAGCCGCAACGCAAGAATAGGTGTCCGTACCCGAAGAAGTAACTACGTGAGTAGTAAAGGTGGAGTTGTTACCGCCGCCGTGTTCCGCCTGCAAAACCATACACATATCAAGCATACGGGCTTCTTCTTGCGTAAAGCCCTTGCTGCCTTTGAGCAGATACAAGATGTTTTCGGCAGTAGAAAGGTTATCTTTCGGATAGCGGATATAAAGGTTTTTGCCCAAGTGATAGTGGTTGTATGCCTGATAGCTGTATACTGCGAGCATAGGCATCAGAGCAATCAACTGAATTGATTGACGGAATACGTTTTTGATGGATATATCGTCAGGATTGCTGTCGTAAGAATAGAGCGTAAGGACGCTTCTTGCCAAAGCGTTCATCATATCCTTAGAAGGTGCTTTGAGTATTATATCTCTGACAAAGCTTTCGGGCAGCTTGCGGTACATGCTCAACAAATTAGTAAAATCGTCCAGCTGTTTTTGTGTAGGCAAAGAGCCGCACAACAACAGATAGGCACATTCTTCATAGCCGTATCTCTTGCCGTTGAAGCCTTTTACCAGGTCGTAAATATTGATACCACGATAGAACATTTCGCCTTCGATAGGTACTCTTTCGCCCTTTTCGTTGGTGGCAAAACCGTTCATTTCCGATATTTCCGTCAAACCTGTAACGACGCCCACGCCGTTTTTATCTCTCAGTCCCCTGAAAACCTTATATTGGTCGTAGAGTTCCGACTGAATCTGGTCGCATTTAAACGCCAGGTCGCTCAGTTGGGAGATGTATTCGTCTGATTTTTTGAGAACTTGCTTAAAAGTCATATCTTACTCCTTAATTATCTTATAATATCATAACGCAACCCATATAACAAACGAATTTTTTATTTTTTTGCTTTTTTGCTCAAAAACGCCATATTTTTGCTTATTTTATAAAAAAAAGATATATCTTCCATCTTCACTCTCAACTCAAATTATTGACTTTTGTCAATATTATGCGTATATTAATAAAAGGAAAACGAGAATAAGGAGAGTTTTATGAAAGTTATCGTTACCAAAAATTATTCTGAAATGAGCGCTAAGGCATACGAAGTAATCAAACAAGTTATGCAGGATACCCAAGGCAAAGCAATTCTTGGATTGGCAACCGGTTCAACTCCTATAGGATTGTACAAAAATATGGTTGCCGATTATCAAGCAGGCAACGTAAGCTACAAACAGGCTCGCAGCGTCAATCTCGACGAATACGTCGGTTTGCAAAGAACTCATGACCAAAGTTATTATTATTTTATGCACGACAATCTCTTTGACCATATAGATATCGACGAGAGCAACGTAAATTTGCCTGACGGCAACAGCGGCGATACCGACAAAGCCTGTGCAGAATATACCGCACTACTTGCCGATATGCAACAAGACGTACAGGTTTTGGGTATAGGCAGCAACGGACATATCGGTTTCAACGAACCCGGCACACCGTTTGACAGCACTACTCATATCGTCAAATTGCACGAAGGAACGAGAGCGGACAACGCCAGATTTTTCGACAGCCTTGCAGACGTTCCAACTCACGCTATCACTATGGGTATAGCTAATATTATGAACGCCAAAAAGATTTTGGTACTTGCCAGCGGACAAGGCAAAGCCAACGCAGTCAAGGCAATGGTGCAAGGTCCGGTTGACCCTGCTTGTCCTGCCAGCGTATTGCAAAATCATTCTGACGTTGTAGTTGTAGTGGACGAAGCGGCGGCAAGTCTTCTTAACTGATTGAAAAGGCATAATGTCGACAAACTCGCAGCTCACCGCAATCGATAGGTGCGGTGAGCTTTGTAAATATAGCTCAATTTAAGTGATTTTTGACAGATAACAGATTAAAAAACCGATACAGGTCGTCAAAAATCAAATAATTATGTTCCCATGCGTCTTTTAGGACAGACATTCGACAGACAGTTTGCAAAGCACTTTTCAATTGATGAAAAAATTCAGCGAGATACGGTATAAATAAAATGGAGATAAAACAGATAAAGATTGATTTTTTCGTAACCCCGACAATAAAAAGATTTGTTTACGTTTATCTTTTATCCAATGAAGAAGGCTGTTTTTTAATAGATAGCGGAGTTGCAGGAAGCGAGAAGATAATAGAAAAAGCCATTGTTGAGAGCGGACATCAACCGTCGGCTCTCAGAGCAATATTTCTGACGCACGCCCACCCCGATCATATCGGCAATGCCAATTATTTTCGTCAAAAATACGGAGCGAAGATATATGCAAGTGCAGGAGAGCGTCCGTGGATAGAAGATATAGATTTGCAATTTGCTATGCGTCCGATTCCCAACTTTTATGCGCTGGCAGGGCAGTCAACAGTTGTGGACTATATTGTCAAGGACGGGGATACCGTTCGTCTGTCCCAGGACGAATACGTAGAGATAATAGGCACTGCGGGACATTCTGTCGACGGTGTTTCCTATCGCATAGGAGAAGTTGCTTTTATCGGTGATACCGTACCCGTGCTGGGAGACGTTCCCATTTTTGTCGACGTAGAGCAAACAAATTTTTCGCTAGAAATATTGGAAAAATTATCCGGTGTTACCACATACTGTCCTGCGTGGGATAAGATTTATTCCCGCAACGAGATGAAAACAAAAATCGCAAGTGCGAGACGATTGATACAAGAGCTAGAAGACGTCGTGCAGGATATAGATACGCAAGGGCAACAGACTGATATTGTCGAGAGAGTTTGTCTGGCACTTGGCAAACCTATGTGGAAGACAAATTTATTGTTTGCAACGACGGTTGCAAGTTGTAGGAGAAAGCAATAATGAAGTGTTATTTTATCGTTGATACGTATATAGATGACAAAAAGAGTAGAGAATTGTACGACGAATATATCAGGGAAGTAAAGCCGATTGTGGAGAGTTATGGCGGAGAATATATGGTCAGAACAGAAAAGGTTACGTCGCTTCACCCACAACGAAGCCCGCAACGTGTAATTGTAATCAGATTTCCGTCAAGACAGGCGTTGGATGAGTGCTTTGCGTCGAAGGAATATCAAGAGATTATGCATAAGAGAATGGACAGCGTAGACGCAAGGGCGGTAATCGTAGAATAGTAAAGTAGCAAAACAAACTTAGACAACAGACAAAATAAGGAGAAGAATTTGAAAAAGATAATGTTTGTCTGCCACGGCAATATATGTCGCTCGCCAATGGCAGAGTTTGTAACCAAAAATAAACTCAAAGAAAGAAATATACAAGCCGTCGTAGAGTCGTCGGCGACTTCTACGGAGGAGATTGGCAACGCCGTACATTACGGCACAAAAAAAATTCTGGACAGCTTGGGGATAGATTGCTCGGGTAAGCGTGCAAGGCAATTCAGCTACGCCGATTATCAAAAATTTGACTATATTGTAGGTATGGACGAGTACAACGTGCGCAATCTCAGAAGGATGACGGGCGCCGACCCTTTGGGCAAGGTCAGCAAGCTTCTTCAATGGGCAGATTCTGACGATGACGTCGCAGATCCGTGGTATACCGGAGACTTCGAAAAAACTTATCAGGATATAGAGTTAGGATGCACTGCTTTGCTTGACAAAATATTTGGTATATAATATCATAGTTATATAAGAAAAAGGAGGAATTTGTCGAATAGTTTTTGTATTTGGCAAATTTTTTTATCTATACCAAAGGAGCATATTATGCAACGAAAAGAAATTTGCAAAATAATCAGGGAAGACACTTGCAAGTGCATTGCTTCGATAGGCGTAGGACATATAGGCGGATGTTTGTCCATAATCGAAATTCTGGTCAGCTTATATTATAAGCACATGAATATCGACCCTACCAATCCGCACATGGCAGGAAGGGACAGACTGGTATGTTCCAAGGGACACGCAGGACCTGCCGTATATGCGACGCTTGCCAACAGGGGATATTTTGACAAAGCGGAATTGCTTACTCTCAACCATTCAGGCACCAATCTTCCAAGCCATTGCGATATGAACAAGACGATAGGTATAGACATGACCACAGGCTCTTTGGGACAAGGTTTCAGTTGTGCTGTCGGCATAGCTTTGGCGAGCAAGCTTGACAAGGACGGCGCATACGTATATACCATTGTGGGCGACGGAGAAAGTCAGGAAGGACAGATATGGGAAGCAGGTATGTTTGCCGCACAGGCAGGACTTGACAATCTCATTGCTTTTACCGATTACAACAAAATGCAGATAGACGGCAATCTGGAAGATATAAATTCTTTGGAACCGCTGGACAAAAAGTGGGAGAGTTTTGGTTGGAACGTAGTAGTCATTGACGGACACGATTTTGACCAGATTGACGCAGCTATTGCCAATGCCAAGGCATGCAAGGGCAAGCCTACTATGATTATTGCCAACACAATCAAAGGCAAGGGCGTCAGATGTATAGAAGAAAAAGGCTTTGCAAATCACAGTTTGCCAATGCTCTGGGAAGACGTAGAAAAATATATAGAAGAAATCAGGAGAGCGTAATATGGCGGATATAGAAATGAGAGTCGTTTTGGCTCAGGAACTAAAAAAGATGATGGAAAATGACCCCAAAGTCGTAGTTATCGACGCAGACCTTGCCAAAGCAAGCGGAACCTGGGGACTGAGAAAGGACTTTCCCGACAGAGCCATTGACGTAGGAATTGCCGAACAAAACATGGTATCTATCGCTTCGGGTATGGCAAGTTACGGTTACAAGCCGTTCATTACTTCCTTTACGCCTTTCGTGTCCCGCAGAGTGTGCGACCAGATAACGCTGTCTTCATGCTATGCAAAGCAGCCAATCACCATAATAGGTACCGATCCAGGTATCTGTGCGGAAATCAACGGCGGAACGCATATGGGTATGGAAGATATCGGCGTATTGCGAAGCATTGCAGACATAGTTATTTTCGAGCCTGTTGACGCTATTCAACTTAGACAGGCGCTCCCAGTAATCGCCAATCTCGGCAAGACGATTTATATCCGACTTTTCCGCAAAAAAATCGACGACGTGTTCTCAGACGATTACAAATTCGACCTTTTCAAGACGGACACGATAAAAGAAGGCAAGGACGTAACGATTTTTTGCACGGGTATAATGGTACAGGAAACAGTCAAGGCAATAGAATTGCTTGAAAAAGAAGGCATTGACGCCGAAATCGTCAACGTGCATACCATCAAGCCAATCGACAAGGAAGGCGTGATAAAGTCGGTAGCCAAGACAGGCTGTGCCGTTACGGCAGAAAATCATAATATCATAGGCGGTTTGTTCAGCGCAGTTTCGGAAGTGTTGACCAGCAATATGCCTGTGCCGGTGTTGCCTGTGGGCGTACCCGATACTTTTGGAGAAGTCGGCAAGATGCCTTATCTCAAACAGATATACAAAATGACGGCGCAGGACATAGTAGACAAGGCAAAACAAGCTATTGAATTAAAAAATAAATTCAACTGACAAACGCAGATAAGTTTCAGCGATAAGGAAACAATATTTCCCCGCAATCTTATAGCAAGGTTGCGGGATTTTGTATTATTCAGAAATAAATCAGGCGATTGTAAGACAAAGCAGAGCGGACAATAATATCGTTTTGCGGCGAATTTTTGCTAAAAACTAGCGATTATGGCAACAAACGTCGTATATTGACAATATAATAGATTGTGTTATAATATAGTAAACAAGACTAGAAGTCGCAGTTTTCGGCTTTCAATTCGTCGGGAACGTAGTGCCGTTTGGTCGTAATAAAAACAGGGGGAGTTTTTATGAAGAAATTTTACATGTGCAAAAAGTGCGGCAACTTTGTAGGAATGATTAACAATTCCGGCGTAGTAATGCATTGTTGCGGAGAACCAATGACTCAGCTTATAGCCAGCAGGGAAGAAACGGGTTCCGAGAAACATTTGCCGGACGTTACCATTGACGGCAATATAGTCAAAGTCAACGTGGGTGTCGTACCGCATCCTATGACGCCTGAGCATTATATACAATGGGTTTGTCTCGAAACGACCAAGGGTGCGCAAAGGAAAAAGTGCGGTGGATATCCGCAGGTTGAATTCAGCCTGATAGACGAAAAGCCTATCGCAGTATATGCCTATTGCAATCTACACGGTTTGTGGATGACCAAACTTCCTATGGTATAGTCAATTGCGCATAGCAGAGCTTTCGACGTGTTGACAAACTCGGCGAATGATATTATAATGTAAAAAATCAGACTGCGATGCAGTCGGGCCACGTGGCAATAAGGTTGCGCTTATGGGATACCGTAAGCGCAATATTCGTATATGGAGTTGTGTGGCAGGGAGGAAAGATGAGCAAACAATACACTCAGACTGCGACAAAGGTATCGATTGTCAGCATATTTGTCAATTTCGGTCTTGCCGTATCCAAAGTTTGCGCAGGAATATTTGCCCATTCTTATGCAGTTTTGTCCGACGGTATCAATTCGGCGGGCGACGTTTTCAGCAGGTTTATCACACTTATCGGCATAAGGCTGGCAGGCAAGGAAGAAGACGAAAAACATAAATACGGACACGAGAGATTCGAAAGCGTAGCGGCAATCATACTTGCCGTGATAATATGCGCCACCGGTATTATGGTGGGTTACAACGGTATCAAAATGATAATAGACGGCAGCTATAAGGAACTTGCCGTTCCGGGCAAAATAGCGCTGATAGTTGCGGCAGGTTCTATCGTCGTCAAAGAAATCATGTATCACGTAACAATGCATTACGGCAAAAAGATAAACAGCGACGCTCTTAAAGCCGACGCATGGGACAATCGGACGGACGTATTGAGTTCCGCAGGCAGCTTAGTGGGTGCGGTGGGAGCTATGTGCGGAGTAGGTATTCTCGACAGCATCGCCAGTATTGTCATAGCCTTGATGATCATCAGGTCTGCCTTTATGATTTTCAGAGAAGCGATACGCAAGATGACGGACGAAGCTTGCGACGAAGCTACCGAAGCCAAAATGAGAGCATGTATTATGGGACAGAGCGGAGTGCTGAGCGTGGATATGCTCAAAACCCGACTTTTCGGCAACAGAATATACGTAGAAATAGAGATTGCCGTGGACAAGGATATCAGGCTGGAAGAAGCGCATAATATTGCAGAAAAGGTGCATGACGAGATAGAAAAAGAGTTTGAAGACGTCAAGCATTGTACCGTACACGTCAATCCTTATATCGGGCAGTCGGAGCAGGACGCATGCGACAAAGATATTCCGTCGCAACAACAAAATTAAAAAACAACGATTATAGATTTGCCAAATGCTATCTTCTTATGGTATAAAATAGGTGTCGCTTGACGACAACAAAAGTAGCGTAAGGAGAGTAAAATGAAAAAGATTTACACAGGCAAGACAAAAGACGTATTTGCTTTGGACAATGGCAACTATCTGCTCAAATTCAAAGACGATTGTACAGGAAAAGACGGCGTGTTTGATCCGGGCGAAAACACGGTAGGACTTACTATCGAAGGCATAGGAAAGGCTAATCTCGAAGTTTCCATTATGTTCTTTGAAATTCTCAAAAAAGCAGGTATCAAAACACATTACGTAAGTGCAGATATCGACAACGCCACTATGGAAGTGTTGCCTGCAAGAGTTTTTGGCAAAGGACTTGAAGTAATTTGCAGACTTGTCGCCACAGGCAGTTTTGTTCGCAGATACGGCGACTATATCGAAGACGGAACGAAAATCGAAGGCGGTTACGTAGAGACAACTTTCAAAAACGACGCCAAGGGCGATCCGCTCGTAACAAGCGAAGGACTTGAAGTTCTCGGTATTATGGACAGGAAGATGTTTGACAGCATGAAAGCTCAGACTTTGGCTATCACTACAATCGTTGCCGACGAACTGGCTAAGAAAGGTTTAGAGCTTTGGGATATCAAGTTCGAGTTCGGTTACAACAACGACGAAGTTATCCTGATCGACGAAATCGCATCGGGCAATATGAGAGTATACAAGGACGGCAAAATCGTTGACCCGGTAGATCTTACCGCAATGATTCTCGGCAAATAATCAAAAAGGCAATAATCAAAAGGCTCGCATATATTGCGAGCCTTTTTTTGTCAAATTGTTGATAAGTATCGAGTTTTTTGGATTTTCTTTATCAAATTACAAAAAAAGGCACGCCGTTTTCGGCGTGCCTTTGAGTTTGTTTTTGATTATCAATCGTTAGCGTAGTTGGTAAAGTAGTTTTGGATAAGGATAATAGGAGTACCCTTGTCGCCGCTGCCGCTGGTCAGGTCGCACAAGCTACCGAGCAAGTCGGTAAGTCTTCTTGGCGTAGTGCCTTGCGAAGCCATATCTGCCGTCAGGTCTTCCTTCTTGGCTTTAATCAGGTCTTGCATGGCCTTCTTTGCGTCTTCACCTTTGAGATCACCGATTGCATTGTCGGCAAGATATTTGAGTTTCAGCTCGTTAGGTCTGCCTACTAGACCTGCGGTGTGAGCAGGGGAAACGACAGGGTCTGCAAGTTCCCATATTCCGCCGATTGGGTCTTTGAATGCGCCGTCGCCGTAAATCATTACTTCGATATTTTTGCCTGTTTTTTCTTTGAAGATTGCAGCAACTTTGTCTACCAGAACTTGTCCGTCTCTTGGGAAAAGTTTGATAGAATTGTCGGTAGCAAGATTGCTTCCGTACAGTCCGTATTCTGCATTGAAGCCGCTTCCGTCAACGCTTTCCGTCATAAAGTCGGCAAGGTTAAACACCTTTTTTGCACCTGCTTCGGTTAGTATGCGTTTGGTGCGGTTGCGGGTATGAATGTCGGCATTGATAACCACGTCGGTATATTGCAGTATTGCCTTAGGATTGTTGGCAAGGATAATCTTGCAATCGCAGAATTCGCCTGCCATTTTTTTGTACAGTTCGATATAATCGAGTCCTGTGAAAGGGTGCAATATTTTGCCAAAAGTAGCATAATATTTTTCTTCGTCAAAAACGTCGGTATAAGGGTTTACTCCCTTAGCGTCGATTATATCCATAGGAATAAGCGGATTGCCTACTTCGTCGGAAGGGTAAGACAATTGGATAACCAATTTTTTGACTCCCATAGCGATAGCTTTGAGAATCATAGAAAATCTGTTTCTCGACATAATAGGGAAGATAAGACCTACCGTTTCTCCACCCGTTTTAGTTCTGACGTCTTTGGCTATCTGGTCAAGCGTAGCATAATTGCCTTGCGCTCTGCCCACGATTGCTTCGGTCATTGCAACGACGTCTCTGTCCTGCAATTCAAATTTGCCTTCCTGGCTAGCTGCAAGCACAGCGTCTACCACGATGGTTGCCAAGTCGTCGCCCGTCTTGATGATAGGGGCCTTGATGCCTCTGGAAATTGTTCCGATTGTTTTCATTTCAGTTCCTCCGTTGTGGAATTCTCATGGGCTTTATTATAATACACAAAGAAATATATAGCAAGTAAAAAACCTTTTTTATTTTTGCCCGCTTATTGCAAGAAAAACAGTCGTTTTGTAATGCGTCTGCCAAAATTATATTTCAAATCGGCTGATTTCGTTGCTTTTTCGCCAATTTCGTGCTTATAGATTGGCAAACAAACAACCCTATCGGAAATATCGAAGTAACGAGTATTCCGCCCCTGAGACCAAGCTGTTGAATTCCTATTCCCAGTTGTGTTGCAAGAGCCTGCATGTCAGGACTTTGAACTATCCAATCGGCTATCATGCCGGCGAGAGCGGGACCTATCGTGCAACCAAGATCGCCTGCAAAAGCAAGCAATCCAAACAGCATTGTTCCGCCCAGCGGAAATTTTTCGGCTGTATTGCTGAGAGTTCCCGGCCACAACAGCGCCACCGTCAACCCTGTAAAGCCGCATGCAAGCAGAGAAACAAACGGCAAAGGAGAAAGAGCCGTCAGCAGATAGCATACAATGGCGGAAAAAGAACTTATTTTCAGTATTTTTTCAAGATTGATTTTGTTGCTGAAAAGTCCGAAAAACGTTCTGCCAAGAGCCATAAGAAGCGCAAAAAAGCAAGGCCCCAGCAAATCTCCTACAAACTTGCTTACTCCCAATCCTTTCTCAGCAAAAAGCGACGACCATTGCGCTATTATCGCTTCGCTTGCTCCGCTGAATGTCATCGCCAGAAATGCAAGCACGAATACAGGCGAAGCAAACAGCTTTCTGACGGGAGTACGTTCTTTTGAAGAAACGGGTTCGACGAGCGGCACCAAAAGAAACATGACTAGATTGACGAGCGGAATAACAGCCCAGATGTAAGGCAATATATACCAGTTGTCGCCGCCGAATACTTTGATAAAGAGAGTAGATAGCAAAACTACCGCCAGTTGTCCCCAACAATAGAAAGAGTGCAAAAGAGCCATTGTGCCGTGTTTTTCACCCAGCGGCAAGGCGTCTGTCAACGGGCTTATGACGGCTTCGAGCAGACCGCCGCCGATAGAGTACACCAGCGTTGAGATAAAAATTGCGGCAAAGGCACTATTTATCACTCTCGGCAAAGTTCCGAGCATCAACAAACCTATTATCGTCAGCGACAGCGAAAGAATCATTGTCCCCCGAAACTTTAATGCGTCGGTTATTTTTGCGGCGAACAAGTCGATGATGAGCTGAAAGGAAAAATTGACAAGCACCAGAGAAGACAACAAGCTCAGGCTCAAACCATAGCCGTCCTGAAAAATCGCAAACAAAATAGGCGCAAGATTGACGATTGTCGCTTGCACTACATAGGCCACGTAACAACTGTGGAGCGTAGATTTGTAACCCAATTTTTTCATTTTGATTCCTTCAAGGTCGATTGTCAAAGAGTATGATAGCAAAGTCGGTGGCATAAGTCAAGCCGACCGAAGGGAGACGGATATATTGTAATTTTGGCTCAATCGGAGTCAAAAATACGATATGATGGCAATATTATTTTACAATCTCGAAATAAAAGTATATAATAATAAAATATAAGACGAATTACCCGTAGCAGGAGGAATTATGGCAGAAAAATTTTATATAACCACACCAATCTATTATCCTAGCGGCAAGTGGCACATCGGCACTTGTTACACCACTATTGTATGCGATGCAATCGCCAGATTCAAGCGAATGCAGGGGGTAGACGTCTTTTATCTGACAGGCACAGACGAACACGGTCAGAAAATTCAGAAAGTGGCGCAGGCGGCAGGAGTAGACGTCAAGCAATATATCGACAAAATAGTCGGAGAACTCAAAGACCTTTGGCAATTACTTGACATATCCTATGACAAATTTATCCGCACCACCGACGAATATCACGAAAAGGCCGTGCAAAAGATTTTCAACAAATTGTACGAGCAGGGCGATATTTACAAGAGCCAATACGAAGGCTGGTATTGTACCCCTTGCGAAGCCTTTTGGACCAAGTCTCAGCTTGTAGACGGAAAATGTCCCGATTGCGGCAGACCGGTTGAATTGATGAAGGAAGAAAGTTACTTCTTCAAGATGAGCAAATACCAGGACAGAATTATTAAGCTCATCGAAGAAAACCCCGACTTTTTGCAACCCGTATCCCGTCAGAACGAGATGCTCAACAACTTTTTGAGACCGGGACTTCAAGATTTGTGCGTATCGAGAACGTCGTTTGACTGGGGTATCAAAGTGCCTTTTGACCCAAAACACGTAGTGTACGTATGGCTTGACGCTCTTACCAACTATATCACCGCTCTGGGATACGGCAGCGACGATACAACGCTGTTTGACAAGTATTGGCCGGCAGATATTCACATGATGGGCAAAGAAATTGTCAGGTTCCACTCCATAATATGGCCTGCAATACTAATGGCGCTGGATTTGCCTATTCCAAAAAAGGTTTACGGACACGGCTGGCTCAAATTCGGCACGGACAAGATGAGCAAATCGAAGGGCAACGTAGTAGATCCGTTTATACTGTGCGACAGATACGGAGTAGACTCGTTGAGATATTATATGCTCAGAGAAGTGCAATTCGGACAGGACGGAAGTTATACCAACGAAAGTTTTATCAAGCGTATCAACAGCGATTTGACCAACGAACTCGGCAATCTCGTATCTCGTGTAACCGCCATGGTAACTCAATATTTTGGCGGCAAGATTCCACAGCCGGGTGTGCAGGAACCGATAGATACCGAACTCAAAGAGTTGTGTCAGAATTTGTATGGCAAACTGTGCAAGGACGTTGACGAACTGGCTGTTCCGCAGGCATTGGAACATATCTGGGAAGTTATCCAGAGAGCCAACAAATATATTGACGAAACAACGCCGTGGATTCTTGCCAAGAGCGACGACGGCAAAGAAAGATTGGCGACGGTAATGTACAACCTGTGCGAAGCGATAAGATACGTAGCGACGACGCTTCAACCGTTCCTTACCAAGACGCCGGCAAAGATATTTGCAAAACTGGGCATTACCGATTCGTCGCTTATGAGTTTCGATTCGCTCGCCGTCTTTGGGGGTACCAAGGTAGGTACGACTGTTGAAAAGGGCGAAGCGCTGTTTGTCCGTTACGATCTCAACAAAGAACTGGCATATATGGACGGCATTATAGAAGAACAAATGAAACAAGCCAAAGCAAAGGAAGAAAAACAAGTGGAAAACGCAGTTACGATTGAAGAAATAGGAATAGAAGAATTTGAAAAAATACAACTCAAAGTAGGTACGATTGTCGAGTGCGAAAAAGTACCTAAGGCAGACAAGTTGCTTTGCAGCAAAGTCGATTTGGGAGAAAAGGAATTGCGTACTATCGTCAGCGGAATTGCAAAATATTATACTCCCGAAGATATGGTAGGAAAACAGGTTGTGGTAGTAACCAATCTCAAACCTGTCAAGCTCAGGGGAATAGAATCGCAAGGCATGGTGCTGTGCGCCAGCGACGACGAAGGAAATCTTACCGTCATTTCTCCTGCAACCAAAATGAAATCGGGTAGCGAAATCAAATGATTATAGATTCGCACGCACACGTCAACGACGCAGCTCTTGACGGCGTGAGACAACAGATATTGCAGGAGAGCGTAAGTATCCCCATGAAGTTTTGCGAAGTGGGCTTCGATTACGACAGCTCTCTCAAAGCCGTGGAGCTTGCCGAGCAAAACGCCAACGTCTATGCGATTATAGGTACTCATCCGCAGGAAGCCGAAAAGCTGACGGATTGGCATCTGGAAGAATATCGCAGGTTGTCAGGTCATAACAAAGTAGTTGCATTGGGAGAGATAGGACTTGATTATCACTATCCCGACCCACCCAAAGAAAGTCAGCTTGCGGCGTTTGAGCGGCAGTTGCAACTTGCCACTACACTTGACTTGCCGGTGGTTTTGCACGTAAGGGAGAGTTACAAGGACACGTTTGATTTGCTCAGTCAATATGCCAAAGACATAAAGCGTGGCATTTTGTTGCATTGTTACAGCGGGTCGGCGGAGAGTGTAAAACTCTTTGACAAACTTGACTGCTATTATGCTTTGGGCGGAGCCGTAACCTTCAAAAACGCAAAAAAGGAAGACGTTATCAGGGCGATAAGACCGGACAGATTATTGTTGGAGACAGATTGCCCTTATATGACGCCCGTACCTTATAGGGGAACGCCCAATCGTCCGCAATACGTGCGGTTGGTAGCTCAAAAGATTGCGCAGGTGTTGGGCGTAAGCGAAGATAGCGTAATTGAAAGCACCGAAAAAAATACCAGAAGATTGTTTTACAAAATAAAGGACTGACGGAGAAGTTATGGAACAAAAAATTGTCTATACCGTAGACGACAAGCTGTATATCAATCTCACCAACCGTTGCAGCAACAGGTGTGAGTTTTGCGTGAGATATTACGATAAACCAGTCTACGGAGATTTGTGGCTCAAAGACGAGCCAACCGCAGAACAGGTGATAGAAATTCTCCAAAAAGATTACGACGTTACAAAATACCCGGAAGTGGTATTCTGCGGATACGGAGAACCTACCTATAAGTTTGACGAAATTGTCGCAATTTGCGATTACGTTCATTCAAAGGGCGGAAAAACTCGCATCAACACCAACGGACAGGGCAATAGAATCAACGGCAGAAATATAGCTCCCGAGATGAGCAGAATTATGGACTCCATCAACGTATCGCTCAATGCAACCGACAAGGTCAGATACGACGCAATCTGCCACAGCGAATACGGCATCGAAGCATTTGACATTATGCTCGACTTTGCCAAAGAGTGCGTAAAAGCAGGCGGCAACGTTGTGCTGAGCGTGGTTGATTGTATAGGCGAGCAGGAGATAGAAAAAGCTCGCAAAATTGCGCAGAGCATCGGCGCAAAGCTGAGGGTAAGACAACTGCTATGAATATAAGTGAATTGCTAAAAGACAACAATTTCAAATTCAACAAGCAGTTTGGACAGAATTTTATTACCGACGTCAATCTTTTGCAGGCGATGGTATCCGACAGCGGCATAACCGGCGACGACGTAGTCGTTGAGATAGGAGCAGGGGCAGGTACTTTGACCAGACAGCTGGCGGGGGTTGCAAAGAAGGTGTACGCCTTTGAAATAGACAAAAATCTCGTACCGGTTCTGTCTCAATCTCTCAAAGGGCTTGACGACAAGGTGGAAGTAATTTTCAGAGACTTTCAGAAGGTGAGTGATGAGCAGCTTGTCGCCATGACGGGAGAAAAATACAAAGTAGTGGCAAATCTGCCTTATTATATCACCACTCCGCTGATAATGAGATTTTTGGAGAGCAACGTCAAGCCGCAGAGCATAACCGTGATGATACAAAAGGAAGTGGGCGAGCGCATCGTAAGCAAGGAAGGAAATTCCGAATACGGCGTAATCACGCTGGCAATAGCGTTGGAAGGCGACGCAAAAATTACACGTATAGTTCCAAAGAAGTTGTTTATTCCGGAGCCAAAGGTAGACAGCTGCATAGTGCGCATCGACCTTAGCGACAAATATGGCGGCGTTGACAAAAGCAAGGTAAAAAAGGTCATCAGAGCAGGCTTTGCAATGAGAAGAAAGACGCTTGTCAACAATCTTGTACAACTCGGCGTCGATAAAAAGCGAGCGGAAGACGCTTTGTCTAAGTTGGGTCTCGACGTCAGAATAAGGGGAGAGAGCTTGTCTCTCGATCAATATATAAGTTTGTCCGATTGCTTACAAATCTGACAAGTTATCGTGCGGACTTGCGTCCGCATTTTTTTGTTTATTATAAGGCGATACAAATTATTTTGAATATCGGCGTTGACAGCGGCATACTCTATTGTGATAGGAGGAGTTATGTTCATCAACAAAAAACTTATTGTATTGAGCGGTGAAAGCGGCGGATACGTAAAACTGGAAAATCTGGGCGACAAGACTTTGGCAAAAGCCAAAATAAACGGTTGTAAGGACGCCGTTCTTGCTATATTTGAAGGAAAGAATTTGGTCTGGATGGGCGATTGCGAGAGTATCGGCTCGTTGAATATCGACAACGGCGCTCCGATAACGGTCGTTGCGCTGTCGGACGGTAGAATAATCTCCAAAGGATACTCCAACGGGGCGTCCTTGGGACAATCGTATATAACGGGAGAAATAAACAGAGCCGTCGGAAATCAACAAAAAAGTCAAAAAGTCGATACATATAATCAAAAATCTCAAGAAAAGCAACGTCGTGAAGAAGTGGTTGAGAGAGAAGAAAAAGTATCGGACGGCGACAGACAAGAGCAAAAGCAAATAGACGTCGACGACAGCGTCGTCAAAGAGCAGGCGCAAGACAAACCCGATACGGAGCAAGAGCAGCAACGAAAAAGTAAATCTGCAACAGAGAAAAAGGAGCAAGCGAAGCAAGACGAAAAAGCCGACATGCCCCACGATGAAGACATACAGGAAAAGCAAAGAGATAATACCAAGGCAGAGCCTGAGTTTTATTTGTCAATCAAAGAAGAACTTGACAAACTCTTTTCCACCTATGAAGCCGACGAAGAATTGTCTGCGCTCATTGACGACAGCAAGTGGGTGAGAGTGCCTACCGGCGACAACGGATATTACGTTACGGGTATAGTTTATTATGACGACGTTCCGCAAATTATCTGTTACGGCGTGCCGGACAAGGACAATACCAATCCGCCGCCATGCAACGACGCATGCAGGCAATGGTTGCAGGTTGCGGACGACGGCAGGGGATACTGGATGATGTATCAGTCGGCAACCGACGGAGAATTTGTACAGGAAAACCGATAATAATATACAATCGCCTTTTGACAAGGGCGATTTTTACTATATTGATAAAATTATAAAAAAATAATAAAAAAATTAAAAAAACTTATTGTCTAACGACTGCTTTTGGTGTAAAATATTTGTAAAAGAAATTTACAAAGGGGAAAACTTATGAAAAAAGGTTTTATCACACCAAAGGAAGCCGTCCTAAGCTTCCAACACGTATTTGCAATGCTAGGCGCAACCATTCTCGTACCTATGCTCGCCAATATGAGTATCTCTATCGCTCTTATTTCGGCAGGTTTAGGTACGATTATTTTTTACTTTATTACCAAGCGCAAAGTGCCTGTATTCTTAGGTTCCAGTTTTGCGTTTCTGACTGCATTGATCAATCAGATGGGTAGTGCCGGCGAAATAGGCTCTGAAACGTGGAACTATGCAATGGCTCAGCTCAGTATAGCGGTGCTTTGCACAGGTCTTGTCTACGTGATTTTGTCGCTTATCATCAAACTGGTAGGCACCAACTTTATTCGTAAGCTATTCCCACCTATCGTCGTAGGTCCGGTTATTATAGTTATCGGTATGTGTCTTGCGCCTGCCGCAATCAACAACTTCGTTGCACCTGATACGGCTACTTCCACGCAGGCAATAGGTTATGTGGTTGCTGGTATTGCAACTGCGGCAACCATTATCGGTTTCTCGGTATTTGCAAAAGGCTTCTTCAAGATTATCCCTGTATTGATGGGTATTATAGTAGGCTATATCGTTGCGCTTTGCTTCGGCATCGTCAACTTTGACACCGTCATCAACAGCGGCTGGATTTTGTTCCAACCTAGCGAATTTACCAAGGTGTTCGGCTGGTACGGTTCTCTCGGCAAAATTTGGAACAAAGATTTGCTTAGAGTTATTCTTATGTTTGCACCTATTGCAATCGTTACGTTTATGGAACATCTCGGCGACGTCAACGCAAGCTCTATCGTCTGCGGCAAAGACTTTATCAGCGATCCGGGCGTTCATCGCACGTTGCTGGGCGATGGTATCGCAACTATGGCGGCAGGTCTTATCGGCGGACCTTGCAACACTACTTACGGAGAAAACACCGCCGTTCTTTCCATCACCAAAAACTACAATCCTAACGTTTTGTTCGTAGCAGGCATCTTCGCTGTAATACTCGGTATATTCAGCAAGTTCGGCGCAGTTTTGGGTACGATTCCTGCACCTGTAATCGGCGGTGCGTCGCTCATACTTTACGGTATGATAGCAGCCAACGGTCTCAAAACGATAGTAGAAGCGAGAGTAGATTTCTCCGACAGTAAAAATATGATTATCTGCTCGGTAATTCTCGTAATCGGTATAGGTATGAATGCCGCAGGCAAAACTCTCGATATAGGAATTCTCAGCTTCTCTGCGCTTGCAGTTGCTACCTTTATAGGTATCATACTCAACGCAATATTCATGATTGGCAGGGGCAAGGACAAGCAAGAATCTACTATCGGCAGCGCTTATGGCGGAGAACTTGTCAAGAGTGAAGCAGACGCCGAAGCTCAGGAAGCGGCTCAGGAAGCAGTTCAGGAAGAAGCGTCGGAAGAAGTAAAAGAAACCGTAGTCGAAGAAGAACAAGCACAGGTTGCCACCGAAAGCTCTGACCAATAACGGCGAGCTGACCAACAAAAACAACGACAGGAGATTATTATGAAAGATTATCCAAACGTAATGGTGTTCGATCATCCGCTCATCAAGCACAAAATCGCACACCTAAGAGACAAAAATACGGGAATGAAAGAGTTCAGAGAGCTTGTGGAAGAGATTACTTCCATTATGGCATACGAAGCGCTCAAAGACATTCCTACCAAACAAGTCGAAATTGAGACTCCGCTGGAAGTCTGCACTCAGACTATGATAGTAGAAAAGTCGATAGCGATAGTACCTATTCTCAGGGCAGGACTGGGTATGGTCAACGGAATACACAGCCTTTTGCCAACTGCCAAGGTAGGGCATATAGGTATGTACAGGGACGAAGAAACCATGGAACCGCAAGCATACTATTGCAAGTTGCCACAGGGCATAGAAAACATGAAAGTATTTTTGCTCGACCCAATGCTTGCCACCGGCGGTAGCGCAAGCGAAGCGATAGGCTTTCTCAAAAAGCAGGGCGTAACGGATATTACTATGATGAGTATAATCGCCGCACCTGTCGGACTCGAAAGAGTGGCAGGCGATCATCCGGACGTCAAGGTTTACGTATCCACGCTTGACAGACAACTCAACGAGCATTGTTATATTCTCCCTGGACTTGGAGACGCTGGCGACAGATTGTTCGGAACGAAATAACGTTAAAATACATCTAGTTAAAATTACATCTAAGGGACGGTTCAGACCGTCCCTTTTTATTGCAATCGGGTATAATTATTCGGCAAAAGAAAAAATTGTTATTTTTATCACAAACTTTGGGATATTATTATTGTCTTTATATTTATTATTTGCTATAATAGTTGCAGTTAGCAAAACGGAGGAAGTTATGAATACAGAAGATTGCACCGTCATTGACGAGATTTTGGAGCGTAATGACAATAGTGCCACCAATCTTATCAGTATTTTGCAACAAATTCAGGGACGTTACAGATATTTGTCCAGAGAAGTTATGGAATACGTTGCAAAAAGATTGCAGATCAGTCCTGCCAAAATTTACAGCGTAGCGACTTTTTATGAAAATTTTTCGCTTGAACCTAAGGGAAAATACGTATTTAGAGTGTGCGACGGTACGGCTTGCCACGTGCGCAAGTCCACAGCCGTTATCAACGCTTTGCGTGGAGAACTCGGTCTTATCAATCAGGATACGACTGACGATTTGATGTTTACCATAGAGACGGTGTCTTGTCTGGGAGCATGCGGATTGGCTCCCGTATTGACGCTCAACGACGTTGTTTATCCTGCAATGACGCCTGACAAAGTAAAGGCTCTGGTCAAGGAGATTAAGGAGAAAGAAAATGGAAAAATTTAAAAACGACGTCGAACTCAAAGTTTTCAGAGAAACTTGCAAAGAAAGTCTTGACAATCAAAAGAAAAAGGTGCTTGTCTGTGCAGGAACAGGCTGTCTGGCAGGCGGCTCGGACAAGATATATCAACGCATAATCGAGCTGTGCCAAAGCAAAGGCATCGACGTACAGATAAGTTTGGAAAGACACGTAGACCACAGCGGAATAGGCATAAAAAAGAGCGGTTGCAACGGCTTTTGCGAACTTGGACCTTTGCTCAGAATTGACCCAATGGGTTGGCTTTACACCAGAGTAAAAATCGAAGATTGCGAAGAGATAGTTGACAAATCTATTGCGTCAGACCAACTTATCCAAAGACTCATCTATGAGCAGAATCCTGCTTTTGCCAAGCAGGACGATATACCGTTCTATGCAAAGCAGACACGTACCGTGCTTGCCAACTGCGGACATATCGATGCAGAAGATATAGGAGAATATATAGCCAAAGGCGGATATAACGCTTTGGAAAAAGCGCTCTTTCACATGACGGCGCAGGAAATTTGCGACGATATGATAAAATCTAACCTTAGGGGAAGGGGTGGCGGCGGTTATCCTACCGGTCGCAAATGGGCGCAGGTTGCAAAACAAAAACAGCAACAAAAGTACATTGTCTGCAACGGCGACGAAGGCGATCCGGGTGCCTTTATGGACCGAAGTATTATGGAAGGCAATCCACATTCGGTAATAGAAGGAATGATGATAGCAGGTATCGCAACGGGAGCAGATACGGGATATATATACGTGAGAGCGGAATATCCGTTGGCGGTATCAAGACTTCATAAAGCTGTCGAACAAGCACGAGAAGTCGGGCTTCTAGGCAAGAGCATACTGGGCAGCGGTTTCAGTTTTGACATCAATATCAACCAAGGCGCAGGAGCCTTTGTGTGCGGCGAAGGCAGCGCAATGACGGCTTCTATCGAAGGCAACAGAGGTATGCCGAGAGTAAAACCGCCAAGAACGGTAGAATCGGGGTTGTTTGGCAAACCTACCGTTCTCAACAACGTAGAGACCTTTTCCACCGTTCCGCTCATTATCAACAACGGAGCCGACTGGTTTTTGGGGATAGGTCCTGCCAACAGTCCGGGTACCAAGGCCTTTGCTCTTACTGGCAACGTTCGCAATACAGGTCTTATCGAAGTGCCGATGGGTACGACTTTGAGAGAAGTAGTATTCGACATAGGCGGCGGAATCAAAAACGACAAAAAATTCAAGGCTGTGCAGATAGGCGGTCCTTCGGGTGGCTGTCTGACCGAAGAACACCTTGATTTGCCGCTTGACTTTGACTCTCTCAAAAAGGTCGGCGCTATGATTGGTAGCGGCGGTCTTGTGGTTATGGACGAAGATACCTGTATGGTAGAAGTAGCACGTTTCTTCATGAATTTTACTCAAAACGAATCTTGCGGCAAGTGCGTTCCTTGCAGAGAAGGTACCAAGAGAATGAAAGAAATTCTAGAAAGAATCGTAGCAGGACAAGGCAAACTTGAAGATTTGGACATGTTGCTGGAATTGGCGGAAACGATAAGTGCAACGGCGCTTTGCGGACTAGGTAAGACTGCGGCAGGCCCGGTAATAAGTACGCTCAAATATTTCAGAGACGAGTACGTTGCTCACGTCGTAGACAAAAAATGTCCTACGCACGTTTGTAGCAAACTCAAAACCATTTATATCGACCCTGCTATATGCAAGGGTTGCAGTAAGTGCGCAAGACAATGTCCGGTAATGGCTATCAGCGGCGAAATCAAAAAGCCGTTTAAGATTGATTCAAACAAATGTATAAAGTGCGGCGCATGCGAGACGGCTTGTCCTTTTGCGGCGATAAAGGAGGAATGAGAATATGGGAGTAATGATAATCGACGGACATAGAGTAGAATTTACCGACGAACCTAATATCCTTGCCGTAATAAGAAAAGCCGGCATAGAATTGCCAACCTTCTGTTTCAACTCCGACTTGTCGATATACGGAGCATGTCGCATGTGCGTAGTAGAAGATGACAGGGGCGGCATACACGCTTCCTGTTCCACTCCGCCCAAGGACGGAATGAGCATCAGAACCAATACCGAAAGATTGCACAGGCATCGCAAAATGATACTGGAACTTCTGCTTTCCAGCCATTGCAAAGATTGTACGACCTGCGAGAGAAACGGCAACTGTCGTCTTCAAGACCTTGCCGCAAAATTCGGCATCAAAAAGATAAGATTCGAAGATACTCGCCCAAGGGCAGAGATTGATAAGAGTGCCAAGGGCATAGTCAGAGACCCCAACAAATGTATATTGTGCGGCGACTGCGTGCGTATGTGCAGCGAAGTGCAGGGTATCGGAGCTATCGACTTTGCGCACAGGGGGAGCAGCGTGAGAGTTACGCCTGCATTTAACCTTCCGCTTGCTCAGAGCAATTGCGTCAACTGCGGTCAATGTGCGGCGGTATGCCCTACGGGAGCGATAGTCATCAACAATCAGACCGACAAACTGTGGCATTTGCTGGGCAATAAAGAAGGCAAACGTATCGTTGCGCAGATTGCTCCTGCCGTGAGAGTGGCAATAGGAGAAGAATTTGGCTTTGCTGCTGGCAAAAATGCTCTTGGAAAAATGGTTGCGGCATTGCACAAACTCGGCTTTGACGAAGTATACGATACGTCTTTAAGCGCCGATTTGACAGTAATAGAAGAATCCAACGAATTTTTGGAGAGAGTCAACAACAACGGAGTATTGCCTATGTTTACGTCTTGCTGTCCGGGCTGGATACAATACGTAGAAAAGATGCACCCGGAACTCTTGCCTAACATCTCCACCTGTCGCAGTCCTATGAGTATGTTCAGCAGCATTATCAAAGATTGTTACAACAAGAAGAAAGAAGAAGACGGCAAAGATACCTACGTGGTAGCCATCATGCCATGTACCGCCAAAAAGTACGAAGCCGACAGAGCAGAATTTACTGCGGCTGACGGCAGACAAGAGACTGATTTGGTCATCACGACGAGAGAACTTGTCAAGATGATAAAGCGTGCGGGAATTTTGTTCAACGAGCTGGAAGACGAAGCGCCCGACATGCCGTTTGGTCTTTATAGCGGCGCAGGCGTTATTTTCGGCGTTACCGGCGGCGTTACGGAAGCGGTTATACGCAGATGCAGCACCGACAAGAGCAAGGAAGCTCTCGACAAAATAGCTCTTATAGGAGTAAGGGGCAGAGAAGCGCTCAAAACAACCAGCGTTACGATAGGCGACAAGGAAATCAAGGTAGCCATTGTCTACGGACTCAAAGCGGCAGGCGACCTTATCAAAGATTTGCAGTCGGGCAAAGTCTATTATGATTTTGTCGAAGTCATGGCTTGTCCGGAAGGATGTATCGCAGGCGGCGGACAGCCTTGCAACAAGTATAAGGACAGAGAACACAGAGCAAGGGGCTTGTACCACGTGGACAGAAAATTGCAAATCAAATTTTCCGACCAAAACCCTGCCGTTACGCAGATATACGACTACGTCATAGGCAAAAGAAGACACGAACTGTTGCATATCGATTACGTCAAGGACGGACATCAGGAATAAATATTACGACAAAATTACGGCTTGGGGCGAGCCGTAATTTTTTTGCCTAATTATCAAAAATATTTGACAAAAAGTCGATATGTATCGACTTTTTTTGATTGATATAAAGAAAAACCCCGCGATAGTCGCGGGGTAAAAAATAGGCTTTTGCC
>JBJETQ010000042.1:0-2773 GCA_051883395.1 Christensenellales bacterium | reverse complement strand
ATGTGTTTCATAACTGCCTCTCGTATCTATTGTAAAAGTAACTATATTATATAGTAACGAAACGTAAAATGCAATTATTTTTCAAAAATACTTTTTGAGTAGTTCTTCCAGTTCAGTCTTTTTTGGCAGAGTTTGCTTTTTGCCCATCAGTTTGCTGTTGATAAGCTGTTCGAGATTGGCCTTTACCACGCTCATATCCTGTGTCGTTTCTATATCGGTAAACGGCAGAAATTCCTTGTCTTCGTGCACGGCTACGTCCTGACTTCTGCTCTCGCCAAGTCCTGCCGTCCTATCAAAGTTTATCGTGCCGTCGCACATGGAGCCGAGAGTGCTGTCGCTGAGTTGCCCCAAAACAACCTTTTTGCCCAGTCCCTGCAATCTTGATATGAGAAAGTTGCCGTCCACATGACCGCAAACGAGAAAAAAGCCGTCTATCGACGCTCTGCTGCAAGCAATCTCCACGGCGTCTATAATTTGTCTGACGTCTATTCGACTAGTCTTTCTTCCGCCGAGAGTAAAAGCTATGTCGGCATTGGTCTGCTTGATATAAGATTTGTATTCCCCGTCCCGCTTGGCGTTGTAACCGTAAAATTTGACGTACTGAACCTTGCCGTCCAACTGTCCGATAGCTTTGATATAACTTTCAAAGCTCACTCTAGCTACTGCAAAATCGTATAAAACCGCATAATTCATATTGCTCTCCTTGTTGGTGTTGTATCTCAATTTAGCAATATGTATCGATTTATTGGCTAATTTTCTCTCTTGTTGAAAAATAAATATTGTTGTGCGTATCCGCTATTGTCGCCATAAAGGTCGAGTAAATATCTTCTGATAGCGCCGTCGTTTTTGCCCTGCTGTCCCGCAAGGTCGAAGTAGACTTTTCTTATCCAGGTGTCAACAGGAAAAACGTCGGACTTGTGATAACCGAAAAGCAATATACAATCGGCAACCTTTCTGCCTACTCCCAGCAACCTGCAAAGGTACTTTGCCCCTTGCTCGGCGTCCATATCCTGCACACATTCAAGGTCAAAACCGTCGCAGACTGCCCTTGCCGTATTGAGAAGATACTTGTCTCTGTATCCTGCGCCTATGCTTTTGTAAAATTCTACGCTTTGCTCTGCCATAGCCTGCGGAGTAGGAAACGCCCTGTATTCTCCCATATCTTTTCCCAATGCGTCGCACAGCCTTTCGATGATGCCTTTGATACGTGGAATGTGGTTGTTGGCGGAGATGATAAAGCTGATAAGCATCTCCCATTTGTCCTGCTTTAATATTCTTATTCCGTGTCCGTACTCTATCGCCTGACGCATCAAGGGTTTGTCGGAGAGTTGAGATTTGATGAGCGAATAGTCGGTGTCCAAATCGAAGAATCGACGAAAATAATCTTCATCGTCGCATTGTATCTCGTATCCTTTGCCTTGGCGACTTACAAGACATCTCTTGTCCAGACTGTTGATTATCCAATCTCCGGCGTCGGTCTGTCTGTATCTGAAAATCTGTCCGCAGTCGAGAATATGGCGGATATCGAAGTCTCTGTCATCTTGTATTATTATAGCTCCCATAGCTTAGCCCTGCTTGCTTGTTTTTGTCTTATTTTAGCATATTTTGCAACGTAAGTCAAAAAAGTGAATGTCCTGAAAATAACCCGTTGACTATCGCACAACCGCTAAGTCGTGCGCAATAAAAAGCTGCACACGGCATAAAAAAACAGACTGCAATCGCAGTCTGTAATTTTTGTCTCAATTATTCTGCCGCATAAACGCTGACTTGTTTTTTGTCCTTGCCCTTACGTTCGAATCTTACTACGCCGTCGATAAGTGCGTAGAGAGTATCGTCGCTGCCGATACCTACGTTGTTGCCAACGTGGAACTTGGTGCCTCTTTGTCTTACCAAGATATTGCCTGCGGAAACGAATTGTCCGTCGGCTCTCTTAGGTCCCAGTCTCTTAGATTCGGAATCTCTACCGTTTCTGGAACTACCTACACCTTTCTTGTGGGCGAATAACTGTATATTAATAAACATATTATCTTACCTCCAATTCTACAAAATCAGAAAAGCTTGCGTTGATATCTGCTATCCCGAGCAACATAGTGTCGAGTATCATATCACATTTAAGCCTGCTCGCCTTGTCCAAATCTTTGCTTATCGTCGCTTTGAGATAACCTCTCTCGTCGTCCCTTATAAGGTCGACGTCAACTCCCGCTACCTGCAACAGTCCGAGAACCGCCGTCTGCACTATCGAACTGAGTGCCGCACAAACGATGTCTTCTCCTTCAACTCCGTAGCCGGTATGTCCGTCGCATTCTATCTGAACAATGCTATTGTTGTGTTTTGTTACCTTTACCGTGGTCATTATTACGCCTGAATAGATGTAATCTTCAATGCCGTAAACGGTTGTCTGTGGCCTTGACGCTTGCGAACGTTTTTCTTGGCTTTGTATCTGAAAATAACGATTTTCTTAGCCTTGTCCTGTGCAAGCACTTCTGCCTTGGCAGAACCACCGTAAACAAGTTCGCCGTCTTTGTTGACCATAACAGCTTCGAGATCAACGCTTGCGCCTACTTCTGCGTCAAGCTTTTCTACCTTGATAACGTCGCCTTCGGCAACCTTGTATTGTTTGCCACCTGTCATAACGATTGCGTACATTTTTTACCTCCTCTCACCAGTCTCGCTGACACGGGTGTCCATAGGAACTTGAAACCCTTCTCATGCGGCTCAGTTGCAATACTATCACAAAAAACTACGGGGTGTCAACTCAAATAACGCACTTTTT
>JBJETQ010000041.1:0-12736 GCA_051883395.1 Christensenellales bacterium | reverse complement strand
ACTATATAATATAGTTACTTTTACAATAGATACGAGAGGCAGTTATGAAACACATCATTTCGGTAGTCGTACGCAACAATTCGGGCGTACTTGCAAGAGTTTCCAGTCTTTTTGGTCGTCGAGGCTTCAATATCGACTCTCTGTCGGTCAGCGCCACGGATGATCCGCTTATTTCACGCATTACCGTAGTAGTCAACGGCGACGACAATGCGTTGGAGCAAGTTGTCAAACAGACTGCCAAGCTTGTTGACACCATATCCGTTACTGCGCTCAGAGAAGAAAATACCGTGGCAAGAGAGCTGTTGCTTGTCAAAATCATCTTCACCGACGACATCGACAAAAACGTAGTTAGCCTTTGCGACAGATTTGGCGCAATGATTCTGGACATCACCGGCGTGAGCATGATAATAGAACTTACAGGCACGACCTACAAAATCGACGAGTTTATGAGCGAACTTATGAACCACGCCGTAACTTTCCGTATATCCAAAGTTTGCCGTACAGGTATCACCGCAATGGAAAGGGGACTGTAAAGTTTTGATAAATTTTGCCCGCTATTCCCGTTATGGGCATAGCGGGTTTTGTTTTACTGTTGCCAACACGTCTTTGCGGTGCTATAATATTTTCAAAGGATTGATATGAAAAAGAAAAACCAACTCAAAAACAATGACCTATATCGCTGTCAGGTGGTCAGGAATATAGAATGTGTCGATTGGCTGGGAGTAATCGCTACTCTCAGCGGACTTGATTTTAACAGCAAAGGTCTTGAAGAAGTCAAAAAGAAGTTTTTGCTATCCGACGACAATACTGAACAGGAATATCAAGGGGTACTCGGCAGGCTTACCGCCACCAGAGATTCCATTCTCAGTCGTCTTATGAAGGAGCAGAAACTCAGCGTAGTTAATCCTACTTCTTATCAAAGGAAGGAATACGTCAAACTTGACGACGGATGGTATCTGGCTCAGGTGGAAGGTTACGACGTGGCGACGCTCACTCCCGTATCGACCGACGACGACACGCTCACAGCGTCGCAAGACAGCATGTCAAACGGCATAATAACGCTTCGATTTGACGGCAAGGGCGATATTGAAAGTTTGCAGTACGGCGAATCAACGTATCAATGGAATATTACTCAAAAACAATTTTTTACCAAGGGCTTGTTGGGCAAAAAGACCCGTCGTCGCAAACTTGTGTCCGTCAACACGTATATTGACGGTGCGAGAGTAGTGAGAGAAAGCGTGTTCAACTACGCCTGCAATTCGGTAGTAGAGCAGATTGCTCTGTATAGAGAAGAACAAAAAATAGAATTCACCACTCGCATAGCAATTTCCGACGCCAAGGCAGGAGTAAGCGTCTTGCTGTCAGGCAAAAATTACGAAGACGTGGCTTCTTGCTGGCAGGAGACTGACGGTACGGTTGTCGCAGGAAGTTTTGACGAGCAGAAGTTTTGTCTTATTTCGAAACAAAAGTTTGAAGAAACAGGCGACGCAAGAGAGTTTTGCGTACAGGGCAAGGGCAGATACGTATGCGACTATACGATATGTCTGCTGGACAGCGAATGGCAGGACAGCAACGTTGCCGAGATATATTCCGGCGGAGTTATGCCGCTGATAGTCAGCGACTTTTTGCCGTCCATACGTCCTGTCATCAGCGTTGAAAACAGCGCCGTAATGGTGCGCCACGTAGAGCTTTCAGATGATGGCAAATACGTAACGATAACGTTTATGGAGATGTACAATCAACCTTGTTCCAGCGTCATCAAAGTCGGTTTTCGCTCCAAGGGCGCATATCAGCTTGACGAAAAGGGCAATATGATAGCGGTTACCTGTTCTCAGGTTGAGTTTTTGCCGCTGGAAGTCAAAAAGATTGCATTTGAATTATAATATTACAACAAAATAAAGTAAACACGCTCCATTATCGGGAGCGTGTTTTTAGTTTGTCTAATTTTATAATCTTATTTTTCGTTTTGACCGTTTTCCAAGGCATATTCTCTCGGACTTTTGCCCACTATCTTATGGAACACTCTGGAAAAGTAAAGTTGGTCGTCAAAGCCGCAAAGATATGCGATTTCGTTGATTTTGTAACCATGCAGAGTTTTTGATTTCAGCAATTTTTTGGCATGATTTATGCGTATATCGGTCAAAAACTGAATAGGAGAAAAGCCTTGTTCTTTGATAAACAACCTGCGCAGATAGTCCTTTGACAGTTCGTGATTTTCAAAGGAAGAATCTATGCTGTATTCAGGATTGGTGAAGTTGGATATTATGTCAAAGGTAATCTCCAATACAGGACGGGAACAGCGCTTTGATGAGATAAACAATTCTACCGAACGAGTAATGATATTGCAATAGCTGTCAAGTACCGAGTCGGAAAAGCCTTCCGCTCCCGTAACGGGAAACCACTTGCACGTCAGTTTCAATATCTTGCCAAGGTCATTGTCGCACAGGTCCGATATGAGCATCGGAGCGTCGAGTTTCCAATCGCTGTTTTCAATAAATGTCCTGATAAGAGACACGCCGTCGCTCACAACGTTACAATGGCTGGTATCGGGCGGAGTAAGTACGGCTTGATTAGCTCCGCACTCAACCTTGCCGCCGTCATACACAACGCTCATATTGCCTTGATAAATATAAATCAATTCCCAACAATGATGAGAATGTGGCATTTGATTGCATGCATTGAGATTTTTGCTTATGTACTGAATAGTAGCCACGACGTACTCCTTTTGCTTTTTTTAACATTATAAATAATTTTTGCCGTTTTGTCCATATATTTTTCAAAAAAAGTTGTCTTTGCGTTTAGTTGGGGTTATAATTTATCTGGTATCACGTTATGGAAAAATTGTTTTCAAAAAAATTCAGAATAACGCAACAAGACCAAAAAAGTCATATACGTATCGACTTTTTTGTCCCCGAAGGCTTTACAAAGCTGGTCTTTTGCACGTCGTACAGCCCAAAGTATGAATACGACGTCGAGCGTTGCAGGGCTTTTGTACAAAAATGCTATATCAACGCAGGAAGGCAGGACTTTGACAAACTCACCCCGTCGGCGTATATGCCGCTCGGCAATCACATCTCATGGTCCATCGACAGTCCCGACGGATATATAGGCACCAAGCATCTGTCCAAACCTTTCCAGAAGCATACTATTTCTGCGCAATATTCCAGCAGCGGTTTTCTTCCTGCTCCCGTCATACAGGGCAAGTGGAGCGTAACGGCAAGCGTCAATTCCATAGTTACTTCATTTGCCGACGTTACGATAGAAGTGGAGGGATACAGATGAAAGATTGGCTTTGCGTAGAATTACATTGTCATAGCGTTGAGAGCGACGGCGACATGACCTACAAACAACTGGTGGACAGGGCAATCGAGCGTGGATATAAAGCAATTGCTCTCACCGACCACAATACTGTTGCAGGAATCAGAAATACGGTCGAATACGGCGCAGCTCGGGGGCTTTGCGTCATAGCAGGAATAGAGTGGACGACCTTTTGGGGACATATCGTAGTAACGGGCGGCGGAAGTAATCTCGACTGGCGCACCATCACTCCTGACAATATCGACGAGTGTATCGCTTATGCTCAGTCCACGGGCGACATGGTTACTCTTGCTCATCCGCACCGTCCCGGCTGGCCGTTGTGTTCCTGTTGCCACAACGATTTTTCCATATCCGATTGGAATGATGTGGACGCAATAGAAGTGTGGTCGCACTTTAATCCGCACAAGGACCATGCAAGTATTCAGGCAATTTCCCAATGGCACGATTTGCTCTGTCAGGGTTACCGTATTGCCGCAGTTTACGGCTATGATTGGCACGAGCCTGATTTTCAACCGCCCGTCTATGCTCACACGTACGTGGGGTGCGACAGGGCGGACTGTCGCTCCGTCATAGAAGCAGTCAAGTCGGGGCGGACCTACGTTTCTTTGGGACTCAGACTCGATTTGACTTTTACGGTTGACGGAGTCAGCTATTGCGTGGGAGAAAACGCCCCTTGCGGCAAAGGCGTTGTCCGATTGGACGTAATTCGGGACGAAAATTATCTTTATTGCGGTCAGGTTACTGTTGACAGCGTCAACGTTATCGGCGACGGTTGGAGTCGGAATTTTGATTGTCGGACGGAGAGCGGACAATGGAATATCGACGCCAAAGGTAAATTTTTGAGAGTGGAAGTCAACGGCTCTGTCAGCGGTGAGCGTGGACTTATTGCAATCACTTCGCCTATATGGCTGAAATAAAACGACTAGACGGTCAACTTTCAATCGCTTGACAAAGGCGATATATAAATTTAAAATAATGGCGGAAAATAACGTACGATAAAAGGAAAATAGAAATGTTTACTATTGTCAAAGACATAATATCGGCTCAGCAAGCCAAAGAAATGATACCGGTACCTGCGGACCTTGCAGCAATCAAATCTGACAGGGACCAACAACTCAGAGACATTATATCGGGAGTCGACAAGCGTAAAGTAGTCATAATCGGACCTTGCAGCGCCGACAACGAAGACGCCGTTTGCGACTACATAAGTCGTCTTGCTCGTGTAGCGGAAAAGATTAAGGACAAAATAATGATTGTTCCAAGGATATACACCAACAAGCCACGCACCAAGGGCGAAGGCTACAAGGGTATTCTTCACAATCCCGATCCACACAAAAACGAAACTGACATTCAGGCAGGCATTCTTGCTCTCAGACACATGCATCTGAGAGCGTTGAGAGAGAGCGGTCTGTCCAGCGCCGACGAAATGCTCTACCCGGAAAATTATCTCTATCTTGACGACTTGCTCAGTTACGTTGCGGTAGGCGCAAGGTCGAGCGAAAATCAGCAGCACCGCCTTGTTGCCAGCGGAGTCGACGTGCCTGTGGGCATCAAAAATCCAATGCACGGCAGTATGAGCGTAACGCTCAATTCAATCTATGCGGCGCAGATTGCCAACGAATTCAAATTCAACAATTGGCAGGTCAAGACGTCGGGCAATCCTTATGCGCACGCCATTTTGCGTGGTAGCGTCGACGTATATGGCAACAACAAACCAAACTATCACTATGAAGATATAGTCAAATTCAGCGCAATGTACACCGAGCAGGGACTCAAAAATCCTGCCATTATCGTTGACAGCAATCATTCCAACAGCAACAAGGACGCAATCGAACAGATAAGAATAGTCAACGAAATCGTCCGCAATATGATTTACAATCACGACATGTATTCTATGGTCAAAGGATTTTTGATAGAGAGTTATATCGAAGACGGCAATCAGAAACCTAGCGGCTGCATTTACGGCAAGTCCATCACCGACGCATGTCTTGGCTGGGAAAAGACGGAAAGGTTACTTTACAGCATCGCCGACCAACTATGATTTGACGGCGGATATACGTCGTCATGCTTTGTCGAGCGGCAACTTTTCTCACTCACGTACGCCAAGTACGCTCGTTTCGATAAAGTCGCCGTTCTTCTCGCCTGACTCGCATCTCCACCGTCAAAAGTCAGCAAGCGGATATACGTCGTTATGCTTTGTCGAGCGGCAACTTTTCTCACTCACGTACGCCAAGTACGCTCGTTTCGATAAAGTCGCCGTTCTTCTCGCCTGACTCGCATCTCCACCGTCAAAAGTCAGCAAGCGGATATACGTCGTTATGCTTTGTCGAGCGGCAACTTTTCTCACTCACGCACACTAACGCCCCGGACAATATTCGGTGTAGATTGCTATTATGTCATTGCATTACTATATTTAGATAACCAACCAACAACGGGAATATCCCGATGAGAGGAAAATATGTTAAGAGTAACAAAGCCTATAATGTCTTGCGACGAAATCAAATCGCTCATTCCAGTCCCTGCCGATTTGGCGGCAATCAAAGCAGACAGGGACGAGCAAATCAAAAAAATCATATCGGGGCAAGATAACCGTAAAGTCGTCATCATAGGGCCTTGTAGTGCGGATATGGAAGAATCGGTTTGCGACTACGTATTCCGTTTGTCCAAAATTGCCGAAAAGGTAAAAGACAAAATAATGATTATTCCACGCATTTACACCAACAAGCCACGCACCAAAGGAGAAGGCTACAAGGGTATACTTCACAACCCTGACCCGCACAAAAACGTAACCGATATACAAGGCGGTATTATTGCGTTACGCAAAATGCATCTTAGGGCAATATCCGAGAGCGGACTGTCGAGTGCCGACGAAATGTTGTATCCCGAAAATCATACCTATCTTGACGATTTACTCAGTTACGTAGCGGTAGGCGCAAGGTCGAGTGAAGACCAGCAGCACCGTCTTGTTGCCAGCGGAGTCGACGTGCCTGTGGGTATCAAAAATCCAATGCACGGCAGTATGAGCGTAACGCTCAATTCAATCTATGCGGCTCAGATTCCCAACGAATTCAAATATCAAAGCAATCAGGTAGCCACCGACGGCAATCCTTATGCGCATGCCATATTGCGTGGCAGCGTGGACGTCTTTGGCAACAACAAACCCAACTATCATTACGAAGACGTCATTCGCTTTGGCGACATGTATTATGAACAAGGACTCAAAAATCCTGCCGTCATCATCGACACCAATCATTCCAATAGTGGCAAAAAACCGCTGGAACAGGTGCGCATAGTCAACGAAGTTCTCAACAATATGCGTTACAGCGAAGAAATACACAAGCTGGTAAAAGGCTTTTTGATAGAGTCCTATATAGTGGACGGCTGTCAGCCGCCTAGCGGAACGACCTACGGGCTGTCTATCACAGACGGCTGTCTCGGCTGGGAAAAGAGCGAGAGATTGCTATATACCATTGCGGATAAGTTGTAAACGCAGATTGAGTCAAAGCCAAATTATATTGATAAAATCAAACAAATAATATACGCAAAATTTTAGGATATAATTAGAATATAATATAATATAGCGTTTTCAAATAGTACAGCGTTTTCAAATTTCGGAGGGAGTATGAAACATATAAAGGCAGAAGATATACAAAAATCGTGTTTCAGTCTTATCGGCAAGGACTGGATGCTCATCACGGCGCAGGACGGCAAAGGCAAAGTCAACACTATGACGGCTTCCTGGGGCGGAATGGGAGTATTGTGGGGAAGGCAGGTTGCCTTTGTATTTATACGCCCCCAAAGATATACCAAACAATTCGTCGACGCTTCGCACAGTCTTTCGCTGAGCTTTTTCGACGGAGATTATCGCAAGGAGTTGGCGTATCTTGGCAAGGTGTCGGGCAGAGATTGCGACAAAATCAAAGAGTGCAATTTTGACGTAGCCTATGACGGCGACGTGCCGTATATCAGTCAAGCGTCTTTGGTAGTCAGCGGCAAAGTGCTATATGCTCAGACGCTTTCTTCCGATTGCTTTTTTGACGACAAGGCAATAGAACAATGGTATCCAGCCAAAGATTTCCACACTATGTACGTGGTAGGTATAGACAGCGTTCTTATCAAATAGTCGCCATATAATTATTGACTTTATTCCGTTTGTTTCAGACAAGCGGAATTTTTTATGCTCTATCGTCGAAAATACGCATATAATATTGTGTTAAAAATTTCAATATATGAGCAATATTATTATGGAGGATAATTTATGATAATCAAAGACGAAAAGAGCGTTTACGTCGATCCGCAGGCTCAGATAGCCGACGACGTAATAATCTATCCCGACAATCACGTCATAGGCAAAACCGTCATCGGATCGGGTAGCGTGATTATGCCGGGCAATATAATCGAAGATTGCACGATAGGCAACGGTTGTACGATTACCAAGAGCGTGCTTAAACAAGCCGAAATAGGCGACGGCACGTCGGTAGGACCTTTCAGCTATCTCCGTCCCGGCAGTCAGATTGGCAAAGGCTGTCGTATAGGCGACTTTGTAGAAATAAAAAACGCCGTGATAGGCGACGCAACCAAGGTGTCTCATCTGACTTATGTCGGAGATTGCACCGTTGGCAAGCGATGCAACGTGGGGTGCGGCGTAGTATTTGTCAATTACAACGGAGTGTACAAGAGCCATAGCATTGTAGGAGACGACTGCTTTATAGGTAGCAATTGCAACGTTATCGCACCCGTCAACATTGCCGACGACACGTATATAGCGTGCGGAACTACGGTTACGCAAGATTCGTTACCGGGCAGTCTTGTCATAGGCAGAAGCGTGGCTGTTGTCAAAGACGGCGGCGGAGAAAAATTAAAAAACAAATACAAACGTCAGGCACAGTTGAAAAAAGCTCAGGCTTTATCTGAACAACCGTCGCCAAAAGACGGCAAGGAGGTATGAAATGTCAAACAATATGTATTTTGGAACGGACGGCATAAGGGGCGTAGCCAACAGCCAGATAACCCCGACACTTGCACATTCCTGCGGCAATGCGTTGACCATTATCAAATCGGGATGCAGAGTGGTAGTGGGCAGAGATACCCGATATTCAGGAACAATGCTTTCATTGGCTATTGCGTCGGGAGTTATGCAAGGCGGCGGCGAAGTGATAGACGTGGGAATAATGCCTACGGCGGGCATAGCATATCTCACCCGTATTTACAGGGCAGACTACGGCGTCGTTATATCGGCTTCGCACAATCCGCCCGAATACAATGGCATCAAAATCTTTGACGGCAAGGGCTACAAACTGAGCGAAGACGAAGAATCTAAGGTAGAACAGGCCATGGCATCGTCCAAATCGGTAGACGCCGACAAAATAGGCAAATACACCTTTATGCATAACGCAACAGACAGCTATCTGAGCCATCTTGTCAAGGATGCAGACGACCTGTCTGAGATGAAAATTCTGCTCGATTGTAGCAACGGTGCGGCATACGAAGTTGCACCAAGAGCTTTTGAAATGCTGGGCGCTACCGTAACGGCAATCAACGTAGATTGCGGCGGCAAAAACATCAACGTCAACGCAGGAGCATTGCACGCCGACCTGTTGGCTGACAAAGTAAAACAGGGCGGATTTGACCTTGCTTTTGCTTATGACGGCGACAGCGACCGACTCATTGCTCTCGACGAAAACGGCAACGTCGTTGACGGCGACAAAATACTATGTATTTTGGCAAGGAGCATGAAGCAGACCGACAAGCTCAAAAAGATGACCGTCGTCGGCACGTCTCACACCAATCTCGGAATAGAACGCTCACTCAACGCTGACGGAGTCAAAGTGCTTAGAGCCGATGTCGGAGACAAGTACGTTCTCGAAAAAATGCTTGCAACGGGCGCTGTGTTGGGCGGAGAGCAGTCGGGTCATATTATTTTGCTCGATTATGCAACTACGGGAGACGGTATACTCACGTCGATAGTATTGGCAGGAGTGGTCAGACGCAGCGGCAAAAAGCTCTCTCAACTTGCAGACGTTCAACTTTTGCCACAGTCCAACGTCAATCTGATTGTCAAAGACAAGATAAGAGTACTCAACAACGAAGGACTGTCCGACCTGGTGGAGAGCAAACGTATTCAACTGGGACAGGAAGGCAGAATAACCGTCAGAGCTTCGGGAACAGAGCCAAAACTGCGAATAATGGTGGAGTGTCTGTCGCAGTCTCAGGCAGATTCCATTGCCGACGAGATAGCGTCATTTGTTAAAAATTTGAACTTCTAGCGAAAATTTGTGTAAAATTTATGTAAAATTCGCTTGAAAACTTTCAAATCAAACGCACGCCCGTTGCTTTAAAACTTTATTAAGAATAAAATCTTGGTGAAAACAAAACTTATGGAGGGTTTTATTATGAGAAATCGCAAAGTATGTTTGCTTCTCGCTATGGTTCTTGTCGTAGCTATGGTATGCGGACTCGTTATGGGTTGCACGCCTGACTCCGAAGGACCAGAGGTACAAGGTCCTACCCTTGGTACCGACGGCGGAAGTAGCACAGGCTCTGTTCAGGTTCTCGGAAGCGCAGATAAATTTATCACTTTCGACATACTGTCCACAGCCAATCCTGAGTCGCTTGTAACTGTAAGAAACAAAGTTACAAATACCAGCGTTGCGGTAGCAATCAGCGCCGTCGGACAAGGTATTTACAGAGTTTATCCACCTAACGGCGGATACGAGATGGGCGATACATACGTTATTGAACTCGGTAAGGGCGTAACTTTTGCCAATTATCAAGGCAAGACCGCAGTAGAATTTACCATCAATACCAACGTAGTTGCCAACATCAAACTCAGCGGCGGAGTCAAGGAATTCCCATCTAATATCGTAACGGTAAAAGATACGGAAAAAACTGACGATCAGGGCAACGTAATCGGTTCTATGACTTTGCAGACCAACGGCACGATGCTCGAAGAAGGCGAAGTATTCATTATCACCGACGTTGACACCAACGCAAAAGAAGCTTTCAAAATCACCAAAATCATGTCGGCAGGAGAAGCTAACGTAGTTATCAACTACACCAAGCCTGACATTGACGAAGTGTATGAAGAATTTACTTATGCAGGACAAGAAGCACTCAACTCCGAGAGCAACGTAGAACTCTATGACAGCTCTGCTCAGTACGAAGTGCTTGAAAACAGCGAATTTGCTCTTATGCTTGCTTCTTTCTTCGGAGAAAAGCCTAAGTTCAACGTCAGCGTAAACAAGGTTGACGACAAAATCGCAGCTACCGTATCCATCACTATTCCTGGAGTAGTTGAGCTTGAAAACGGTACCAAGACAGACCTTGTTCTCTCAGTAGAAAACCTTTTGTCCGCAGTAGCAGATACTTCTATGTTCAAGATGGACAATGAACTTGAATTCGACGTTTCTGCACTTATTACCAACGAAATCACCTGCAAGGCTTCCATAGCTACTCATGCAAGCTTTGACGAGATTGTCAATGTAAGACAACTTATCGACAAGCTTACCGAAGTTGCAGAAGAATCGGCTGGCGACGACGCAGTTTCCGTTCCGCTCTTCAAGTGGATTCTTCCTATTGCCAACGGAGCAGCACAAATCAGCTATCAGGCAGACCTTGCTTTCAGATTTGCATTTGCAGGATCTTTCGACGTAATCGCTAAGACCACGCTCCAATACAATGTCGGAGCATCTTACTCCAAGGCAGACGGAATCAACACCTATGCAGAAGAAGTCAAGAAAGATAACGACCAGGTATTTGAGAGCGTTTCTATTAAGCTCCAAGGTAACGCAACTATCAAAGTCGGCATAATTCAAGAAATCAGATTCGACGTGCTTAGCGGCGTGCTCGGTCTGGGCATTCAGGCAGAACTCGGCAACTACAACAGATTGTACGGTTACTTCCAGACTGACAACTTGCTCGACGAAAATGCAGGTGCGGTAGGCAATCTCTATTTTGCCGGCGGTTTCTACTATGACGTAGATCTCAAATTCGGCATCAAGATTGGTTCGCTTATCAACCTTGTAGACCAAAAAGTTGACATCACCGCAGGTGAAATTCAATTGTATGACATCGGAGAAAGAGAACTTATTCTCTCTATCAACGAAAAGAAGAGTGTTGAACTCAATGCATTCACCAACGTTATGCCTACCTACACGATGCAGGTTTACGATATGGTAACAGGTAAGATCACTACTCAGGATATTCCAACTGACCTTATCAAATACGAAGTTGTCAACAACGCAAGCGCAGTAACAATCGATAAAGATGCCAACACCATCTCCGTCAATGAGCGCAACGTAAAATTCAGCAACGTACAGATTCAGGTATCTGTTGACGGAGCGCAAGCTACTCCTATCACCACCACCTTTACTTACACCGGAGCGGTAGTGCTCAACGAGTCCAACTATTCTTACGACAAGTCGGCAGAAAATGCACAGGTTGTCATTACTGCTAATATCGGCGGAGAAGTTATCGGAACTCCTGTTGCAAAAGTCGGCGAAACTGTCATTGCTAATTCCGTAAGTCAAGGCAACGGTGTATATACCCTTACTCTTGATACTACCGAGCTTGACAAACTCAGCAACGGCACCAACTTCGTTCAGATAGTAGCCGGCGAATATAGCACGACTGCCAAGGTAGAAATCAGCGGTAACGTAAGCGTATTTGCAAATCAGGATAGTGTAGACAAGAACATCTACTACATCTACACCGCAGATCAAATCAACGATATGATAGCAAGAAACGTTAACTTCGCAGGTAAGACCTTCGTGCTCAAAAACGATATCAACATGAACGGCGCAGAGCTTGGTCAAATCAGCAAGTTTGCAGGTACTCTCAACGGCGGCGGCTATAAGATTTACAACTACACCATCAATACGCTCAACGACAATGTTGCGGCATTTATCGCTGAAAACGTAGGTACGATTACCGACATCACGTTTGCAGGCAAGGTAGAAGTAGAATTCAAAGCTACGACCAATACCGATTACGTAATAGCAGGTGTTGTAGGCGTAAATAACGGCAGAATGACCAACGTTAAACTCGCAGGCGACGTAATCGTCAAATCTACCGGCTTGCAGGCATTCGTCAATGTTGACGTTGCAGGTATCGCAGGTACGGCAGGCGTCAATGCAACTATGGACGGTTGCGACGTTGTAAGCGGTACAATGAGCATCACTTACACCTTCGACCTTGCAAACGTTACTTTCAATGCAGGCGCAATCACCACCGAATTGGCTGACAGCGACATGAGCATCGAAAGCAAATGCACCGTAGGAAAGAGTTACTTTACTACCGTCAACGTAGCAAAATAATAAAACCCTATAAATAAAACGGCGACTCGGTATTTTATATCGGGTCGCATTTTTTTGATATAAAGAAAAACCCCGCGATAGTCGCGGGGTAAAAAATAGGCTTT
>JBJETQ010000040.1:0-3038 GCA_051883395.1 Christensenellales bacterium | reverse complement strand
ATTTTCACCGTTCTTCCCACTGCTCTTAGCCCTAAGGCAGGTCTGTCAAACTATTTATAACAGTATGTTAGCACAATCAATTTGCTTTGTCAATCAAATAAGGCTTGCCAAACGGCAAGCCTTATTGATAATATCCGTCAGACGATTACAGAATATAATACTTAGACGCAGACAAACCGGTAAGGGCTTGCTGTGCTTTTGCAGGCGCTTCGTAATCAAGCGCATAACTAAGCCATTCGTCCACTATTATAGACACTTCATCTGTCAAAGTAATACGATACTCCTGATTGTCTCCTGCGGTAGGATAATATTTGATTTTTGTAGTGCAATCGGCAGAAACAAGTTTACCGTCCTTGACTACTATAGACAACGAAGATTTGCAAATCTCATTTTCTTCGGAATTGAAGTAATTGTCAACGTCAAGTACTCCTTCCGCATCGTTGGAATTGATAATGTCTACAATATTGCTCTGTACTGCATACGTGCTGGCATCCTTGACAAATATCTGATAGGTCGTCGTGCCATCTTCGGCGGTGGATACCTTGATACAATCTATATCTGTTGCCGTGTAGGTGAGCATGTCGGTCAGATAATCAAATTGAGTGTCGCACGTAATGTTTTCCACAGGCGTTACGACGTTGCTACCCTTACGGGATACACAATATACCGAACCGTCCTGTATATTGCCAATCGTATATTTATAGGACTCTGAGCCATCGGTTTCCGAATGAGCTTTGTAGGTGTAAGAATGGTTGAAATCTACTCTTGAATCTTCCTGAGTGTTTTTGTACAACAAACCTTTGTAGGAATCTACCGTTGCCAGTTTATTCCAACCCGGATCAAACTCATTGGAAGCGACCATATACAGCGAATATGCGTCAGAATTTTTGACTGCTTCGATTGAAGCATTGATGTCTGCCAATGCACTCTCTATCTGACTGGTCTCCAAAAGATAGTCCTGAATTTGCGGTTTGTCAATAACGGTATCGGAATACTTTTGGTTATACGTAACTTTAAGACCGATATTGGTAGTTTCGTTGACTGCATAGGACAAATCGATTTGATATTGCAGATCGATTATTTTGCTATTGTCGCTGCTCATATTAAAGTACAGATTGACGCCGCCTTGCGGATTGACAAAAGTAAGTCCTTTGAAGTCAATGTTTGTACCTATATTTTCAACTTTGTTGAGTATTGCTTGAATAATCACGTTGTCGGAAGCAAAAGCCATTTTTGCTTTGTAGGAATAGCTGCTGTAATCACTATCCTCATTTGTTTGCACTTCGGTCAGGTTGTTGACGTCAAGACTATTGACAACCTTCTCAAACAATACGTTGACCATAAGCATTTCTTCTTCGCTCTTGTCGCTTATTTTTACGCTGTTGATATTGTCGTCTTCATCATATTTGACTTTTATTCTCGAACCGCCGTTGGTAAATATGTACTCTGTGCCATCGTAAAGCAAAATGCCACTTGTTTCTCTACGGAAAATCAAATCGTTAGTCGTCTTGTTGTACCTGTACTCGCCAAGATAGTTAGCGTTGGCCGACGTTCCTATACCATTGATATCAAAAAAGCCGTTGACGTTGAGATAATAATCATATCCTTGTTGGTCATCGTTTGCTTTGCTTTGGATAGCGTTGACTACTTGCATTGAAGTTGGCAAAACAACGACAGGCTCTACCGGTGCAGGTTCTTCCGGTGCAGGCGCTTCTGGCACCACCGGTTCTTCCGGAGTTTCTTCATCCCCTTGATTACATGCTACAAACACGCACGTAGTCATTGCAATAATAAGGACTACAACCAGTAAAAGTTTTAATTTTTTCATAACTTTCTCCTTCTTTAATTATTTTTGTTTTTATAAAAGATCAATAGAATCTATTGGTAATGAACCATTGATTTGTTTGTTGACTTTGACAATGCTGTAAGGCCAGGCAAATATCGACAGAACGTTGCCTAACAACAGGCCTATTATCGCAAAGAAAACTCCACACAAAAAGCCAAGTACCGCAAACAATATTTTGACAACTATAAAAAATATCAACCCGCCTATATCAAGAGAAAAGATAACGCCGGGGAATTTTACCGACCTGGTCAAAAACCACAGTATTACGTCGGAAACGAAAGTATTGTCAATAATAAGTAGCGACACCATATTGAAAGTAGAATAACAAAATGCGATAGAACAGATTATCCAGATAAGTTTTTCGTCGTCAGAAGTCGTGCCTAAGATGCCGACGCACAAGCCTAAAACCAAAACCAAAATTCCTGCAAATGCTCCCCATATCAACGATTTGTTCCTTTTCTTTTTCAACGTTGAAGAAGCGTTTTGTTGTTTTCTTTTTGCTTCTTCTTTTGCTATTCTTGCGTCTTTTTCTTGTTGTTGTTTATTTTGTTCCAAACAGTCGTTGCAAAGAATTTTTGGAGTTTTCTCTCCTAAATTGTCTTGCGTTACGGCGCTGCCACATTGAGTACAGAAACCTATTATATCGGTCTTTTTATCTTCAAAAGCAGCATCTTCATTGAGCAGTTCGTCTATCGAAACATTGAACAAAATAGACATCTTTTTCAATGTATTGATATCCAGCTCCGCCTGATTTCTTTCCCATTTTGAGATAGCTTGCGGGCTTACGTTGAGTTTTTCGCCCAAGTCTGCCTGCGTCATGTTAAAGTTCTTTCTGAGTTGTGTAATTTTTTCTCCGTACGTCATAATCGTCTCCTTTGATTGGTCTACAAAAATTATATCAATAATCCATAAACCATTCAATCTTCAAAACGGGCATATAACTAAACTAAAAGTTGATTTTTCTCTACCATTGGTTGATTTTCTTTCTTGCCTGGTTTTTGACAACTCCGTTACTACTTTTGGTTGAACGTGTTGATTGACAATATCATTCAGACAAAATAAAAATCACCTGCTAAATCTCAAAGATTCAGCACAGGTGAAGTCTTATTTATGCGTGCCAAACAAAATAGAATAACCTATCTGTCTGTCTGTCTGTCTGTCTGTCTGTCTGTCTGTCTGTCTGTCTGTCTGT
>JBJETQ010000039.1:6573-13936 GCA_051883395.1 Christensenellales bacterium | reverse complement strand
AAAAAATTCTCCTTTGCACTTTTTCTAATTTTATCCAAATAAAAAAAATAAGTCAAACGATTGCACGCCCAAAATGCGCCTTTTTGCACAACCTGACAATTTTGTTTTTTTAACCCATATAGTTTATTATAAAAAAGAGATTGAAAAAAAAATATATATGTGCTATCATAATATAAAATATACATTAAACGACATATAGTACATCGGAGTTTTGATTATGGAAGAATTGAAAAATAAGATAAATGATATAATAAGCAAGATGACTCTCGAACAAAAGGCAGGTCTGTGTTCAGGAAAAGACTTCTGGACGACCAAGCCTATTGCGGAATTGGGAGTGCCTTCGACAATGGTTTCCGACGGACCTCACGGGTTGCGTAAAGAGAACAACGAAGACGAATCTCTTGCAATGAAATTGTCCTATCCTGCCACGGCTTTTCCACCTGCCGTCAACCTTGCAAGTACCTGGAATCCTAAGCTGGCATACGAGATGGGAGAGTGCCTTGCCGATCAATGCAAGGACCAGGAAATAAGCGTAATTCTCGGCCCCGGAACAAATATCAAGCGTTCTCCGCTCTGCGGACGTAACTTTGAGTACCTTTCCGAAGACCCTTATCTCGCAGGTAAATTTACGAGAAAATACATAGAAGGCGTGCAGGACAACAACGTCGGCACTTCGCTCAAACACTTCTGCGCCAACAATCAGGAAAGATTGCGTATGACTATCTCGTCCTACGTCGACGAGCGTACGTTGAGAGAGATTTATCTCGCTCCTTTTGAAGAAGCTGTCAAGGCAAAACCTTGGACAGTAATGTGTGCATACAACCGTGTCAACGGCGTTTATTGTTCCGACAACAAGCGTCTGCTCACAGATATATTGCGTGATGAATGGGGTTTTGACGGCATCGTCGTTTCTGACTGGAACGCTGTCAACGACCGTGTTGCAGGCATTGAAGCGGGAATGGATTTGGAGATGCCTAGCAGCGGCGGCGAAAACGACCGTCGTATAGTCAATGCCGTCAAAAACGGTACGCTCAAAGAAGAAGCTTTGGACAAAGTCGTATACAGACTGTTGGAATTTGTTTTCAAAGCGCAAGAAAACGCTGTCAAAGACCACGAAGCCGACTATGGTAAAGCTCACGAAGTGGCAAGAAAAATTGCCGAAGAATCGATTATTCTTCTCAAAAACGAAAACAACGTATTGCCTTGGAAGAACAGCGACGACATTGTCGTAATTGGCAATCTTGCAAAAGAATTCCGTTATCAAGGTAGCGGAAGCTCCCGTATCAACCCTTACGACCTTGTTAGTTTTGTCGACAATCTCGACAAACTCGGCATAAAGTATCAATATGCGCAAGGTTACAATCCTAAGGGCAACGAACGCAACGACGAATTGTTTGAAGAAGCGGTTAATCTTGCCAAGCAAGGCAAAAAGACCGTTATGTTTATCGGCCTGACAGACGACTACGAGTCGGAAGGCTATGACAGACACCATCTGCGTATTCCTAAGTCGCACGTCGAACTGTTGCAACAAGTTTGCAGCGTCAACCCTGACACAGTAGTTGTTTTGCTGGGTGGCTCTCCTGTAGAGATGCCTTGGATAGACGACGTAAAGTGCCTTGTCAACGCATATTTGCCTGGTGAAGCAGGCGGCGAAGCAATCTTCAACGTGATTACAGGCAAAGTCAATCCAAGCGGTAAACTGGCAGAAACCTACCCTATTGCTCTGGAAGATTACATAGGCTCGCAATACTTCCCTATGGGACCTAAGGCGGTAGAATACAGAGAAGGTTTGTTTGTAGGATACAGATATTATGACGCAGCCAAAAAAGCTGTTAGATTTCCTTTCGGCTATGGTTTGTCTTATACCACATTCCAATACAGCGACCTTGAAGTTGACGGATACAACGTATCTTATACTATAACCAATACGGGCGATAAGGACGGAGCCGAAGTCAGCCAGATTTACGTCAAAGACGAAACTCCTGTCGTATTCAAAGCCGATAAGGAACTCAAAGGTTTCAACAAAACTTATCTCAAAGCGGGAGAAAGCAAAAGAGTTACTTATCAATTGAACGAAAGAAGTTTTGCTTTTTACAACACTATGACCAACAGCTGGTATGCTTCCGACGGTAGCTATACCATTATGGTTGGTTCCAGCAGCCAGAATATATTGCTTAGCAAGACTGTCGAGATGGCTTTTGGTAAACAAAGCCAACCTGTCGTAGACTACAAATCTATCTGCCCTGTATATTACGATTTGTCCAATGTAACCGAGATAGACGGACAACAATTCCTTGCTCTGCACGGCGGCAGCATAGAATCTAACCTGCCAAAAAAACGTGGCGAATTTGACAGCAATACCACCGTCGGAGAACTACAATGCTGTATCATAGGTAAGATTTTTATGGCTGTGGCTCCAAGCGTAATAAGAAGTCAGGTTCCTGACGCAGACGAAACTACTATGATAATGCTCAGACAAGGAATGACGGAATTTCCTATCAGAGGACTGGGCGGCGTTACCAGCGGTCTGCTCTCTTTCGATTTCCTTGACGGTATGGTATTGTGGGCAAACAAACATCGCTTTAAAGCTTTGGGCAAGTTATTTATAGGATTGATAAAATCTCTGCAAAATCTTTCTCGCAGTATGGCAGAGCGCCGTGAAGTTGCCAGACAACTGCGCCTTGCAAAAAAGGAACAGAAAAAAGCCGACAAACAAGCGCAAAAAGAAGAGAAGCTAGCCGCCAAAGAAAAAGAAGAAAATGATAATAAAAATGATAATAAATAAATATAAAAAAGACTGCTTGGGCAGTCTTTTTTATTGGTTGCTAGTATTAATTGCTATTGGTTTATTTTTCTATACAATGTTCTCTCTTGCTTATTACTTCTCCCGTTGCGCTATTGATAAGAACAGACCAATAATCGCTTCTTGAAGCAATAAATGAAACATACCAATAAACGTCGCTATTGTTGCCTTCTTTGTCAAAAACCATCTTAACATATACTTCTCTGCACAAGCCTTCTTCGCTTGCCAATGCTGCGTCAATCTTGTCCTTAAAGGTATTGTATGCTATTTCCACAGCAGTATTGCTATCAATACAGTCAGCCATTTTGTCTGCCAGTTCTATCGTAACTTCCTGCTCGTCATATCTGATTTTGACCTGCAAAATTCTTCCGAGATTGCTTATGCCTTCTATATCGTCCACAAACAACACTCCTAATTTGTCCTTGACCAATTCTCCTTCGAGCGTTCCTTTTTCGCCCACAATGGTATATTTATATGATTTATCCAACAAGTCGGCTTTGTTTGGCTTGACTGTCAAATCGGTCTTTTCGACAATTTTACCAACCTTGCCGTCGGCAATAAACAATTCTTCCTGTTGGGTCTGATTGATGCTTACTCTGAAATCTTCGTTGCCGCCTTCCAGAAACATCGTCTGTCTGAGACTAATCAAATCGTTCACCTTTTCGATATTGCTCTTTTGCTCGACGCAACCGACAAAGCATAGGCATATAATAAGGACAAACGATAATATCACAAGTGCTTTTTTATTCATAAAAATCCTCCCTTCTTTACAATCTAACTCTATGCAAAGAAAGGAGAATTTATAACCATAAAAGCTGATGGTTGTCCGTTTTTATTTATAATAGATACAAACTTGCCAAAAGGCCAATTATTTAAAATATTTATTCTCTATTGCGGTAATTTTGTCTACTCTGTTGGCATGTCTGCCGCCACCAAAAGGCGTATCAAGCCAGATTTCTACCATTTTTACAGCTTTTTCGACGCTTATTACTCTGCCACCCATAGCAATTATGTTGGCGTTGTTATGCTCGGCACACATCTGGGCGGTAAACTCGTCGTGGCAAACTGCCGCTCTTATACCTTTGACCTTGTTGGCTGCTATCGAAATTCCTATACCCGTACCGCACAACAAAATACCTTTGTCGGCTTCTGCGCATGACACCAATTCTGCCACTTTCAACGCATAATCGGGATAATCGACAGATTCGCCGTTGCAACCGCAGTCTACAACTTCAATTCCCCTTGATTTCAACATGTCTACGATTGCGGGTTTCAACACAACTCCGCCGTGGTCGCAACCTATTGCAATTTTCATATTTTCCTCCGTATATTATTATAATATTTTATCTATGTTTATCATTTATCGTATACTATTTCAACCCTTATCTGCTCTGCCGACAAGCGTATCGACAATGACAGGAATGGCTTTGGATATTTTGTCTGCCGTCATTCTGTACACCTGCAATGAACCGCCGTACGGGTCGTCTACATCGTCGCCGCAAAAATCGGCAAAACAAAACACTTTGTCTTTGCAAACAGGCGTCAGAGCGTTTTTTTGCCATCTTTCCATAGTTACAAAATAATCGGTCTGTTCTACCATCTTTGTGGTTATAGGTTGAGATGTATGCGTAAAAAATATGCCCAATTCTTCTATTATCTTTTTACTGTGTTCAGCCATCTGCTGACCATACGGACAAGCCAGTCCTGCGCTGTCAACCTGCACGTCAATATCATTGTCTTCTATATATTTTTGAGCTATTGCCTGAGCCAGCGGAGACCTGCAAGTATTGCCCGAACAGACAAAAACAATCTTCATATTCTCTTACCTCCGCTTGCTTTGTTAACTCTGTTCATCACCGACATCATTACACCTTTATCCCCAAAATCCTGACAAATGATATAATCTCCCGATTCCTGAGCTTCGTGCATAGCGCCGTAGATATTGCGAGCCACTTCTAGCTCGTCGTCTCCCACGTCTATCGTCTTTCTATCGCCTGCTTTTTTGCTCCAAAAACTGCAACAAATCAATACAGGTCGACAATTTTTTGATTTTTCGTCATATTCAAGCATTGCCCTGTCAAAGTCTTCTGTTACCACCATATCGCAAGTAGGAGCATAATGTTTATATTTCATACCGGGAGCTTTTGCAACGACAACTTCCCCCGTAAAATTGACAACTTGTCCAAGCACTTTTGCAAGGTCTTGTGCAGTAATTGCACCCGGTCTCAATATGGTAGGCAGGTCGGTGGTAGTATCAATTATGGTTGATTCTATACCCACGTTGCTGCTGCCCCCGTCGATTATAAGCGGTATTTTACCTTTCATATCGTCCAACACGTGTTTTGCGCTGGTTGGCGAGATATGGGTAGAAGTATTGGCTGACGGAGCCGCAATAGGACAACCGCACGCTCTTATAAAATCTCTGGCCACCTGATGAACAGGCATTCTTATACCTACGGTAGACAGACCTGCGCTTACGTTGTGCGGCACCTTGTCAGAAGCCGGCATGATTACAGTAATAGGTCCCGGCATAAAGTTATCTATAATCGCTTGTGCATAAGGACTTACGTATTCAACAAGCTCCGTAATATCGTTTTTGTCGGCCACGTGTACTATCAAAGGATTGTCGCCCGGTCTGCCCTTGGCTACAAAAATTTTGTTTACAGCCTGTGCGTCAAAAGCATTTGCTCCCAGTCCGTACACCGTCTCGGTAGGAAAAGCAACGACCTCACCTTTCGCAATGAGTTCGCTTCCCTTTTCCAACGCTTCTTTTCCCTTTAAAACCAATGTTTCCATTTTATACCACAAATACCGTTATCATTCCTATAATCGTACCCGAAGCAACGCCAATCCACGCCTTTGCATTCTGACGATACACGTCGGCAAGCAATTCTTTGAATACGACGTATAGCATAGCTCCCGATGCCAAAGCAAGCCCTATGGACAAAAACGTCTTGGATATGCCCGACACCGCATACCCCACTATCGCTCCAATCACAGTCGGAGTGCCTGCCAGCAATCCGCTGATGATAACGCCTTTATTTTTGAATTTACTGGCACGCAACGTTGCACCTATCGCAACGCCTTCTATCATATTGTGCGACGCAAGCAATATAGTAAATGCTGCGCTCATTTCCAGCATCTCCAACGCTCCCAAAGCAATACCTTCGGGCAAATCGTGCAAAGACATCGCCAACAAAATAATGATGCCTGTGCTGTAATTGGGACTGTCAGAACTTTTGCCAATCTTTTTATCTATTATCGCCCCGACAAACGCAATAATGATTGTAGATAAAACGAGCGTGATGCCAACAACCGACAAGTTCGATTCTTCAACGGCACACGGCAGCATATCGAATACCACCATTGCCAACATAAATCCCGCCGAAAAACTCAGAACCAACGACGTCTGCGTCTCGTCTTGTATCTTTATCAACAGAGCAAACAGTATGCCTGCAAATGTTGCCGCTACCCCACTTGCCAATGCGAGAATTATAGAATTTACCATATATATTTTAACCTCATTGTCAACAATATGCAATAGAAAGGACCAAAAATAACAAAATTTATCCATATTCTTGCTAAATGTCAACATTTGGCGATTTTTTGCATATTTTAATTTTTTTATATATTTACAAATAATATTTCTTGTGCTAAAATAATAATATTAAATATTGGGAGTAAACTTATGTTTTCTGACGTATTATCCAGCACAGTTGCAAAAACAGCCGCTGAATCGGAATCTAACAACGATTTCATCGAGATTATCAAGACAATTCTCATGGGAGATATCAGCATCGGCCCTTTGACCATTCCTTTGTGGGCGCTTGTGGCTGTGGTTGTCGGCATTTTTATCATAGGAGCAATCATCGTCGGCGTCTTGGGCAAAAAACGTGTTTCACATTCTGAACTCAACAATGCAGACGACATTGTCAAAGACGTACAAATCAAGTACGGTATGTCAAAGAAGGAATTCAAAAATCCCGTTCCTGCTTACGTAGAAAATAAAGAAATACCTAATCCGGAAACTGCCGCTACTCCAATCGCTCAACTTGAAGAAGAACTGTTTGGTGAAAAGCCACAACCGGAAGCAGTTACGACAGGTATCGAAATTAACGAGACCACTATAAATGAAAACTGCGAAGACGTGCAGGAAGATAAAGAAGAAGATAAAAAAGAAGAAGAAACTTCTCCAACCGCAGACACCGACACCCAGGAAGATAAGGAAAGTGAAGAAAAACCGCAGGAAGAAATAATCGTTCCTGTTTCTGACAGATACGAAAAAGAAGTAAACTTTGAAGATCTGGATATGGATGACGTGCTTGACGAAATGTTTGAAGAAAAAGCAGAAGAACCTGTTGCTGAGCCTGTTGTAGAAGAAAAGGTTGAAGAACCTGCTCCTGAGCCTGTTGTAGAAGAAAAGGTTGAAGAACCTGCTCCTGAGCCTGTTGTTGAAGAAAAGGTTGAAGAACCTGCTCCTGAGCCTGTCGTTGAAGAAAAGGTTGAAGAACCTGCTACTGAACCTGTTGTTGAAGAAAAGGTTGAAGAACCTGCTCCTGA
>JBJETQ010000039.1:0-6473 GCA_051883395.1 Christensenellales bacterium | reverse complement strand
GAACCTGCTCCTGAACCTGTTGTTGAAGAAAAAGCAGAAGAACCTGCTCCTGAACCTGTTGTTGAAGAAAAAGCAGAAGAACCTGCTCCTGAACCTGTTGTTGAAGAAAAAGCAGAAGAACCTGCTACTGAACCTGTTGTTGAAGAAAAGGTTGAAGAACCTGCTCCTGAACCTGTTGTTGAAGAAAAAGCAGAAGAACCTGCTCCTGAACAGAACGTCAAAGTTCAGGAAGTTGCGGCTGATGCACAGCCTACCCCTGTCAACAAGATTCAAGCAGATTTTGCGCCTAGTGTACCTGTCATCAAACCTTCAACTACCAAAAAGGAACCTGTTGCAAAAAAAGCAAATCTTGTCAAGGCTCCTGCTGCAAGGCCTACCAATGCCAAGACCAAAAAGGCAAGTCAGGCAAAAGCGATATCGGTTCAAGCAAAAGCAACACCTGCCAACTCAATATCCAATTTTGCGCCTATTACCATGGTCAACAATGACAAAGCAGTTACGATAATCAAACTCTTTGGAGACAAAATCGACCCTAAATTCGGCAAATTTGTTGTTGAACAAATAGAAGGCGAATTGGTTAAGCCATTCCGTTTTGTCATCAAAGACAAGCAAGGCGTAACGCTATTTGTGTCGGAAGGCTACAAAATCAGACCAAGGGCAAGGCAAATTGAAACTTTGCGTAAAGCAATCGAACAAGGCAGCATAGTTTACGGTAAAGATTCCAACGGATATTTTACTTACAAACTTATGACTCCTGACAACAAGCTATTCGGCTCAGGTATGCCAAACAGAACTTTGGAAGCCGCTCAAAAAGACGGCGAATATCTGCGTACGGCAGCTGCCAAAATTAATTATATCGAAGACGCTACCGTCTGAGATAAGATTTCAAACAAAAACACAAAAAAATAAGGAGCTTTTACGTTCCTTATTTTTTATTGTAATTATATGACTACTCTTTTGCTACTACATTATGACATACACCAGCTACAATCTGAATCATTTATCAATATCTTTATCAATCGACTTTTTGAATACAACTGTCATCTTAGTACCAACGCCAGGTTCACTTTCTACGCTTATTTTGGCATTATGCATCTGCACGATATGTTTTACGATAGCCAATCCAAGTCCTGTCGACGATTCTTCCGTCCTTGTTCTTGCCACGTCAACCTTGTAGAAACGTTCAAAGAGTCTGTCGTGATGTTCCTTTGCAATTCCTATTCCGTTGTCGGCTACGCTCAATATTACGTCGTTGTCCTTCTCATGCACTTCGATAACGACCTTTCCTTCGTCCTTATTATATTTTATAGCATTGTTAAGCAAGTTTTCAACAACGGTTTTTATCATATTTTCTTTGCCGTCAATAAAAGCATTTTCTCCGCTTACTGATATGCTGACGTTTTTGTTGGCGGCTACGTCGCTTTGCTCTTGCGCAACGCATTGACACAGTTGTAGCAAGTCAAATCTCTTGTCGTCTTCAAAGTCCTTTTGCGCTTCCAATCGGCTGAGTTTGAGCATGTCGTTGATAAGTTCTCTCATCTTCTGTGCATTTTTATTGATTTCGTTAGCACACTTATCAATTGTTTTAGCGTCGCTGTGCATTTGCAGAATCTCAGAATATCCTGCTATGGCTGTAAGCGGCGTTTTAAGTTCGTGGGACGCATTGGCAAAAAACTCACTTCTTATCTTCTCGGTATTATAGCCTTGTGTAACGTCATTGAAAATAAGAATCATCTTGATATTGCCAAATTCCACGTCGCTTTCGTCGTCAAAAGGAATAGCGTTGACAAGATACATCTTACCGTTTCTTTCCATATATTTTTGTATATCGACTTTGTCCGACATAGCCTGTTTGATATCCGCAACTGTTTCTGCGTTGAAAAAGTCTTCTATGCTTGCGCCTGACATATCGTCTTGTTCAAATACCGCATTTGCAACGTCGTTGGTAAGCATTACCGTACCCATTTTGCTTATCGCCATTACGCCCTGACTCACGGCCTTCAACAAAAATCTTGACTTAGATTGTTCCTGTCGCAACTCACTCACCGAAGTCGATATCTGGTCGCTTATCTCACCTATCTGTCCAAACAAATTGTCGATTTCTTCATCGCCGTATTTGATAATATTGGCTTTTTTATAGTTACCGTCTACAATATCTTTAAGTGAAGTGTTAATCTCGCTTATAGGCTCTATCGCTGCTTTAAGAAAAGAGTTGATTGTGATGTTTGCACCAACAATAATGATTAACAAAACGGCAATTCCAAATAAAAACACAATACGAATAGTATTGTTGTTGTAAGCAAATGCGGTAGTTGTAAACACTACCAATTCTTTTGATGGGTCTATATCCGGATTGGCTACGAGCGAACATCTCATCAGGACAGTCTTTTTTAAACTTCTCAGATGCACAACGTAGGTGTAATTGCCTGTTTCTCTGGTTTTTTCTATAAGTCTTGTTTTCAGCGAAACGTCTGCAAAGATATTTTCTTCACTCGTATCGATAACAACTCTATCGGAACCGTCAACAACACAGACCCCGACTATACGGCTATTTATATCCGTAACGTACTCGTTCAGCTGTTGCATGTCGGTCATCTGGGATATATCTTTGACTATAATGTCGGAGGCCTTGTTAAGATTGTCCTTGACGGTTGTAAGATTGATAAAATACAAAACGCTAATGCTGATGCCGGTGCTAATCAGCAATGCAATAGTGGTAATAATAACAATTTTGAGAAGGAGTTTATTTTTCATAATTCACTTTGCAAAACTTATAGCCAACGCCACGTACGGTGGCTATATACTTGATTGGCGTAAATTCTTCAAGTTTGCTTCTAAGTGATTTTATATGCATATCCAGCGTGCGGGTTTCTCCAAAATATTCATAATCCCACACTTTTCTCAAAATAGTTTCTCTATCAACGACCTTGTCGATATTTTGCATCAAAAGTTGAAGGAGTTTGTACTCTTTGAGCGTAAGATTGACCTGTTGTCCCGCAACTGTAACTATATGTTCGTCGTCGTTGATAACAATGTCGTTGTAAGCCAAAATTTTGCTCTCGCCTTTTGTAGCCAACTTTCTGAGATTTGCCTTTACTCTGGCAACAAGTTCAAACATGCCAAAAGGCTTTTCAATATAATCGTCAGCCCCCATATCGAGACCCTTGACCTTGATAGCTTCGTCTCCTTTCGCAGAAACGATAATGACCGGAATTTCCTTGGTATTGTCATCTTCTTTTATCTTTTTCAATGCCGTCAGACCGTCCATACCAGGAAGCATCAAATCAAGTATTATCAAATCTGCACTATACTTATTAAGGCTGTCAAACATAGTTTCTGCCGTAATAAAAGTAGAGATATTAAACTCTTCTTGCGAAAAGGCAATTTCGTACATATCTCTTATGCTTTTGTCGTCCTCAACAATAAAAATATTGTATTGCATTGTTCTACACCTCAATTCACTTATAATATTATATCATAATAAAATTATAAAGTAAATAGCCCGATAAAAAATAAACTTACGTCAATCGTTTTCTATGGTAAAATATTCGTCAATAAACTGCCATACTTCGTCGTCGTAATCACCACCGATAGAATAGTTGTCAGTATTGAAACCGTGTCCCGCATTTTCAATAATTTTCAACGTGCAACGGGCATATCTGTCATAGGCACGTTGAGAATACGAAGAATTGACGATAAAGTCTTTTGAACCGTGAATTATCAATACGTTGCCGTCAAAATTACCTATATGCTCGTAGACGTCGTAATCTTGAAGACTATCGCAAAACGCTTTGCCATAGCCGCCCATTAAGCTACCGCCAATATATCCCGAATATTTTGATACCAATTCAGGTATATTGAATGCCGGATACAACAATATCTGACCTTGGACGTTATCAACCGTTTCGGCAGTCAATGCACACACCAATCCGCCCATGCTAGTCCCAAACAAATATACTTTGTTTATATCTACGTATTCCAGTTGCACCAAAAAATCAATTACAGCATGTAAATCGTCGCATTCGCTGAAAACCGTCATATCATCAACGCTTCCGCCGCTTCTGCTTTGGCTGCTACCGCCACAAAAATCAAACGCATAAGCAACGTATCCCCTTTTGGCAAAGCCTATGGCGTAGCTTTCCAAAGAATCGGAAGTAAGATTGGCGCTATGAGCTAAAATAACAAGCGGTTTGTCGTTACTAACATAATCAGGCAAGTATAATTTACCATAAATATCAACGTCTTTCTTCCTGACGCTCAGCTCGCTGACGCTATACTCGAATATCGACGTTTCTTCTTCATTACTGCAACCGATAAAAGAAACAGCAATGCAGAATAGGAGCATAAATATCAATGCTATTGCCGTTGCTGAATAAATGTTATTATCAATTTTACACATCAATTCATACTCCTATCTTTTTCTATGTTATATCACAGTTGATTAAAAATTGTCAACGCAGCAAAATAAAATTGACTTTATCGGTTTTCTAAAAATACTTATATGTATCGAGTTTTCAACACGATTTTTATCTTTCAACTTAAAACGTTTAACTAAGCAAATATGCGGCATAAGTTCGGCTATTTAAAATCTTTGAGCAACGTTTTATATTTCACACTCTTGCTTTTAACTACGTCTATCTACTATGAGTTTAGTCCAATGTAGTCATGCTTTCAAAACTTCTTCGCATAAGATTGCGTAGTAAGTTATCTAAAAGCAAAAAAAAGACAAGCGTTTTGCTTGTCTTATTCTGGATCCGGCAGCGTCCTACTCTCCCAGGTCGTGTCCAACCAAGTACCATCAGCGCTGAGAGGCTTAACTTCTGTGTTCGGAATGAGAACAGGTGGATCCCTCTCGCCATTACCACCGGAATGGTTAAGTGTCTCTTGTACACTCACAACTGCATAGTATCTTTTTTTCTATTATTACGGCCTTCCATAGGCTAATTGCCTACGAACAAGCCCTCGACCTATTAGTATCGGTCAGCTAAATGCCTTACAGCACTTACACACCCGACCTATCAACCTTGTAGTCTTCAAGGGGTCTTACTACCTTTCGATATGGGATATCTTATCTTGAGGTGGGTTTCACGCTTAGATGCTTTCAGCGTTTATCCCTGCCAAACTTCGCTACCCAGCTGTGCCACTGGCGTGACAACTGGTGCACAATAGGTTTGTTCACCCTGGTCCTCTCGTACTAAGGGCAAATCCTCTCAAATATCCTACGCCCACGATGGATAGGGACCGAACTGTCTCACGACGTTCTGAACCCAGCTCGCGTGCCACTTTAATCGGCGAACAGCCGAACCCTTGGGACCGACTCCAGCCCCAGGATGTGACGAGCCGACATCGAGGTGCCAAACCTCCCCGTCGATGTGAACTCTTGGGGGAGATAAGCCTGTTATCCCCGAGGTAACTTTTATCCGTTAAGCGACGGCAATTCCATTCTCTACCGCCGGATCACTAAGTCCTACTTTCGTATCTGGTCGACATGTCTGTCTCTCAGTTAAGCTCTCTTGTGCCTTTACACTCTACGAATGGTTTCCAACCATTCTGAGAGAACCTTTGAACGCCTCCGTTACTCTTTAGGAGGCGACCGCCCCAGTCAAACTGTCCTCCTGACACTGTCCCGCGCCCAGATCATGGCACACGGTTAGAACCTCAATAATCAAAGGGTGGTATCCCAACGTCGACTCCGCCACCGCCGAAGCGATGACTTCTCCGTCTCCCACCTATCCTGTGCATTAATTACCGAAATCCAATATCAAGATGCAGTAAAGCTCTACGGGGTCTTTCCGTCCAGTCGCAGGTAATATGCATCTTCACATATACTACAATTTCACCGAGTTCACTGTTGAGACAGCGCCCAAATCATTACGCCATTCGTGCGGGTCGGAACTTACCCGACAAGGAATTTCGCTACCTTAGGACCGTTATAGTTACGGCCGCCGTTCACTGGGGCTTAAGTTCTGTGCTTCGATTGCTCTAACACTTCCCCTTAACCTTCCAGCACTGGGCAGGCGTCAGCCCCTATACGTCATCTTTCGATTTCGCAGAGACCTGTGTTTTTGGTAAACAGTTGCTTGGGCCTCTTTTCTGTGACCATCTCTCAATGGCACCCCTTCTCCCGAAGTTACGGGGTCATTTTGCAGAGTTCCTTAACAATGATTCTCTCGTCCGCCTTAGGATTTTCTCCTCGTCCACCTGTGTCGGTTTGCGGTACGGGCACTTATCAACATATTTAGCAGCTTTTCTCGCCAGCGTGAATTCATCAACTTCGTTACTATTTTCACTCCCCATCATCACCTAGCCTTAACAAGCGTACTTCACTACTTGTCAGCCTCATGATTTGAACGCGTCTTTCCATCATCGCGCCTTGACTATCCTTCTGTGTCACTGCCTCATTTATGCGTCTCTAAGCGGTACAGGAATATCTACCTGTTGTCCATCACCTACGCCTTTCGGCCTCGGCTTAG
>JBJETQ010000038.1:0-14561 GCA_051883395.1 Christensenellales bacterium | reverse complement strand
ACCTTATGCCCAGCAATATATCCTTGCAAGAGAATATACGCTTCGGCGAAATTTCCTTTGACGGCGTCCTTGCAACGTGCTTCCGCTACTAATAAATTCCGCGCCTCTACAAGCTAAGGAGATAATACCACATATCTTTGGGCGGTGTAAAGCGATTTTGAAAGGAATTTACTTATTTTTATTCAAATAATGTTGAAATTAATAGTGATTTAGTGTATTATTAAATAAATTATATTTCAGGAGATATTATGTCGACAGCAAAACTTGCTTCAAATCTTACCATTGCCAAGGACCTGAGTCCAGCCGGCAGAGATATAGAATTTAAGGGCAGAATTAAACAAGCCTTTTCTGCATTCAAAAACAATCTTACCAAGATGATAACCACCAATCTGTTGGTTATGCTGTTTTTGCTTCCGCTCATAGCCGTATTGTTATTTTACATGCCTACCAAGGAAACGCAGGCGATAGCAGGAATGAATTTCAGCGGCGGACTGGGTATAGGATACGGAGCGGTGGACGATACCGTTGCCGGCGCCGTTGCCATCTATTCGTTGAGACAAAAGTTTATTTTGTTTTCTCTCACACCGGGGCTTATGATAGCTTCTATCGGAATATGCGGCGGTTATTACTGTTGCCGTAACGCCCTGTGGGGTACAAAACTCAACGTGTTCCGCACGTTTTTCAGGGGCATAGCAAAAAGCTGGTATAAGTTTCTCATCACTTTTACCGTGCTGGGACTTATGGGTACGGGCTTTGTCTATACTATTTTTGAAATACTCAAACAGACAGCCGCTTCCGGCGCTGCAAATGCAGGACTTTGGGTTGCGGTAGTTGCCTGCGGATTGCTTATACTTGCCACGCTGGTATTTACGATTATTTTCTTGCCGCTTACGGTCAACTATTCCTTCAAATATGCCGACGGCATCAAAAATTCCGTAATACTTGCTTTGATTATGTTTGTCGTGGCATTGATGGTAGTGGTGGCTCTGTGCGCGCCTATGGCTCTGGTATTTTGGGGCATTGGCAAATACATTGTGTATATCTTTGTATTATTGTTCGGATTTTCGCTATATACCTTGCTCACATTGTCGTTTGGACAGTACATTTCAGACGGATTTATTATGCAACTGTATCAAAAGCAGCAGATAATGGCGCAGAAGGAACAGATTAAGGCGCAGAAACAGGCCGCTAAAAATAAAAACAAAAACAAAAAGGGCAGACGATGAACTGTTACAGCGTTCTTGCAAAATATTACGACGTTTTGATGGGCGACTTTGACTATTCCGGTTACGTCGCCTTTCTCAAAGGTTTTTTGCGTGGAGAAGGCGTAGATTTGTGTTGCGGAACGGGCAATATAGCCATAGAACTGGCTTCCGATTGCACAATGACGGGCGTTGACGTGTCGGGCGAGATGCTCAACGTTGCGGCAGATAAAGCCACTAAGGCAGGACGCAAAGTCGTGTGGATAGAACAGGACGTGAGTGAATTTCAGCCTGCTCATCAGGTAGATTTCGTTACCTGCGTATGCGACGGTTTCAATTATTTGTCGCCCGACAAGCTGGCAGACACGATAGACAAAATAAGCGGTTACGTCAAAAGCGGCGGAAGATTGGTATTTGACCTTTCCAGCAGCTATAAACTGCAAGAGATATTGGGCAACAATATATTTTGCGAAGATTACGACGACATAACTTATATCTGGAACAACGCTTTTGACAAGAAACGTCAATGCGTGGAGATGCAGATAAGTTTTTTTGAAAAGCAACAGGGAGATTTATACCTGAGAAAAGACGAGGAACATACGCAATATGCGCATACCTTGCAATATATTTACAGTTTGTTAAAGGAGAAATGGAGCGTGCAGGCTTACGACCAGTCTACGATGAAAGAGCCTGCAAAACAAAGTCAGAGAATTTTGTTTGTCGCAACCAGAAAATGATGGACGTTATCAAAAGAGCGATATTATTCGGCGGCAAGGCATTGGTGAGTGTGATGGACACCACCTTGCTTGCACGCAAAGCGCAGGATATTCACGGTTTTTCCGCACCCGCTGCCAGAGCTATGTCAAGATTTTTGACTATGGGGGCTTTTATTTGTTCGGGCTTTAAGAGCAAAGGCGACAAACTGACGGCTATAATTCAGGGGGACGGCGAGATAGGCAAAATGGTTGTATGCGGAGAAGCTGACGGAAGCGTGAGATGTTATTGCGACAACCCCTTGGCTTTGGCGGACAAACCCGACGCCGGAGTTGCGCAGACTGTCGGAGTCAACGGCAGGCTAAATATAATCAAAGATTTGGGACTCAAAGAGCCGTACAACGGACTTACGGCGCTTGTCAGCGGCAATATTTCGCACGACTTTGCATATTATTTTGCGGTGAGCGAGCAGGTCAATTCTGCCATTGCGCTGGGTAGCAATACCGACGAACATGGCAATATCGTGGTCAGCGGCGGAATAATAGTACAGCCGATGCCGGGTTGCGAAGAAGAAATTTTGGTGATACTCGAAGATATAGTCGGCAATTTTACCGACGTTGCGACTCTGCTGAGCGAGCATACTCCGCAAGAGATTTTAGATTATTATTTCGGGCATTTTGATATTGAGCGTCTACCCGACGTCGTTCCTTGTTATAAGTGCGTTTGTTCCAGACAAAAGGCGATTGAAACGTTGGCGGCGCTGGGCAAAGAAGAAGCAATAAAGTTGGCGCAAGAGCAGGGACGTATCGAGATAAAATGCGATTTTTGCAACTCGGTATATAGTTTTGACATGCACGACGTAAAGGAAATTTTCGTATGATTCAATATCCTACTCAAGCCAAAGAACTGATGGAGCTTGCGCTGGTATGTATGAACGACGAAGACTATGCGGGGGCTATCAAATACGCAAACGACGCTCTCGCCGTAGAAAAGGACAATAACAAAATCAGCGATATTTTGGTCCTGTTGGCTGAATGTTACGCTATGGACAACAACGAGCGCTTTTCGATAGAAATTCTTGCCCGTGCGTTGAGTAGCGGCAGAGAAAGTCTGCAATTTTACGTGCTTATGATTGCGGCGCTGATTCGCAAGCAGTCCGACGGGTCCGTTATCAATCACTATATTGCCAAGCTGGCTCAGATAGTAGATAAATACAAGGTCAGGTCGGAAAGCGAATTGTATTTTCTTTGCAACAACGGCGGCATCAAAATAAACAAAGAAATTTTTGAAGACGCATTTGAAGGAAAGTCGTACGCCCGTCTGTATAGCGCCGACGACAGAGCAAGAAAGAAAATAAGAAAGGCAAGCGAATATATGGCGAAGCAGCAACATCAGGCTGCGCTGGAAACCTTGGAAACCATAGAGCTAAAAGGCGTGTCGAAAGAACTCAGAGTGGAGATACTCAACGACGAATGTGTATGTTATATGTCGATGGGTATGTCGGACGGAGTAAAACAATGCATTGAAGAAGCGCTTGAAATCGACCCTTACGACGTGGAATCGTTGCTGGTAAAATATATGCTTAGCGTTGACGACGAAATGGACGACGTGGCGCAGGATTGTTTGGATAAAATGCGTGTTGCCGGGGATATAGCTGAAGAAAATATGTCAAAAATATTTATCGTGCTGTCTTATGACGGCAGATACGACGACATCATCACGATAGCCGACAATCAGCTGACTGACAATCCCGACAACTATATTTATAACAAATGCAAGGCTATTGCGGCATACAATCTCGGCGACGAAAAGACGGCTAAAAAGATATTTGCTTCAATGGCCAGATTATATCCCGATATGACGGGCGCCGAACAATATCTGTATTATCTGGACAATTATGTCGACGACTACGAACTTTCTGACTGCGACGTCGAGCCGTTGCGCAAAGAGTGGAAAGAATACGTAGATACAATCAGCCCCGACAAAGCGTTGAGCGACGGACGAGTGAGCGACAAATTGAGATTGGCGTTGCGCTATCTTACAAGCAGAGAGTTTGGCGGTCGTATGAGCGACAAAGAAATAAAAAAAGTAGTTGATTTGGGCATGGAGTCCGTCAACGAATATCTGTTGACTTTGCTCATCAAGGAAGACGTAACGAGCCAAAGCAAGAGCGGTATAATCTACCATCTGGCATTGGCAGGGCAGGCCAGGTTCTGTATTTTGCATGACGAAAAGTTTTCTTCGATAGAAATCAAAAGTCCGCAGCAACTCAAAGACGTCGGCGCTACGTGCCGCAGAGCTTATTATAAAGCCGTGTCGTACTCGGCGACGTTGGGACAGCAGGCAATAGACAGATTGGGCGTTGCGCTTGGCAAAATCATGCAGAGAGCCGAACAAAAAAAAGTTGTGCTCAGGTCGGCTGATTGTGTGGCGGCAATATTGGTTGCGGTAGCGTTTGACAGGCCGATAGAGTCGTTGCGCCCCGACGTGGAATATAATGTTGATACTTATCTTGCTTATTGCAACGAACTGTTCAACGAATAAGGAGAATAAAATGATTACGCTGGAAGATGTAAAGAACAACGAAGAAATTCAGGCGCTTATCAAAGCGTCCAATCAGGTACTTGAATCGATGGGCTACACCGAACACGGCTTGCGACACGCAGGTTACGTTTCCTGGACGAGCGCTATGATTCTCGAAAAGCTCGGATACGACAAGCACATGCAGGAGCTTGCCAAGATTGCGGGCTACGTGCATGATATAGGCAACGTCATCAACCGCAAGACTCACGGTATAAGCGCAGGCATTTTGCTGTACGACATTCTCAAACAAATGAAAATGCCTTATGACGACGTATGTACGATATGTTCGGCAGTAGGAAATCACGAAGAAGAAATAGGATTTATCGTCAATACGATTTCTGCGGCATTGGTCATAGCCGACAAAAGCGACGCTCACAGGACACGTGTAAAGAGACTTACTCGTGGCGACGTACACGATATGGTCAATTATTCGATACTGAAAAACATAGTATTGGTAGACGGTGAAAAAAAGATAATAAGCACCAAGTTCTATATGGACGAAACGTCTTCGGTGATGGATTATCTGTCAATTTTTCTCTCTCGTATTATTATGTCGGAAAAGGCTGCACAATATCTTGGCTGTACCTTCAAACTCTATATAAACGACGTCGTAATCAATACGCCAAAAAAGCTTACGGAAAACTAAGTTTATTTGTAAGGAAAATACAAAAAACCCGATACGTATCGGGTTTTTTTGTTTTTTTGTTATTGTTTGCCGACTTGTCGGTCGTGTTCAGATAGGCGGGCGAGAAGGATAAAAATCAGTTTGTCAACAATCGTAGACGCCCTTTAATAAAAATGCCGTATAATTCATAAACTATATCCGGGGTGTTTATGAAAACTTTTCGCACAGCCATGCTGTACGTTGGGGCAGTCATAGGGGCAGGATTTGCAACAGGCAAAGAAATAATAACGTTTTTTGGTTCTTACGGCTTGGTCAGCGCAATAATTGCAGGCATACTTCTGGGCGGCTTTTGCTCTTTCTTTCTTGTCTGTGGCAAAAACAGATGTCTTGAAATACTTCCGCCGTTGGCAGAGACGGTTTTGCAGGCTGCGCTGTTTATATGTACGGCGTTGGTGTACGTTTCTATGTGTAGCGGAGCAAGGAGCATAACTTTCGACGCTTTCGGAATCGGAGCAATGGGGTTGATTTTAGGTGCCGTTACGTGCTTCGTTATGCTCAGGCAAGATTTTTTGGGCAAGCTCAACAGCGTCATTATCGTTGCGGTAGTAATAATGATGTTGTTTTTTGTCAGCAGGGCTTTGCCTTGCGGCGCAGGCGAGATAGGAATATTCAAAATCGTGCAGTATTGCGGTCTCAACGTTATGTTGGGCGGATACGTGGTGAGCAACGAAGGCAAGGAAATGAAGGGAAGTCAGATTGCTTTTGCAGGCGTTTTGTCGGGCTTAGTGCTGGCATTGATGCTGGCGGTGGGGTTTGCGATATCCAAAGACTATGCTCACGCTCCTATGCCCGTATTCGAATTTGCAAAAGCACACGGTCTCGGCGGAGTTTGTTCCGTCATAATTCTCGGCGCTATTATTACGACTATGTTTGCCTGCGCCAGAGCTTTGTATCTCAAAATTGTCAATAAAGGCGGGGAAAAATATATTGCCGTACTTTTGGTGGCGACATTGTCGATTATAGGCAATTTTCTCGATTTCAGCTGGTGCGTCAAGGTGTTTTTCAACGTGGCAGGCTGTGTCGGCGTGGCGTATCTTGCGGCGGCAATTATATGTTTTGTTCTGAGCGGTAAAAAGAGAAAAAGACGACTGGCGCAGAAAGACGACTGTCGGACAAATCAAATATAAACCTGCAATTGCCGGCGGTATTGAGCCGCAAAATAACCATTGAAAATTGTTGTATAAATTGCCGTATTGGCTTCAAATTATAAATTTGCGTCTTTAAACAATAAATAAGCGCAAAATCATATATAATATTTTACTTGTAATATTTACTTTTGCTGTGTTATAATAAAATCCGACTTTGGAGGATAGTATGAAATTCAGCAAAAAAGATATTTTTACAATTCCCAATATTTTGACCTATATCAGGATAATCTGTATACCGTTTTTCGTATGGATGATGAGTGCGTATTATCTTGACAGAGAAGCGACCAAGTATCTTTGGGCAGGCTTCGGCTTGTTTATTTTCGCTTCTATTACCGACGTGGTGGACGGATATATCGCAAGACATTTCAATCAGGTCAGCGATATAGGCAAGGTTCTCGACCCGATAGCCGACAAGGTACTTCAATGCGTAGCTCTTATAATGCTGGTATGTCTGTTGCAGGGCGTGTACTTTGTATTTATGGCGCTGCTCATTGCAAAAGAGATATTTATGGCGGTGTCTTCCCGTTATTTTATGGTCAAGAGCAAATGCCAGATAAATCAGCAGTCAAATAAGTGGGGTAAAGCCGGCGCCGCTGTCAATTTTGCAGGAATAGTGCTTGCATTTTTCGTTCCGCTCAAAGATTTGGGCTATCAATGGGCAAAATACATTTATGCTGCCGACGTAGGAATTTTGTCGGCCGGTATGGTTCTGGCGGTGATAGCTGCCGTTCAATATACCTATCGCTATGCCAGCGATCTCAAAAGGCTGAGAGAGTCGGGCGCACTCGACGACGTTCAAACGAGCGAAGAAACTCAACAGACTACGGACAAGGAAGATAATTCTTCCGACGACAATGCTTGATTGGCTGCAATTCAGCCCTGACAGGCTGACCAATCCCGTCATAATCGTTGCGATATGTCTGGCTGTCGCAGGTATGGTCGGCGTGCTGTATTTCAGCGCAAGAATAAAGAGCAGCAAAGTTGATAACAAGGTGATTGCTCTCGGCATAATTTCCGCTGTGCTGATGCTGGCGGGAGTAATAACGGCGATAGTTGCAGCCTGATATGTGCGTATACGTCGTCAAAAACAATATCAATACAAAATATCAATATCACAAATCACAACCGCAAAAGAGGTTACTTATATGGAGATGTCAAAGACTTACAATCCACAGGAATTTGAAGAAAAACTATATGAAAATTGGCTGAAAATCGGCTGTTTTGAAGCAAAAGTCGATAAAAAGAAAGAGCCGTTTACCATCGTTATCCCGCCACCAAATATCACGGGACAGCTTCACATGGGACATGCTCTCAACGATACTATACAGGATATTATCGTCAGATTTAAGAGAATGCAGGGGTATTCTACCTTGTGGCTGCCCGGTACCGACCACGCTTCTATCGCTACGGAAGTAAAAATCGTAGAAAAGATGAAAAGCGAAGGTCTTAGCAAAAACGACGTGGGCAGAGAAGGCTTTTTGGAGAGAGCATGGGATTGGAAAAGACAGTATGGCGGAAGAATTATTGACCAACTCAAAAGGCTGGGCTGTTCTTGCGACTGGTCGAGAGAAGCCTTTACTATGGACGAAAAATGTTCCAAGGCTGTAAAAGAAGTTTTTGTAAATCTCTATGAAAAAGGATTGATTTATAAGGGCGACAGAATTATCAACTGGTGTCCTTGTTGCAAAACCGCATTGAGCGACGCAGAAGTGGAATACGAAGAAGAAGCGGGACATCTGTGGAATATTCGCTATCCGCTTGCAGACGGAAGCGGCGAAATTGTGGTGGCTACCACCAGACCGGAAACTATGCCCGGAGATACTGCCGTGGCGGTCAACCCTAAGGACGAAAGATACAAGGATATGATTGGCAAAACTCTGATTTTGCCTTTGATGAACAAAGAAATTCCGATTGTTGCCGACGACTACGTGGAAGTAGATTTTGGTAGCGGTGCGGTTAAGATAACTCCTGCTCACGACCCTAACGACTTTGAAGTTGGCGCACGCCACGACCTGCCTGTCATTCGCATTATGAACGACGACGGCTCCATGAACGAAAACGCCGGCAAATACGTTGGTCTGAGCAGAGAAGCCGCAAGAGAAGCCATTGTCAAAGATTTGCAGGAACAGGGTTATCTGGTAAGTGTGGAAGACTACAAACACAACGTAGGTCATTGTTATCGCTGCCATTCTACGGTTGAACCGTTGGTGAGCAAACAATGGTTCGTCAAGATGGAACCGCTTGCAAAACCTGCCGTTAGCGTGGTAAAGAAAAAGAAGGTTGAATTTATACCTGCACGTTTCAGCAAAATTTACTTCAACTGGATGGAAAACATCAAGGACTGGTGTATTTCCAGACAGTTGTGGTGGGGACACAGAATACCTGCATACTATTGTCAGGATTGCGGAGAAATGATTGTCAGCAAAGAAGACGTCAAGGTTTGTCCTAAGTGCGGCAGCGAGCATATCAAACAGGACGAAGACGTTCTCGATACGTGGTTTTCAAGCGCTCTGTGGCCTTTCTCCACGTTAGGTTATCCCGACAAGACCAAGGACTTGGCATATTTTTATCCTAACAGTCTGCTGGTTACGGCTTACGATATCATCTTCTTCTGGGTTGCCAGAATGATTTTTTCGGGTATCGAACATATGGGAGATATTCCTTTTCCGGAAGTGCTTATTCACGGTATCGTAAGGGATAAGTACGGCAGAAAAATGAGTAAGTCGCTCGGCAACGGTATCGACCCGTTGGAAATTATCGACAAATACGGAGCCGACAGCCTGAGATATTCGCTCACGCAAGGCATAACTCCCGGCGGCGATACTCGTTATATCGACGAAAAAACCGAGAGCGCAAGCAACTTTATGAATAAGGTGTGGAATGCTTCACGTTTTGTATTGATGAATTTGAAGGGCGTCAAAGTGAAACAAATGGGAAGTTTCCGACTAGGCGGAGCCGACAAATGGATTCTTACTCAGCTCAACAGAACGGTAAGGGAAGTTACCAAGTGCCTTGAAAAATACGAGATAGGTCTTGCCAGCGCAAAAATCTATGACTTCGTATGGACGGAATTCTGCGACTGGTATATCGAACTTGCAAAACCTGCGCTCTACGGCGACAATGCCGACCAAAAGGCAAATACTGCCAGCGTGCTGGTATACGTTTTGCAGAATATACTCAAACTTATGCATCCTTTCGTGCCGTTTATTACTGAGCAGATTTATCAGAATCTGCCTACCACCAAAGGTACGATAGTTACGGCGCAATGGCCTACCTACGACAAAAAATACGTATTTTCGAGAGAAGCGGCATATTTTGAAAAGGTTATGGACGCTATCAAGGCTATTCGTAATCTCAAAGCCGAGAAAGGGGTTGCTCCGTCCAAAAAGCTCAACGTTTATATAGTAGGCAGCGAGATAGCCAAGAAGGACGTGATTTATATCCAGAAGCTTGCCGGAGTGGGCGAAGTGTGCTTTATTGAAGACAAGTCGCAGCTGGACAGCAATATCGTTTCGCTCTTTGGTCCTTACGGAGAAATAGCCGTGTTGCTGGGAGATTTGGTGAACTTCGAAGAAGAAATTGCCAGATTGAATCAGGAACTGGCTCATACTCAGAGTGAAATTGAGCGTGCAACGAAATTGCTCTCCAATCAAGGCTTTGTTGCAAAGGCTCCTAAGGCTTTGATAGACAAAGAAATGCAAAAGCAAGCAGAATATCGTCAGCAAGCCGAAAAGCTGCTCAATCAGATAGAAACGCTGAAAAAGTATGTATAAATATCTGTTTTTTGACTTTGACGGAACGCTGTGCGATACCGAAGAAGGTATAAGCGAGATACTGGAACTGACGTTTGAGCATTATGACACCAAGGTTGACAGGTCGCTGTATCGCAATTATATAGGACCGCCTTTGAGCGAGACCTTCGAAGCGTATTGGGGTAAGAAGGTCGCTTATGAAGCGGTAGAATACTTTAAGAAGAATTATCTTGAACGCAAGGCGATATTCAAGACCAAACCCTATGACGGAATTGCCGAGACGATACGAAAATGTCGTGCGGCAGGTTACGGAATAGGGGTGGCAACCTGCAAAAAGCAGGAAGACGCCGAGACGCTGCTGAGATATTTTGGTATGGACGGCGACGTGGACTTTGTGTCGGGCTTGAAATACAAAGAACGGGAAACCAAGAAAGACGTGTTGCAATACGCTCTTGCTACTCTCGGTCTGACAGCCGACAGCACTGTAATGATTGGCGATACCTTTTATGACGTGGAAGGAGCGATGCAATGCAATATGGACTGCATATTGTGTCTGTGGGGCTTTGGAAATTATGACGCTCTTAATCAATCCAACATAATATACAGAGCAGATAAACCTATCGATATTTATCAATACTTGCTCGACAACGACCAAGGAAAAAACCTTTAAATTTGCGCAAAATATCCGATGGCGCATAAACGCCCCAGCAGGCGTATCGGATAAAGGAGTGGATATGAGATATTTGAAGCTGACTTACAGCTTTTTGAAGCATAATGCGTTGAAGATGTTTTTGTATGCTTTGGCGCCAGCTTTGCTATATCCGTTGGTGTACAATCCCGCCAGCATTTTCAATTTTTTGCTTAGTAGTTCCGAAACCGACATGCATGGGTTTGTGGAGATGTACATGGCAATCAATTCTATCAACGGACCGGGGTGGATATTTGCCTTTTTGGCGGCGTTGCTGGTTGGGGGCGTAAGTCTCGGCGCAATGGCAGGCTCAATTCAGCGTAGAATGAGATACGGAGTTGAGTATCGCAACAGTCTGGGCAATTTCTGGAACAAAGTCAACAGCTTCTTTTTGCCTATTATTATGATAACGCTGGAATTGACCGTGATTATGCAGATATTTGCGCTGTTGTTGTCAATTATTTGCTTTATATGGCTCAAAATAGGCTCGCACGTTGCATTTGTGGTGCTTACGGTAATTACCACGCTGGTATTGCTTTTTGCGTTGCTTTTTGTTATATCCATGTTTATTACGACTTTTCCTAATATGACCATAAAAGGCTTTGGTGCTATCAAATCGCTTAGTATATCTGTCGGAGAAACCTTGTCGCATATTTTCAGCATAATGTTTTCGATAGCTTTGCCGTTTGTGGGGCTGGTAATTCCCGTTATGCTGGTCAATCTGCTGCACTTTACCGGTAGCGGACTGATAAAGTATATCGTCAACGTATTGTATTATCTTGCAATATTTATGATTGGTCTGCCTTTGGTGTATACGATATTTTTCGATATCAACGATATGGAAAGAGAAGACATTGCTACTTATAAAGAGTGGGGGTTAAAATAATGGTATTCAATAATTCTACTACGGTCTTTACAACCAAGTTTGGGTTGGCGTACAAATTGCTTTTGTTTATGCTGGTGGTATTTCTGGTATTTCTTACCATAGGTATGGTTACCATTTATCCTACGCTCAGCGGCATGATAAAAGAAATCAACGATATGCACCTTATCAAAGCCACGCTCAACTACGTGCAGGGTATACTCAAAGGGTTCGATACCGATATCGAAGGAGAGAGCGCTCCCGGATATATCACTTTTGACGAGCTGTTGGTCAAATTCCAAAATCTCAGAGATACGATATTCGATTATAGCACAAGGGTAGCGGTTAGTTTCGTTCTGCTTGCCATTCTGATATATTTGTATTGCGTCATGGTATCGGTGATGAGATATTCTACGACCAGCATACTCAATACCTTTATGTCGTGCAACGGAAAAGACGGATTTTTGAGCAACGTATTGCGCAATCTGCGCAAAAGTCTGACTTTCGGCTTTGCTTGTGTGTCGCTGTCTTTGCTGTATTATGGCGTTACGATAGGTCTGTCGATAGGAATTGCCGTTCTGGTAGCCAAAGTCAACTCGGTGATAGGTATAATGATTGCTTATCTTGCCATTATGATAAGCCTGAGCAGCAAGAGAGCTTTGTTTGCGATGTGGTTGCCCGATATGGTCGTCAGAGATACGTCGCTCGGCGTCGCTCTGAAAAACAGTACCAAAAATTTGCCTAAGACGTTTGCGTCTGTCTTTGGGGCGGAATTTATGATATATCTGGTGTTCAACATCATTACTGCGGCTTCGCTTGCCGTAACGGTAGGAATTGCTATACCGATAATATTCGTAATAGGTTTGTTGTTTTTGCAGACGTATGAAATGGTGTATTATTATCACCACAACAATCTCAGATATTACGTTGACAATCAGAGAGTCATAGACCCTACCAAAGAATACAAGGACGCTGTGTTGGAAAACGCAGATTGATATTGTCAATATCTGTCAATGTAAAATATTGATAAAGGTATTGATAAATATGAGATAATGAGTTATACTATAAATGACCTATATGATTCTTATTGTACCGCAACTATATAAAAGGGAATGCGGAGTTGCAAGGACTAAGGCGTGCCTTTACTCGTAAGAGTTTATCCGGTCGGATAGTATGAGGATTACTGAATACTTGCACAGCGTACCCACCTGCTTACAGCGGGTTATAAATAGTTCGTATAGGTCGCAATAATAAAGCCGTCGCTTTCACATAGAGCGGCGGCTGTTTGTTTGTAAGATTACCGTTCTGTCAAAGCGTCGGATATAAGGTAAAATTGCTTTAATTAATAGGCAAAAATAAAAAATATATTATAATTTATAATTTACAAACCATTCTTGATGTGTTATAATACCTAACAGGATAACAAGAAGGTAAGACAATGAAGTTGACTCTCAAAGAATTGGCGACTAATTTTCAGCAATTGGGCGGACAGACGGTTGAAGTCTGCGGTTGGGTCAGAACGATAAGGGATAGCAAGAACTTTGCTTTTATCGAACTCAACGACGGCAGTAATTTCAAATCTGTTCAGATAGTAGTCGACGCAACGATTGACAATTATAAAACTGTTGTGGCTCAGAACGTGGGTGCAGGTCTCAGCGTGGAAGGAGAATTGATACTCACTCCCGCCAACAAACAACCTTACGAAATCAAAGCTGCAAAAATCGTTGTTGAAGGTACTTCTTCGCCTAACTATCCTTTGCAAAAAAAGCGTCATAGTTTGGAATTTTTGAGAGAAATCGCACATCTCAGACCAAGAACCAATACCTTTTTGGCTGTGTTCAGAGTCCGTTCGGTAGCAGCTCAGGCAATACACGAGTTTTTTGCTTCGAGAAACTTTGTCTACGTCAACACTCCGCTCATCACGTCCAGCGATTGCGAAGGTGCGGGCGAAATGTTCAGAGTTACCACTCTCGACGCCAAAAATCCGCCGCTTGACGACAATGGCAACGTGGACTATTCCAAGGACTTTTTCGGCAAGCCTACCAACCTTACGGTCAGCGGACAGCTCAGCGCAGAGTGCTATGCTTTGGCTTTTAGAAGCGTATATACTTTTGGACCTACGTTTAGAGCGGAAAAGAGTTACACTCAAAGACATGCAGCAGAATTTTGGATGATAGAACCTGAGATTGCATTTGCCGATCTCAAAGACGATATGGATTTGGCAAGAGATATGATAAAATTTGTCATTGCCAAGGTTCTCGAAAGATGTCCGCAAGAAATGGAATTTTTCAACAACTTTATGGACAAAGGTCTGATTGAAAGATTGCAGAGTATAGTTGATTCCGATTTTGCTACGGTTACTTATACGCAAGCCGTTGAGATACTGGAAAAGCACAAGGACCAATTCCAATTTCCTGTATATTGGGGAGCGGACTTGCAGACGGAACATGAGAGATTTCTTACCGAGCAGGTTTTCAAAAAGCCTGTGTTCGTAACAGATTATCCAAAGGAAATCAAAGCCTTCTATATGCGTCTCAACGACGACGGAAAGACTGTGGCAGCGGTTGACTTGCTTGTACCCGGCGTAGGTGAGATTATCGGCGGAAGCCAAAGGGAAGAAAGACTTGACCTGCTCACAGAGCGTATCAAAGAGCTGGGTCTCAAAGAAGAAGACTATTGGTGGTACCTTGACCTTCGTCGCTACGGCGGAGTAAAGCACGCAGGATTCGGTCTCGGCTTTGAAAGATTGATAATGTATATGACCGGTATGCAAAATATCAGGGACGTAATACCGTTTGCACGTACTACGGGCAATGCGGAATTTTAAAAACAGGAGAGCAATCTCCGATATGCTGATATGGCTCAGTCGGTAGAGCGGTTCACTCGTAATGAACAGGTCGGCAGTTCGAATCTGCCTATCAGCTCCA
>JBJETQ010000037.1:0-14666 GCA_051883395.1 Christensenellales bacterium | reverse complement strand
GTTGCAATACTATCACAAAAAACTACGGGGTGTCAACTCAAATAACGCACTTTTTTATTATTATCTATATAATAGACGCTGAAAACTCTGTTATACTCTACGCACTCCTTGCCCTAAATGTCAACACGATAATTCAAAGAAAGATACGCCGAGTTATGCGATAAATTGCTTGTACATCGGTCTAATACAACATTCTGGCGTCGTCCGGAATTTCGAGTATTGCTCCGTGCAACACCTGAATAGTAAACTTTTCGATATGCATATGCGGGTCGGCAAGCATATAAATTCTTTTGTCCGACCAGTCCTTTTCACATTCCTTTTCCAGCAGCCTTGCCGTAAAAATCTTGTTGAAAACGCTTGGCGCAAGCCTTACAAGTACCGCTTTGTTGTCGGGACATGCAAAAGTAGCGTTGAGAGAATTTTTGATTTTGCCTGCCACGTGTTCGTCGCTGAATACGTACCCGTTGCCCCTGCAATACGGACAAGGTTGCAACATTACGGCGTCTATCATACTGCGCTTTTTTTTGCGGGTAAGCTCCACAAGCCCCAAAGACGACATTCCGGCAATAGAAGTTTTGGTGCGGTCCTTGGCAAGTTCTTCTTGCAACGTTTGTAAAATTTTGTCGATATGTATCGGGTTATTCATATCGATAAAGTCTATGACGACTATTCCGCCTATATTGCGAAGGCGCAGTTGTCTTGCTATTTCTATTGCTGCAATGCGATTGGTCTCAAAGACCGTGTCTTCTAAGTTTTTGTCACCCACGTACTTGCCTGTGTTGACGTCGATGACTGTCAACGCTTCGGTGCGGTCTATGATGAGATAACCGCCGTTTTTGAGATTGACACGTCTGTCCAGCAACCCGTCTATCTGCGCCGTTATATTGTATTTTTCCGACAAGTCCTGACCACCCGTATATATTTCGAACAGGTCGGGTTTGGTCTTGTAAAGGTCAGGAAACGCACGTATAAATTCTTCGTACATTTTGCGGTTGTTGATAACCACCTTATCCACGTCGTTGCGCAGCATGTCTCTTACTGCCCTTATTGCCAGATCTTCGTCCTTATAAACAAGCGAACATACCTTTTTTGACGGAACGGAGTCCCTGATTTCTTCCCACTTTGCCACAAGCTCAAACATCTCTCGTTTGAGTTCTTCAAGGTCGCAGTCTTCCGCCTGCGTGCGCAAAATAAAGCCGTAGCCGTCGGGCTTGACCTGATTGACGTATTGTATGAGAGCGTTGCGCTTGTCTTCGTCGGTTATCTTGCGGGATACGCCGACGTAATCGAGCATAGGCATAAGCACGACAAGTCTGCCGGGCAGAGTAACGTTCATAGATACTCTTGCCCCCTTGGAGCCGAATTGGTCCTTGACAACCTGAACGATAATTTTGTCGCCGGCTTTGAGATTGAGCCTATCCTGTGTAACGTCTTTTAATTCTTCTTTGTATGCCAAAGTATCGCCGGCATACAAAAACGCATTCTTTTCCAGACCTATGTTGACAAAAGCCGCCTGCATGCCCTGCAAAACGTTGGTAACCTTGCCCTTGTAGATATTGCCGACAAGTCCTGCTATATTTTTTCTTTCTACCCAAAATTCGACGAGTTGTCCGTTCTCGACTATACAAACTTTGGTATTGCTGTTTTGTACGTTTATCAAAATTTCTTTCACGACAAAAACTCCTTTGCGCTTACAAGACCGCCGTCAGAAGAAACCAATTGTTCTTCTCTGACCACGTCGTCCCGACAAACAGATAGTCCAAAACGCTCGTTGAGACTTTCGGCAAAGCTGTCGACTCTGAGATTGACGTTGCCCGTGGCAAGAGTTGCAAATATATAATTGCCGTCAACGTCCACGTCAAAAATCATATCTCTGACGTCTTTGACAATTTTTTCTCCCTTCCTTGCAATCTCGATGATATATTGGTCTGACGACATGATTTCTTTGACTCTCCGAGCATCTTCGCCTGCGTCTATACGGTATCTGCTAGCCGTAACCATATAGGCAAGATTAGGGTTTTTGTCTACTTCTTTCGACCAATCTCCCCTTAGACCTTGCGGCAAAGCCTGATTGAACGCCTGCAAAAACGCACCTGCGTCAATGCCTTGGCAATCAACCGTAAAATACTCCGCTTCACTTGCCACGCCCAAAGGCAACGGCGTGGTGGTATAGGTAAGCATGTGCGGTACAAACCCCTTGGAATATGCCACGTCTATTTTTGCTCTTTTGAGCGCACGTTGAAGCACTCTCAAAGTATCCTTGTGCGATACGTACTTCATATCGCCGTTTTTACAATGCCTGATGACAATCATCTGAAACATCTCCCCAGTTTGCTTGCTCCGCAGCCGTTGCACTTGCCTATACAGTTAGGCGTGGTTATGCCTTGGCGAGATTTGTGCCGCTCGGACAAAAGATAACTCTTGGTAACTCCGTTGTCTATTATATCCCAACAAAATTCCTTGTCTTCTTTCTGTTCGCCAATAAAATCGGCGACGTCGATATGACACTTTTCTATCGCTTCGAGCCAATATTCATAGCGGAAGTTTTCGCTCCAACTGTCAAACACCGCTCCCAGCTCGTAAGCCTGCTCGATGAGCGGAGCAAGCGACTCGTCGCCCCTTGCAAGCAGAGCTTCGATAACCGACGGTTCCGCACCGTGCCAACTGTATTTTACGTTTTTGATGCGCAATTTTTCTTTGAGAAAATCTTGCTTTTGCTTCATTTCTTCTATGGTTATCTGGCGCTCCCATTGAAAAGGCGTGAGCGGCTTTGGAATGAATACTGCCGTGGATACGGTGATATTGATGAGCTTGGATTTGCCGTACTGTTTGTGCAGACTCTTGACGAGATGAACAATGTCGACTATGCCCTGCAAGTCGTCCTGAGTCTCGGTAGGAAGTCCTATCATAAAATAGAGCTTGACGTTTTTGACTCCGTGTTCCATAGCCGCTTTAATTGAGTTGTAAATGTCTCTGTCGCTTATGTTCTTGTTGATTACGTTGCGAAGTCTTTGCGTACCCGCTTCCGGCGCAAACGTCAAAGACGAACCGCTGGTCTCTTCGTATATTTCCGCTTCAAAACTGTCAAGGCGCAAAGAAGGCAATGCAAGTTTGACCTTGCGCTTGTCAGCTTGCTCCTTAATGCCGTCGACAATCTCTTTGAGACAACTGTAATCGCTGGTGGACAAAGAAGAAAGACTCAATTCGTCATAACCTGTGCTGTCCATAAGTTTTGTTGCGTACCCGATAAGCGTGTCGGGTTTGCGCTCTCTTATCGGACGATAGAAAAAGCATGCCTGACAAAATCTGCAACCGTTGGCACAGCCCCTGAAAAGTTCTATCGTCGATCTGTCGTGTACTATGTCGCAATTGGGAACGAGAATATCGGTAGGAAAATAGGCTCCGTCCAAATCCTGAACGACCGCTCTCGTGGTGCGGTTGCCGATAGAAGGTACGTAAACTCCCGTAAGATTGGAAGCCTGCCTTAGAAACTCGCTCTTGGAAAGTCCCTGCTCCTTGCATTGAAGATGCAATTCGTTGATTTGTTTGAAAGTAATCTCTCCGTCGCCTATCAGTATTGCGTCGAAAAACGGTGCAAACGGCATAGGATTGACTGCACAAGGTCCGCCTGCTATTATCGGCGGAAAATCTTCGTCTCTGTCCTTGGCATAAAGCGGTATGCCTGCCAATCGGAACATGTATGGAATGTTGGTGTATTGAAGTTCGAACTGGACGCTAAAACCGATAAGGTCAAAATCGATTATATCACGTTTGGTTTCAAGACTGAACAGCCTTTTGCCATGGCTTGTGAGTTGACGAGCCATATCCAGGTCGGGAGCAAAGCTGCGCTCGCACACAAAACCCGGCATATCGTTGAGCATATGATACAAAATACGCACGCCTATATTGCTCATGCCTACTTCGTATTTGTCGCAGAAACAAAGACAAGTCCTGTGTCGACAAGGCTTGTCCATATCGGGCATATTAAATTCTCCCCCGACGTATCTTGCAGGTTTTTCTACCTGCAAAAGAATCTCTGATAGTTCTCTGTTGGTCATTCCATCACCAGCGTCGCCGCTCCCAGCAATCCTGCGCTGTTGCCAAGACTTGCTCTGACTACGTCTATGTAAGGCATAAAGCCGCTCTTTTCCAGATATTCGTCGAGCTGAGCTTTGATAGGCAGGAAAATATGGTCTCCTTCGTGAGATATGCCGCCACCGATAACAAATGCTTCGGGGTGAAGTATGTTGCTAAGAGAAATGAGTCCTGCACCTATATATTCAAGATATTTGTCTACTACCTGACTGGCAACCGGACAGCCCTTTTCCTTTGCCAAAAATGCAGTTTTGCCGTTGATTTTGCCTTCGGAAGCTATCAATCTGCCCAATATGCTGTTAGGCGCTTCTTCGGCGGCTTTGCGAGTTTGATTGATAAGAGCCGTAGCGGAAGCGTATCTCTCCCAACAACCTTTGTTGCCGCAGTTGCAAGGCTCCCCGTCGTAAATCAAAGTAAGATGTCCGGCTTCTGCGCCTGCGCTACCCATACCCGAAAAGATTTTGCCATCGATAATTATACCCGAGCCTATACCTGTGCCGAGCGTAATGAAAACTATATTGCGATAGCCCTTGTTGTTGGCATATTTAAACTCTCCCAATGCAGCGCAATTTGCGTCGTTGCCTGCGGCGCATTTCAGCCCCGTGGCAGCCGATAAGTATCCAACTATGTCTATATCGTACCAGCCTATGTTGGCGGCGGCAACGACCTTGCCCTTTGCCGTATCTACGGTACCCGGTATGCCCATACCTATTCCGCCCAATTCCTTAAAATTGACTTCCGCCTTTGAACAGAGTGCGTGCAGATTGACTATGATGTCTTCTGCAATCTCTTCAAAAGGTCTGTCGGCTCCCGTCTTGAATGACGAGCTGATAAGAATCTTGCCGCTGGTGTCGACAAGTCCGATTTTGATATTGGTTCCGCCTATATCTACGCCTGCATAAATCATATATGTACCCTCAAATTTGTTTGTCAAATATATTTTAGCAAAATATTATTATATTTACAAGCGCAATATTAATTTTTGTTGAAGAATATATGACACGTTGACTTAATCGATTGAAAAAAACATGTTTTCACGCAGACATTCTTTTAAAGTAGTATCCGCCGGTTTGTCCTGACAAATTTGTCTTATCGCATCTTCGGACAAGGTGGCTATCGTATCGGAGTCGTCGTTGACAATTTCAAAGGTGATATATTCTTTGTTGTTCATCATAGCAACGCACCTGAAAAGCGGAGCGTCCCAAGATATCAAAACAGTGGTTTTTCTCAAACCGTGTCGATAATTTTTGAAAATAAACGTAGAAGTTGAAGTCCAATCGGCAGCTTCTTTTTCGCTCTTGCCAAGTGCACCGAAAAACAAAAATATCCCCATGACCGCAATTGACAGGTTTGGGGTATAAAACAAAGAAATTATGCCTGCGACGAATAAAAGAGCGCCAAAAACCAGCGTTGCTATCCTTACGTATCTGATAGATCTGAGCTTGTTTTTTGACAGAGCAATTACCACGTTGGAGCCGTCAAGCGGATAGAGCGGCAGAAGATTGATGACTCCCATAGTAACGTTGGCTACGCAAATATCACGGGTATAGACGTAACACGACGGCACCAACCACCATGCCGCCACTACGCAAAGCGCAATGCAAAAATTGAATATCGGTCCTGCTAGCGAAATGACGATATTGTCCTTGCCCTGATAGCACTCTTTGCTTTCCATTACTCCGCCGTAAGGCATAAGCCTGACTGACAAGGTTTTGTATCCACGCCAGCCGGCAATTCTCTCGTGAGCCAATTCATGCATAAATATACTTATCACGTATCCGATAAGCATATACAGTTGACCCGTCAGCGCATAAAAGACGACGAGAAGGATAAAAAGCGGACTGAAAGAAAATTTCAAAGAACGGTCATTAACAATCGGGAGATGATAAGTCCGCAACTGATTGCTACGCAGATAATCGACTGCACAACCAATACGTCTATGAGTTTGACTTTCTTTTTTGCAGTAGTGCGTCTTAGCACGTTTTCGTTGGGATAGCTGACTGATTGTACGGCTTGGTTTTCATCGTATTTCATATTGCACCTCTCTGTTTGATAGTACAATTTATGAAAGCACAAGTCGCTTTATACCACTACGCTTACAACAAAGTTTTGGGACTTTTGAGATTATTGGCTTTGACCTTGATACAAAAAGTGCAGTCTCCTTCATCGTCTATTTCAAAGTCGACGTCAACGTCTTCTTTGACGGTCATATAACAGCTCATAAGACTATAAATGTCGCCTTTGAGTATCTTCAAAAAACCTTCGTAAGAATATACCTTGTCCTGTAAAAGAACCTTTTTGAGTCTGTTGATAGCTTCGTTTTTGTTGCTCATATACTTTTCTCCAACCACATTTTGAGTTTGCCCATCAAACCTTTGTATCTCAAAGTCGGATCGTAAATTCTCGTCTTGCCGCTGAGTAGATTGTCTGCTATTATATCGACGGCAATTCTTGATTGATGAGCGTTGAGTCCTATCCTGCCAAGCTGAGAATAGACTGTGAGTTTGTCATCTTCGGGTACCACTCCCAAAAGCGGATACCGCAGAACCTTGGCTATATCTTCTGCGCTCATCATATTGCCTTGCAACACCAAATCTCCCCTGACCCTATTGACGACGATGCTGATACTGTTGAGTCCATAACTTGCCAACATGGACAGTACCTTGTCGCCGTCTCTTATTGCCGATATGTGCGGTGTGGTTATCACAATCGCTTCGTCGGCTCCGCTGACCGCCCTGTGAAAACCAACGTCAATACCGGCAGGACAATCGATGAGAATAAAGTCAAAGCTGTCTTCCAATCTCGATATAAGATTGCGAAATTCCGCAGCCGAAACGTCTACGTCGTTGAATGCGTGGGACGACGGCAGAATATAGAGCTGGGCGTTGTATTCGTCCTGAATAAGAGCATTGGATATGGTGCATTTTCCTGCAAGCACGTCGGACATATCGTATACAAGTCGGTTTTCCATACCCATAACCACGTCGAGATTGTTAAGTCCCACGTCGGCGTCGATTATCAGACATCTGTTGTTTCTGTTGGCAAGACTGATGCCCAAAGACGCACTTATGCTCGTCTTTCCTACACCGCCTTTACCTGACGTCAGCACAATTTTTCTGGCCATAAATTCTCCTATAAGACGGCTGGCTGCGCTCACCGTTGTATACCAATTCTGCGCAGGACACCGTAAAATCATTATAAATATTAACTCATAGAGAATTATTGCTAATTTGGTTGCAAAATTACTAAGATTGTCAAAAAAATGCGGCGTATCGCTACGCCGCTTGCAATATTGTAAGAAATATCAGCCCAGACTGCCTACGTTGAGAACTCTGCCTAGTTTTTCTTTGTGTTCCAAAAACGTCATGCCGCCCTTGACGACGTCGTTGGTAGGGTCGGAAGAAACGTTGACCTGCATCTCCATAGCCATTGAGATATATTCGCTAAGCCCCGGGAACAGAGCGCTACCGCCCGACAACGTGATGCCGTTGAGATATACTTCCTGAGCATAGTTTTCAGGAATCTGAAAACTGAGATTGTACACAACTTCCACTATCTTGCTCACCTGCTCTTCTACGGCGTTTTTGATGTCCTTGGCGGTTATTTTGTATTCAAAAACTCTGTTGGTGCCTATCTCCTGCAAATCCATATTTATACAGGTCAGGTCGTTTTCGTACAAAGAGCCGACCTGTTTTTTTGCCTTTTCGGCATAGCCGACAGGCATGCGACAACGCTTGGTGTCGGTGATATAGTCAATGATTGCCTGATTGAAGGTGTCTCCGCCGATATTGACGCTGCAACCGCTGATGATTCCGCTTGGCGATACGATTGCAACTTCGGTTTTACTTGCCCCAACGTCTACAACAAATTGGGTGGAAGAATCGTCCACTCCGGCAGCAACGGCAATCGGAGATTCGAGTATTATTACTTCTTTGACCCCTGCTTTGATAAGACACTTTTCTATCTGTTGTTTTTCGGTATTGGTCAAGCCGCACGATACGCAGGCTATTGCCTTGACGCTCTGGCGGAATATAGGTCTGTTGGATACCAGTCTGTTGATAAAACTTCTCATCATAAGCACAAAGGCGTTTTCGTGCAAAATTATGCCGCCTTTGACAGGAAAGACAAGTTGTTGGTTTTCGTTGACCTTGTTGCCAAGCGCACCACGCCCGCAATTCGTCAGCACAAGTTTGCCCCTGCGGCCTTCCACCATTGCCACGCAAGGCTCTTTGAGCACTATGCCCTTGCCCTTCTGGCTTATCGTGATAAACTTGGTGCCGATGTCTATGACCAATTCAGCCATTTTCATATTTTTTCTCCAATTCCGATACTATACTTACGACGCTCTCTATCGGCAGCCCCATAATGTTGGAATAACTGCCGCAATAGCTTTCCACGACCTGCTTGTCCTGTATGCCGTATGCACCCGCCTTGTCCAATGGGCTGCATTTGTCGATATATTCGTCTATCTGCTCATCGGTGAGTTTTTTGAATTTGACGGTTGACTTTTGATAAAATACCCGTCGTTCTCCACGATACGACACACAAACGCCTGTATACACTCCGTGTCTTTTGCCCGAAAGCTCTCTCAGATATTCCTTCGCTCTTTCTTTGGTACCGGGTTTTCCGTATATTTTACCTTTATAATAAACTATCGTGTCGCCGCTGACTACGCAAGCGTCGGGATGTCTTAGGTCGATATCCGCCATTTTGACCATAGCAAGATGAGTTACTATCTTGCCCGGCCTTACGTAATCGCATTTTTCTTCAACGTTTTCTGTAACGATTTGCACGTCGCTAAACGCCTCTTTCATCAATTGTTTTCTGCGAGGCGACGACGACGCCAGAATAATTTTCATATCAAGCCTCAGCTATATCGTCGAGAAAATCTTCGTCCTGCGACTCGTCCTTTGCCTTTTTACCCTTGTTCTTTTTAAGTTCCTTACGTTTTGCCTTATCTCTCTTTGCAACTTCGTCCTTGAAGTCCCAGTTGCCGTCCATATCCTTGGCAAATTTACAGAGTTTATTAGCTGCAATCTCTCTTTGAGTTTTTGCTTGTTGTGCCGCTTTATCTGCTTTTTTATTCTTTTTCTTTGATTTCTCTTTGCCCTTTTTATCTTTTTCGACGTCGTTAGTCTGCTCTTGCTGTTCGTTTTCATCGGTTTCTCTGACACATTTTGCATACCAATATGCAGCCATTTCACCGTTACGTTCCACAACGTCCTTTATACCATTTTCATAAGCCTTTGCCAAATCAAAGTATACCGAACTATCGCCGCTTTTACCTAGAGCAACCTTCCACTCAAAAGCCTTGACAGGGTCTTTCTCTTTTTTCATAAGACCTATTTCGTATATCCTGCACAAAACGCTTATTGCATGCCTGTTGCCTGCCTCAGCCGCCTGCAAAAAATATTTAAATGCCGTATCTTCATCTTGTTTTACCGGTTCCGCTTCTTCTTCACGATACCAGTTACCTAGACTATCCAGAGCCTTATCGTTACCAAGTTCAGCCAATTCTTTCATCTCTCTATAAGCAATGTCAGGGTCTTGTTTAACTCCGGCTCCCCTGAGATAGCAATTGGCAAGTCCCATCTTAGCTTCGTCATATTCCATTTTTACTGCAGTACTGTAATATTCAAAACATTTGTCAGGATTATTATTGTCTTTATGTATAGTTTTGTCATATAATCTTCCTAACTGATAGTATGCAGGAGCATACTCTGCTTCCGCCGCACTATTAAGATATTTGGCCGCCTTTTCTAAGTCTTTGTCTACCCCCAATCCTTCGGCAAACATATATCCGATATAATACACTGCTATAGAATTGTTATATCCTGCTGCTTCTTTAAAATATTCAAGCGCCCTGGAATAATTCTTATCACAGCCAAAGCCGCTCAACGCACATATACCCAATGCAATGGTAGCCTGTACTATACCTTCTTCGTGTGCTTTAAGAAAATATTCATAGGCTTTCCAATGATCTTGCTGAACTCCTAGTCCCAAATCGTACATGTATCCTTTGCAATAAGTAACCATAGGCAACTCATTTTCATCTATTCTGTTGATAAGTTTCCAGGCTCTTTTATAATCTGCTTTTAGACCATCTCCATTGATTAATTTGATTGCCAAAGCTAGTTGAGCATTAGGACAACCGGCCTTTGCCGATTTTGTAAACTTATCAATAGAAGCTTTCTGCAATTCGATTGCGTCAACCTTTTGACCAGATTTGAAGTTTATCTTGGATAATTGATCCAATTGATAACCTTCTTGAAACAAGCTATAACAATTATTTTTTGCTTGTGCTTTATCAAGATATTCGTCGGCAATACTCTCTTTCTTTTTGCCCTTTTTGCCCAGAATACCGCTGCTGTACATTATGCCCAGGCTGTATTCGGCAAGCCCGTCGTCAGCCCTGGTAGCTTTGATATAAAAATCTTCGGCTTTTTTGAGATTGACAGGCACTCCGTAACCTTTGAGATAACTGTAAGCAACGAAATTGTATGCTTCGGGATTGGTTTTGGCAGCTTGAAGCGCCGTTTTCAGTCCTTTGACGTCGTTTTGCTTTACGCCCACGCCTTCGTTGTACATTCTTGCAAGCAACAAGCCTGCTTTGCCGTCTTTTTTTGCAGCTTTGGTTATCTTTTTGATGTCCATATTCGACCTACCGATTCTATAATATTATTATTTTAGCATATTTTTTTGTTTATATCAATATGCTTTGATATGCTTTTTTATATTTTATTAAGTAATTTATTGCGATAACAAAGCGGACCGCAAGGTCCGCTTTGTATTTCTGTATATTATAATATCTGCAAATTTTTCTTATAAGCCCTTCTGAAATCTCCTACCGCAGTCATAGCGTCTTTGATTTCCAATGAGCAGTCTCCGTCGCTCTCGGTCTTCATAATTACGCTGTCGCCCAGCACGTCGCAGGTAATGTTGGTGATGACGCTGCTCATACTGCGGTCAAGGCTCTCGGCTATGCGCACGATAACGCCCAGTTTGAGAATTGCGTCAAGGTCTTCGTCGGTGAGCATATCACGATATTTCATAAATTCCACCGTATCTATATCCCCCTTGCGGTGCATCGACGCAACAAAAGCCGCCATTACCAAGTCTTTGTGCGATATGCCGTACAGGTTGCTGTTGAGTATGATATAGTTGGAATGTTTGTGGTGGTTGTAATATTTGATGTGGTTGCCGCAGTCGTGCAACATTGCCGCTGTTCTCAACACCTTGACGTATGCTCTTGGCAGTTTGTGCAACACTTTTAGTTGTTTGAACAACTGTATGGACAAGGTATAAACCTGCTCGGCGTGCGTGATATTTTCACCAAAAAAGTTGAGCAGCGAATAGATACTGTGTCCCAGCACGTCGCTGATTGGCTTTTCGTTGGTGGAAGGTACGGCATACTTGAACATCGTTCCTTCTCTGAGTCCGCTTCCCGATACTACCAGTTCTTCGGAATTGGTAAACGAAGCGATGGCTTTGATTGCCGACAATGCAGCAGGGAAAATATCGGCTCTTACGCTGGACAAGCCTTTGATTTTCATTGTCTTGTCAAGGTCAAGCGTCTTGATGTTGTTGTATATACTGTTGAATTCTGCGATTGGCACAACGTAATTGTGCGTCATATCGAGCGGATATTTTTTAAGTTTTCTGCTTATCTTGCCTATGTTACGGAATGCGCCGCCAACACCTATCAGTTTGGTATCCGGCAACAGTTCTTTGAGCCAATCGTACTTGTCAAGTTCCTGCGATACGTACTGTTCTACTCTCTCTGCTCTCTCAACAGGAGTAAGGTCCATATCCTTGAACATGTCGGTAAGCACAACAGAACCTATCGGCAAGGTTGCGTGAGCCAACAGACTCTTGCGGTTGTAATATACTATCTGCGTGCTTCCGCCGCCTATATCGACAATAAGTCCCCTAGGTATATCCATGGAGTTGATGACGCCCTGATAAACCAATTGAGCTTCTTCGTCGCTGTCCAATACTCTCAATTTGATGCCGGTCGAAGCCTGCACTTCGTCAAGAAATCCCCTTTGGTTTTTTGCCTTGCGCACCGCTGCCGTTGCGTATGCGTATATATGCTCCACCTTGTTGGCGTCGCACAATCTTCTGAACATTTTGAGCGTTTTGATAGTCTGAGCAACTCGTGCAGGTTGCAAAAAGCCGTCCAGCTCCATATCCTGAGCCAGACGTACCGTTTCTTTAAGTTCGTCGAAAACGGTAAAATAACCGCCTTCCAAAATATCAACCAAAACAAGTCTGAGCGAATTCGATCCTAAATCTATTATCGCAATTTTCTCCATATTCTCTATACCTCTTACTTTATTCCTTAACTATTGTATCATACCTTTGATGTTATGTCCATACCCTATTTTTTGACAAAAAAAATTTTTTTGAGTATTTTTCACTAAAAATATAAGTAAAATTTATACTATTTTATTTTTCAGTCTTGTTCAAGCAACTTGCGACTATATCGTACGAGATAGTCTTTGAGAACGTCCATAACGGCATAGTATTTGTTTATGTCCCGCTCCAAAAAAGGGTCGGGAACGGGTGTGTATTTGCCATCCACCAGCTCGGATAGAGTCGTGAACTTCTTTTTGTATTTGCAAGGCGTAACGACCTTGTTCGTACGGGTCATACCTACGATTATGTCGGCGGTTTCAAACAACTCTTTATCCGTCCATTTAAAAGCAGGTTTATGAGCGTCTATATAACTTTCGTCAAAGCCTTCTCTGAGCAATGCCAGTCTGGCTTTCGGGTGAATTTTTTTTGACTTGTTGAAGACAGCCGCACTACGTATCCAAGTAATTTTTTGGGCGAGTTTCGGGTCAGATTCCACCATCCTTTTTAATACGTATTCACAATATGGACTGCGGCAGATATTGGACGAGCATACGAATAAAATTTTCATTGTGTTCTCCTATTATTTTTGGGCAAATTCTAGCATCTGAGATATCATGTCGTCAAGAAAATCGGATATGATTTTCTGGTCCTTTTCCGAACATTTCTGAGCGATGCACAACCTGCCCTCTCCCGCAAAGCCGTTGAAAGTTACCTGAACGTATGGTTTATACTTGGTAGCACCCGTCATAAATGCGTCGGTAAGATTGAGACCGTCAAGTTTATATTTTATCGGGTCGACGGTGCCTATATTGGACATACCTATCAGCGGATTGACGTAACCTATTCTTATTGCCGCTTCGGCTATGGCGTATGGGAATATTGTAAACGCCAGTTTGAGCAGCGGCAAACCGTAAAGTCCGAGATTTGGGTCGCTTTTTGCCGCTTTGGTCTGCTCTGTTACCCTTTGTAGCGTGGTGGCAAAGTCTTCTCCGACGCCTTGTATTTTGCAAGGCATAAATCCGGTAAGATTGGTCATTCCTTTGGTTTGTCTGTCTGGCAGATGACGTCTTAAATCTACCATCGACGTAACGTTGACAGGCTCGTCCTGCGATAGCGAAAGCTGTTTTGCTATTGCACGCAAATATCCTGCAAGTAATATGTCGTTGAGACTTGCGTCTGCGCTCTTTGCTTTGACTTTGATTGAGTCAAGTTGCTCCTGGCTCAGCTTTTTGACCGTAAAGCGAGTGGTAAGATTTTGTTTGTCGTCGCTGAACGCAAATTTGTGTTTTATGCCTGTACGGGAAACGTTTTTGTATAGTCCTTTGGCTTCTTTTGCACGCTCGGGCGTCATGTTTTCATAGAGCTGGTCAGCGTCTCTGCTGCCCGTCTTTATCTCTACGTCATCGCAATTGCCGTTCTGTTTTACGCTGTTGTAACACTCGAAGAATTTTGTGAGAAAATATCCAAAATCACCGCCGTCAAAACACATGTGATTGACCAAAAACGCCAACGCACTCTTTGTTCCGTCTGTTACGATAAAAACTTTGAGTTGCAATTTTTCTCTGTAACTGAAAGACTGCGCCAGACATTGATATGCCGTATTTACTACATCATCTGTCTCCACAACTTTGACCAGTTGACTTTCGTCGTAATTTTCATTGACTACCCATTTCGGACGAAAAAAACCAGGTTTGAAGGTGCTTTTCAGTACTTCCGCCCTGTCAACGATATGCTTGACGGCAAGACGAACGGCATTTTCATCCAACTGTCCGTCAAACCAAAGCACGGTGTGTATCATTCTGTCGTAATAATTGCGGAAAATGAACTGAACCATATCCCATAATTGAGCTTTGCTATTTTTCATAGTGCCCTCCTTATTTTCGGATTGCCCCCTATAAAATATTAACATAAACAGACTGGCACTTCAATATTTTATTAAAAATTTGACAAATATTAACTCTAAGTTATTGCCCGCCATTCTCAAAAAACAATTATTTTGCTCCAAGGACATAAATATCCTTGATTTTTTTGGCAGGAGTTATTATAATTGGATAGCAAGCATGGAGACGTATCGAAGTGGTCGTAACGAGAACGACTCGAAATCGTTTTGTCACCAACGTGGCACGAGAGTTCGAATCTCTCCGTCTCCGCCATTAGTGAATAATACGAACACCGAGAGCGAAAAGGAGTTCGTATTATTCTTTTTTAATGAC
>JBJETQ010000036.1:0-53446 GCA_051883395.1 Christensenellales bacterium | reverse complement strand
GACATATAGGTATGAAATACAGCCTTGCTTCGAGAGAACTCATTGCCGACAGCGTAGAAACCATGACTATGGCACATTGTTTCGACGGTCTTGTGCTTGTGCCTAACTGCGACAAAATTGTGCCAGGTATGGTTATGGCGGCGGTGAGAATGAATATTCCTGCCGTTGTCGTGAGCGGCGGTCCTATGATGGCAGGTCTTGTAAACGGCTGCGAAGTGTCGCTGTCCAAAATGTTTGAAGCCGTGGGCGCAAGAAAAGCCGGCATCATTGACGACAAGGGCTTGCTCGATTTTGAACAGAACTGTTGTCCTACCTGCGGTTCTTGCAGCGGAATGTATACAGCCAATTCTATGAACTGCCTTTGCGAAGCGATAGGTATTGCTTTGCCTGGTAACGGAACGATACCTGCCGTATCCAGCGCAAGAATTGCTCTTGCAAAGCATGCCGGTATGGCAATTATGAACCTTGTCAACAAGGACATTAAGGCGAGAGATATTATCAACGAAAAATCTATCCGCAACGCACTCGCTTGCGATATGGCTCTTGGCTGTTCAAGCAACAGCGTCCTGCACCTGTTGGCAATTGCCAACGAAGCAGGTTATCCGCTCGATCTCAATATTATCAACGAAATCAGCGGCAGAACGCCTAATCTTTGCCACCTTGCTCCTGCCGGTCCTACCCATATGCAGGATCTCAATCAGGCAGGCGGAGTGCAAGCCGTACTCAGCGAACTCAATCGTGGGGGATATATCGACAACACCGCAATTACCGCTACCGGCAAGACGGTCGGCGAAAATCTGCAAGGCGTTGAACTCAAAGAATACGGAACAATCAAATCTATCGACAATCCTTATTCTGCCAACGGCGGCATAGCTATTTTGTGGGGCAATATTGCAAAAAAAGGCTGCGTTGTCAAGAGAAGCGCAGTAGCTCCCGAGATGCTTGTTCACAGCGGACCTGCAAGAGTGTTTGACAGCGAAGACGATGCTATTCAGGCAATTTACGGCGGCAAAATAGTAGCAGGCGACGTGGTTGTTATCAGATATGAAGGACCAAAGGGTGGACCTGGAATGAGAGAAATGCTCAATCCAACTTCTGCGCTTGCAGGTATGAAACTCGACAAATCCGTGGCTCTCATCACCGACGGAAGATTCAGCGGCGCAAGCCGTGGAGCGTCTATCGGACACGTTGCGCCTGAGGCGGCAATGGGCGGAGAAATCGGACTTGTGCAGGAAGGAGACATTATATCCATAGATATTCCTGCAGGAAGCGTCAACGTCAACGTGAGCGACGAAGAATTGGAACAAAGAAGAAAAAATCTTGTTATGCCTGAGCCAAAAATCAAGAGCGGCTGGCTGGCAAGATATGCAAGAATGGTAACCAGCGCAGACAAAGGCGCTGTGCTGGAATAAGGAAAATATGCTGACATTAGACAAAGTTTATCATGCCTCTTACGTACTCAAAGAGGTTATCAGAAACACAGATGTAATTGCTGCACCGAAAATCAACAGCGGTTGCAACCTTTTTCTCAAAACCGAAAACCTGCAAGTTACGGGTTCGTTTAAGGTAAGGGGCGCATATTACAAAATATCGCAACTGAGCGAAGATGAGAAGAAACGTGGCGTTATCGCTTGCAGCGCAGGCAATCACGCTCAGGGCGTTGCGCTTGCCGCAACCAAGAGCGGTATCAGCTCTTTGATTTGTCTGCCTGACGGTGCGCCTATATCCAAGGTGGAAGCTACTAAAAACTACGGTGCGCAGGTTTGTCTTGTCAAGGGCGTGTACGACGACGCTTACAACAAGGCTTTGCAACTCAAAGAAGAATGTGGATATACATTTATTCACCCATTCAACGACCCTGACGTAATCGCAGGACAAGGCACGATAGGTCTCGAAATTCTCGACCAAATCAAAAATCTCGACGCAGTAGTTGTGCCTATCGGCGGCGGCGGACTTATATCGGGTGTGGCTTTTGCTATCAAGTCGCTTCGTCCGGAAATCAAAGTGTACGGAGTGCAGGCTACCGGTGCGCCAAGCATGTTGCAGTCGGTTGCTCACAACCGTATCGAAAAGCTGGAAGGCGTGTCTACCATTGCAGACGGTATTGCTGTCAAACAGCCCGGTGATTTGACCTTTGAGATGTGCAAAAAGTACGTGGACGAGATAGTCAGCGTCAATGACGACGAAATATCTTCTGCTATTCTTGCTTTGATAGAGCAACACAAGATGATTGCCGAAGGTGCCGGCGCTGTTGCTGTTGCGGCGGTGATGTTCAACAAAATACCGGTAGAAGGCAAAAACGTATGTGCTTTGGTGTCCGGCGGTAATATCGACGTTACTATTTTGTCCAGAGTCATCAAGAGAGGACTTTTGATGACGGGCAGAAATCACGCTATGTCCATAGAATTGCCCGACAAACCCGGACAGCTTGCTCACGTTGCGGCTATCATCAGTTCGTTGGGTGCCAACGTTATCGGAGTTCATCATGAACGCTCCAATGAAGGCAGCGACGTTACGGGTTGCTTTTTGAGAGTAGAAATCGAGACGAGAAACTTTGAACATATCCAACAAATCCGCAATCGACTGACAAGCGAAGGATTTAAACTGTTTTAGGAGTATAATATGAAAAAAATATCAACTGACAATGCGCCAAAGGCGATAGGACCTTATTCACAAGCCGTCGTGCTTGACGGTGTGGTTTACACGTCGGGACAAATTGCTATCAATCCGACCACCAACGTCGTAGAAGCAACTACGATAGAAGAACAGACTCATCAGGTCTGCAAAAATCTCAGCGCAGTATTGCAGGCAAGCGGAAGCGATATGGAAAACGTAGTCAAGACGGTATGTTTTCTTGCCGATATGAACGATTTTGCCACTTTCAATGCTATATATGCCCAATACTTCGTATCATGTCCTGCACGTTCCTGTGTGGCTGTCAAGACCTTGCCTAAGAACGTGCTGGTTGAGATAGACTGCATAGCCAAGGTAAAGTAGAATATTAGGTGGAAAGGATATTAAATCAATATAAAATTTGATACAAAAGATAAAATTACAGCGGCTCGGACGATTATTCGTCGAGCCGCTGTTTTGTTATAAGTATAAGTTTGTTTAGTCGTTGTTTTGCTAAACGATTGTTTAGTCGCTATTGGTTCAGTCGTTTTTCTCGTCAGTTTTTTCGTCAATATCCACGGTAACTTCGTCTGTGGTCTGAGTTTGCGTTTCAACGGCGCTGTCCGTGTCTACCACGCTATTTTCATCGACAGAAGGTGTCGCTTCGTCGCTCATAGGGTTAGGCGCACCTGCTATCGGAGACAAATCTAAGCTGTCTTGTGCGCCGGCAGTAGCTACGGCAGGTTGTGGAGCTTCAAAGATAACTTGCGTGCTTAGTCCTTCTTCAGGATCGCCCTTGCCACGTTTGATGGATATGGCTCTCATTGCCTTTGCTCTTATGCACAGCAGGGCAGGCAGGAAGGTAAATACGAGTATCAGACTCATGACTGCGCCACGAGCTATAAGCTCGGTTATCTGACCAACTATCATGTTGGACGTGATGAGCCTTACCGAAATACATGCCGCAATCAGTATTGCACCCGACGTCAGCACGCTCGGAGCGGCACGATATATTGCGTTTTTGACTGCGGTAATCGATTCTACGCCCTTGGCCTTTTCGTCATTGTATTTGCTGGTCATCAGTATTGCATAGTCAACCGTTGCGCCGAGTTCTATCGCCGTAACTATGAGATATGCCATAAAGTTGATTTTGTTGTTCATAAAGTAGACGAACGACAGGTTGATAAAGATACCCGTTTCGATGACAAGCAGCAGCATAATTGACAGTAGCGGCTTGCGGAAGGTAATCAACAGAATTATCAGAATTATAGCGGCGGAGAGCAGAGATACCAGCGCAAAGTCCTGCGGAGTAACCAGACTCAGCTCGTATGCACCCTGAGCAAGTCCCGTAATGCTTACGTTCTGTCCGAATACTTCCTGTCCGACAGCTTTGATTTTGTTGAGTGTAGCATACGATTCTACGTCTTCCGATACGCCTTCGAGATTGACGGTATATAGCAAATATTTACTTTCAGCTTCGTCGTTGTCTATATTGGATATAAAACTACCATGTAACATACCGTAGATGGTACCTTTCAAAGGACTTGTTTCGATATAATCGTACAGGTTGCGGTTGAGAACGGTGCAGAGAGAAAAGACTTCGATTATTCTGTGTTCTTCGTCATTCTCCACGGCAACGCCGTTTTCGTCTGTAACGATATTGCCGCTCTCGTCTACCTGATAGCCTATCATATTGAGTTTTTCGATAAATTCATATTGCTTGTCAATGTTTTCCGAACCTTCGTACGGCGTCATTATGATAAGCATATTGTCATATTTTTTGGAGATTGTTTCAGGGAAATTAGGGTTAGGGTTTTCCTTGGTCATGGTGATATAGTTGAGCGGAACTTTGAGTTGGAAATATGCGCAAGGAATTGCCATGGCAATACACAAAACGGTTACCACGATTGCTACCCATTTTTTCGTTACGACTTTGGCAACAGGTTTGAGTCTTACTTCTACTTTCCATTTGTGCGTGGTCTTTTTTACCAGCTTGTCAAACACAAGTATAAGGATAGGTTGAATGAAGATGACAGACAAAAGCGACAGAATAACGCCTTTTGCAAGCACAAATCCTAGGTCGTAACCCATCTTGTATTTCATAAAGAACAGCGCAATAAAGCCGCCCACAGTCGTTAGTGCGGAAGAAGATATTGCGGCTATTGTCTTTGGCAGAGCTTTTATCAACGCTTCTTTCGGCGTCATGCAATGCTCGATTTCTTCATAATAAGTGTGCATGAGAAAAATCGAATAATCCATAGCTATTGCCAGTTGCAATATCGTAGAGCAGGAAGACGTTATACTGCTTATCGTACCAAACGACGTCCCTGCAAGCGGACCGCCGGCAATGATATTGCTGCCCATGTTGAGCAACAGAGAAATGCCGAGCGTAGCAAGGAAAATCAACGGTTCGAGATAGCTCTTTGTAGTGAGCAGAAGTATCACGAGAACGACTACCACTACCACGGCAAAGAATTTAGGCATATCGCCTACGGACGATTCTACCAGCTTTTTGGCGTTGGTAGAAGTGCCGCCGAAATAATAGATATCTTCGGCTTTGCTGCCCAAATCTTGCGGAATGACTATCGAGCCGTCGTCAATGCCTGCTTGAAGATGCTTTTTGACGATGTTTTCGATAGCTGTGAGAGAATTGATTGTTCTTTGGTCGGAACCTGCGTATTTGAAGTAGAAGGATACTAGATACGTCGTATATTTTTCTCCCGTATAGCTGTCGTCAACTATATTGCCGTCCTTGTCGGTAACTTTGACAAACTTGGAATTGACAAGGTCAAAGGCTTCTTCTACGTCGGCAGCGTCTGCGCCAATCAAAGTAGAATCCAGCAAATCGAGTTGGTCAAAAGTTCCAATCCATACCGTCTTGGAGATAGCGGACGCCAGAGTAGCTTCCTTTCCGTCGATGATTTTGTTGGACTTGGTAATTTCGTCTACTATTTTCTTTACTTGATTCTTACTTGCAAAGGAAATTGAAACGGTGCAATCGCCTATGATATTAAATTCACTTTCAAGCAATTTTTTTGCAATTATGGTTTCGGTATCTTTGTCAAGATATGATATTACGTCGCCTTCTTTCTGTACAAACATCATACCTACAACCGACAGAGCGATAAGTAAAGCAACCACGCAAATAATTATTATTTTGTGATTCATTATCCAGGTAGCAAGTTTGGTCATCATTTACTCCTATATGTAAATATCTAAATTCAACAATAATAATATCAAATATTTTTCAAATAATCAACATAATAGCGATACTAGCCGGCAAAATATTGCAAAATATCGGTAAAATTTATTTTTCCATTATTTGGTAATGGGCTACTTGACGCTTATTTTGCCCCGAAACCTGCGCTTTTGGCTGATAAATGGCATTTCAAACAAAATTTTATTGAATTTTATATCAAAAAAATTATAAAAAAGGCTTTGCAGTATGGCTTTGAAATGTTATAATGCTAGTATGCGTATAGGTATTTCGACAGCTTCATATTTTCCCAATCTCTACACAGAGCAGGCTCTTAGCGCCATAGCGCAGACGGGTTGCGACGTGTGTGAAGTTTTTTTGGCTTCGCATTACGAATATCGTAAGGAATTCGGGGAAGTGCTGGTTGATAAGCTGGCAGACGTCAGACGGGAGAAAAAACTGGAAGTTCATTCTGTACATACTCTTACCAATCAATTCGAACCTGACCTTTTCAATAGGGGCGACAGAGCCAGAGCCGACGCCTTCGACGCATTCAACAGGGCGTGCAGGGTTGGTCAGATGATAGGTGCAGGATACTATACTTTTCACGGTCCTACGCTTCTCAAAAGAGCAGTCAAATATACCTTCGACTATCCCGCACTTGCCAACACCGTCAACAAATTGGTGGACATTGCGGCAGGTTACGGGTTGAAATTTTGTTACGAAAACGTACATTGGACTTACTGTTCCACGCCGACGTATTTTGACAATATCAAGCGCTATTGTCCCGATTTAGGTGCTGTGCTGGACATCAAGCAGGCAATGCAATCGGGTATAGATTGGAGAGAGTTTCTTGCAGTTCAGAAGGATAGACTTTGCACCGTTCACGTATGCGATTACGACGAGTCGGGACTGGCTATTCCGGGCAAAGGAAGCTTTGATTTTGTAGAGTTTTTTGCTCGGTTGATGGACGCAGGTTACGACGGACCTTGCCTTATGGAAGTCTATGACAAAAACTACGACAATATCGCTCAGCTCAATGACAGTTATCTGTATCTTTGCGACTGTCTGGACAGGGCGTTGAGCAAATAAATCGTTTTTTCAATTATCGATAATATTTATATACCTTGGAGGGTAACAATGAGATATAACAAAAAAGAAATGAAAATCAGATTGGATTACAACAATATGATGAGCGGAGCCGTTGCCGACGGCTTTACCGACAAAGATTTTTCTTCTCGCCTTGGCGAAATTACCAACGCTTTTGAAGCAGTAAAAGCAGGCAGGGGAAAGAATATGATGGGTTGGACGGAATTGCCTTACAACCAGACCGAAGTCATTGACGACATTCTTGCAACCGCAAAATACGTACGCAAAAACTTCGAGTATTTTGTCGTATTGGGCATTGGCGGTAGTGCGCTCGGCCCTATTGCCGCATTTCAGGCAATTTGTCATCTCCACTACAACGACTTGCCAAAACGCAAGAGAAAGGGTCCTAAGTTTTACGTTGAAGACAACGTAGACCCTGAGAGAATGGCAGCGCTTCTTGACGTAATCGACGTAGAAAAAACCATGTTCAACGTCATCACAAAGAGCGGTTCGACTTCCGAAACTATGACTCAATATCTCATCATCAACGACATTCTTACGTCTAAGCTCGGCGACAAGGCAAAAGACCACATTATCGCCACCACGTCCAGAGCAACGGGCAACCTTATCAAAATCGCTCAGAAAGAAGGCTACAAAACTTTCTATATTCCTGACGGCGTAGGCGGAAGATTCAGCGAACTTTGTCCTGTGGGACTTTTCCCTGCCGCAGTCAACGGCATCGACATAAAGGCGCTTGTAGGCGGCGCAAGATTTATGGACGAACAATGTCAGAGCGCTAACGTCAAAAAGAACCCTGCGCTTATGGCGGGAACCTTGCAATATATGGCTATGCAAAAGGGTAAAAACATCTCCGTTATGATGCCTTATGCGGACGGTCTCAAATATATCGCAGACTGGTATTGCCAACTCTGGGGCGAGAGCCTTGGCAAGAACAGAAATCTCGACGGAACGACTTGCAACAAGGGACAGACTCCTGTCAAAGCATTGGGCGTTACCGACCAGCACTCGCAGGTTCAGCTCTATGCCGAAGGACCTTTTGACAAGGTTATTACCTTTATCGGTGTGGACAATTATCGTACCGAAGTCAAAATTGCTGACGGTTGCGAAGAATTTCCTAACGTCAACTTCCTTTGCGGTCATACCATGAACGAGCTTATTCAGGCAGAGCGCAAGGCTACCGAATACGCAATCACCAAAGCGGGCAAGATGAACCATACCATTATGCTTCCTGAGCTCAACGAGTTTACTCTCGGTCAGCTTCTTATGTTCTTTATGCTCAAAACGGCTTACACCGGCGCTTTGCTCGGTATAGACACCTTCAATCAGCCGGGCGTTGAAGAAGGTAAAAACGCTACCTATGCGCTTCTTGGCAGACCGGGCTACGACGAAAAGAGAGCAGAACTTGCAAACGCTCCGCAAAAGCAGAATAAGTATATCATCTGATTCTGACGGCGCATATACGTCGTAATACAATAAACGGCAACTTTATCAAAGCGAACGTACTTAGGTACGCAAGCAGGAAAAGTTGCCTTTTTTTATTATATATCGGTTTTGTTTTGATGCAGGTAAAAGCGTCCGCATGTAAGGGAAAATGATGGGCAGAAGGTGTAAAAATCGTAGGTGGGTTTTGAACCTTTTTGTGTGGCAAGATTGTCAATATTATTGTCAAGGAACTGCGATTGATAACTCTATTTTTTGTTACGAAAGCTCATTGAAAAGAGTTTTTTGAGTCAGATTGTGATTGACGTGTCGTTACGAAAAGAAGCAGTCGTCTCCCGAATGAAACAAGACTGACGCTCTCGTGTGGCAGCAATGAAAAAATAATCAATCAAATGTCGCATATTGTCGAATATTTTTATAATACTATTGCTTTTTTGATTTATTTAATTTATAATATATACGTATAATATCATCTGTTATTTTACAATTAGTGGTACTTATAATATGAACGGGGAAAATAAAATCATAAATAATGCTGAGATACCAAAGACATATTTGGATAGAGAACAGTCATCGTCCAACTCTCAATATGTTTTTATTTCCTATTCACATTTATCCAAAAACGCCGTTTATCTTGATTTTAACGCTTTGTATTCCGCCGGACTGAATTTTTGGTATGACAAAGATATGCTAAGCGGAGATATTTGGTACGACAAAGTCCGTAGTGTGCTGACTGACGAGCGTTGTTGCGGTATTATATTTTTTCTTGATATCAATTGCCTGATAGGCGAACAAACCACTTCGACGGACGCCAAAGATATTATCGGGCGGAGCGCTGTTGAAAAAGAAATAGAAATTTTTGAAGAAATCAAAAAGACCAAACCCGATATGCGCTCGTTTTGTGTGTTGAATGAAAAAGACGAATCGGTATATTCCATTATCAGACAGGCATTTGTAAAATGTGCTGATTTGAGCGATACAAGGCTAAAAGAAGTTTTGCCGGAAGATAGAGTTTTGAGATTGATTCAATCTTTCAACAGCAACAAGTTATATGTCATCAAAAAAGGAAACTATATCAATCAGATTGTTGACGAGATTGCAAAGACAAATCCCTTGGCAGTTACCAACAGCGCTACCGCAATTCAAAAGTTTGAAAATACGTTCAGCAATTCGAGAAAAGTCGGACAGAATATAGAAGTAATTTTTGGCGAGTATTATCAGGGGGCTTGCAATCATATTGTCGGTTGTATCGAAAATGCCGTGCAGGTCTTTAATGACAACAGAGTATATACCGAAAAGAATAAGCAGTATTTATTTGAACCAATTAATTGGATTTTATTGGAAACCGACGCCGTAACGGCAACTCTGATAAGCAAGAACGTATTGGACTTCAAAAACGGCTATGACGATACAATTAAACGGTGGATAGAACGTTTTACTCAGATTTCGTTTACGAATGAAGAAAAAGAAGCAATAGAAAAAGTAGAACTTCCGTCGGTAGAAATAATCAAAAATTACGCAAAAAGTATCGGCAAGCTATCCTTTACGCAATACGTCGCAGACGCTTTTGCGGGAAGACCCCGTTTTGTTTGGCTGGATGATAGCGGCGACGGATGCAGGGAAATAATATCTTCTATTGACGAAGAACCGATAGGTTTTATTTCCGAATATCCAGACGCACGCAATGGCTTGATGCCAATGATAAAAATAAATTTAGAAAAAGTTAGGAGGCTTCAAAATGGCTAAAAACTCTCGAAATAATTATTCTGACCCTTTGTACATAAAAGGAACTCAAAGCGTATTTAATCTGTATCGTAACAGAAAAGAAATCGGCGATGAAATGATAAAAAGCTTTATCGGCTATGATTTGAATAAAAATTCAAAAGGCTTTTTGATAGAAGAAGGGGAAAAAGAAGTTGGCGTAATAGGTCAATGTTACGGGTTGTTGACCATAATGGAGTATGCTAAGTTCCGAATTAACGTTACCAAATACAGCGATGCGGTAAAGAAGATAAATCAAACCCTAAACGATATTTTTAATAGAGTCGTTGCTGACGACGGAACTCTGGTATTTGACGCTTCTCCTCACGTGTTCAGCCCTGTTATTACAAAATATGTAGAAACTGCGGCATTGTTTTTGCGTGTTCTGGTAGAAATCAGGGGGCTTTTGTATGACGATTTGAAGAAAAGCGCAAATACAATCGAGATTGATTCCAAATTTATACAATGCTCCGAGTCGGAAAGCAACGACGAGCGTACGAAAAAAGAAATAGAATTTGTCGAGTCTTTGCTTGTGAAGACTATGGATTTTATTAATGATTCGGCGCTGATTGCAAATGGCGACGACGGCTTAGATTATTATCTGAGCGGAAGCGATATTGAAATCAGAGATGACTTTGGCATGAATATAAAATACAAAGGCTGGACCTTTACGTCAATACCAAAGGAAAGACATGCAAAAACGGAAATATCCCTGTATCATACGTTTGTCGTCGGCGAAACATATCTTGCGTTTTTTGAGTTTTTCACAAAACCTATTGCGATAGTAAGACAATTGAGAGACGCAATTTTTGACAGATACCGTGCGGAAGGCAAGGTAACCGAAAACGGATACGTCAACGTGCCTATGGACGAAATAATTGATAAAATCGTTAATGTTGACGAAAAGGAATTCGGTATCAAAATCGATAATGAAGACGCATATCTGCAAAGAGATTTTAAGTTTTTGCGTTCGATATATCGTAGCTTTAACCAATTTGTCAAAACCATGTACGACGCAGGACATTACGTTGACATGCAGTTTAGAAAAATCGATACGACCAAGGACTTTTTTAACTACAACTTCAAGAAAGTTACGGCTGATGATATTGAAAGTAGCAGTTCGAGCGACGCTATGTTCAACGTACTTATGGCAATAAATATTATCATGGCGTCAGGCGTTGATGTCGATTATGCTAACAACGGACTTACAGACGATTATTATGACAAATTGCAGTATTCTGTGCCAAACGTACAACGTTTTTATAAGCAATTGATTCGTGCAGGAAAGGGTGATATGTACGACCAGTACGTTCTCAAAATCAACACCGCAATTCCTAACGACGATCAGGACGACGAAAAATCACCGTTCAATCAGGCAAGACTTTTGAGAAAACAGCACGTTGTTCTGCTTAATCTTTTGCCTATCATTATCAAGACGTATTGTACGGTTTCTAAATATACCATACAGTATCCACAATATGAGATGCGTTCTTATAAAGACGAAATAATGAAGAAAAAGATGGACGATCAATGGTTGTGGGAAAAAGAAGAATATAACCTGATAAACAACTATAACCACGTCTTTGCGTTGAGATCTTTTTACGATTATTACGAAATTTACGAGAGACCATACTCTTTGGAAAAGTATAGTTATATCGAAGAATCAAAAACGGTTATTGACAAGCTGAACGAAAAACTGAAAGGTTGCAAAACCGAAATCAACAATCTCAAAGAAGAATATAAAAAGGTTTTGTCGCAACATGAAGATGAAAAGAAAAGTCTGTGCGACAGGCACGATTTAGCCATGCAGGCCGAAAAAATTCGTTATGACGAGAAGAAAGCTCCTATCGAATTGGATATCGAAGCTCTGATGAAAAAGAGCATGGGAGAATACGTAAGAGTTGTGTTCAAGGATATTCTTAATGAATTTATCGAACAGAACGGACGTATGGTCAATGACAAAGAAGACCTAAAAACAACTTTCAAACGTGCCATGACGAGCTATCTGGGCGAAGCGTTCAGTATTACGACCGAGCTGTTTGACCAGACAGACGAATCGAAAGAGCAATATGAACAAATGGGACAAGAGCTTGTTGACGAAGCCATCAATATTTTGGTCAACGAACAGTTGATAAAAAACAAGGGCAGTATTCAGAAAGGAAACAATTAATATTTAGAAAGACAATAAAACGGAGATAATAAAATGAAAAGAATAGCTTATTTTTCTTACAAGGGCGGTGCAGGCCGTAGTTCGGTTGCATTCAATACAATTCCATATCTGGCAAAAAAACTCAATGCTACGCCAAAACATCCTATACTGGTTTTTGATTTAGATTTGGACAGCGCAGGTTTGACTTTTCTATTGAAAAAGACTCGCCCTGACGTGGATAATTATTCTATTCAGGCAGCTTTGTCAAACGGTTTTTCTAAAGTATTGAACAGCCCGAGCAGAACCGATATCGCACACCACGCAGTATTCAAAAACTGCATTGCGGTAGGCGATTGTTTTGGTTTGGATAACGAAAGCAAGGCGTCGATACTCTTTATGCCTACCAAAAGAGACGAGTCGCTCGGCAGGGGAGTAAACAACAATTACGCAATAGGCGGAGTGGAAGAAAATCGTTTTAAAGAGATTATAAGGGCGTGCGAAGAATTTGAGTTTGCCGGCGTATTGTTCGACACCCCGGCAGGCAATCAGGTTACGGCACAATGGGCGCTAGAATCTTCCAATTGTATCGTTACATGTATGCGTATTACATATCAGTTCAGAACAGGTACTCATGAATTTTTGTGCAACAAACTTGCAAATTTCAGCAACAAGAAATTTGTTGTCGTTCCTAATGCCGTACCTACGGACAATATTTACATTGACGGTGCGCTCGTCAGTTATGACAGAATAAAATCTTTGATTTATGATAGCTTTTCTAATATCGACATCAACAACAACGTCATAGACCTGACAATGCTCGGTATCGGAGAAGACTTTTTTGGAGTGAATGAAGTAAAACGCTTCAAAATTCAGGAAGACGTACTTTTCAGAATAAAGGAAGATAGATTGTCTGCCGACGAAGTTACCGCAATAAAAGCATACAAAAGACTTGTAGATTGTTTGGTCGGAGAATGATATGGAAAGACAAACATGTATCAACAAAATAAAAAAGTATATTCCTGACGACGAAACCAAAAATTTTATTTTTGATAATCAGTTTGGCAAGGAAGACTTTTTGACTACTGTTCAACAGATTTACAAAAGCTATTCAAACTTATTAAATCTTACCTTTGCTTTGATATACGCAAAATATCGCAAATGGAAGACGTCAAACGTCAATCTGGCTCCTGAAAATTTGGAGAAATTTAATTCCTATATGAGAGTATCCAAAACTTTCACGGAACTTTATAAGGAAAATTCGCTGAGCTTTTCAACTATTGAGCCTACTATAATGGACACCCAGCTGGATATATTTTATGGCGGAATTTTATCCAAAGACATGGGTATGTGCCAATATATCAAGAGCGATGACGGCAATCGTTTTGCTTACTTTGCTCGTTGTGCGGAACGTGCAAGGCGTTCGTCCCGCCTTATTGATATAAAATCCGATATTTCCAACTTGTACGACGATTTGATTGAGTTGTTGAGCTTGTTCCCTTATCTGACAGATATTGAGTTGGTGAAGAAACCTGTATCCGGCAGCAATTTTGGTGATACGTACGTCTTTGAAAACTCTGACAGATATGAATTTGACGGTATCAATAAGGTGTTTATAAAAATAGACGGTATCAATAACGACGAGATGCTTGATACGTTTTTTTCTATAATCAACATTGACGACAACTACTACTATCTGCAAGGTGCCGTGGTCGATTCTTATGACAACTCAACGGACAAAAATATTATTCATCTCAGCTATTCTCAACTTGGAATGGAAGATACCGAATTGTATATTTCCGTTACTGCTCAAAAGAATTTTATCGGAAAAGACGGAGAATTGGGCATTATCGGTTCCAATGCCATTGCTCTTATCGTAAGAGAACTGAGATTGAACGTAACCAATGATGAAACCAGTCAGATTTTGTTCAGAAATTTCTATGCGATAAATTATAGATACATCAAGCATCTTTCGATGGCGATAGTAGATTGTCTGACGGACGAATTGAGAAGACGTATTAGCCGATATTATCAAATGAAACACCCGGAGTTGTTTTTTGATAATTCTTGGGATAACATTATGGTTACGCTGCTTGTCAAAGAAAGTTCGACGAGTATTTTGCAGTTTTTATTTTTGAATTCGACAGAATTGTATGACAACTTGTTGTATAATCTTCAAACACGATTTGGCTCCGACATCTTCGATATAGAGTGTTTTAAGGCGGAGACAAACAATGAAGTCAACAGCGCTTTTGAACATTGGTCAGAGCAATATTTTGGCGACAGCGCTTCAATCAACGAAATAATCAACGACGTTATCGAAGAACAGCGAATAAATATTACGGCAGAAGTCAGAGCTTTGCAACTTGTGTCATATTTGTCAAAAATCACCTACGTTGACGATACAACAGACCAAAGATTCAAAAACAAATATCCTTTGAATATCAATTCGCATATCAAAATGTTGGAATTGTTACGTAATAATACGGAATTGCCATTGCAAAGAAGAAAGGAAAAGGTTAAGTCGATTGTATTGAAAACCCTGAAATCGTTGTATATTTTTTACTGCGGCTTTTTCAAGTATGCCAAGGTTAAAAACGATTATATAAGTTTTTCACAGGGCGTTATTATGACGGGTAAGCAGGTTGACGAATTTCAGAGAAAAGCCAACAATGAATTCCGAGCCGAAGTAAAAAAGCAAACTCAAAAACTGTCGGGACAGGAATATGACGTTGAAAAAGTTTTGCAGGAGATTGAAAAGCTCAATAACGAATGTATTTTTGCTTCTGACGAGACTGCTAAGAGCAAGAGAAATATCCTGAAAAACAGCCTGGGAAGATATCAATTGCTTGATTTTTCCGAAATAAATCCGCTAAAAGATTTGGTTGAGTTCGACAACGTGGACAACGTTACGCTGGACGCTCACATAAGCGCAATTCTGGAAATATACAATTATCTGCAAGTAGGAAAGGGCAACGATAAGAGTCTCGACGCAATCTATCCTTACGTAGGTACTTTTGAATATGCTCAGGAAACACGAGACGGCTACAAAATCGCACATTTTTCAATATCGGCGCCCGGTACGAAGAAAGAGTGGGATATTGAGATGATATCGGAATTTCAGTATTCAATCAACAATAAGTATTATTGTCTGCCTAACAAAATGTGCTGCAACAACGAAATTAAACTTTGGATAGAGCCAACGTTGATTGCGTATGGCAATTTGGAAATGCTGGATGAAGACAACTGATAATTTTACATTCCAAAAACTAATCAGAGAAAGCGACTATCAGGAAACCGCTACGTTGATTTATCAGACGGATCCTTTTATCTACAAGGATTTATTTGGCAATGTCGAAAATGCCCGTCAGATATTACGTTATTCGTTTGAAAATCCCAAGTCGGTGTTTTTCAAAGAGTTTATATGGATAGTAAAGAACGAGAAGGACGAAGTCATAGGTTGTGCGCTCAATCATGCCAATGATTTTCGTTGGAATCAGGACGATATGTTGTTTGATTATGAAAGAGCGGGTATAGAGCCGCCGGCTTCATTCTTTTGTGTGTCAAATTATATGGATAAAACTTATAACTATCGAAAACTTGGTAGAAGTATATGTAACGTTTCTGTCAGAGAAGATTATCACAAACAAGGCGTAGGCTCGTTTCTATTGAAAAATTTGTTTGAACATGTCGGCAAGGAGCTTTTTGAACTAACGGTCTTTGTTGACAATATTGCGGCAATCAGACTGTATGAAAAATTCGGATTCAAAATTGTAGGAAATGCGTTTGATGATTACGGTGGAGATTCTTTGCTCCCTGTCAAATGTTATAAAATGGTTTTCAACGGATAATTTTAGTATATTTGATTTTTTAGAATTACAGGAGCAGACCGCTCCTGTAAATTAATTTTTTTCGACACGTATCGGCTTTTTCAGCGTTTTTTTGTTGACATTGTAGCGTAGTAGTCTTATACTTATATCGGCTAGGGGTGCTACGCAAGTAGCTGAGATGATACCCTTTGAACTTGGTCGAGTTAGCACTCGTGAAAGGAAGCAAAATCTTCAATGTTTTCCCTAAAGTTCTCCTTAGCTAAGGAGTTTTTTTATGGCAAATTTTGTTTTATCGGCAGGGTTTACCAACTATTTCAACTTTGATTCCGACAGGGGAATCATACTTTCCGTTGCGCTCATACTTCTGGCAGCGTTGATTGTCGCAGGTGTGGTCATCGGACTTGTACGCAAGGAGTATTTCAAAACCTTCTCGCTGGTTGCGCTTGCTACTGTTCTCGCTTATGCGGTTGCCATTGCGATTTACTTTATCGTGCAGACTTCCAAAGACGGCGAGTATTCTCAGAAATATCAAGCTTTGCTTATCGGCGTATTTGCGGTTGCGGTACTGGCTATCGTTATCATTGCGGTAATGGTGGACCGCAAATCGGACAGACCGGGCAAAGAGCAAACGCTCAGCGTGGTTTATGCGGCAATATGCGTGGCAATGGCGTTCGGTCTTTCTTACGTCAGAGTGTTCAAAGCACCTTACGGCGGTTCGATTACTCTTGCTTCGCTTCTTCCTATCGCTCTGTACAGCTATATGTTCGGACCAAAGAAGGGCGTTGTCTGCGGACTCGTTTACGGTATTTTGCAAGCTGTTCAGGACCCATGGATAGTACACCCAATTCAGTTTTTGCTCGACTATCCGCTGGCATTTGCCATGGTAGGACTTCTGGCAGGTATTTTGCGTGAAAAGCTCAAAACTTTGCCTGCGTTTGCGCTTGGCGTAGTGATTGCTATTGTGGCAAGATATCTGTGCCATCTCATATCGGGAGCGGTATATTTCGGAGAATACGCCGCAGATTACGGTTTTTCCAACCCTTGGGTTTATTCTCTCGCTTACAACGCACTCTACGTATTTCCTGACGGCGCAATTACTCTTGCTTGCGGCTGTGCGCTACTTGCCAGCAAAGCAATGAATAACCAAATCTTCGGCGTTATGAACAAGGCTAATACTTTGCCTGAGCTGTATAAGGTTGATGAATGTGTAAACGTAGTAGAAGAACAATAATGATAATATAGAAAACAATGATGTTCAGCAAGACGAAAACGACTATATCGTTGAAAAGTAATATTATTGTATGACACAAAACATCAAAAGACCGACTGCATTGAGTAGTCGTTTTTTTGATTATAACTAAGAATATAACCATGCCTGTAAACAGGCTTAGAGTTATCAATATTTATTTGCGTGTGTGTTGCGACTGTAAAAAGCATGACAAACGCTATGCAATTTCTCCGTCGCCCCTGACATTTTACCAAAATAATACTTGCAGATGTCCCTACATAAATATATAATGTTATTATGAAAGAAATTTTGTTGTCGTTGCAGGGCGTGGATATGAATTATGCCGGCGGTTACGTAGGACTGTCGGGTGTTGAAATTCAGATACCCAAAGGTGAGATAACGACGGTCGCAGGGGAGTGCGCAAGCGGCAAGAGCAATCTTGCACGCACAATTTGCGGACTTGAAAGACCTTCGGGCGGCACGATAACCTTTTGCGGAAAAAATCTTGTGGATATATCGTTGCAGGAGCGTAATTTCGGATTGACCTTTGGCAGAGATTCTTATCAGCCTAAATCTACAATCAGGCAATCTGTCGTTGTGCCGTTGCAATTGCGTGGACAAAACGACGAGTGTTTTGACAATATTGCGGAGTTGACGGAAATAAACGATATATCGGATATGCCTATTGCAAAGCTGGACGACTGTCAGCTTGCCAAAGTAAGTATAGCAAGGTTGTTTGCGCCACAACGCAATCTTTACGTTGCAGACAACGTGCTTGCACCGTTGGGAGACGACAGATATACATATCTTGACAAGATTAAGCCTTTGATGGCAAACAAAACCGTATTGTGGCTCACCGACAACCTGAGAGAAGCGGAAATGCTGTCGCAACAGACCTACATAATGGGCGGTTGCAAGATTGTCGACAGGGTTGACGCCCAATCTCGTCCAAACCACGTTGCTACTGCTTTGTTAAGGGGCGGAGAGTTGGAAGAAGCGGTTATTTCATATACTTCCGACGGTTGGAATATGTCTGTCGGACAAGAACGATATAAGTGTCGGCAACCGATTGACGACGTTTACAAAGATAAAAAAATTTTGGCGATACGCTTGATAAACGGACAAATAGACGTCAATAATTATTTTGACTGTGCAAGCCAATACAATGTTGCCAAAAGGAGAGAATGATGGACGATTTTTTTAATGACGTACAAGAAGAAAAAAAACAGCCGCCGTTGTTGATGACGCCACAACAACCTGACCAACCAAAACCAAAGAAAACTGCAAAAATCATATTGTTTACCGTGTTGGTGGTTATGCTTGCCGTCGCTATGTTTGTCAGCGGAGTGTTCTATGCAAGTTCGATGGGTATCAACGGCGATATGCCAATGCTTATTCAGGCTTACAAACTTCTCGACAAATATTATTACAAGGACATTTCGTGGTCTGAATTTCAGGAGATTGCCACTCAGGCGGTAGCCGGTAGTGTGGACAGGTTTACCGGAATTGTCGAAGCAACGTCGGAAGAAACGGGACCGGCATTGGGCGTCAATATCACTTCTGACATTTACAACAGACATTCGCTGAGTTTTATCATTCCCGATTCTCCTGCCGCCAATGCCTTTGCTTATCAAAAGGTACATCGTGGCAACGGCACTACTCAGACCTTGACCGAGAGCGACGACGTTCGTATGCAAATAGGCGACAGACTATATGCGCTCCAACTGGACGGTAGCGATGAGTGGACCCAAGTAGAAAATATGAGTTCAGCAAATCTCAACGCTTTGCTCGGCAGCGCAAGCAGCGTAGTGGTCGGCGTAAGAACTATCAAGACCGACGGCGGACTGGAAAGCGCTTACTTCTATGATTACGTAGTGGTGAGAGATTATGTTGACAGCCGTTACGCATACTACTATTCCTGCGAGCAAATCGGCGGCGAAATTGACGCCGGCAAAAAAGCAGGGCTTATCAAACTGATAGAGTTCAGCGAGAGCGCATGCCTTGATTTTTACAACTGTGTAAATGAGTTTTTGGAAGACCCGGCTCAACCAAACAAACTAATACTTGATTTGCGTGGCAACGGCGGCGGAGACGCCGATATTCTCGGCTTTATTGCTAAATTTTTAGTCAAAAATCAAAGCAGCGATGATTTTGACCTTCCTTTGCTTATGCTCAATTCAAATACCGGCAACGGAAAATTTGTAGAAACCTATTACAGCACTCTGTCGGGATATAATTATGAAGGTCAATATCTCACAGCTACTTATCTGGGTAACTCTATTCCTGACTTTGAAGTTGTCGTGCTGTGCAACGGTGGCAGCGCTTCCAGCTCGGAAGCTTTGATTGGTGCGTTGCAATATTATAATAACGTTACAATAGTAGGCAATACCACCTACGGCAAGGGTGTGGCACAAAAGGTATTTCCGCTTGATGGCGGCAAATACTATCTCTATATCACCAACGGCTTCTACTATATTCCTACTGCGGGAGAAGACGGACAGACACAATGGACCAAGTGTATCCACGGCGAAGGATTTACTCCGCAAGGCGACAACTATATTACGCTGCCTGCTGCGGAATATAACAAGGACCCATACGTAGCGAGAGCGTTGAATGTACTGAAAGAAGGCTAATCAACTGTCTATACGTCGCCGGGTAGTCTTGTTTGTCCGACGACGTAATTATCAGATATTTCGACCTAAGGAAAAGAAGCGTGGCAAACAAAACTTGCTCAATACGGGCATTGTGTAAAAATTTGTCATTAACTCTTGACAAGGACAAATCGCTATAATATATTATAATCAATCATATACGAAGACTTGTTTTCGTATAAGAACTATTAATATTCTGAATCAACGTTAGGTCGGCGAGTAAGAACAACAATATTATCGGATTGTTTTCTCCGTTCGCCTTGGCGTGCGGAGATTTTTTTGGGGTAATTATGCAAAGAATAGGAGTTATAGGAATAGTTTTGCAAGCAGACAAAGACCAGGCAAAGAGCGTCCAGAATTTGCTCAGCGAATTTTCTGACATAATCGTCGGAAGAATGGGCGTGCCTGTCAAAGAATACGGCATCAACGCAATAAGCGTTATTGTCAAAGGCAGCAACGAGCAAATATCCGCTCTCAGCGGTAAACTTGGCAAACTCAACGGGGTAAACGTTAAGTCGGCTATTACTTCGGTAGAAGTTTGACGGCGCTCTTGCGGCGGATATGCGTCGCAATACTGTGTCGAACTTGCGTTTGTGCTTAGTTACGTACATCTAAGTACGCTCCTGTCGCCCAATACTCGTTTTCCTTGTCTTGCTTGCATCTGCACCGCAAGAGTATAACGAGTAAGCGACTAATTATAGGCGGATATGCGTCGTCATGCTTTGTTGAAGTTACGATTTTTGATATAGAATAACAATTTAGGAGAAATATATGAAAAAAATATTGATTGTAGCAATTATTGCGTGCATGGCAATTTGCTCTTTGGGACTGGTTGCTTGTCAGAATGAAACGACGGAACAATACACGCTTGTTGCGCCGGACGGCGCTCCTGCATTGTCTGTTGCGGGATTGATAGGCAGCGAAATAGACGGCAATAAGTTTGACGTGCAGATTGTAGCGTCGAGTCAAATTGCGGAAAAGGCATTGACGAGCGACTTTGCGGTTGTGCCTGCCAACCTTGCCGCCAAGATGTACAACAGCGGAGAAAAGGTCAAGCTGCTTGCCAGTGTAACCAACGGCAATCTGTATATTATGTCCACGGTGGACAAAAACAACGCCACGCTCTCCGACCTTGTTGGCAAGCAGGTTTACTCCATAGGACAGGGTAGTGTGCCTGATATGGTTTTTAAAACCTTGCTCAGCGCTGGCGACATTCAATTTGTTGTCAGTGAGAGTGTAGTTGAAGGTAAAGTCGCTATAAAATACGTTGCCGACGGTTCGGAAGCAATTTCGTTGCTCAAAGCGGCGCAAAACAATTCAGTCGAAGCCTACGGGATAATAGGCGAACCTGCATGTACCGCTTCATTGAGCAAAGGGCTTTTCAGAACGCTCGACCTTCAAGCATTGTGGCAGGAGAATGTGTCTTCGGACAACAAAGGCTATGCCCAGGCTGTGCTTATTGCCAAGGGAAACGTAGTTGACAATACACGACTGCTTGACGCCGTAATAGACGCATTTAAAGCCAATGAACAATATATTATTGACGACACGGCGAGTGCTGTTGCCGCAATCAAGAGCGTGTATCCGCAATCGTCTCTGCCTGACGCTTTGTCTTCACAAATCGTGGAGAGATGCAATATCAAAACCTACGATTCGGCAGATTATTTTGAGTATATAGACAAAACTCTCGAAGTTGTCTACAATATTGCGCCAAACGCCATAGGCGGAACGCTACCTGACAGGGGTCTGTATCGTTGAAAACAAATAAGACTATCAAAATTCTTGACTATTCTATGCCTATTATCGCTATCGGCGTGTTGTTTGCGCTGTGGGCGATTACGGCAAAGGCGGTGGGGTCGGAATTGCTGTTTCCGTCAATCTCATCGACCTTTTCGTCGCTGGGACAGTTGTTGGCGTCAGCAGACTTTTACAAGTCGGTAGGTTTTACGCTGCTCAGAAGCCTTGCGGCCTTCCTGCTGGCTTTTGTATGCGCAATAACATTGGCCGTATTGTCGGCTTTCAGCCGCAGGGTGAGAGTGTTTTTGTCGCCGCTGATTGCGCTGCTCAGAGTGATACCTACTATGTCTGTCATTTTGCTGTCGCTGGTGTGGGTATCGTCGGATATTTCGCCTGTTCTGGTTGCGTTTATCATAATATTTCCGCTCATATACGGCGGATATTTATCGGCGATTGACGGAGTGGACAAAGACCTGATAGAAATGTGCCGCATATACGGAGTAAGCAAGGTAAAGACAATAACGACTCTATACGTTCCGCAGACTGCCGTTTCGTTGCTTGACACCGTTCGCAACACTCTCGGACTTACTCTCAAATTGGTTATTGCGGCAGAAGTGTTGGCTCAGACCAAAGAGAGCATGGGGCTGGGTATGCAACTGAGCAAAATCTATCTCGACACGCCCGTTTTGTTGGCATGGACGATAGCGGCGATAGTGCTGGGCGGACTGATGGAAGTAACGATAATACTGATAAAAAGGATATATTTGTATACAAAAAAATGATAATCAAAGATTTGAGAATAAGCTATACCGACAACGTCGTTTTTGACGGGTTGAATATCGAATTGATTGACGGAGAAATAACTTGCATTATGGGCAGGTCGGGTTGCGGTAAAACGACGCTCCTTCAAGCCATCTGCGGTCGGGTGAATTATGACGGCAGCATACAGCCACGCCCCGACAAGCTCAGTTACGTCTTCCAGCAACCAACTCTCATCGACAACGTTGACGTATATCACAACCTTAGCCTTGTAATGGGCAAGGACAAGGACGCCGACGCAAAAATCAGGACTGCGCTTGAAAGAATGAAGCTCAGCGGATACGAAAAGAGATTTCCGTCAGGTCTGTCGGGCGGAGAAAAGAGCAGAGTTTCGCTTGCCAGAGCATACTGCTACGGTGCAAATCTTATGTTGATGGACGAGCCTTTCAGAGCGTTGGACGTGGGGTTAAAATACGAAATTATCGACGATTTTGTCAAAGCCAAAGAAGTTGAAAATACTACCGTGGTATTTGTAACGCACGACGTTGACGAAGCCTTGCTTGTGGCAGACAGAATTATAGTTTTGGGTGCAACTTCTCACAACTGTACCGACGTGGTACTCGATTGCCATATCGACTTGTCTCGCAATTTAAGAAAAGTGGGGGACATTCAACTTTCTGCCATAAGGCAAAATATCTTTGACGCTCTGCTTGCTCAGTCGTCGTTGTAGAGTTTGTTGAGAGTATAATTGATTTCTCTGTCGGCTTTTTTGTTGTTTTCGCCGTGTCTGGAAGTGGAAGGTTTGTTATTTTTTTGGGCAAGCAATGCCGGCAATATGCTTGCTATGGGATTGGACGGGTCAATATCAGGCACGTCCTTGTTTTGACTTTTTAGCATCAATTTCAGCATTTCGCTCATGTCCATAGCGTTATCCTCACGTTTCATTATATGTCGGCATATAATAAAAAGTGAACGGAGGAATTATGAAAAAAAATAAATTTAAGAAAATAAAGAGCAACAAAATGACGGAAGCGCAGATGCGTGAGCAGATACAAAAGTATTCCAAAATGAGCAGAAAGGAACTGATGGAACAGATGTATATACTGGCGGAGCAGGGCAAGGCGAGCGGAGAACTTGACAACCAACAACTGGAAGAATTCTATCAACAGGCTTCGCCCATGCTCAACAATCAGCAACGCAACGAACTCAAAGGTCTGGTCAACGAAATCAAAGATTGATTTTATCCAGTTTTTGCAAAGCGTTCAGTAAAGCCCTGACGTCGCTTATATTGTTGTTGTAGCCTATTGACGCACGTACTGCACCCCTTTGCTCTGTGCCAAGATACCTGTGTATCCACGGTGCGCAATGAAGTCCGCTTCTCACGGCGATATTGCAGCTGTTGAGATAGTCGCCCACGTCGGTAGAAGAATAGTCTTTGTAGTTGAACGAAACAACGCCGCAAGACGGCGTACCGTATATTTTGACGTTGCGGTTATTTTTTAGCCCGTTTACCAATTCCGCAGTAAGATACCTTGTGTGGAGATTGATTTGACGCATATTTTCCATAGTCCATTTGAAAGCGGCGGCAAGAGCTATAATGCCGGTGGAGTTGATGGTTCCTGCTTCGTATCCTTCGGGTATAGTGTCGGGTTGGGCAAGGTCAAGGCTGTCGGTTCCCGTTCCGCCAAAAACAATCGGATAGAGTTTTTTGTTGGTGTTCCATACCAAAAATCCTACGCCTTGCGGACCGTGTAATCCTTTGTGTCCGGCACAAGCCAGAAAGTCGATATTGCTTTCTTTGACGTCGATATTGATATGACCTAAGCTCTGCGCACTATCTACCAAAAAAGCCACGCCGTTGTTTTTTGCAATCTTACCTATGGCAGTAATATCGCTCACGGCGCCTGTAACGTTGGACACGTGGCACACGCAAATCAATCTTGTATCGGCGGTTATTGCATGGCTTATATCGAGTGGATTGATAGAGCCGTCGAACTGTGGTTTTACTTCAATTATGTTGATATGTATCGAGTTTTTTGCATAAAATAACGTTCTGAGAGTTGCGTTGTGTTCGTTGGTGGTGGCTATTACGTCGATTTTTTGACCTTCAAAATTTTTGAGATAACCCAGTATTGCAAGATTGATTGACTGAGTGCAACCCGAAGAAAAAATCACTTCATAATCGTCATCGGCGTTGAGATACTTCAAAATCAGACGCCTTGCGTTATACACTTTTTCCGCCGCAGTTATTGCGTCCTTGTGGCCGCCACGTCCGGGGTTGCTGCTGTTTGACAGTTCTTTTACGTAGGTTTCAGCTACGCATCTTGGTTTGAATCTTGACGTTGCCGCATTGTCCAGATATATCATAATTCACTCCTTTTGACTTTTGATAATATATTGTATTGAGAACGGAATACATAAATTCATCACGCAAGGAGAGGAAATATGGAATTTCTGACAACCTTCCGTTCTCGCAACGACGCTATCGGTTGGGCAAGTTATCTCAAACGCAACAACGTCGTGGCTTTGACCGTCAACAAACCGTCGGGACTGAGTGGTTCGTGCGGTCTTGCCGTCAAATCCATCGTTGACGCTGACAGGCTCGTCAATCTCAAAAACTCTTATCGGGGCAGAGTTGGCGTAACATACCAGATCGTCAGAGAGAACGGCAAACCAAAATTTACACAGTTTATTTGAATTTTGCCACGGTCTTGTCGGGACTGTGGCAATTATTTTTTCGTTATTATTTCACCATTTTTTTGCAGGTTTATTATCGCTGAAAACCTGAGCGCCGTTGATTACGGATGCGGCATAGTAGTAGTCTTATTCAATAGAGCGCCAGAGTACCGCTTGACGTGAGCGAGCATAAAATCTTTGATAAAATCGAGCAAATAATCGTCTTGTGAGCGTTGATACAATGTAATATTTTGACTACGTAATCAATATGCTTTACAAAAAGGAAAATATATAATATAATATTTTATATTTATTAAAGGAGCATATCAGATGTCAGTCCCGTTATACGTTGTATTGATTGTGATTTTACTGATTTTGTCGTCGTATTTTTCTGCGACGGAAACTGCGTTTAGTTCTCTCAACAAAATCAGAATCAAGAGTCTTGCCGCCAGCAATTCAAAAAAATCACGTCTGGTAGCCAAATTGTGCAACGATTATGACACGCTTTTATCCACCATTCTCGTAGGCAACAATATAGTCAACATTGTTCTCACCACTTTGGCGACTTTGCTTTTTGTTGAAATTATGGAGGACAATTCTTTTGCACCGACGGTATCCACCATCGTAACTACCGCTGCCGTGCTTATTTTTGGAGAAATCACTCCAAAGACAATTGCAAAACGCAATCCTGAATCGTTTGCGCATTTCAGCGCACCGTTTATTTTGGTGGTGTCTTACATACTCATGCCGTTGGTATGGTTGTTTGGTCTGTGGCAGAAACTCGTCAACAAGATTTTTAAACGCAAAGACGACGACAACATCACGGACGAAGAACTTATTACGATAGTAGACGAAGCCGAAACGGAAGGCGGACTCAACGAATACGAAAGCGAGCTTATACGTAGCGCAATCGAATTTGACGATTTGACCGTAATGGACATTCTCACACCGAGAGTTGACGTGGCTAGTGTGGAGTACGGCGCAAAGATGAGCGACGTATTGCAGATTTTCAGGGAGACGGGATATTCCAGATTGCCTGTTTATAAGGACAGCATAGACACAATCGTCGGTATAATCAACGAAAAGGATTTTTACAAGGTATATCTTGACGGACAAAAGAGTTTTAATAAAATCATAGTCAAAAACGTCATTTATGCTACGCCACGAATGAAAATATCCGTGTTGTTGCGCAGATTGCAAAAAGCCAAAATTCACCTTGCCATAGTGGTAGACGAGTTTGGCGGCACGATGGGTATTGTAACGCTGGAAGATATTTTGGAAGAATTGGTCGGCGATATATGGGACGAACATGACGAAGTCGTGGAAGACTTTGTGCAGATTACCGACGACAAATACAGCGTTTTGGGAGAAGTGGCTCTCGACGAGTTTTTTGAATATTTTCAGGTCAACAAATCGGGCGAAGAATACGAATCTAAGACGGTGAGCGGCTTTGTAGTAGAAAAACTGGGCGGAGTGCCTGTGGTAGGCGACACTATCGAGTTTGAAAATCTGTCTATAGCTGTCAAAAGGACGGAATACAATAAGATAGTTTCCGTAGAAGTCGTAGTCAACGACAAACATGAAGAAGACGAAAAAGAAGAAAACAAAAACAATTAACGATTATACATTCAATCTGTGAGGAGGCGTCAGATGTACAATAAGGTTGATTCCGGTATGAATTTCTGTCAGAGAGAAAAGGAAATTCTTGAATTTTGGAAAGCCAACAAGATTTTTGAAAAGAGCGTGGCAAAAAACGAAGGGAAAGAAGAATTTTCCTTTTATGACGGTCCGCCTACTGCCAACGGCAAACCGCACATCGGGCATATTTTGACCCGTGTCATGAAGGATATTATTCCAAGATACAAGACCATGAAGGGCTATCACGTTTTGCGTAAGGCAGGCTGGGATACCCACGGACTTCCCGTTGAGTTGGAAGTGGAAAAGTCTTTGGGTATAGACGGCAAGCAAGAGATAGAAAAATACGGTATCGAACCTTTTATCAAAAAGTGTAAAGAGAGCGTGTGGAAATACCAGAGCGAATGGGAAAAGATGTCCGACCGAGTAGGTTACTGGGTGGATATGGACAACCCATACGTTACTTATCACGACGATTATATCGAGTCGGTATGGTGGGCGCTAAAACAGATAGCAGACCAAGGTCTTATTTATAAGGGACACAAAATTGTGCCTTATTGCCCTAGATGTGGTACGGCGCTGTCTTCTCACGAAGTTGCGCAAGGCTACAAGGACGTCAAAGAAACGTCTGTTTTCGTCAAGTTCAAACGTAAGGATAATCCGGGCTACTTCCTTGCCTGGACCACTACGCCATGGACGCTTCCTTCCAACGTCGCTCTGTGTATGAACGGACAAGAAAATTATGCTTGTATCAAAGCCGACGGCGAGATTTACGTGCTTGCCGAAGCATTGGTGAGCAGTCTGTTTGAAGATTACGAAGTTATCGACGTCAAAAAGGGCAGCGAGTACGAAAGAGAAGAATATATTCCTTTGTTCGACTGTTACAGCGGCAGGGAAAAGGCGTATTACGTTACCAACGACCCTTACGTTACTCTCACCGACGGTACGGGTATAGTTCATATTGCTCCCGCATTTGGTGAAGACGACGCCAACGTTGGCAGAAAATACGGACTTCCGTTTTTGCAGATGGTCGACGACAGGGGACGTTTTATTGAAGGCGTAGGAGAGCAGTTTACGGGCGTGTTTGTCAAAGACGGCGACAAACTCGTCATCGGATATCTCAAAGAAAAGGGCTTGCTTTTTAAAGAACTTATGTTTGAACATAGTTATCCTTTCTGTTGGAGATGCGACACGCCGCTGTTGTATTATGCAAGAAGCAGCTGGTTTATCAAGATGACGGCAGTAAGGGACAAGCTTCTCAAAAACAACGCCACCGTCAACTGGATGCCGCCAACTATTGGAACGGGCCGTATGGGCAACTTCCTGGAAAACGTCATAGACTGGGGCTTCTCTCGTGAGAGATACTGGGGTACACCGCTTCCTATCTGGGTGTGTCCTGACTGTGGAGAAATCAAAGTCATAGGCAGCAGACAGGAACTTAGGGAACTCGGCGGACTCGACCACGACATAGAACTGCATCGTCCTTATATCGACCAAGTGCATTTCAAATGTCCTAAGTGCGGCGGCACTATGAACAGGACTCCGGAAGTGCTTGACTGCTGGTTTGACAGCGGAAGCATGCCTTTTGCTCAACTGCACTATCCGTTTGAAAACAAGGAGTTGTTTGAAAAGCAATTCCCTGCCAACTTTATCAGCGAAGCGGTAGACCAGACACGTGGTTGGTTCTATACCTTGCTTGCAATTTCTACCTTGCTCTTTGACAAGGCTCCTTTCAAAAACTGTATCGTTCTCGGACACGTCAACGACAAAAACGGTATCAAAATGTCAAAGCATAAGGGCAACGTCGTTGACCCTTGGTCTGTACTCGACGTGCAGGGCGCAGATGCGGTAAGATGGTATTTCTATTCTTCTTCCGCTCCTTGGCTTCCTTCCCGTTTCAGCGCAGACAACGTATCTGAGTGCCAACGCAAGTTTATGGGTACTCTGTGGAACGCATATTCATTCTTTGTGCTTTATGCCGACATAGACAAATACGACCCTACAAAATACAATCTCAAAGATTGCGCTCTTACTCACATGGACAAGTGGATTTTGTCGGGACTCAACACTCTCATTGACGCTGTTGACAAAAATCTCGAACAGTACAAAATCACCGAGAGCGCAAGAATGATAGAAGAATTTACCGACAATCTCTCCAACTGGTATATACGCAGGGGCAGAGAGAGATATTGGGGTAAGGAGATGACGGAAGATAAGATTGCGGCTTATACCACGCTATATCACGTGCTTGTGGAACTGTCCAAACTTATCGCTCCTATGGTACCGTTTATGGCGGAGAGTATATATCGCAATCTGGTTGTCAACTTTGATAGCAACGCTCCGGAAAGCGTGCATCTTGCCGACTATCCTGTGGCAGACTATGAGATGATAAACAAAGAATTGGAAGCTGATATGCAATTTGTTCTCAAAGCAGTTGCACTCGGCAGAGCGGCAAGAAACAAGTCGAATATCAAAAATCGTCAGCCGCTTTCCAAACTCTTTATTCTCACCGAAGACAAGGTCAACGACGAAGGAGTATATTCTTTGGTAGCCGACGAAATCAACGTCAAGAGTTGTCAGGTGGTCAAGGATAAATCGGAATTTATGACCTACGAACTCAAACCGCAACTAAAAACTCTCGGACCTAAATACGGCAAGAGTCTGGGTGCTATCCGCAATTATCTTTCTACTTGCACCAATGCAAGCGAAATTGTTGAAAAAGTCAATACAGGTGCGCAATATTCCTTTGAAGTCAATGGCGAAACTTTCTCTTTGGGACTTGAAGATCTGCTCATCACTCCTGTCAACAAACCGGGCTATGCGCTCGAAGTCGCAGGGGATATGACGGTAGTTATCGACACCAATCTTACGCCTGCGCTTATCAGAGAAGGAATAGCAAGAGAACTTATTTCCAAGATTCAGACCATGCGTAAGGAAGCAGGATTTGAAGTGGTTGACCGTATCGTCATAGGTTACGATTGCGACAGCGAAATTGCAGATATTCTGACAGGAGAAAACACTATTGCAAGCGGCGTGCTTTGCGATAAATTCAGCAATCAACTTGACGGCTACGTCAAAGAATGGGACATCAACGGACACAACGCAAAGCTCAGCGTAAAAAAAGCGTAAGGCAATGATAAAAGTAGCAACCGATTGGAAAGACTATGAAATAATCGCAACGGGAGACGGGCAAAAATTGGAGAGATGGGGCAATCTCATACTTCTCAGACCCGACCCACAGGTTATCTGGCATTCAAACTTTGATTTGTCGGCGTACAAAGGACTCAATGCCCGATATATACGCAGCAGTCAGGGTGGCGGAAGATGGGAGACGGGTGGCAAGACCGTAGGCGATTTTACTTTGCAACGCAAAGGTCTGACCTTCAATCTCAAACTGATGGGCTTCAAACACACGGGGCTTTTTCCCGAGCAGGCTGTCAATTGGGATATTATGACTCAGATGGTCAATGCGGCAAACAGACCTGTCAAGGTGCTAAATCTGTTTGCATATACCGGCGGCGCAACCGTTGCGCTTGCCAAAGCGGGCGCAAACGTAACTCACGTCGACGCAGCCAAAGCTATGGTTGACAGAGCCAAAGCCAATGCCGTCAGCAGTTCGGTCGCACCCGACAAGATTAGGTATATTGTGGATGATTGCGCCAAGTTTATAGCAAGAGAAATAAGAAGGGGCAACAAGTACGACGCAATTATAATGGACCCGCCTTCTTACGGCAGGGGTGCAAACGGCGAAGTGTGGAAGATAGAAGATTGCATACACGACTTGGTCAATCAATGCGTCAAAGTACTCAGCGACAATCCGTTGTTCTTTCTTATCAACTCTTATACGACGGGCTTGCAACCTACCGTAATGAGCAATATACTTTCCTTGGCTCTGCAAGGACGTCAAGGTGAAATCGAAGCCTACGAAGTAGGCTTGCCTACCAACGAAAATATCATACTTCCGTGCGGTTGCAGCGCAATGTGGAAGTGTAAAGGATGAAATATGCAGGAGTTTAATATCGACAATCTGGCAGTTGTTTATGAAGATAATCACATCATTGTAGTTGTCAAACCGCAAAATATTCCTTCGCAGAGCGACGACTCGCAGGACGAGGATATGCTCAGCATTGTCAAGAGATATATCAAGCAAAAGTACGACAAGAGCGGCGACGTATATCTTGGTCTTGTTCACAGACTGGACAGACCTACGGGCGGCGTTATGGTATTTGCTAAGACGTCAAAGGCGGCTTCGAGACTTTCCGAGCAAATCAAGGACGGAACTATGAGCAAAAAATATCTGTGCGTAACTTGCTCGGAGCCAAAACAAAAAAACGGCAAGCTAGAACATTATCTCAAAAAGAATATGGCGCAGAACATTGTCAAAGTCGTGCCAATGCTCACCGAAGGGGCAAAGAGAGCGGAACTGGACTATTCCGTCATCGAGACCGTACAGGGCTTTTCGCTTGTTAAAGTGCAGTTGTATACAGGCAGGTCGCATCAGATAAGAGTGCAGATGTCAAGTATTGGTTGTCCGCTTTTTGGAGACGCAAAATACGGCGCAGACCCAAGAACCTGTCGCCATAATCTCGGACTTTGGGCTACCGAATTGAGATTCAGACACCCGACAACCAAAGAACTTATGACTTTTGTCGTATATCCGCCTAAGGAAGAAATACCGTGGAAGGCATTTGATATTGCTCGCCACATGAATATAGGCATTGCCGTCAGTCCTTACGAGTCTTATACTATCAAAAGCTCTATCAATATCAAGGAATAACAGGTAAACGCAGTATTGAGAATACAGGCGTGCCAACATCTGTATTCTTAACGATACTACGCCTTGCGGCGTAATGCTAAATAAAAACGCAATCCGATTGCCATGCAGTCGGATTTTTATTTGCATAATTTTTATCTGCACATTTTTTGTGTGCGCATTTATAAGGGGCAAAATAGTATTAAATTTTTGCCTTTTTATTTTCCCGACGCCAATATCTCGCATTGAGCAGACGTCGTGTAATTTGACGGCAAAATTGAAATAAAAATCAGAGTAAGAAAAAAAATTTTTTGTGTTGCCAAAAAAAATTGGAAAATGCGGCATCAAAAAACGAAAGGTCCTTTTTTATATGCGTGCGAAATCTCCCATTTTAAAATAACCGCGCGTCTTGTAGCCATAATTCGACAAAATTTGCAAACAAAAACAAATATATATGACAGATATTGTCAAAAATTATGTGCTAAAATCTGAGCATAAAAACAAACAAATGTTCGTAAAAATGTCCCTAAAATTTGCAATTGGCAAAATTCAGGGGTATAATTAAAGCGTAAACAAAATCGGAAAATCGGGGAGGTGATAGGAATGAATGAGATGCAAATATGGGTCAGGACTGCGTTGAAATGCTACGGGTCGCTTGTTAGAGTAGCAGATTCTCTGGACGACTTGTTGTTGTCAACGGGACTGAAAGGATTTAGCTATATGGGAGATGCAAGCGCCATGTTTGAAAAGATGCTCGGAATACTAAGAAGAAAAGAAAAATTAGTCAATTTAAAAGTAGTTGTAGACAGAGTGTTTGCCGCTATGAACAGCACAAACGCTAAGATTTTGAAATTGAGATACATAGACAATTTCAATTATCCTGCGATTGCCAGACAATGTGATATTTGTCTCAAAACGGCTTTCAGGCGAAGTGTGATTGCGCTTGAAGAATTCGAAAAAATTTGTATCGGTATGGGTTGCGACGCCGAATGGTTTGAACAATATAAAAGCGACAGCATGGTGGGTAAAGTATATTACAGATGTCGCAAAGAATCATTATCTGCCGCCAAAGAAAAAACCGACGGGCGATTGTCTGACAAAACAAAGGAACGTCGGTACAGAGATAATATTGTTACTCCGATGGCAGACTACGCAGTCGGCGCCAATAGTTTAGCCGGCTTTGCGTGTAGGTCTGAAAATTAAGAATACTATAACAACGCACAATACGCAGATGACTGCTATGAGAATATTGCGCACAAGGTTGTTGCTGGCAGGAGTTTCTATTGTAGGCGTATCTATGGTAGGTACGTCCTCGTCAGGTTCAACAACAGAGTTGGGATGAATGGTAATTGACGCATATGTAATGTCGGCTACGTCGGTAGAAGACGGATCGATAAAACCAAATATCGTGTCTGAACCTTTTTTCACGGATACGTAATAATAGACTTTGCTATTTATTTCGTTAAGACCAATAAAAGTAATGTTGTCTATATCGTTGGTGAATATTGCTGTTCTTCCCGTATTGTTGTTCGTCAAAGACGTATCGTAGAAAACTATGACATAAGACAAATCTTGCTCTATTAGTTGCGGATTGACTGCGATATTATGGGAATAGTAAGCGTTGTCTTCTGCAATAGGTTTGCCGGAGTTGTCTATGGCAGATTTGGACGCTATATCCAAGGTCTTAGCCCATAGATACACGCCGTTGTAAGTTACCATAGTGTAGTCGCCTTGCACCGTACCGGCAGATTGGAAATAGTAAGTAGGCGGTATATAGCATGCTACGAAGTCGGCAGGAGAGCCGTCGTCGTCGGCATACAATGCCAATGAATTGGCTTGGGAGATAGTAGCATTGTTGACAACGTAATACGGTGCCGTCTCCGCCATACAAACGCCGCCCGTTGCCACAGTCAACAGACACACGCCAAGCAATAAAATTACGAGAGATTTTTTCATATATACCTCAATGTTCGCACTTCGGCGGTAATTTTCGATTGATTATGCTGACGGCCTTGCCGACGCATCAATCATATATGCGAATACCCGATAGCGATGGAGAAAATACGACGGTACAACCATACAAACAAACTCAAAGTTGCCTGTTGAAGTCCATTGTCTTACGGCTATGGATATGTACGAAACAACCGATAGCCACTTGACTGATATGAGTTTGTATAAGTGTCAGGTAAGCCATAATTTGCAACGTAGCAACGACAACAATCTCAAACGACAAGCTCCTTGACGGTCAGATATGAACGACTACTTTTTGCGGTGGAGTTGACCGTATGAGTACACGTCATACCGACAATATAACAAGATTATCGATATCGTTCACGTTTACGTTACGTCTATATTATATAGGCAAACGCATAAAATTTCAATCTATAAACTTATTAAAAAACAAAATATTGAGAAAGTAAAGAGAGAATAATGCAAAAAAGAGAGATAATTGCCCGAATATTAGCAATAAAGAATGAACTGAAAAGAAGAAAGGAAAGCGACAGGCTTGCAAGATACAATACCGGCGACAAGATACACGCCAAGCAGATGGCGTTTCATAAATGTCCTAAGCGCAACAGATGGGTGTTTGGCGGCAATAGGTCGGGCAAAACGGAATGTGGAGCGGTGGAAGCGGTGTGGACGGCAAGGGGTATTCATCCTTACAGACCCAACAAACCCACCAACGGTTGGGTAGTCTCCTTGTCCTACGAAGTGCAAAGAGAAGTGGCGCAAGCCAAAATTTTGAGTTATCTCAATCCGTCATGGATACAGGACGTGGTGATGATAAGCGGCAAAAAGGGAGAGTACGAATACGGAATTATCGACTACATTCTCGTAAAAAACGTTTTTGGAAGCGTGTCGAGAATAGGCTTTAAGAGTTGCGACCAGGGCAGAGAAAAATTTCAGGGGGCTTCGCTGGACTGGGTGTGGTTTGACGAAGAACCACCCAAGGAGATTTATCAGGAATGCGTGATGAGAGTGCTGGATACCAAAGGAGATATTTGGGGGACGATGACTCCGCTCAAAGGGCTGAGCTGGGTATATGACGAGATTTATCTCAACAAGTCGGACAATCCGCAGGTATGGCACGAACATATCGAATGGGCGGACAATCCTTTTTTGGACGAAGAAGAAGTAAAAATGCTGTCGAGCGCATTGGATAAAGAAGTGTTGGAGAGCAGACGTTACGGAAGGTTTTGTCAGGCGGAAGGGTTGGTGTATAAGGAATTTGACATGAATAAACACGTAGTAGAACCGTTTGACGTGCCTGTCGAATGGCAGGATATGATAACTATCGACCCCGGTCTCAACAACCCTACGGCGTGTCTGTTCTGCGCAGTTGACTTTGACGGAAACGTCTACGTGGTGGCTGAGCATTACGAAGCAGGCAGGGATATAGATTATCACACCGCAAAAATATTTGAACTGGCGGACAAGCTGGGTTGGAAAAGAGACGGAAAAGGAAGATTGGACGCAATAATAGACAGCGCAGCCAATCAAAGAACGCTGTCGGGTACAAGGAGCGTAGCGGAATTGTTCAGAGACAACGGCATTATGGTCAACGCATGCGTAGACAAACAGCTGTTTGGCGGTATTGCGAGAGTAAAACAATATTTTGCTCTTGACAAAATAAAAATCTTTTCGTGTTGCGTCAATCTGATACGAGAAATAAAAGGCTACTGGTGGAGCGAAGGCGACAACCCTATCAAAAAGGACGACCATGCGCTCGACGCATTGAGATATTACGTTATGACCAAGCCGCAACCTAAAACGACGCCGCCCGTCAAGCCCACTCAGATTCAGCGTGATAAAAGCAGGCTCATCAACGAACTGAAACGTCAAAAAAATCTGATTTGACTACAAAAACTCGATACAGGCGAGCAAAATGCTCAACTTCGTCATAAGCGGGGTTGAGTATTTGTATAGCAAAAATTGCCATATAAGGAGAAGAAATGAATGAAGATTTGAAGAAAGCTTTGTATAAAAAGGCGATAGGTTATACCGCCAAAGAAGTGGTAGAAGAATATGGCGGAGAAGAAGGTAATCTTGTCAAGAAGAAGGTGTCGAAAAAACACGTTCCGCCCGATATGAGCGCAATAAAAGCCCTGATGGAGTTGCAGGAAGAAAACGACGAATTGACGGGTAAAAGCGACGACGAATTGGAAGAAATGCTACGACAACTGACTCAACAACTGGAAGAATACGACAAGACGCAGAAAGCAAAGAGCAAGGGCAAAGACAGGCACAGGCAGGAGACGCACGACACGCAATAATAACGCCGATAAGCTGTAAATCGTATATAAGCGTAAGAAATCTGGATAAAAATGCTCTTGCTGAGAAAATGCGTCAATACCTAAGTCAGGAAAAACAAGAAGTTGAAAGCCAAACGATACTAAGTAAAAGGAGAGATTATGAAAATAATTGAGCAGAAAAAGAAAGTAAAATGCGATATGGCAGGTTGCAAGAATACGGCGGACTATTCAGTCATGAGAGAAGGCAGCAGCCCCGACAAATATCTCAATCTGTGCAAAGATTGTCTGACAGCGATATACGAGCAGGCGGCGACGATAATCGTGCCGAAAAGTCCTAAAAACATATTGCAAAAAGACGTAAGTAAAGGCGGAATAAGAAGATAACCGTCAAAACTACAAATCGGCAATATGCCGAAAAAGGAGATAAATGTGAAAATCGACGACAAATTAAAAGAAAAAATCGTAAGCGAAGTAAAAGCCGATTGGGAACGACGCAGACAGGAGAGAAAACCGCTGGAATTGCAATGGCGACTCAATATGAATTTTGTAGCCGGCAATCAATATTGCGAGATTACTCCCAGGGGCGACGTTGAAGATTATGGTAAGCAATATTTCTGGCAGGAGCGTGAAGTTTTTAATCACATAGCTTCGATAGTGGAAACACGTGTGGCTAAACTTGCCAGAACCAAGGTGGGAATGACGGTCAGACCGTTCAGTCAGGACGAAGGCGACGTCAACTCCGCTAAATTGTCAACGCAGATTGTGTCGGCAACGTTGGCTCAGAACGATATGACCAACCTTATGAACACGGCTATTACTTGGAGCGAAGTGGTTGGAAGTTGCTTTTTTAAGACGATATGGTCGGCGGATAAAGGAAGGGTGATAGGCAGAACTAAAAATGACGCAATGATAAGGGAAGGCGACGTAGAGATTGCAGTTGTGCCACCATATGAAATCTATCCCGACAGTATTGCGAGAAACAGCATCGACGAATGTCTGAGCATAATACATGCAAAAGCCTACAACGTAGGAGAAATCAAGGACGCATGGGGCGTGGAAGTGAAGGGCGACGACGTGGACGTGCTGGGAATGGACAATACGCCTAGTCTGGGCGGAGCAGGATACAGCGCCAGCGTGGGCAGTATATTCAACACGCAGGCTCACGACAGCTGTGTGGTGATAGAAAGATATACCTTGCCTACAAAAGAAATGCCGCAGGGAGAATTGGTGATTGTGGCTGGCGACGAGTTGCTGTTTAAAGGAGATTTGCCTTACGTCAACGGCAGGGACGGAAACAGGGGCTATCCTTTCAGCAAAATACATTGTATAGAAAAGATTGCGTCTTTTTTCGGTACCAGCGTGGTGGAAAGAATGATTCCGCTCCAACGAGCATACAACGCAGTCAAAAACCGCAAACACGAGTATATGAACAGAATTGCAATGGGCGTGCTTGCCGTAGAAGACGGCTCGGTTGATACCGACAATCTGGAAGAAGAAGGTTTGTCTCCCGGCAAAATATTGGTTTATCGTCAGGGGTCGAGCGTGCCTAAGATGATGGACTCGGGCAAGGTGCCTAGCGACTTTCATATAGAAGAAGAAAGATTGCTCTCTGAATTTATGTCAATATCGGGAGTAAGCGAATTGTCCAAATATTCGCAGGCGTACGACAATATGTCTGGTAAGGCAATCAGTCTGTTGGTGGAGCAGGACGATACTCGTCTGACCATCTCGTCTTCCAGCATAAGAGAGTGCGTAAAGAGAATTGCCGAGCAGATAATCAGATTATACAAACAGTTTGCCACTTGCAAGAGATTGGTGAGAATATCAGGCGACAACAGCGAAGTCAAGAGTGTATATTTCAGCAAGAGCGATCTCGACAGCGAAGATATAGTTTTTGACAACGAAAATCAACTGAGCGACTCGCTGGCAAACAGAAGAAATATGGTGATGGAACTCATCAAACTGGGAGCGCTCAATGACAGCGACGGCTCGGTATCAAAACGCAACAAGCTCAAAATTCTCGAAATGCTGGGGCTTGGCAACTGGGAGAGCAGTCTCGATATAGAAGATTGTCATCGCAACAAAGCGCTCAAAGAGAATATGGAAGTAGAAAGCAAAGAGCTGGAAGTGGGAGAGTTTGACGACCACAGAATTCATTGCGACGAACACATAAAGCGATTTATCGGTTCGGAAGACGTAAGCGCAAAGGTAAAGGAAAGGCTGAGAAAACACATAAGAGAGCATCAGAGCAAATTGATAGAGACGCAAGCGCTTGCGCAAATCGAAACGAGCGGAGCGTAAGGAGTAAATATGCAGACGAAAGGAGAAAAGGAAAATGTTGAAAAGATTTTTGTACAAGATGAGATGGATGTTGAAGTGGGGAGTATGACGACTTCCGATTTGTCCGGGCAGATAAGCCCCGACAACACGTCGGCAATACAGCAGTCGCAGAGCGCCGACGGCGACCTACAACAAGCGGTAGAGCCGACGCATGACTACGACGATATACAAGCGCAGCCAATATGCGCACAAGAAAACGACGAAGGGGGCGAAAAACCCGATACGTATAACGAAAAATCAGACTGCGGACAAGATAACGAAGACAAACTGCCGCTCTATCAGTCGCCCGACTGGAAGACAAAGACGGATAAGTTTTTTGAAGAATATCCGTCGGCAAAAAGGTGGGCGGAGCAAATAGGAAGGACGATTGCAGACGACAATCAACTGGCGCGCAATGAAAATTGTCTGGAAATCGCCCTTGCGAGAGTGTTGAGCGACAACTATCTTACGCCGCAGGAGATGATACAAAATAGGGACTTTGTTGAACAATACGTGCTGACTAACGAGCAAATCAAGTCAAAGATAATAGACGAGTATATTCAGAGTCTCGAACAAAACAGACCGCCCAAATCTATGATGGGCAGGGGTCAGATAATTCTCTCGCCGCCAAACAAACCAAAGAGCATCGAAGAGGCGGGAGAAATAATTAAAAAGATGCTCGTCAACAGGAGGATTTAATGGTAACACTGGAAACAGCAGATAAGGCGCTCAAAGAAGTATATCTCGGCATAGTAGCCGACCAGCTCAACGTAACGGTCAATCCGTTTTTGGCTAAAATCAAGCAAAGCACCAACGACGTGGTGGGCAAAGATATAATAAAACTTGTGCCTTACGGAATCAACGGCGGTATCGGAGCAGGTACGGAAACGGGAGATTTGCCTGCCGCCGCTCAGAACAATTATGACAGATTTAAGCTGGAACTCAAAAATCTGTACGGAACGATTGAATTGTCTGATAAGGCTATTCGTGCGTCCCAATCGAGCGCAAGCGCCTTTGTCAACTTGCTCAACGCCGAGATGGACGGATTGCTCAAAGCGTCCAAATTCAATCTCGGAAGAATGCTTTACGGCGACGGCAGCGGAATTTTGGCCACATGCGTGTCAAGCAAATCTTCGGGCAACGTGATTGGACTTAGCAGCGTCAAAAACGTGATGGAAGGTATGGTGATAGACGTGTACAACGGTACTACCGACAAAATTTATACCGGACTTGGCGGTGTGAGAATCGTGAGCGTGGACAGAGTAAACAAGACTATCACTATCAACGCTACGCCTTCGCAGACCATAGCCAACGCAGACTACATCACCGTGCAAGGCTCCAAGGGAAACGAACTGACCGGTCTCAAAGCTATCTTTTCGGACAAAGACCTTTACGGTCTGTCGAGAGAAGGCAGAAGCTGGCTTTGTCCTAAACATCTGGAAAACGTGGGCGACATAACCTGTTCTAAAATTCAGGAAGTCATCGACTATATCGACGAAATAGCAGGAAGCAGCGTGGATATGATTTTGTGCAGCTACGACGTGAGAAGATATTATCTCGACCATCTTGCGCTCAACCGCACCAACGTTGACTTTATGAATCTCGACGGCGGCTTTAAGGCTATCGCATACAACGGAATTCCTGTGGTTGCAGACAGATTTGTCGACGACGGCGAAATGTATCTGCTCAATACGGGCGACTTCAAGTTGCATCAGTTGTGCGATTGGAGATGGCTCGAAGGCGACGGCGGCAAGGTTGTCAAGCAAAAGGCAGGTACGGCTACTTATACCGCTACGTTGGTAAAATATGCCGATATGCTGTGCGATAAACCTATCGGACAGGCTAAGCTCAGCGGCATTACCGGCTGATAAGGGGGCATTATGCAAAAACTCATTGCGATTGACAACGACCTTTTTGACGTGGCTGCCAGAATAAAGAGCATTGATGACAACTATCAAATATACTTTAACAGGGGAAGCGGCAGTTACGAATTGCACAATCTCAGATGTTATCCTACCAAGCAGGCGGATATTCCGTTTGCAAGGCTTGATTGTCGTACGGTGGACTGGGTGAGAAAGACCAGAGTACAGAATATGGAAGAACTGATTGCTGAGATGAACAGGCATAACGAAAAGATAGAAAGAAACAATCGCAACGAGCAACTGCAACGTGCCGACCTGATAATAGAAAATACAATGCGTTCCTTGACTCGGCACTAGCCGTGTCAAGGAACAAAAAGGAGCAATATGAAACTGAAAGAAGTGATAGAAATTTGTCTGACGTATCTTGGGGACGAAGACCCGACAATCAGCAGTTCTACCAAGTCAACTCCAAAAATTAAGCTGTTGGTGCGATGTGCAAACATTGTTATTAAGGAGATTGCATGCGATTATCTGCCTTTGACGGACAACAAGACGTGCAACGTAAGCAACGGCGAAATCGAATACGCCGCATTGAATCATAGAGTAAAAGAAATATTGGGGATAACGTCGAACGGAAGTGCGGTAGATTTTGAATGTCTGCCGTCAAAAGTTACGGTTTCGTGTGAAGGTCAGGTCGACGTAAAATACAATTACGTTCCCGCTGATATTGACCTTGACGACGAGTGCGAAACAGACGTGAGAGTATCGCCAGTATGTCTGGCTCTGGGAACGTGCGCACAATATTGCATGATTGAAGGTCTGTATGAAGAAGCCGTGATGATGAACGACAAATTTATGGACTCTCTTGCCGTTGCGTGCAGAAACAACAGAGAAAAGAGAGTAAAGGCAAGGTATTGGTTATGATAGTACCAAATAAAAAGAAAAGCATAGTCAAACCGTTGCAAAAGACATGTTTGCTCTCGGCATTTGACGGAGCAGGCAGCAGAAACAGCGACGGCAATCTGCCGTGCAAGGGTTGCGACGAGAGTTTTAACTTCGACTATGAAAACAACGTTCTTATTGCGGCGCAAGGCTTTGAAAGGGCAAGGCTGGACGACGGTTATACGTTGCCACGGTTGCCCGTGGAAGCCGATAAGGCAAAGCTCTTTTTTGCCAGAACGACTACCAGCGACAAAGGCAACGGCATACTGATACTCTCTCACGACGGCGGACTGGAAATTCTGCCGCTTGAAAGGGACGCCGTATGGCAGCACGTCGACTTTGACGACGTCGTGGTCGCCGTAACCGACTACAACTATATGGGCAGAGATCTCATCTTTCTGAGCGGAGCAAACGGCGATATGTATCTGCTGGAAAACAGCGAGATAAGCACGATTTTGACTGACAAGACGATAACGCAGCTTGTAAACTTCAACGAAAGAATTTTTGCTCTTGTAAAGGGCGGAAACAACAGCCTTTGGTACAGCGACGTTTTTGACCCGTTTGACTGGGAAGTGTCGCTGAGCGGCGGCGGTTATATCGAATGCGACAATTCTCTTGGTGAGATTAACAAGGCGGTGAGTTTGGGCGATTATCTGTATCTGTTTTGTGATTACGGCATATACAGGTTGACGTGTTACAGCATACAGTCGCAGTTCGAAATGAAAAAGATTTATCTGTCGGGGGACAGAATAATCGGAGATTCGGTATCTTCCATTCAGGGGAAAATTGTCTTTTGCACCTGGAACAACGCATATTGCTTTGACGGGTCTTCGGTGGGCAGACTGGATATAGACCTGAGCAATTATCTCAAAGACGGTATAGAAATCGTCAGCGCTACCGGCAAACAAAACAAGAGCTATCTTGTGTTGAGCGACGGCTGTATTGTGGCATACGATTTTGTCAAAGGCAACTATTGCTCGGTGGACGGTTATCAGACGGGTGAACTGGTGGCGGTAGAAGCAAAAAACGTCAGCGCAGTATTATCTCTGTCGACTTTGTGCGAAAGTCCCGTCATGCTGAGCGACAACAACGAAGATTTTGTAGCTCAGCCAAAGAGAAAGTGGCTGGTCAGGGACGTTGATTTCAATCAGCCGCAAACGCAGAAAAATATCAGGTACGTCGAATATAAAGTAAAAGGTCAGACCTTGCTGAGAATTACCGCCGACGGAGTAATATATGAATTTGTTCTGACGGAGAGAAACAACAGGGTAAACGTAAATCTCAAAGCCAAGAGCTTCGACTTTGAAATCTTCAACGATACAACCGACGTGGCCGTGTATCCTATAAAATTGAGAGTGGACGTAATGAGGTGATTTATGAACGACAACTTATCCGAGATAGCCGCTATGGCTTTGAGATACGCTTTGCAGGCGTATGAAAAAATAAGAAACAATCTGGAATGGTGCATCGCTCCCGACGGCAACGGCGGCAGATACGAGATGAAATTCAAATGCGAAAAATCGCCTTTCAACGCCCGTATAGCAATATGCGCCGACGGCGATAAGAGCGTGTCGATTGACGCTGAGACGATAGAAGGTAAAGGAAAAATATTCTGCACCGACGGATATATGAATAAGGGCGAGCATGTCGTAGTGGTTGAATGCGGCGCTCACGACGGTATTTATGCGTCGATAGACGTAAAAGGGGGAGAGAAGATTGAAGATTGATTTGAACTGGCTGAGAAAAAAGATTGCCAGATACAATCGCATTGTCAAAAGGAGAAATAAAGATGTGGGAATCAATTAAAGAATTTTTTGGGATAGAAACCAAAAAAGATAAGGAAGAAAAAGCGGCGAAAGAGCAACAAAAGCAGGAACTTATGGAGTCTCAGTCGTTGCTTTACGACCAACTGGAAGCGTTGGACCAGGAGTGGAAAAACAATAGCAGCAACAAATACGTATTGTATGAAGATACTATGCCCGACACCTATGAATGGACGCCTATGCAGTACGAAGGAGAGTCGGAAGAAGACATTATCAACAGGATAAACGCAACCTACGAGCCTCTCAAAAGTCAGAAGACTCAGGCGGTAACGGACGAGTATGACGCTCTTGTCGACGCTCAGAACGATAAAAAAACGCAAGCTGAGACAAAAGCTCAGAGCGACAATTTGGCAAACGAGAAAGACAGAGACGACAATCTGGATAAAATCAAGGGCGGAAGTTCTGATAAAGGCATGGTGCGTTCTTCGGTAAAGACGGCTCTCGACGAAGAAGCGCAAAGGACTTTTGAACAGATGAAAGCACAGATATATGACAATTACGTGAATAACGTGAGCGCAATCGACAACAAAATCGAGCAGTTGCAAGCCCAACGCAGCGAAGCTCTGAGCGACCTTGACTTGTCGTTTGCAAAGACTATAAGCAGCGAAATCGACAAACTCATCAAGGAAAGAAATTCCGAGCTGGAAAGTATACAGAAATATAACGACGAACAAAGCAAAAAGGCTTTGGAATACATACAGAAAAGAACCGAACTTATTCAGAAACAGAAAAAGGAGATTGCCGACCAGCAAGCAAAGGAAAGAGAAGAAGAACTCAAAAACGGTTATAGCGGCGAAAAACTCGACAACTATCAGGAGAGATTGGACAAGGCTGTGGCGTTCTATCAGGCGATGCCTAGCGATATTGCCAAAGAATTGATAAGCAACAACCAACAACTCAAATCTTATCTCGGTTTGATGTATAACAAACTGGTGAGCGCTATAAATGGATAATATATGGCAGACGTTGTTGGATTTTGCCGCAACCAACGGAATTTGGGCGTTGTTGTTCTGCTCCCTTCTGATATACCAGCTCAAAGACAGCAGGGCAAGAGAGAAAAAATATCAATCTACCATTGACGCTTTGAGCAAGGGATTAGATTATATGCAGGACATTGACGTCAATATCGAAAGAATAAGACAAGAAATGAGAGCCAAACTGGGGTGAGTATGAAAGAAAAATTGAAAAGTTACAACTTCTGGCTGTCGGTGATAAGCGCAATTCTCGTAGCTCTGAGCGCAATAAACGGCGAACTCAACATTCCTTATATCGACAAGGTGTTGACCGCCGTATTGGGAGTGTTTGCCGTGAGCGGAATAGTGTCCAAACCAAAGACCGACGAAGAAAACAGTCAGGATAACGGTGAAGAAAACAAAACCGAAGAATAAGAATATCGTCCCGTTTAGAAACGAACGGGACGATATAAATTAAAATTTTGCAAATAATTTTAATTTATTGACATATTTTATTTTAGATCGTATAATACTATTAGAAAACAAAGGAGGTATTTATCTATGGCTACAATTTCATTTGATGAAAAAGTTGTAATTACAAATCCTGATATTATTTCTATGATGAAAAACGATATTGAAGCTACATCTCCTATTGTTCACGATTTAAATAGCAAATACACTATTCAAAAAGCGGAAAACAACGGAAGAAAATGGGCCTTGAAATTGTTGCACTCGGAGAAATAATAAAAACTTTTGAAAATAATAAGACTTCTTTGGATGAATTAAAAGAGGTCTTATTTTCTTTTAAGTGCGAAAAAAATAAAGATGAAGAAGATTTTTTGCATAACAAAGCAATTAACTATGAACAGCATAATAAAGCACGAACGTATTTGCTGATTGATAAAAGCGGATCTATTGTTGCTTATTTTAGCCTGGCATTTAAGTCGATAAGCTTGCAAGGTATATCAAAAACAAGAATGAAGAATATCGCCGGCGGCGAAATAGAAGAAAAATCATATTCTGCTTTTTTAATTGGGCATATAGCAAAAAACGACAATATTCATGATGTAATTGGAGACTACATAATAAAAGTGGCAGAAAATTTACTGTTTGAAGCCCAAAAAATTGTCGGTGGAAGATTGATTTATTTGGATTGCAAGGATGTGCCGAAATTGAAATCATTTTATGAAAGAAACAATTATAAATATTTCAATACCAGTGGGACAAGTAAATTGTTGCAATATTATAAAAAAATATAAAATACGTTGACATAAAATATTGGACGATTTAAAACAATCGTCCAATATTTTATGTGATATTATTTTTTGTCCGATTGGCGTGTGGCAAAAGTGATACTTGCAGATTGCACAGCCTGTTTTTTATCTCTTTGTTTTTTGTCGATTTGGGACTGACGGCAGATATTATTGAGCAGCGTGGCGATTTTTTGCGGCGTACTGCGGTCGTAATAGCATTTTTTGAAATCGGCGGCGTAAGTGCGCTCGATATTTTCGGTCAAAGTCGCTGGCGTGAGATATTGCTGTTGAAGCATGTTGGCATATCCCAGCGAGCATACTCTCGACGCGTTGGTGAGTTGGTCGCCACGGGACGCTTTGGCAGGAAGCGGAATGAAAAGAGCCTTTTTGCCCAGCGCCAGTATTTCATCTACAAAGTTGGCTCCCGCTCTCGAAACCACTACGTCTGCCGCCGCAAGATAGTCCTGTATGTCGTCGGTATACGGCAGAGTATAATATCCTTTGCGCTCGGGCGGAAGAAAATTTTTGCCCGTAATATGAACGACGTTATAGCGCTCTGTAAGTTCGTCGAGCGCAGAAACGACAGCCTGATTGATAGCCCTTGCGCCGAGAGAACCGCCTACAACGAGCAGTATCGGCTTGCCGTGGACGATAGAGTGGGCGGCGTAAACATTGTTGGGGTTGCCGTCGAAAATCTTGTCTCTGATAGGGTTGCCCAGCATATATCCGTTGTCCTTGCGATAAACGCCCGTATGAGACGTGATGACCGCTTTGGCAAAGCGAGACGCAATTTTGTTGGCAAGCCCCAGCGAAGTGTCAGATTCGTGGCAGACGACGGGAATACCCAGTTTCTTTGCGGCGAGAGTTACGGGTAAGGCGACGTAGCCGCCTTTTGAAAATACCACGTCGATATGATTTTCGCTAAGCGTAGCGCATGCCTTTCTGACGCACTTTGGCAATATAAAAGGTATGGCGAGATTTTTTAGTAATTTTGACCTGTCGAACTTGATGCTGTCGTTGTGAAAAAATTCTATGCCGTATTGCGGACAAATTTTGCCTTCCATACAGCTACTGTTGCCGATATAGATTATTTTGTCAAAGTTGCGCCTGAGATACGGCACGAGCGCCAGATTGGGCATAATATGTCCTGCTGTGCCACCGCCTGTAAGTGCTATGTTCATATAGACCTCCGCTTATAAACGTCAATATTAGTATTTTATGAAAAAATTTGTCCGATTATCCAAAAACCGTCTTGAAATTATTATAATATTGTAGTATTATAATATATAGAGGTGAAAGTATGAAAGAAATTAAGTTTGCAGGATACAAAGATTATCCTATCAACCTTTATATCTGGGACGAAGTGCAACAGCCTAAGGCTGTCGTCCAACTTGTTCACGGAATGGTGGAACATCTGGGCAGATACGACGATTTTGCATGCTATCTCAATTCCAAGGGCTATATCGTGCTGGGCGACGACCACAGAGCGCACGGCAAGACCAGCGGTAAAGCAGACCTTGGCAAAGCGCCTGACGGAGATTGCTATTGGGATACCGTGGAAGATTTGAAACTTATCACAGATTATGCAAAAGAAAAATATAATTTGCCTGTTATTCTTTTCGGACACAGTTACGGCTCGTTTTTGTCTCAGGGATATATTCAGTCGGCTTCGGACAAATTGCTCTCTTGCGTGTTGTGCGGTTCGGCATTTCAGGACGGGGCTGACGTAGCGGCAGGCAGATTGGTAGCCAACATTCAGAGCGCTCTGCTCGGCAACGACAAACCGGCTAAACTCATCAAGAAGTTGTCTTTTGACGTCTATGACAAACAGTTTGACCCGCCCGTACCTTTTGCCTGGGGCAACAGGGACGACAACGAAAGACAAAAATATCTTGACGACGAATATTGCAATTACGTATGCTCGATAGGCTTTTATAAGAGTTTTTTCAATGCTCTCAAAGTTATTTGTAAGCAGGAAAATATAGACAAAATTCGCAAAGACCTGCCGATATTCATTATCAGCGGAGACAAGGACCCTGTGGGTAAATTTGGAGAATCGGTCAACAAACTCTACGGCAAATACAAACAGAGCGGTATAGAAAACGTTACGATGAAGCTGTACAGCGGAGCAAGACACGAACTGCTCAACGAAATAAACAAGCAGGAAGTTTATGACGACGTGGCAGACTTTTTTGACAAAAGCAACGGATAAACGGAGGATATGATGAGCAGTAGTTACGGCTCTAAAGATTTGGAAGTATTGGAAGGGCTTGACGCCGTGCGTATGCGCCCCGGTATGTATATCGGTACTACGGGAAGCAAGGGTATGCACCACATTTTGTGGGAAATCGTGGACAACTCGATTGACGAAGTTGCCAACGGATACGGCGATACTATCAATATAGAAATTTATGAAGACAATTCTATAAGCGTGTGGGACAACGGTCGTGGTATCCCGGTAGACATTCACCCTAAGTACAAAGTGCCGGGGGTGGAGCTTGTTTTTACAAAACTGCACGCAGGCGGCAAATTCAACAACAAAAGTTACGGATTCAGCGGCGGATTACACGGCGTGGGAGCGTCGGTTACCAATGCCTTGTCGGAGTGGCTGAGAGTTGATATTTTTAAATCGGGTGTGCAGTACACCGAAGAATTTCATTCTTATCAGAAAGGAGACAAGGTGATAAGCGGAGCAATCAAGACTCCGTTGAGCAGTTGTCCTTGCGACAAGAAGTTGAAGGGCAGCAAGGTTACTTTTTTGCCGGACAAGCGTGTTTTCGGCAACGAAAAGTTCAGTTTTGACGCCATCAATCGCAGAATTAAGGAACTTGCCTTTCTCAACGGCGGCATCAAGTTGTCGGTAAAAGATTTTCGTGTGCCTGACGGCAAAACTTCCTACAAATACAAGACGTATCAATACGACGGCGGAATAAAAGATTACGTTGCCTATCTCAACGAAGACAAAAAGACGCTATATTCTACTCCCGTGTACGTGGAAAAGCGACAGGACAATTTTATTGTCGGACTTGCCTTTCAGCATACCGACGGATATGCGGAAAATATTTTTAGCTACGTCAACAATATTCCTACCACCGAAGGCGGAACGCACGAAACGGGCTTTAAATCTGCGCTGACCAAGGTACTCAACGATTTCGGACGCTCCAAAAACCTTATCAAAGAAAAGCAAGCCAACTATCTGGGCGAAGATTTCAGAGAAGGTATGACTGCGGTGCTTATCGTCAAGATGCAGAACGTACAGTTTGAAGGTCAGACCAAGACCAAGCTAGGCAACCCGGAAGCCAAAAATATAGTGGAAAATCTGCTGACCGACGCTTTGAAAGATTATTTTAACAAGGTGAAAAAGGACGTTACCGACGCAATTTTCGGCAAAGCCGCAGTAGCTTGTAAGGCGAGAGAAAACGCTTCTAAGGCCAAGGAAGTTGCCCGCAAGATGAAGGGTATGAGCAACAGCGAGCTGGTGGGCAAACTGGCAGGTTGCAGCGGAAGAAAAGCCGAACTCAACGAGCTTTTTATCGTGGAAGGCGACAGCGCAGGCGGTTCGGCAAAACAGGGACGAGACAGGTCTGTTCAGGCTATTTTGCCACTCAAAGGAAAACCGTTGAATACCGAGAAAAAGAGCAAGAGCGGTATCGTGGACAACGAAGAACTGATGTCTCTCATCAACGCTCTCGGTACGGGCTTTGACAAGGACTTCGATATAAAAGGTCTCAAATACAACAAGGTAATTATTCTTGCCGACGCCGACCAGGACGGAGCGCATATTCGTTCAATTCTGCTGACTTTCTTTTTCAGATATATGCGACAACTCATTATCGACGGACACGTGTATATAGGCATGCCGCCTTTGTACAAGATTACTGAAAAGAACGTGGTAAAATATGCTTACGACGACAATGAGTTGACACAGATGTTGCAGGAATGTGGCAAAAACTATACGCTTCAAAGATACAAAGGACTTGGAGAGATGAATCCCGAACAGCTGTGGGAAACCACTCTCAATCCTGCTACGAGAACGCTGATGCGTGTTACCATAGAAGACGCAGCCACCGCAGATAAGTTGATAGATACTCTTATGGGGGCGGACGTCGAGCCAAGAAAGCAATATATATACGACTATGCAGACTTTAACAAAGTGGACAAATTTAAGGAATTGAGTGCAAAATAAGGTACGATATGGCAAAAAAGAGCGAAATTATTGAAGATAAATCAAGAATACTGGAAGGAAGCGTTGAAGAAATTATTCACAATTCCATGATTCCTTATTCCGAATACGTAATTCTTGACAGAGCGCTGCCAAGGGTGGAAGACGGTCTGAAACCTGTGCAGAGAAGAATTTTGTACACGATGCTTGAACTGGGCATCACTCCCGACAAACCGCACAGAAAGTGCGCTCGTATCGTCGGCGACTGTCTAGGTAAATATCACCCGCACGGAGATAGCTCGGTGTATGAAGCGTTGGTGCGACTGGCACAAGATTTCAGCGTGAGAAGCACCCTTGTGGACGGACACGGCAACTTCGGTTCGGTGGACGGAGATTCGGCAGCGGCAATGCGTTATACCGAAGCTCGTCTGACTCCTTTGGCTATGGAGTTGCTCAGAGACCTGGATAAGGATACCGTGCCAATGTCTCTCAACTTTGACGACTCGCTCGAAGAACCCGACATTTTGCCGGGCAGATACCCAAATCTGCTTGTCAACGGCACCAGCGGTATTGCGGTCGGTCTGGCAACCAACATTCCGCCGCACAATCTCGGGGAAGTGATTGACGGCGTCGTTGCGTATATCGACAACCCCGACATAACGCTCGAAGAAATGATGAAATATATTCCTGCGCCTGATTTTCCTACCGGTGGAATTATCATTGACAGCGAAGAAATATACAGAGCTTACGAGACGGGCAAGGGTAGAATTATTACTCGGGCGCGCACCCATATAGAAAAGGACGGAGATAAGCAGAGCATTATTATTACGGAAATTCCTTTTGGAATAAAAAAGGGTATGCTTTTGCAGAGCATCAACGCTCTGAGAGAGAGCAAAAAGGAAGTTTTCGGCGTGATAAGCGACATTGTGGACGAGTCGGACAGAAACGGTATGCGTTGCGTTATCAAGCTCAAAAAGGAAGCCGACGCAGAGCGAATTTTGGCAAGTCTGTTCAAAACGACCAAAATGGAGTCGGCATGCTGCTGCAATATGGTTGCCATAGCCAACGGCAAGCCACAGCAGATGGGACTGCTGGACATCATCTCTTTTTACGTGGAGTATCAGAGAGAAATTATTTATAAGCGTTCGCTGTTTGAAATCAATGCAGCAAAAAAGAGAGCGCACGTACTCGAAGGTCTGTTGATTGCCGTCAACAACATAAGAGAAGTGGTAGAAATCGTGCTGTCTTCCAAGACCTACAACGAGTCGAGAGAAAGATTGAGAGAGAGATTTGAACTGTCTGACAAGCAGGCAGTTGCCGTGCTGGACGTTCCGCTGAAAAGGCTCAACAAGCTGGACGTGGACAAGATGAAAGAAGAACTCGACGGACTCAAAGAAAAAATTAAAGAGCTGGACGCAATCATCAATTCTAAGCGCAGACAGCTTGGCGTGGTAAAAAAGGAAATAGCCGAAATTAAAAAGAAGTATGACCAGCCAAGAAAATCAACTATTGTCAGCGAAGAAGACACCATATCTTCGGACATAGATTTGAGCAAAATCAAGCTGGAACGCAACGGTTATCTCGTGCTAAATTATGACGGCGATTTGAGATTTTTGACGGAAAAGGGCTATGCAATGGCAAGCAAGAGCATTGTCAATTGTACCGCTCCTAATCTTGCAAGACAGGTTGTGGCATGCACCAACGACAGCAACGTGCTTGGCTTTACCGACAAGGGAAACTGCGTGGTGTTCAGTATTGACGACCTGCCTGACGACAAATGGAAAAGCAAGGGAACGTCGGTATCCAAAATATCCAAGGCGGACAGCGACGAGAAGCTGGTAGCTATATACAACGTCAAGCAACTCAAAGGCAAAGAATTGTATATGATTACCAAAAACGGTATGGTCAAGAGAACTGCGGCAGATGAGTTTGGCGCAGATAAAAAGACGGTTTATCCTGCAATCGTACTGAAAGAAGGCGATAAACTATCCTTTGTCGAGATTAAGGACGACGAAAGCGAATTTATCTTTTTTGCTACAACGGCAGGTATGGCTCTCAACGCCATGTCGGACGACGTGCCTTTGCAGGGACGTAAAGCAGGCGGCGTAAGGGGAATTATGCTGGGAGAGAACGACAGCGTGCTGTATGCCGCTCAAAACGACGGAGCGGGCGAAATTGTCGTGATAATGGAAAACGGTTTTTCAAGACGAGTGATTTTGCCTGAAATCGAGCCTACAAAACGCTTCCGTAAGGGTGTAAAACTCTTTGACAGCGGTCAGGGAAACGCTGCTTACGTAGGGCTTGTTACTTATCCTTACGATATAGCTTTGGTAGGTATGAACAAAGAATGTGTGGCTATCAATACCGAAGATATACCTATCGACAAGCGTACGTCCAAGGGCAAGAATATACTGAAACTGAAAGCCAAAGACATTGGCGCAATGATTGTCATTGACAGCGGCAAAAAGCACAATCTTATCTGATTGCTGTGCGGTAGGTTGAGTTGGGGCGAAAATGCGTTCTCGTGTGGCAATTTGATTGATTTGTAATATCAAAAGTATTATAATATCGCTGCTAAGAAGCGGCGATATTTTTTGATATATCACCAAATGACAGACAAAACCTATTTGCAGGTAAATTGAAACAACAAGGTGAAGAAATGAAAGACAGAGCGTTGAGATTTTGCGACGGATTGAAAATGGGATTGCCGGTAGGACTGGGGTATCTCAGCGTTTCTATTGCCTTTGGTCTGACTGCTGTGCAGAGCGGACTTGCAAAATGGGTGCCAATACTTATGTCTCTCACCAATTTTACGGGTACGGGGCAGTTTGCCGCTGTCAATATGCTCTCTGCGTCGGCGGGGATTGCGGAAATTACTTTTACCGTACTGATGATAAATCTCAGATACTTCTTGATGTCTCTGTCGTTGGCGCAGAAATTGCCCGACGATATAGGTATGGGCAAACGTTTGATTTTTGCTTTTGGTATGACAGACGAAAATTTTGCAGTTTTATATTCTACAACGCAAAAGCTTACGTTTAGTTATATAGTCGGAGTCATGACGGCTTCTTACATAGGTTGGGTTGGCGGAACGATTGTAGGGGCAGTTTTGCAAAACGTGATACCTGTATTGCTTTATTCGGCTCTCGGAATTATGATTTATGCAATGTTTGTGGCTATCGTAACGCCTGCTTGTAAAGAAAACAAAGGGATATTGGGAGTGGTTTGTATTGCCGTTGCGATAAGCTGCGTCTTCTATTGGACGCCGGTTCTCAACAAACTGTCCAGCGGCTGGGTTTACGTCATTGCAGGCGCTGTGTCTGCGGTTATTATGGCGTTGGTTGCACCTTATAAAGAGAAAGACGAAGAAAACAATGACGATATTGTCGGCGGTACACAAGGCGGCATGCAAAACAATCTTCAAGAACTGCATGACGATAAAACAGACGAAGGAGATGCAGTCAGATGAGTATATGGTTGGTCATTGCCGTTACGGCTATTGTGTCTTATTTGCCGAGAGTTTTGCCGTTTGTCATGTTCAAAGGTAAGATAAAAAACAAGTTTGTCAGGTCTGTGCTAAATTATATGCCGTACGGAATATTGGCGGCAATGATATTTCCTGCCGTATTGTATTGTACGTCGTCGATATGGAGCGCTCTGGTAGGATTTGTTGCGGCGATAATCGCTTCCTGGCGCAAGTTGGGACTGTTGCCCGTTGCGCTTATTTCTACGGCGGCGGTTTTTGCGGTAGAATTGATAATAAAATTTGCTTGAAAAATGCAATATATGTGGTAAAATAAAAATACGGGAGGATTGTATGGATATTAATTTTTTTAAGAAAGCAAAAATGCAGGCAATGAAGGATAAAAACAGAGACGCTATGAATGCTTACGACGCAATAATCAGTAAGATTATGTTGCAGACAATCGAAGCGAGAAGCAAGGGTAAGGAATTGACGGAAGGAGACATTATCGTCATTTTGCAAAAGGTTGAGAAGGAATTGCAGGAAGAAAGACTTGGCTACGAAAAGGGCGGAAGAACCGAATCTGTGGCTAGTCTCGACGTGCAGATTGCCACCGTTACGCAATATTTGCCTAAGATGATGAGCGACGAAGAAATCAAAGCCGAAATCGAAAAACTCGACGACAAGTCTATCGGCAGCGTAATGAAATACTTCAAAACCAACTTCAACGGCAAGTGCGATATGAAGAAAGTGGGCGAGATACTCAAATCTCTGTAAGTTAACGGATAAATATCTGTAAAAGAACAGATAAATTTAAGTGAGACGTAGGTCTCACTTTTTTGTTGCAATTCATTGTTTATTTAATCGTTGTTTATCAACAA
>JBJETQ010000035.1:0-15049 GCA_051883395.1 Christensenellales bacterium | reverse complement strand
GTTTGGTCTGAACGTAGGTAAATCCGTTGATACGGCTGATGATTTGAGCGGCGTCCTTACCGAGACCGTTGAGAATAACTTGGAGCGGTTCTTTTCTTACCTTGTTAGCCGTTCTTGCAATACCGATTGCGCCTTCTGCCGCTGCAAACGATTCGTGGCCTGCAAGGAATGCAAAACACTTGGTTTCTTCTCTGAGAAGCATTGCGGCAAGATTGCCGTGTCCCAGACCAACGGCTCTTTGGTCAGCAACGGAACCTGGGATACAGAAAGATTGCAAACCGATACCGATAGCTTCTGCGGCGTCAGCTGCTTTGACACAATTCTTTTTGATTGCAACTGCGCAACCTACGGTGTATGCCCAAACCGCATTTTCGAATGCGATTGGTTGAATGCCTTTGACGATAGCTTCGCAATCTACGCCCTTAGAAAGACAAATTTCTCTTGCTTCTTCAAGGCTTGCGATACCGTATTCTGCCAGACATTTGTTGATTTTATCGATTCTTCTGGAATAACTTTCAAAAGTAACTGCCATAGTCGTTGTCCTCCTTATTCTCTGCGTGGGTTAATTTTCTTAACCGCTTCGTTGAATCTGCCGTAGTTGTTGGTAAACTTGGCAAGTGCGTCGTTGGCGCTCATGCCGCCTACGGTGATAGCTTCCATCATCTTGCCGATATTGACAAATTCGTAGCCGATGACGGTGTCGTCTTTGTCAAGACCGATACGGGTTACGTAGCCTTCTGCCATTTCGAGATATCTCACGCCCTTTGCGTTGGTGGAGTACATAGTACCTACCTGAGAACGCAAACCTTTGCCGAGATCTTCGAGACCTGCGCCGATTGGCAAACCGTTTTCTGAGAAAGCCGATTGGGTACGACCATATACGATTTGCAAAAAGAGTTCTCTCATTGCAGTATTGATAGCGTCGCATACAAGGTCGGTGTTAAGCGCTTCCAGAATGGTCTTGCCGGTAAGAATTTCGGCAGCCATAGCGGCGGAGTGAGTCATGCCCGAGCAACCGATGGTTTCTACGAGAGCTTCTTCGATAATACCGTTTTTGACGTTGAGAGTGAGCTTGCAGGCTCCTTGTTGTGGAGCGCACCAGCCGATACCGTGGGTCAAACCGCTGATATCTTTGATTTCTTTAGATTGTACCCATCTGCCTTCTTCCGGAATTGGAGCAGGACCGTGATTTGCGCCCTTGGCAACATTGCACATATTCAGGACTTCATGTGAATATTCCATTAGGAATACCTCCTTAAAAAATTTTCTTTTTACTAGCACGAGTATATCATATTGCCAAGATTTTATCAAAGGTTTTCGTTATGTTTCAAAAATTTTTTACTTTTTTATTCCAAAAATCGCTATATGCGACCATATATTTTTGTTTTGAGATTTTTTGTGCGATAAAAAATGCGAAATAAGCAAATTTTTGAATAAGAAATCGCCCAAAGCGTTTACTTTGCTTTTTGTTAGTGATATAATCTTTATCAATAGCAACAATCAGCAACAGGAGACGCATTATGGAAATCAAAACTAATATTATGGATACGCTCAGAGCGAGAGGGTTTATCAAACAGACCGTCTATGAAGACGACTTGTATGAATTGCTCGGCAAGGAGAGCGTGCCTTTTTATATAGGTTTTGACCCTACTGCCGACAGTTTGCACGTGGGACACTTTCTTGCGCTTATGGCAATGAGCCACATGCAAAAGGCAGGACACAAGCCCATCGTTCTTATCGGCGGCGGCACGGCTAAGATAGGCGACCCTTCGGGCAGAACGGATATGAGACAGATGATGACCGACGACGTCATCAGACACAACTGCGAGTGCTTTAAGGTGCAGATGTCCAGATTTTTCTCCTTTGAAGGAGACAATGCCGCCGTGATGCTCAACAATGCCGATTGGCTTGACAATCTCAACTACATAGGTTTTTTGAGAGAGATAGGCGCAAACTTTTCCGTCAACAAAATGCTGACGGCGGAATGTTTTAAGACCCGTATGGAAAAGGGCTTGTCTTTTTTGGAATTCAACTATATGCTCATGCAGGCGTATGACTTTTTGCATCTTTTCCGCAATTACGGCTGCGTGCTGGAATGCGGCGGAGACGACCAATGGTCAAACATGCTGGCAGGCGCAGATTTGATAAGAAGAAAGGAAGGTAAACCTGCTTTTGCAATGACTTTTCAGCTTCTCACTACGTCGGAAGGCAAAAAGATGGGCAAGACACAGAAGGGCGCAGTATGGCTTGACGCCGCTAAAACTTCGCCTTACGACTTCTATCAATACTGGCGCAACGTGGACGACGGCGACGTAGAGAAATGTATGAAGTTGCTTACTTTTATGCCGCTTGAAGAAATTGAAGAATTGTGCAGCCATAAGGACGAGCGTATCAATGCCGCCAAAGTACGACTAGCTTATGAAGTTACTGCAATAGTGCATGGCAAAGAAGCGGCGGCTCAGGCTCAAGCTCAGGCGCAAGCTGCTTTTTCCGGCGACGACGCCAATATGCCTTCTATGACTCTGCCACAAGGAATAACCAATATCGTGGACGTGTTGGCAACGCTCGGACTTTGCAAATCTAAGAGTGAAGCAAGACAACTGGTTGCAGGCGGCGGAATAAGAGTCAACGACGACAAGATTGCCGATATAAATTATTGTCTGTCGGACGAGCAGATAAACGGCGGCTTTGTTTTGCATAAGGGTAAAAAGGTTCACGTCAAGGTCAGCGTGCAATGAGCGCAAAGGAATACGTAAGCGTTAAGGAGTGTTTTTGCGACGAGCAGGTCATAAACAAATCTCGCTTTATCACTACACTGATGCCAATATCCGACTACGACGACGCTATGGAAAAAATAAAGCAGATAACCTGCCGATACTCCGACGCTACTCACAATTGCTATGCCTTTATTTCCAACGATATAGCGACGGAGCAACGTTTCAGCGACGACGGAGAGCCACAGGGAACGGCAGGGCTTCCTATGCTGGAAGTGTTGAAAAAACGCAATTGTCTTATGACGCTTGCGGTGGTAACACGATATTTTGGCGGCATAAAGCTGGGTGCCAACGGTCTGGTAGGGGCATACAGTTCGGGAGTGAGCAAAGCTCTTGACAAAGCTCGTACGGTACTCAACAAAAGAGCCGACGAACTCAGAGTAGAGTGTGAATACGGAGTATTCAAAAAGCTGAGCAAATTGCTGGAAAATCACGGTTGTCTTTGTCTGGATACCCAATACGACGACAAGGTGATTACAAGATTTGCCGTCGACGAAAACGACAGTTGTCTTTTGCAGTCAGAGATAGCAGATTTGACGCAGGGCAGAGCAAAAATCAGCGTTGAAAACAACGCATATTATCAATTTGAAATCTAAATCAGAGGTGTATATATGAAAATCATAAAAAGTACAAACCTTAAAGCAAAACCCGATTTTACCAAACTTGGCTTCGGCAAATATTTTACCGACCATATGTTGGTGATGGACTATGAAGACGGCGCTTGGAAGGAACCTGAAATAGTACCTTACGCACCGTTTGAAATGGCTCCTGCCTGCAACGTTCTTCACTATGCGCAAGGCATTTTTGAAGGCGCTAAGGCATACAAAAACAAAGAAGGCAAGATTACCGTATTCCGTATCGACGACAACTTCAAGCGTATGAACAGAAGCGCAGAGCGTATGTGTATGCCTACCTTTGACAGCGAAAAGGTCAAGAAAGCTTTGTTTGAACTCATCAAGCTGGAAGCTGACTGGATTCCTACCGAGCCGGGTACGGCATTGTACATAAGACCTACTATGATTGCCAACGAAGAAGTTTTGGGTGTGCATGCCAGCCACAAATATAAATTTTTCATTATTTTGTCGCCTGTCGGCTCCTATTATGCCAACGGAATGAAACCTACAAAAATTCTCGTGGAAGAACATTACGTAAGAGCGCCTTTGGGCGGAACGGGAGAGGCTAAGTGTATGGGCAACTATGCAGCTTCGTTGTATGCGGGCGAGAGAGCCAACAAACTCGGCTATGACCAGGCATTGTGGCTTGACTCCAACGAGCATAAGTACGTCGAAGAAGTAGGCAGCATGAATATGTTTTTTGTCATTGGCGACGAAGTCGTTACTCCTGCGCTCGTAGGCAGCATACTGCCGGGCATCACTCGTAACTCCTGTATTCAGGTTCTCAAAAAATACGGTTACAAGATAAGCGAGAGAAGAATATCGATGGACGAAATCGTAGAAGCGTATAACAACGGTCAACTCAAAGAGAGCTTTGGCTCGGGTACCGCTGCCGTTATTTCTCCTGTCGGCGTAATCGGATACAAGGGCGTGGATATGGTTGTCAACAATGCCGAAATGGGTCCTATCACCGAATTTTTGTATGACAGAATTACCGGAATTCAGAACGAAAGATACCCTGACGAATTTGGCTGGATAACGGAAATCAAATAAGTCAAACGAAAACTGATAAAAAACGAACGGGCAGAAAGCCCGTTCTTTTTTTGAGATTGATATGATGCGATAAAATAAATTTTTGCGATATGTATCGACTTTTCAATACTTATTCCAGCCGCTTGGAATATAGATGCTACTGAAAACGTTGATGCAATATCTGTCGGTAAATGAGCTGACGTAATCGCATACCACTCTGTCGAGCGGATAAGAATCGAGCAGAGAACGATAGAAGTCGGGCATCTTGTCGGGATGTTTGTAAAAATGCTCGAATACCAGCACTAACATCTCTTTGGCTTTCTTTTCTTCATGCTTGGCGTTGTCGTTGAGATAAACGGCGTCGAACATAAAGGAATGGAGCTTTTCCGTCATGGCCTTGAAGTCGTCGGACTGGGCAATAAAAGGTTGGTCGTAGCTTGTCAGTACCATGTCGGTAATGAGATTGTTGATACGCTCTCCCTTGCTGTGTCCCAGCAATTCCACACAATCCTTAGGCAAGTCGGCTTCGGTTATTATTCCGCCACGTGTAGCGTCTTCTATATCGTGATTGATGTATGCAAACCTGTCTGCGAATTTGACGATTTGACCTTCCAGAGTGCAGGCGACGTCGTGATATTTGTGATTGGCAATACCGTCTCTGACTTCGTACGTCAGATTGAGACCTTTGCCGTCGTTTTCCAACAATTCGACAACTCGTCGGGAATGTTGGGAGTGTACGAAACCGCCTTCGACGAGATCGTTAAGAACGGCTTCTCCCGCATGACCGAATGGAGTGTGTCCCAAATCGTGTCCCAGCGTGCAGGCTTCTACCAAATCTTCGTTGAGTCGCAAAGCACGGGCGATTGTTCTGCCAATCTGCGAAACTTCGAGAGTGTGCGTGAGTCTCGTGCGGTAGTGGTCGCCTTCGGGCGAGAGAAATACCTGCGTCTTGTGTTTGAGACGGCGGAATGCTTTGCTGTGAATAATCCTGTCTCTGTCTCTCTGAAATTCGGTACGCATATCGTTGGGCGTGCAAGGGTAATCTCTGCCTTTGGTGTTTGCCGACAGACATGCGTAAGGACTGAGAGTGGCCTTTTCTAATGCTTCTATTCTTTGTCTGATGTTTTCCATAACTCTATTTTATCTCAAATGCCGTTGATAGTCAATAAGGAAAACGTAGGGCGATATGTAGACTTTTGACTTGAAAGTCAGGTTTTGTATAAATTCCGACACAAGCATAGAACAACATATTAAAACATTAAAAGCAAAAAATATCTTTTTTGCACGGTATAAATTAATAAAAAAAGTTAATAATTAAATTTTTTAGGAAAAATTGAAAAACCGTCGTATATAATAATTGGAGAGTATTGTGGCAATGGCAGAAAATTTTTCAGCATGGCTGGACGACTTTAAGTCCCGCATCAACATAGCCGACGTGGTAGGCAAGTACGTTACGCTTACGCCTAAGGGCGGAAGACTGTGGGCTTGCTGTCCTTTTCATCACGAAAAAACCCCTTCTTTTTGCGTGAGTGAAGAACGCAATTCTTATCATTGTTTCGGTTGCCACGTGGGCGGAGACGCCATAGCCTTTGTGATGGAGATAGAGCATACCGATTTTATGGGCGCTTTGCGTATTCTTGCCGATATGTACAACGTCTCCATACCCGTATTTGAAAGAAACGGGGATAACGACGGCAACGTCAAGCGACATAAGGACAGGCTCTACGAACTTATGCGCCTTACCGCAAAATACTATCACGATAATCTCATGAGTCAACAAGGTGCGGCGGCTTTGTCTTACTGGACAAGCAGGGGACTGTCGGGCAGTACCGTTACCGCTTTTGGTCTGGGATATTCTTTGGGATACAACCAACTTATCGCATATCTTGCGTCAAAGGGCTTTAAACAGCAGGAAATGATTGACGCAGGCGTGGCGGAGATGAAAGACGGCAAGTGCTTTGACGCATTGGCAGGCAGAGTGATTGTGCCTATCGTCAACAATCTCAAACAGGTTGTGGCTTTTGGCGGAAGAAGAATAGTCGACAACGACCATCAGCCAAAATATAAAAACACCAAAGAAACTATTATTTTTAATAAATCCAACGAGCTTTTTGGACAAAATAACGTCAAAAAGTTGCAGATGAAAGAAAGCGTAAACACAATAATCATGGTAGAAGGCTATATGGACGTTATAGCTCTTTATCAGGCAGGTATTCACAACGCTATGGCGTCTATGGGAACTGCTTTGACGGAGAAACAAGCCAGACTTATCAAACGATACGTGGATAACGTGATAATCTGCTACGACGGCGATGCGGCGGGACAAAAAGCAACTGTCAGGGGACTGGATATTTTGTACAAAGCAGGGCTTAACGTCAAGGTTATGTCGCTGCCGGAAGGACTTGACCCCGACGAGTATATCAAAAAATACGGCAGAGAGAGCTATATGACTCTTATGATGCAGGCATTGCCGCTCTTTGAATTCAGACTGAGAAAACTTGCAGAAGGTTTTGATTTGTCTACGGCAGAAGGCAAGGGCAAATATGCCGTCGAAGCAATGAAAATTCTCAAAGAACTGGGCAACCCTGCTCAAATCGAAGCCTATATTCCGATAGTGGTCGAATATACTTCCATCAACAGGGACGTGCTATATCAGCAGTATGCGGTTACGCAGGACAGCGCAACGATAAAACCCAAAACTATCGTAAGAAAAAAAGGCAATTCTTTTGACGAAGCGGTGCGCTTTGTGCTGTATGCCCTGTACGGCGGTGTGGAAGGCGTGGAATGTAGCGAAGATCTGACTCAGTATCTTGTAGACCCAAATCACGTCAGACTATATGACACAATAAGGGCAAAAGGTATTGGCAACGTCAATCTCGACGACCTGTCGGCTCAGGAAGAAAACAACCCGGAAGTGAGAGAAATATTGGCGGCAGGCAGCAAAGTGAGCGACGAAGTTGCCCTTGCGCATTTCAACGGCTGTCTTGCCAAAATTTTGAAGACTACCAATCAGCAAAAACTCAAAGCGTTGTCGGAAATGATTGACAAAGAAGAAAATGAAGAAACGAGAAAGCTGTTGATTGGGCAATATATTCAATTAGCAAAAAACAAATAGGAGAATGACGATGGCAGAACAAAAAAACGAAACAAACGACAAAAAAGCTCGCAGAGAAGAAAAAATTCGTAACGCAATCGACAGTTTGATTGCATCTGCTGAGAGCGGAAAACTTTCGGAAGAACAAATCAACGAAAAATTGGACAGATTTGCACTCAGCGTAGAAGAAATGGAAAACGTCTACGGAGAGTTGGAGTCCAAGGGTATTGCGATAAGCAACACTTCACTTACCGAAAAAATCGCTATCGACAATTTTGATTCCAGTACCGACGATTCGGTCAAGATGTATCTCAAAGAGATAGGTCAGGTTCCTTTGCTTTCTTCGGAAGAAGAAGTGGAATTGGCTAAGAGAATGAACGAAGGAGATATGTCCGCAAGGGACAAACTGAGCGTTGCCAATCTCAGACTCGTGGTGTCAATTGCCAAGAGATACGTGGGTAGGGGAATGCACTTTCTCGACCTTATTCAGGAAGGTAATCTCGGTTTGATGAAAGCCGTTGAAAAGTTTGATTACGAAAGGGGATTTAAGTTTTCGACTTATGCAACCTGGTGGATAAAACAATCGATTACAAGAGCAATAGCCGACCAGGCAAGAACGATTCGTATTCCTGTGCATATGGTGGAAACTATCAACAAGCTGGGCAGAGTTTCGAGAAATCTTTTGCAGACGCTTGGCAGAGAGCCTTCGGCGGCAGAAATAGCGGAAAAAATGGGCATCAGCGAAGAAAAAGTAATAGAAATTCAGAAGATTGCCCAAGACCCTGTGTCGCTGGAAAAACCAATAGGTGAAGAAGAAGACAGCCATCTGGGCGACTTTATCGAAGACAATTCGTCTGTTTCTCCTGCCGAAAAAGCAGAAGCCGCTATGCTCAGAGAGCATTTGTTGCAGGTGCTGAGTACACTCACTCCGAGAGAACAGGAAGTGCTGATTATGAGATACGGAATCAACGATTCTCGTCCTAAGACGTTGGAAGAAGTGGGAAAAGAGTTCAACGTTACCAGAGAACGTATCCGTCAGATAGAAGCTAAGGCTTTGCGTAAATTGCGCCACCCTAACCGCACCAAAAAGCTCAAAGATTATATCTGATATGATAAAACTCGACGCAAGACTGAGAGCCATTGTTGATAACGTCGACGGCAGAGTGTTGGCGGACGTTGGTTGCGACCACGGCAAAATAGGTCTGACTGCTCTCAAAGAAAACAGAGTCAATAAGACGATTGAAAGCGACGTGTCCGCTCCCAGTCTCGACAAGGCAATAAGTCTTGCCGCACAGGAAGGACTGGACAACGTGGAGTTTATATGTTGCGACGGTTTTGACGGCTATCAGGACTATCAGGCTGACGTTGCCGTCATATCGGGTATGGGCGGCAGAGAGATAGTCAAGATATTGTCCCGAAGAATAAAAGGCGTAGAAAGATACGTTTTGTCGGCGCACAAGGACGTGGCGTTTTTAAGGCAGTATCTGTATTCTCAGGGATATAGCCTGACCAAAGATTACGTGGTAAAGAGCGGAAAGAAATTTTATAACGTTATCGTGGCGGTAAGCGGAATATATACGCCTGATTACAGAGAAATTATGCTGGGCAAAAACCAACCGGGCGACAAGGTCTTTGAAGAATACGTCGAGACGGAAATAGCCAAGATAGAGCGATATAAATCGCATATTGACGACGAAACAAGAAAATATTACGAACTGCTAAGACAAGTGCAAAAGGAGATAAGAGATGAAACTGGCTCAAATAATCAGAATTCTTGAAGCTAACGCCCCATTATCTCTTGCGGAAGAATGGGATAACAGCGGTTTGAGTGTGGGTAGCGTCGACAGCGAAATCAAAAAGATTTTGGTTTGCGTGGACGTAACTCCGTCTGTCGTAGAAGAAGCGAAGGATAAGGGCTGTAATCTTATCGTATCGCATCACCCTGTCATTTTTCACCCAATCAGCAGAGTGGTGCAGGACGATATGACGGGCAAGGTTATTGCGCTTGCAATAAAAAACGAAATAAACATATACAGCATGCATACCAATCTCGATTGCGTTACGGGCGGAATCAACAGTCGCCTTGCGGTAGAGTTGGGACTGACGGACAGGGACGGCAAAGATAGATGTTGGAGAACGGGCAGACTGCCCGAGCCGCTTACGCTGAAACAACTGGCGCAACGTGTCGGGAAGATTATGGGCGACAATAATATCAAAACAGCAGGCAACCCTGACGGTGAAATAAGCGTTGTGGCGGTGTGTAGCGGAGCCGGCGGAAGAATGGACGAGATGATTGATGAAGTATTGTTGCCACATGGCGTGCAGGCTTTTATAACGGCGGAAGTCAAACATTCTTTGTTGCTCAATCTGTTGGACAAATCAATAAGTCTGATAGAAACGGGACATTGGACAAGTGAAAAAATATCAAAAAATATTATTTGCGATTGGTTGGAAGGCGCAGACGTCGAAGTCGTAGTATCCGAGACGGACGCCGACCCTTACAATCGATAAACGGAGGGGTTTATGAACATAGACAAAATTCTCGAATATCAAAAGGTTGATATGGAATTTATCAAACTGGAAGAAGATATGCGTAAGAGCGAAGAATATCAAAAATACTTTGCTTATCAGAACGAAAGAAAGAGAGCTGTGGAAGAAGTCAAGCGTCTCAACAGTATCGCAGAACAGGCTTTTGCCGATTTTGCGACTGCCGACAGCCAATATCAGGAAGCCGTAAAGGAAGTTGAAGAATTGTCAAAGCACATCAACGAAAACACTTCCGACGACGAACTCGAATATTACGGCAAGCAGCTTGACAAATACGCCGCTATTGTCGACGGCTACGAAAAGGACCTGTCGAGACTCAAAAGCGAGCTGGGACAGATTCAGAGTCAGTTTAAGACAGAAATGGACAACGCTTCTAAGGCAGGTTCGTTGGAAAAGACTTACGCTGCAAAATTCGATATGCTCAGAAAGAGCAAAATGCCTTTGGCAAAAGAGTTGGACGACAAGAAAAAAGCTATTGCCAAAGAAGTCGACGCTAAATTGATGGAAGTGTACAACGACGCTCGCAAAAGGGGTAAAAAGCCTGTGTTCGTACCTTATAACAAGGAAGGTCATGCCTGTGCCTGCGGTATAGAAGTCGATACCAACATAAGAGATAAAATGGACGCAGGGGCATTGTTTATGGAATGTCCTAACTGCGGAAGAATAATGTACAACAAGCAGTAACGGTATGAAAAAACTCGATTTTGCAAAAAGCGTGATTTATCCGTACGTTCTCGGAGTCGTTGCGTTGGCAATAGGCATAGGACTGGCAATTTATTACAACGGTCGTTCTGCCGTCAATGCATCAACTTTTATTGTTCCTATATTGACGATGGTAGTAGGGGTTATTTGTATTGTCGGCGGAATAGTGAGAACTTGTCAGTATGCCGTGCAGAGCAAAATAATCAAGGGCGGTAAAACTACGACCGCTGAGTTTATAAACTATTCTTCGGGCGGCAAATCGGGCAAAATCGAATATTTCAGCGTAGAGTACAGGTACTGCAACGACGAAGGTAAAGAATACGTATGCAAGTCGCCTTCTCAGTTTACTTGGCAGGAAGTGCTTGCTCTCAAAGCGGCAGAAAAATTTACGATAGGATATCGTGGCAAAAATTGCATTTTGCTTGACGACATAGGATTGCTTACGCTGGCCTATTCCAAAAAAATGAGCGCTTTGCAACAAAAGTACGAAGCGGCTGTGGATAAGGTGGAGACGTTGCAACGACAATACGAAGGCACGATAGCTACGAGAAACAAAAACGTCGCAATGCAAAAGCAGGAAAAAAGAGAAAAAGAAGAAGACGAAAAACCTGACGCCGCAGACGGAATAAATTAATAGAAAACCCGATACAGGTATCAAAAAATTTATTTTAGAAAAACAAAAACAAGGGAATTTATGGATTATTCACTCGACGAAAAATATGAGATAATAAAGAAAGATATTGTTGTAATCAAATCGTGTTCTCCTATCGAAATTGTCAAGGAGATGATGCACAAAGATTGTATTGCTATACATGGACCGGAACATCACTTTCTTGACGGAGCGGCGTTTTTGACGGCATACAGCAATGCCGGCGGCAATATCGATTTGGAGCTATGTCTGGATAATCTTGCACAGCGTACGCAAAAGATGCCGGGCGCTATGTGTGCGTATTGGGGAGTGTGCGGTTCAGTTGCGTCAGTGGGAGCTGCTTTGTCGATAATACACGACACACAACCTTTAAGCAATAACCAATATTACAAGGATAATCTTGACTTTACTTCCAGGGTGTTGGCTAAAATGAGCGCAATCGGAGGACCGAGATGCTGCAAAAGAAATGCATTTTTATCGTTGTCCTATGCTTGTGAGTTTGTAAGAGAAAAATACAACGTGCAATTGGATAGCGACATAATATCATGCGATTTTTCTTCATTGAACAAACAATGTATTGGAGATAGATGCCCCTTTAATGACAAGCTCTGCAAAGTAGTGGATTGAATTGGAACTATACCGACAGGAAACTGTATTTATTAGGATTTTTTATTATACAAACAGCTAAGATTTGACAAACAAAAAAGGACTGATTGCTATTGCAAACAGTCCTTAATTTTTATTGGGGTTAGTCTACCATTGTTGCGATGAGATCTTGCATGTCGTGAAGACCGCAGGAATGGTTGACTATATATTTTGCGGCTTTGACAGCGCCGACTGCAAATACCATTTTGCTCTGAGCTTCGTGGGATATGGTAATGACTTCGTCGTTGCCAATAAACAACGCTTCGTGCTTGCCGACAATAGTTCCGCCTCTCACCGCATGAATACCTATCTCGTCCTGTTGGCGCTTGGTATCGCCGCCGTTTCTACCGTAGACAAAACGCTTTTGATTGTCAAACTCTTCATTGATGGCCTTGGCAATGGCAAGTGCCGTGCCGGAAGGGCTGTCTACTTTGAGATTGTGGTGTTGTTCGATAATCTCGACGTCGTAGGAGTCGCCCAGAAACTGAACGGCTTTGCGACACAGAGCGGTCATCAGGTTGACGCCAAGAGAAAGATTGGCGGTTTTGAATATGGCGATTTGTTCGCTGTACTTGCCTATCTGCACTATCTGGTCTATGCTGTATCCCGTAGTAGCAAGAACGACCTTGCAATTTTTGGCTACGGCAAACTGCATCAGCGGTTGCAGAGCGTCGGGTCTGGAAAAGTCGATAATCACGTCAGGCTCGACGTTGATTTGGTCGGCGTCGGAAAATACTGGTACGTCAAAATCTTGTGGGTTGGCAAACTTGTCAACGCCGCCAATACATACTGCCTGAGCGTCGTTTTTGAGACATTCCAGCACGTTTCTGCCCATTTTTCCGCCGATTCCCCATATCAAAACCTTTATCATAAGTTTCTCCTTTTAAATTAATCGCAATTGTTGCAAAACCTTTTCCAATCTTTGGCTCTCTTTGTCGCTCATTGTGGTAAGCGGAAGCCTGAGAAGGTTTTTGCATAGTCCCATTCTGCTGCAAGCATATTTTGCAGGGATAGGGTTGACTTCATAAAACAATGCTTTGAAAAGTTCGGCGTACTTGCTTTCTTCTTTTCTTGCTTCTTCGATATTGCCGTTAAGCGCAAGACGTATCATATTGCTCATTGCGCCCGGTATAACGTTGCTGGCAACCGACAAAACGCCTGCGCCGCCCATTTCTACAACGTCTACCGCAATTCCGTCGTCGCCGGAATAGAGCAGAGTATCGCTGTCTTTTATCAAAGAGTATGTTTTTTTGATTTGTTCGATATTGCCGCAGGCTTCTTTGATGCCTTTGAGATTGCCAAGATCAGACAATCTCCGAGCCGTTTCCGGCAAAATGTTGACGCCTGTGCGGGAAGGTACGTTGTATGCGATAATCGGCAAGGACACGTTGTCGTTGATTGCCTTATAATGCTGATACAAGCCTTCTTGCGTGCATTTGTTGTAGTACGGCGTAACAACCAAGGCGTAATCTGCGCCGATTTTTTCGGCAAACTTAGTATTTTCGATTGCCGTAGCCGTACAGTTGCTACCTGTGCCGATTATGGTCGGCACACGATGATTGATATATTTTATTGCCCATTCTATGACCTGCAACTTTTCGGTGGCTGTCATTGTGGCAGGCTCGCCCGTGGTACCGCACACCAATAGGGCGTCGATACCTTGCTCAATCTGCCTGTCGATAAAAGCGCCGAAACTGTCGTAGTCTATCCCCCTTTCGTCAAAAGGAGTGATGAGCGCAGTTGCCGTTCCTTTGAACATAAGCACCTCTGATTAGATTTTGTTGTTTTTGATCATATATTCCGCAATCTGAACTGCGTTGCTTGCCGCACCCTTGCGGATATTGTCTGCCACGCACCAGATGTTGCAGCCGCTTTCTACCGTTTCGTCGATACGGATACGTCCTACGTACACTTCGTCGTGTCCCGTTGCGTCCTTAGGCATAGGGTAGTTGCAATTGGCGTCGTCGTCAATTACTATCAGACCTTTTTGACCTTTTAGCGCTTCGATAATTCCTTCTCTCGTGCATGGTTTGTTGAATTCGATATTGATAGATTCGGAGTGGGAGTTGAGTACAGGTACTCTGACGGTTGTCGCAGTAACCTTGATGGTCTCGTCGCCAAGAATCTTTTTGGTTTCCTTTATCATCTTTTCTTCTTCTTTGGTATAGCCGTTTGGCAAGAACACGTCAATTTGCGGGATAACGTTGTTGGCTATCTGATAAGGGAACTTTTTGGTCTGATATTCTTCGCCGTTGACAAATGCTTTGAGACCTTCGAGCAAATCGTTGTAGCCTGCCACGCCTGCGCCGCTCACAGCCTGATAAGTGCTGTAAACGATACGTTTGAGACCGTATTTCTGATGCAAAGGTTTGAGAGCTACGACTGCCTGAATGGTGGAGCAGTTAGGGTTGGCGATAATGCCGCTGTTCCAGTCGATGTCCTGTGGGTTTACTTCGGGAACGACGAGCGGAACGTTCTTGTCCATTCTCCATTGGCTTGAATTGTCTATTACTACTGCGCCTTGCGCCGCAAATACGGGAGCAAATTTTGCACTTACGCTTCCGCCTGCCGAAAAGAGCGCTATATCCACTTTGTGTGCCTTGACGTTGTCTTCCGTCAATTCGATAACGGTGTGTGGTTTTCCCATAAAATCTATGGTCTTTCCTGCCGATTTGCTTGATGCAAACAAATAGTAATTGTCAACAGGCAGTTGCTTTTCCGCCAATACGTCCAAAAACTTGTTGCCTACCATACCGGTTGCGCCGACGACGGCGATATTATATTTTTTCATTTTTATCTCCTTTGTGGGTCGTCCCCATAATATTATATACAAAAAATGCAGACGCTTGTTAAACGGAGCCTCTGCAATAGATAACGAACGGTAAGTATCACAGCTTTTAGTGCTCCATCTTTACGATGACAGTCATAAGGCTATTGACCTTATGCCCAGCAATATATCCTTGCAAGAGAATATACGCTTCGGCGAAATTTC
>JBJETQ010000034.1:0-3349 GCA_051883395.1 Christensenellales bacterium | reverse complement strand
CAATACGCACTCGCCTTCTTTGCAAGCTGCAACTTTTGCCTTAGCGTCATCGCCGATTACGTCATTGGCAAAAGTAACCTTGCCGTCCAAAAGTTCATTAAGTCTGTCTGCAACAGGTTTGAGCGTCAACTTTACAGGGTCGTTTTTGAGAGCTTTTGCTATGTATGCTTCCTTTGCAGCTTCCTGTTCTTCAACAGGCAACTTTTCTACTTCTTTCTTCTCCTTTTTGCTAAGTCCTACTTTGGCACTAAAAATGCTGTGTGGCTTGCCCATATGGGAACAAAGAATAACCTTTGCGCCGTTTTCCATGAGATATTTGATGGTAGGAAGCGCACCGTTGATTCTGTTTTCGTCGGTGATTTTGCCGTCCTTCATAGGCACGTTGAAATCAACTCTGACCAAACATCTTTTTCCTTTGACGTCTACGTCTTTGATTGACATTTTGTTCATAAATGTAAACTCCTTTTGACTTGATATTTTATTCACAATGATTGTAGCACTTTTTTTATACTCTTGTAAAGCAATAACTAACCTATTACGTAAACCTTACTTTCGCATGCGTTGAGTTTTATTTCTTTCAACTCGTCAAGAGTATACGTCTTGCCCGTCCATACGTCGGTGGCAATAGTTTTGCCGTCCCACGAAGCACCGATATATCCGTCTGCGGCAATCTTGTCCCAGTCGGCTCTTTTGCCGGCTTTGAAACTGCTTTTATTAAAAAAGCATACCGCAACTTTGCCTTTTTCGAGCGGTTTGGCAAGCACGTCTACGCCGCCCCGACTTATTCTCTTTGCCTGTTTGCCCAATGCGTCCTGATTGATTGAGATAAGACTGACATTGGTAACTATCTTCAACACTTCGTCGCTGATATTTCTCACGTCGTTGCCGAGCATAAGCGGCGAATTCATCATACACCACAGCGCAAAGTGCGATTTGTTTTGTTCATAAGTGAGTTTTCCGTTGCCCACTTCCAGCATGTCAGGATCGTTGTAGTGTCCTACGCCCGAATATTCGTACAACTTGACGTTGTGCTCATAAATCTGCTTTATCCACCACCATATCGGTCTTATATCGGGAGTGGTTCTCCACATATTACCCGTTTTGGCAGCCCAGTTATGCGGCTCGTTTTTGCCCCACTCGCACACCGAAAAAGTGATTGGTCTGACAGGCTGATTGGTCTCGGCGGCAACTTGCTTTGCGGCGTTTTCCAGCGCCTTGCCCATCTTATAGTATTGAAGCATTGCGCTGTCTGCTCTGGTTGCCACAGGGTTGGTAAGTTCTATGACGTTTATACCTTCCTGCAAAGTTACCTGCATACTGAATCTTGCCACGGTATTCCAGATTTTTTGCGGCGGAATATCAAAATAATATGCTTTGCCGTTGATTTTTGCACGCAAAAACTTTTCGTAGTCGCTGCCCTTTTTGACTATGTTGAGAGTAAGTATATATTCTCCGCTCTCTTTGACGTATACGTTGTCGAATACCGCTTCTCCCTTAGCTTTGTCCATCCCCGATATATATCGTTTGCAAGCTACTTTGTTTGTAGGCATAAGTTTTGCCGTGCCACGCACTACTGCCCTGTCGCAGGTGATGCTTTGCAACACTTTGCCCGTTCCGATTTCGCTGATATCTATGGCATAGACGAGCGGTGCGTAACTACTGATAGGTTTGTTGTGGCAAAAGTCATATTTAAAAAACTCTATACCCCACCTTGCCAGAGTCAATGCGTCCTTTTCTTCGTGATCAAGACTTGCCGGCAAATCTTCACAGGTATATATACCGTTGCTTGAATAAGCTCCCACTTTCAAGCCCATTTCGTTGGCTTGTTTTACCAGCTGACCGATACCCATCGAAAACTTTACTCTGTCGCCCTGCAACTCTCCGTCTGCCGTACGTTGGCTGTCGTGCCAGCAGTCGTCCAGATTGAGATAGCGATATCCTGCTTTTATCAGTCCCTTGTCCCGCATTGCATTTGCCGTCTCTAAAATCATATCCTGATCGATATGGTTTTTGAAGGTATTCCAGCTCGACCAACCCATTGGCGGAGTTTTTACGCCGTTGTCGTATTGTTCGTCAATATCCACAGAAGTAATTCTGCTCTTGGGCGTAAACAACTGTTTGAGATAACATAGCGGACACATTCCGTTACGCTTCATTGCTCTCCTCCTTTGCCATAATCTTATAGTAGATTTCTTTCAATTCTTCCTTGCCCATAAATTTAGGAACAGGATAGAGCGGATTGGCTTCCTTATATGCTCTCTCTACCATTGTAGGTATATCTTCTTCTTTGATGCCCTTGATAGTGGTAGGAATATCCATTGCCTTTTCCATATCCTTGATTGCCTGTATAAATGCTTGTGCGTTTTCTTCTTTGCTCTTGCTCATATCGGCAATGCCTGCATATACCGACAATTCGTAGAGTTGTTTGGTTATACTGTCGCCGTAATACTCCAACACGTAAGGCAAAACTACCGAGTTAGCAAGTCCGTGTGGCACTCCGTAAAATCCGCCCAAAGTATGCGCAATAGCGTGAACGTAACCTACATATGCTCTGGTAAAAGCAACGCCTGCGTAATACGAACCCTTCTGCATATTGGCTCTTGCTTCAAGGTCTGCCCCGTTTTCGTAAGCCTTAGGCAGATTGGCAAAGATGAGTTTGACGGCTTTGACTGCCGCTTCCCTTGTGCTTTTGACGTTGCCCTTGCCTATATATGCTTCTACGGCGTGAGTCAAAGCGTCAATGCCCGTAGTGGACGTGATGTGCTTAGGAAGTCCGACTGTAAGTTTTGGGTCAAGTACGGCATAAGGCGGAATGAGAGAGTGGTCGTTGATGGCGTACTTTTCGTGCGTCTGACTGTTGGAAATAACTGCCGCCAGCGTCGTTTCGCTTCCCGTTCCTGCCGTGGTAGGAATAGCAAAAATCGTAGGCAACTTTTTGCGTACTTTCAGCACACCTTTCATCTGCGGAATAGTCTTGTTAGGTCTTGCAATTCTTGCACCTATACCCTTGGCGCAATCCATAGGAGAGCCACCGCCGAAAGCAATGATTGCCTGACAGCCTTCTTTCTTATAAATTTCTACGCCGGCTTCTATGTTTTCGATTGGCGGATTTGGCACTACGTCGCTGTAAACGCTATATTTGATACCTTGCTTTTCCAGTTCGGCAATCATACCGTCGATGAGTCCCAACTTTTTGAGCATACTATCAGTTACGACAAGCACGTTGTCGATGCCTTTATTCTTGACAAAAGCAGGCAAACCTTCTACGCCGTTGTCAAATTGCAGCAATTCCGGCTCTCTCCAAGGAAGAACCTGCGACGCTACGTACATAACGCCCTGATATAATCTG
>JBJETQ010000033.1:0-54403 GCA_051883395.1 Christensenellales bacterium | reverse complement strand
TTGGTGGGCAGAGATGGATTCGAACCATCGTAGACAGAGTCGGCAGATTTACAGTCTGCTCCCTTTGGCCGCTCGGGAATCTGCCCATAAATTGGAGCTGGTGATCGGAATCGAACCAACAACCTGCTGATTACAAATCAGCTGCTCTGCCAATTGAGCTACACCAGCAAAAATATTGGCTCCATTGCGATGGTGCCTCGGGGCGGAATCGAACCACCGACACGGGGATTTTCAGTCCCCTGCTCTACCGACTGAGCTACCGAGGCATAAATTATGCGATATAAAATCGCAGAATTTATTTGGCGATTCGGAAGGGACTCGAACCCTCGACCTCTAGCGTGACAGGCTAGCGTTCTAACCAGCTGAACTACCGAACCATATTGAGTTGTTGGTGGGCCATCAAGGACTCGAACCTTGGACCGACCGGTTATGAGCCGGTTGCTCTAACCGACTGAGCTAATGGCCCACATCTGCCAAGTTTATAAATTGGTCGGGGTGAAGAGACTCGAACTCCCGACATCATGGTCCCAAACCACGCGCGCTACCAAACTGCGCTACACCCCGACAAATCTAATCCTTGCGACTAATTCAATATACTATAACAATATTTTTTTGTCAAGAAAATTGTGTAAGTTTTTACAATTTTTTTTGGGGTCATTTTTATGACCCCAAAAGTCATAATTGTAAATTATTCTTTGTCTTCGGTATCAAAAACGAAGCCTTTGAACAAGTCTTTGAAAGTAGCGTTTTCTACTTGCTCAGACGTCCAGGAAGTTACTTCTTCATCTTCCTTTTCTTCTTTCTTCGCCTTTGGTTTGCGAGCTACGGCTGCAGCGCTGTCAAATTTCTTAGAAGCCTTGGTTGCTCTCTTTTCTTTTGCTGCCTGCATATCTTCTTCGGAGATTTCTTCTTCTTTCTCCTCAGGTTTTTCTATCAATGCCTTAGCAGAAAGTGTGATTTTGTTGCCTTCGAATTTGATAACTTTGGCAGTAACTACGTCGCCTTCCTTATATACGTCGGTTGCGCTCTTAGTAAAGGTATGAGCTATCTCGGAGACAGGAATAAGTCCGTCTACGTCTCTCTCTATAAGTACGAATGCGCCATAAGGCAATACTGTTCTTACGGTGCCGGTTACAACAGAGCCGACAGGATACTTCTCAGCAGCGATTTCGTAAGGTTTCTTTTGGAGTTGTTTGTATCCCAAAGATACCTTCTGGCTTTCTCTGTCTGCTTTGAGAATTACAAATTCATAAGACTTGTTGAGTTCCAGAACTTCGCTTGGATGAGCGATTTTATAGTGAGAAATATCGCTGATATGAACGAGACAATCGAAACCGTTGACGTTGACAAATGCTCCGAAGTCTGCAAATCTTCTTACTTTGCCCGTTACTACGTTGCCCGTAACAAGAACTTCCCACAAAGCGTCTTCTTTTGCCTTTTTCTCTTCTTCGAGAATTACTCTCTGAGAAGCGATAACAGTCTTGTTGCGTTTGATTTCTATCTCTCCTTCCGTGTTATCGTTTTTGCCTTTGATTGCTCTGAGTCTGAGAGTTTTGCCCACGTACTTTTTGAGATCTTCTTCGGTTACGAAACCGATTTTGATCTGAGAAGCAGGAACAAATACTTCGTAAGGTCCTACGTGAAGTTTGAGACCGTGTTTTACTACCGATTCTACTTCTGCTTTAAACTCGGAGCTTCTGAGTTTTTCTTCGCTCTCTTTTGCTACGATAGTCTTAAAGTCGTATGCTTTCTTGGAGAACGATATGCAATCATTGTTCTTTTTGTTGCCGGATTTTTCTACTACGATTGCGGCGATAACGTCGCCTTCTTTGTAGTTGTCCGGAATATATTCTACGCCGTCAACTTCGACTTCGGTTTTGTCAATAAAACCGTCCTTTTTGCCACCGAAGTTGATGACGATACCATCTTCGTTTGCCGATACTACTTTGCAATCTTTGAAAATTTTGCCTGCTTTAACTTCCTTAGTCTTAGACTCGGACTGTTCAAGCATTGCTCCGAACTCATCTTTCTTTGAAATTTCGTCCATTTGTGTTATAACCTCCTTAATCAACTCGTCGGGAGTTGATGCGCCCGCAATTATGCCGAGCTTGTTTAATTTTGCTACATTTATCGTCTTGACGTCTGACGGCGTCTCGACGTAATAGGTATTAGGGCAATTGCTTTGACAAATACCGAACAACTTGCGTGTATTGGAGCTGTTTTTGCTGCCGATAACAAGCATTGAGTCGCAGGTTTTGCTAAGGTCAAAAGCCTCATTTTGCCTACTGCTAGTAGTATAACAAATTGTATTATGTATGACAACTATTTTGAGGCAATTTTCTAGTATTTTTGCGATATTTTCAAACTTTTCGTGGTCAAAAGTAGTCTGTGCAACCACGCAAAATTTGTCTTGATTATCAAGCGTTATAGAGTCGAGAGATTGTTCATTATCTATGATTATAGCGCTATCGTCGCACCAGCCGTTGATGCCCTGCGTCTCAGGGTGCAGCGGATCTCCAACTATTATTATCCGATAACCTTCATTGTGATATTTGTGTACTATCTCATGAATTTTTTTGACAAAAACGCACGTTGCGTCAACGTAATCGACGCCGTTGGCTTCAAGATAATCATACACTTTTTTTGATACGCCGTGAGAACGAATGATAAGTTTGCCACCGTTGTAATCGGCAAGGTCGTCAATATACTCTATACCGTGGCTTTTGAGCATATCGAGAGCATACTCGTTGTGAATGAGCATGCCGTACGTCTGACACTTTCCGCATTTAAGGGCAAGATTGATTGCGTTTTTTACTCCACGGCAAAAGCCGCTGTTTTTTGCTACGACAATTTCCATATCAGATAAACTGCCCTTCGCCATACAGCTCTTTGAATTTATTTTTGTCGCAATTGCACTTTTCTACAAAAAAGTCAATTTCTGACCTGAGTTCTAGCATTTTGTCATAAATATAGTCGGTTGCAGGCCTTTTAGCGTCGGCAACAGCCGTCGAATAAAACTCGTCGAGAGTAAAAGGTTTGCCTATAAAAAGACGATTGATGCGGAACGGACCGATTTTTTTGTAATATAACATAGGAACTATTTCACACTTGGTTTTGAGTGCAAAAACGGCTGTTCCGTCCTTGAAAGGTAACATTTCTTTTATGTCGTGCGGATTGCGTGTGCCTTCGGGAAAGATAAGAATAGGCTGATTTTTGTTGTTAAGTACGCCCAAAATCTTTTTGACGGCTACGATATCGTTTTCGTTGCGTCTGATTGGTATTCCACCGGCTATGTTATACAGGCTGTATCTGATAAACGCACTCTCTGCCAGCGAAGATTTCATCACGACGTTGGACTCGTCTTTGAGTACCCTGCCGACTATTACGAAAGGGTCGAGAGCGTCAAGATGGTTGCAGATATAAATAGATTTACGCCCCTTGACGATATTCTTTTTGCCATAAATAAAGGTCGGCCATATAAATTTAGCCAAAAACCTTCCTATTTTTCCAATGATGCGAAAAATCAGCCAGTCCTGCGGCTGTTTTTTTGCTTTTTTGGTCTTAGTTTGATTGTCGCTGTTTTGTTTCACTATACACTCCCTGCTATTATGAATATCGTCTTTGGCAATCTTCTATGCTTTATCCGTAACTCCGACCGTCCTGATAATTATGGAAGCAACTTCGTCTATTGACAGATGTGTGCTGTCGATATAAACCGAATCCTGAGTCTGAACGAGCGGTGCAAAATCTCTGTTCATATCGTTGTAGTCTCTGTCGATAATATCGTTGAGAATCTGTTCAAAATCGACTTGTTGTCCCTTGGCTGTAAGCTCCTTGTATCTTCTTGTGGCTCTTTCTTCTGCCGTAGCCGTAAGATAAAACTTGTATTTTGCATTAGGCAATACGTAGCTGGTAATATCTCTGCCGTCGAGTACGACGTCGGTCGTCTGAGCGATTTTGCGCTGCATTTCCACAAGAAAATTGCGTACGGCAGGTATCTTGGACACGTCGGAAGCAAGCTTGGATACGTAATGTTCTCTGATAGCCGTCGACACGTCTTCTCCATTGAGCATAATGATTTTTTGTCCGTCCTTTTCGTCAAAAGATATTTCTATCTCACTCAAAAGCGGAATTACTCTTTGGCTATCGTTGACGTCAACGCCTTTTCTGTAAGCGTACAATGCAACTGCCCTGTACATTGCTCCCGTGTCAAGATAAGTGATGCCCAGTTGCGCCGCAACCATTTTGCTGATTGTACTTTTTCCCGCTCCGCTAGGACCGTCTATGGCTATGTTTATCATAATTTCTCCTATTGTTGACGAGCCGTAGCCCGTGTTGTTATTTGACCTAACGTAATATATTATATAATATTATATACAATTTATCAACCCATAAAATCAAAGTTGTCAGGATGCAAACCCGCTTGTTATATATCGGATATCAAAGGGTTATTTTTCTATACACCCCATAGCCGCAGCATAGCCTGTTGCCAAAGCAATCTGCAAGTTAAAACCGCCCGTAAAAGCGTCCACGTCAAGCACTTCACCTGCAAAGTACAGCCCATTGACGAGTTTGCTTTGCATGTCCTTAGGATTTACCTGACTTACGTCAACGCCGCCTTTGGTTACTATGGCAAAATCTAGTTTTTCTAAATCTGTGGCTTTAAACGACAGCGCTTTGACTGCCGAAAGAATTTTTGCTCGCTGAGCTTTGGTAATAGTATTGACTACGACGTGCGGCGATATTTGCGCCTGAGACAGCACTATCGGTATCAATGATTTTGGCATAAGCGACGACAGAACGTTTTTTATTTCGCAATTGCTGTTGGCGCTGAAATCTCTGAGTAGTCTGGCATCAAGCTGTTTGTCGTCCAATGCAGGTTTAAGGTCGATTACTATCGACGTATCAGCGGTAAATTTGCCATTGGAATAGTAGGAATTGACAAGACTGGAAAGCGACAAAATTATCGGTCCGCTTAGTCCGTCGTGTGTGAACAACATCTCACCGAAAAAATTTCCTGCCGCCTTGCCGTCTACGTAAGCGGTAGCTCTGACGTTTTTGAGCGAAAGACCAGCAAGTCCCTGTACAGAGTCGCAGATTATTGCAGAAAGCGCAGGCTTAGGCTCGACTATATTATGCCCCAATCTGCCGGCAAAAGTATATCCGTCGCCGGTAGAACCTGTGGAAGAATACGACTTGCCGCCCGTAGCTATAATCACTTTGTCGCAGGCTATGACGTAATTTTGCGTTTTTACTCCAACAATCTTGCCGTCAGATACCAAAATGTCTTTGACCTGTGTATTCAACCTTATATCTGCGCCTTTTGAACGTGCAAATTTTTCAAATGCCGATATTACGTCGTTTGCTTTGTCGGAGCAAGGAAAAACACGATTGCCACGCTCAGTCTTGACAGGCACGCCGTGGGACTCCAAAAACTCGATGGTTGATTGTGGCGAAAACTTGTATATTGCCGACGTCAGAAATTTGGCATTGGTTACTACGTTGTCAAGAAATTCCCGTGGAGAACATGAATTGGTAATATTGCATCTTCCCTTACCGGTGATGTATAGCTTTTTGCCTATGCGCTCGTTTTTTTCCAACAAAATACACTCGTTGCCGCTCTCGGCTACCAACCCTGCGCAAAAAATTCCTGCCGCACCGCCGCCAATAACTACAACTCTCATAATTTGATATCCCTGATGAGCTGATAAGCCGAATAGTCGTTGAAATCTGCCCTGACGGGAGAAATTGTGATGTAACCTTGCCTGATAAATTTGACGTCTGCGTCGTCTTCGTTTTCGATATCTTCGATAGGCTCGCCCGTGAGAAGATAGCCGTCTAAGCCACAATCAACGTAATTGTCGGTGTATATATGCTTGCCAATCTTTGCAAATCTGACCCCTTTGACTAGCTGTGCGTCGCAATAAGGAATATTGACGCTGAGAATAGAACAAGAATTGGTGAGCATCTCATAAAATTTGTCAAGACGCTGAGCAATAAAGTCCGCAGAAAAAGTATAGTTGTCGAGATGATAATTTTGCGAAACGGCAAGCGAAGGCACCCCCATAAGAGCGGCTTCTACGCTGGCACCCACCGTGCCTGAATACAGCACGTCGGTGCCGAGATTGTATCCGTTGTTGATACCGCTGATGACAAGGTCGGGTTTGTAGCCCAAAATGAGATCTATACCCATCTTGACGCAGTCGGCAGGCGTGCCAGACGTGGCGTAACAATCTACCCCGTCGATAAGGTCAAGCTTGATATAATTGACGTGTTCGTGAAACGACATAGAGTGGCTTTTGCCCGACATTTGCTTGTGCGGTGCAACCACAGTAACCTTGTGATTGGGACTGAGCGCCTTGGCAAGAGTGATAATACCGCTTGCATATACTCCGTCGTCGTTGACAATAAGAATATTCATAGATAGATTGTAACAAAAATGTTATACAAAGTAAAATAAAAAAAGTAAATTGTAAATAAATTAAACTAGTATGATTACAAGCATATATTATCCCCGAATTGAAGAAAATAATTATGCAAAGTGAAATTGTTATTTCACCGACGCACAAATATAATATAGCTTTAATTTTACACCGTTACATTGTTATTAGCTTAGATTTATTCAAAAACGACTTCTATTGTTAGAAGTCGTTTTTGTTTTTGTTGATTTTGTCAAGTTGCAGACTATTAAACTACCTGAATACCGTTGTCCTTGTCGCCTATCTCGCTGTCAACGTGATATTTGCTCGCTTGACGATACTTGAAGTAGTTGAGAGCAACCTGTGGGAAAAGTGCGTAGGAAAGCACGTCTTCATCCTGTTCGATATACTCTTTGATTTCTTCTCTGTATTTGTCAAGCTCAGGTTGGAGTCTATCAGCAGGACGGCAAGTAATTCTCTCTTCATCGCCGAGTATCTTCTTGACGATTGCTGCATCAGGCTCGGCAGGAAGTTGACCGTACTCGCCTTTGAGAAGTCCCTTGGTTTCGGCGGAAACCATCTTATATCTCTCGCCCGAAACAATGTTGAACACGGCTTGCGTGCCGACAATCTGGCTGGTAGGAGTAACGAGTGGCGGATAACCTAGATCCTTTCTTACGTTAGGAACTTCGGCAAGCACCTGCTCGTATTTGTCCATTGCGCCCAATTTTTTGAGCTGACCTACAAGGTTAGAAAGCATGCCGCCCGGAACTTGATAAATAAGTGCGTTGACGTCGGTTTTGAGCGACTTGTCGGTGAGCCAACCGTCCTTTTTGAGTCTGTCTGCAACAGGTATAAACATATTGGACAAATCGGATACCGTTTTGAGATCGATGCCGGTATCGTAAGGAGTATTTTGCAAAATAGCTACCATTGGCTCGGTGGCAGGTTGAGAAGTACCGTTGCCTAGTGCGCTGAGCGCAGTATCGATAATGTCAGCCCCTGCTTCAATTGCTTTGAGATAGGTCTGATTGCCCGTACCTGCCGTCTGGTGGGTATGAACGTGAATGAGCGTGGTAGGTTTGAGTACGGCTTTCATACCTTTGACAAGGTCATAAGCAACGTAAGGAAGCAAAATGCCTGCCATATCCTTGATACAGATATTATCTGCGCCCATATCTTCAAGCTCTTTGGCGAGCTTGATAAAATATTCGTTGGTGTGCACAGGACTGGTGGTATAAGAAATGGTTGCTTCACACACGGCTCCGTACTTTTTGCAACTTTTCATTGCCTGTTCCATATTGCGCTTGTCGTTGAGCGCATCGAAAATACGTATTACGTCAATACCGTTTTCAATCGACTTTTTGACAAATTCGTCAACTACGTCGTCAGCATAGTGCTTGTATCCAAGGATATTCTGACCTCTGAGCAACATCTGCAATTTGGTCTTAGGCATAGCCTTTTTGAGTTGTCTGAGTCTATCCCATGGATCTTCGTTGAGAAATCTCAAACAAGAGTCAAAGGTTGCTCCGCCCCAACATTCTATCGAATAATATCCTACTTCGTCGAGCTTGGAAGCCATTGGCAACATCTCGTCAAGTCTCATTCTCGTTGCGGCCTGCGACTGATGCGCATCACGCAAAATTGTTTCTGTAATTTTTACCATAAAAACACCTCTCTTTGTTGTGGCTTATGCAAATATTGCGAGCAGTACGCCTGCCGCTACCGCCGAACCGATTACGCCTGCGACGTTAGGTCCCATTGCGTGCATAAGCAGATAGTTGCTAGGATTTTCTTCCTGTCCTACGTTGTGGGCAATTCTCGCCGCCATTGGCACGGCAGATACGCCCGCCGCTCCGATGAGCGGATTGATTTTGCCTTTTGAAAGAGCGCACATAAGTTTGCCTATGAGCAGTCCGCCTGCCGTACCGAAGGAGAATGCGCATACACCGATAATGATGATGAGCAAGGTCTGTGTATTAAGGAATACTTCGGCAGTAGCCTTAGTACCTACCAACAAACCGAGCAAAATCGTAATGATATTGATAAGCTCGTTGGACGCAGTGCGCACAAGTCTTGGTACAACACCCGATTCTTTCATCAGGTTGCCGAGCATCAACATACCCAAAAGCGGAATAGCCGATGGCAAGATAATACCTACGATTGCAGTTACTGCCAATGGGAAAATAACCTTTTCGGTCTTAGAAACAGGTCTGAGCTGTTCCATAACGATTTGTCTTTCCTTCTTGGTGGTGAGCAATCTCATAATAGGCGGCTGAATAACCTTGATGAGCGCCATGTATGAATATGCGGCTACCGCTATGGCAGGCAACAGATGTGAAGCAAGTTTGGTTGTAACGTAAATTGCCGTAGGACCGTCTGCTCCGCCGATAATACCGATTGCGGCTGCTTCTTCACCGGTAAAGCCAATGTTGACAGCAACAATAAACGTAACGAATATACCGAGCTGTGCCGCAGCGCCGAGCAAAAGGCTCTTTGGATTGGCAATGAGCGGACCGAAGTCGGTCATTGCGCCTATGCCCAAAAAGATGAGCGGCGGATAGATAACCCATTCTACACCCTTGTAGAGATAATAGAACAAGCCTTGATCGGCAACAACCGAGTGGTTGATACTCATCTGCTGTGTGAGCATAACTCCGTCAAAGAGCGAGTTGCCCGATACAAGCGTCTGATAACCGCCCACAATCTCGGCAATCTTTTCTTCTACGATTTGCAACTGAGTGAGCGAGCTTGCACCTTCGGCAAAGGTTATCTCGAACATTTTCGCCAGTTCGGGAACTGTGCCTGCTATTACTATGCTTTCCGTACTATCCGGTATTTGATACAAAAATTGTCCAGCTTCGTTTAGCACACCTAACTTTTGGAGAGCCAGCACCTGTGCGTCGCTGCCGACAAAGGTTACGTCGTATCCCAACGTTCCGTACAATATGGAATATGCACCCGGTATATTGATGATAAACATACCGAAACCAATGGCAAGCAACAGGTTTGGCTCAAACTCCTTGGCAACTGCAAGATATATGAGCAAGCACGCTATCGCCATCATGATAAGGTTTTGCCAGATAGGCGTGAGCGAAGTCATAAATCCCGTACTTTCCCACAGGTTTTTGAGTGAATCTACCAGACTGAACGATGGTAGAGTAAGAAAAAAGTTCACGTTCTTTCCTCCAAATTATGCTATCGTACACAAAACCGCACCGGTATCAACGTTGGTACCTGCGGTGGTAGAATAGGTGATAACTCCGCTTGCGTTGGCAACGACAGGAGTGTCCATCTTCATTGCTTCCAAAATTACTATCGTGTCGCCTTCTTTGACGGTTGCTCCGTTGTCAAAACAAAGCTTTTTGACAAGACCTGGCATTGGAGCATTGACTGCCTTTCCGCCGGCAGGAGCAGCTGCTACAGGAGCAGGAGCTGGAGCTGCGGCAGGAGCCGACGCTACGGGAGCAGCTACGGGAGCCGTTGCGGCAACTGCGCCGCCGATTTCTTCTACTTCTACGGCATAAGCCTTGCCGTTGACCTTAACATTGAATTTACGCATAGTATTCTCCTATATAATATGGATATTTATTTTATCTGTCTGATTGAGCGAACCTTGAATGGCAGGTCGCTGGTAACGACTACTCCGCTTGCTTCATAATAAGCAACGAGCGCAGCCGTAATTGCCGCCACAACTTCTTCATCTGCTTGCGAGTCATCTTTCGGCGCCGCAACAACAGGCGGTGCAACTTCCTGCGGCTTGGTCTGTGGCTTTTTCATATTTTTGAATAGTTGCATCAAAACTTGGAGAAGTTTGATAAACAATATCAAAACTATAAGCACGACGAATACCATTCCTATACCCAACAGAGATACCAACAGTCCCGTCGTAATTCTTTTGCCTACGGACATGTCTCCTATGCCCAAGCTGTCAGGATTGCCGTATTCCAGAGTACAACCGACAAATGCTGCCACAAGACACACAAGCAAAATTATGGAAAATATAATTTTTGCTTTTTTCATTTTTCACCTCACAAGCCAAGCAACATGAGCAGCGCCGACGAAACGTAAGGTCTGATATTGCGAGCTTCTATTACGTTGTCGATATAACCGTCTTTTGCCGCTTCGAGCGGATTGGCTTGCATTTGCTGATATTTTTGGGTGAGTTTAGCACGCAATTCTTCGCTGTTGCCGTCCTTTTTGAGCTGTTCCGTCATCATAGATACGACAGCGGAAACGGCAGGAATAGGACTGATGACCGAACCTGCGCATGCCAACGTATATCCGAAACCTAATCCTTTGCTCATGAGCGCGCTGTAACCGAAACCGACAGCGTTGCCTACGGCTACGCCGATTTTGGCAATGTCGCTGGATGCGATAACCTGCATAAGACGATTGGTCTTTTTGGCAAAGCCGCTAAGCTCTTGTTCCAAAGTAGGATTAACACCCAAAGTGTCAACGAGAGTAACCAGCGGCAAATCGAAGCTGTCAAGCTTGGTTACGAAATCCGTTGCCTTTTCTATGCCTTCTGCGCTGATATATTCGCCTTCGGTAGCAATTACGCCAACGGATATTCCGTTGATTTTTGCCAGCGAACATACAACTTCGGGAGCATACTGAGTATTGAAAGGAATAACCGTACCCTTGTCGCATATACTCTCCGTTCTTTGAGCGGCGCTCAAAGCTCCGTCAAGAGCAGGGTCGATACGATTTGGGTCGTCTTCGCTCTCGTCTTCGTCAGCTGGAAGGATGGTGCCGAACAGACGAGCAAGCTGGCTGTTGAGTTCTGCAGTATCTTTGTAGCAGAATTGCGCTACGTCGCTAAGCGAATCGTAATTGTTGAAACCGATAAGTTTGTCAAAACTATCGAAGCTCTTGCGGTCGGAAGCAAGATACATTGGAGAATTGACCGACATTATCGCATCTTTTGACATAAAGACAAAATCTGCGCCTGCAACGTAAGTTGCCATCATGCCTACCGCTACGCCCTTGACTATTGCAATATGCGGAACGTTGTCAGCCAATACTACGCTGTCAGCGATAAGCTGTGCGTAACTCTCCATAACCGCTGCGCCTTCACCAACTCTTGCTCCGCTGCAATCGATAATAGAAACAAACGGTACGCCGGCGCTGACTGCTCTTTGCATAGCCTTGGCAATTTTGCTTGCCTGTGCCTGAGACATACTTCCTTTGAGAACCTGGGCGTTTTGAGCGAAAAGGTGGACAGGATGTCCCTGAATGGTAGCATAACCCGTTACGACGCCTTCGCCCAGAGCGTCAAGCGCACTGTCAAAGCCTTTGCCCGTAAGAAAAGAATCGGTCTCTACAAAACTCTCGGCGTCGACAATAGAATTGACAAACGACTTGATTTGAGAACAAGCCTTGTCAAGCGCCATAGAGAAAGTCGAGAGATTTTTATTCTCCATATTTACCTCCAAATGATTAATCAATAATTTACCAATAGCATTATATATTTTTGTTAAAATATTTGCAAGGATTTAGACAACATTTATCCGCTAGCTTTCAAAAAAAAATTGTAAAATATTACTTATGAGAAAATTGTAGAAAAAAATATAAATTATTGTTTTTAGCATCAAGCCAACGGCACGACAAATAGAAAAGTCCGCATAAAGCGGACCTTGTAAATATGTCAAAGCCTTTTGAGATAGTCGACTTCAAAGTCGTTGAGATATCTGTATCCCCCTCTGGACAAACCACCCAATCTCAAATCGGCAACTGCTGTTCTTTTGAGAAAAATCACTTCTTTGTCTATCGCTTCGAACATCTTGCGAATCTGTCTGTTTCTGCCTTCGTATATGGTAACCTGAATTTTTGATATTCCGTCCTTAAATTCAAGCACTTTGACCTTGCTTCGTTTGGTCTTTACGCCGTCTACCATAACGCCCTTGCGCAGCTGCGCCAGATTGTGCTCAGGAACTTCTCCTTCTACCTTGACAACGTAAGTTTTTGGTATTTCTCTGCTGGGGTGAGTGAGAGCGTGCGCCAGTTGTCCGTCGTTGGTAAGCAAAAGCAAACCTTCTGTCTCGTAATCAAGTCTGCCCACAGGAACCAGTCCCGGTACGTCAACCGTAACGTAATCGAAAATCGTCTTTCTGCCCAGCTCGTCCTTTTTGGTGGTTATGCAACCCTTAGGTTTGTAAAACATTATGTAAACCGGCTTGACGGGTTTGACAATAACTCCGTCGCAGGTTACTACGTCATTGTCGGGATTGATAGACGCACCAAGTTTATCAACAACCTGCCCGTTGACTTTTACCTTACCTTCGGCAATCAATTTGTCAGCGTTGCGGCGAGATGCAATTCCGTTGCGAGCCAAATACCTGTTCAGTCTTTCCATAACATAATCTCCACAATAAAATTATAGTAAATATTTGGAAATTAATCAAGTATTAACTGAGTTTAAGATGTATATTCGATGTAAATTTTGAGCAAAATTTCGCCAGATAGAAAATTATTGAGTAAATATCTCAAATATAGTAAATAAATCGACGTTGTCGTCGATTTATTTTTATTTGAAAAAACAAAATAATAATCCATATAAATTGGCGTATTATTCTATCCCCATTGTCTTAAAACCGCTCTCCAACAAATTTTTGCTGACCTGCCACATATCGTGAACGTTGAGTACGACGCAAATCAACTGTTTGTCGTTGCGAGTTGCCGAACTGACAAGACATCTGCCGGAATTTTTGGTATATCCCGTCTTTACTCCGTCTGCGCCTTGCATCATAGCCAACATCTTGTTTTTGTTGGCAAAATAGTATCTGTCGTGCGTTGGGTTTTCCTTTACAACGTAAGACGTTGAAGAAACAATTTCTCTGAAAAGCGGGTTTTGCATGGCTTTGGCGGTAATGCAGGCAAGGTCGTATGCTGTTGTGTAGTGTTCGTCGTCGTGTAGACCGTGCGGATTACAAAAATGTGTGTCTTTCAGTCCCATTTCCGCTACTTTCGAATTCATCATTTCTACAAAATTCTCCACGCTTCCGCCAACGGCTATGGCAAGAGCTACCGCCGCATCGTTACCGCTACGCAACATAAGCCCATATAACAAATCTCTGATACTCCATATTTCATTTCTTCTCAAATATACTGAAGAACCTTCAACTCCGACTGCCTGAGCAGGAATTGCCATCTCGACGTCAACGTCGTATATATTGTCAAGAACCAACATTGCCGTCATAATCTTGGTTGTGCTTGCCATAGCAAGTTTTACGTGTGAATTACATTCTGACAATATACGTCCCGAGTCCCTTTCCATGACTATCGTACCATACGTTGTGTTATATCTGACTGCAACGTCTGCAACTTCACTATCGGCGTAATAAATACTCTTAGATATTCCTATTGATAATAAAATTGCCGAAATTATTATGAAAATCAAGATAAACAAGAAATATTTTTTATCAAAAATCATCTTTTTATTACTTTTGTTGCCAGACTTATCAAGTCTTTCCATCTTTCTTCTTTCTCCTTGTCTTCTATCTTTACCATTCTGAAACTGTCGTCAGCGCATACCAAAAAGCCTAGCGGCGTTATCGTTATTCCACCGCCACCACCGCCTGCAAAAGGCATATTGAATACGTCATATTCTTTATTTTTATTAATTTCGCCGCCACCGCTCGCTATGCCGATAGTAATTTTGGACATAGGAACGATTGTTGTACCGTCCGGCATAGTGATAGGTTTGGAAAACGTTGCGTCGCTCTCCACCACACCTTTTAAGCTATCCAGCGCAGCGCTCATTATTTGCTGAATGTCGTTCATAATTTTCCCCCTTTTATTTTCAAAGACGCATACCTGAACAGCATGCTCAGTAACCCGTTGCCTGTTTTGACGTTAAAATCGACGCCTATCCCCTTTCTTACACAAGCATCGTTGATACACATACAAACTTCTTCACATTCTACATACTTTGGCAGATAGTATTCAACGATACTTCTGCAAAATTCCACAAAAGGTCGCACCATAGAGCTCCACATATCGTCGGCGCAATAATACACGTTGAGATACAATTTTTGAAGCGGTATGGGAAACAATTTTTCAGGTTGTCGTCTTTTGCTTTTTGGTGTTGATTGCGATTTTTCGTCCGACTTGTCGAAAGTGATTTTTTTGAAATCTCTCTTGCCAATCTGATAATACAAATTGCCTTTACATTCAAAAATAACTAATTTTATTCTGAATATTCCGAAAAGCACAGTATTTATGCTTGCTCGCTGACTATCCGTATCAATATAGCCTTTGATATTTATTCCTGCCGCAAGCAATGCCAACACCGTGGCTACAACAATAAGAACAACAATAATCGCAATCAGCCAGACCATACTATTGTTGTGTGCAAACAAAAATTGTACATTCAAAAATATCGTCGAAATTGTTGATTTTATCAAAATTTTAATTTTTGCAAAAAAACACGGCTCTAAGATAAAGAGCCGTTTTAAATCATATATGTACTGTCTATATAAACACTAAAATAAATTATATCTATTGCACAGTTTTTATACACCTATCGTATCGTCGTCGTCAGAATCACCGTCGCTTTCGTAAGATACAAATTCTTCCCCCGACAAAAAGTCAGGATTAGTGCTGTCAAGCAGAGCGTCAAACTCATCCTGCTGCTGAATCTGACTGGACGTTTCTTCAAAATCGTCTGCAACCTGTATTTCTCTGTAAAGTCCTTCGGTCTGAGCATTGAAGTTGCCGTATTCGATAAGTCTTTTCATCACTTCGCCGTAATCAGGCAATTCGTCAATAGAATGCAACTCAAATTTTTTGAGAAATTCGTCGGTGGTGCCGTATAACACAGGTTTGCCGGGCGACTGTTTGAAACCGCAACTTTTGATAAGGTCGGCTTTGAGCAGAACGCTGATGGCATAATCAGGACTGACGCCCCTTATATCTTCTATTTCGCTACGAGTAATAGGCTGTTGATATGCGATTATCGACAGAACTTCAACGAGAATTTTTGAGAGTTCTTTTTCTTTGACGGGTTGCAAGACGTCTGCGACGATTTCTCCGTATTGACTGTTTGACGCAAACTGCACCTTGTCGTTGAAGATTTCCAGCCTTATACCGCAATCTCCGCTGTATTTTTCTTCCAGCTCGCTTATTGCGTCGTTGAGATTACGCTTTGAAACGTCGTCGGGAAGTTTGTTGAGAATATCCTGCCTGCTTATCGGCACTCCTGCCGCAAAAATTATCGCTTCTACGACGTTGACTAAATTTTTCATTCTATTCCTCCGTTTTGCCAAGCTCGGCGTAATCTATCGATTCGCTGTCTATGTCTTCGTTGTACTCAATGAGAATATCATCGGTAAAAGTAGGTTGAGTCGCTTTGACAATCTGCTTTTTCATAAGTTCCAGCAAAGCCTGAAAGGTAGATATTTTTTCGCTTCTTTCCACCTTTTCTCCAAACAATTCGCTGAATTTTATGCTCTTTTGCGCTATGACTTTCTGTGCGATAAAATTAATTTTATCGGCAACCGTATAAGGGTCCTTGACTATTTTTTTGGTAGCAAAGGCTATTTCTTTTTCGTTGAGTCTCAGCAACATTCTACCATAGGCGTCAATGAGATTGTTGATGTCAAAATTGTTGATGACGATAATTGCGTCCTTGTCTGTAAATACAGGCTTGCGATGAAATTTGTTGAGCGTCTCTCGACTTTTAAGAATTTCGCCCTTTTCTTTGAACATCGCATACATAAGCAGTCTGCGCCTGAGCATTTCTTCGGGATCTTCTTCTTCAACGTAATCTTCGTCTTCGATTTCTTCTTTTGGCAGAGCGTCCTTTGATTTGATTTCTAGCAGCGTTGCGGCAACCGAAACAAAGTCGGAAGCTACGTCCATATCCAGCTCTCCGACTCCTTCCATATATTGCATATATTGACCTGTTATCTGCGCCAAAGGGAAGGTAAGCAAATCATACTTGCCTTCTACGACTATGAGCGTATACAACAAATCTATCGGGCCTTCAAAATCGAGTAAATTGAATTTGACTACGTCGCTGGCGTGTTTTTCAAAAAAGTTGGCCATGTTCACCTACAATATATTGACGCCGAAGATGAGATTGAAAAGAGCCAACACACCTTTGCGCACAAGATTTATATACATTCCGAAGATATCGAGATACGGACTTATATTGCCAAGCAAAGTGCTTGCAATAATCAGAATCAAAAGTGCGTAATTGCCGTATCTATACATAAAATCAACGTATTTGCTCGATGGTTTGAGAGTTTCAAACAGTCTGAATCCGTCAAGCGGATATATAGGCAAAAGATTGAAAGCCATGAGCGTAAGGTTGAATATTATGCTGTATTGAAACAGATAAGAGAAGAAAAAGAAAGCGTATTGACCTGCCGAAATCTCCTGTCCGACGTATATAGTCAAATCTACGTTTTTGGTACATGCAAGCAAAATCGCATATACCGCAGCAGCCAAAAACGCTACGATAAAGTTGCACACCACGCCTGCAATCGATACCGTAATCATTCCCTTCTTGTAATCTCTGAAATTGCGTGGGTCGACAGGAACGGGTTTTGCCCAACCGAATCCGACGACCAACATAAGCAAAAAGCCTATCGGGTCGATATGTTTGAAGGGATTGAGAGATAGTCTGCCTGACATCTTTGCGGTGTAATCGCCGTTGAGATATGCCACCCAACCGTGTGCCATTTCGTGCAATACGATAGCAAACAAAATTGCTATCAGATATGCAAGAACTCCCAATAGCGCCAATCTAGGATAATCGGCAAGCGCTGTGATGATATATATCATTATTTATATTCTTCCTCCACGTCGTTGCGTACAAGGTCTTCAAAGGTCTGTGGCTTGACGGCATATCTGCTCTTGCCACCAGAGACAAACACAACGGGCGGTATCATATTGCGATTGTAGTTGCTGGACATAGAATAGTTGTAAGCTCCTGTGGTGAACACAGCAATAACGTCTCCCCTTTGCGCATCAGGCAATGCAATATCCTTGACAATCACGTCGCCGCTCTCGCAACATTTACCTGCAATAGTAACGACTTGTGTAGGCGCCATATTAGCCTTGTTTGCAATGACTGCTTCATACTTTGCGTCATAAAGCGCAGGTCTGATGTTGTCGGTCATACCGCCGTCTATCGCAAGATATTTTCTTATGCCTTTTATATCTTTTATAGCCCCCACGCTGTACAGCGTAATGCCTGCTTCTCCCACAATGCTTCTGCCCGGCTCTATCATAAAATAAGGCTTTTTGATATTCTTTTTCTTTACGCAGTCGCTGAGCGTAGACGTCAACAATTCTACGTATTCGCAATATTCAGCAACGTTGAACTTAGGGTCGTCGCCGCTGTAATGCACGCCGAATCCGCCACCGAGATTGAGTTCGTCCACTTCAATGCCCTGTTGTTGGAGAGCTGCGATAAAGTCAGTCATCACTTCAACAGCCAGAGCAAAAGCAGATTTGTCGAATATCTGCGAACCTATATGACAATGCAATCCGCCGAAAACAACGTTTTTTGAAGACTTTATTTTGATTATTGCCTTCAAAGCGTCGCCATTTGCAATGGAAAAGCCGAATTTACTGTCAACTTTTGCCGTCTGAATAAAAGAGTGTGTATGAGCTTCTACACCCGGATTGGTGCGGATAAGCACTTTTTGCTTGCGGGACAACTTGTCGCATATACTGTCGATAATGTCCACTTCTTCGATATTGTCCACAACTATAACACCGATGTTGTTGGACAGGGCGTATTCCAACTCGGATACCAGCTTGTTGTTGCCATGGAAATAAGCCTTGGAAGGATCAAAGCCTGCACTTATTGCCGTGTACAATTCTCCTGCCGAAACTACGTCTATGTTGCCGCCTTCTTCCTTCATAATCTTGTATATTGCCTTGCAACTAAAAGCCTTGGAAGCATAGGCAACGTTGCCGTAGCCGTACGTGTTGGCAATAGTATTTCTGAAAGCTCTCACTACCGCCCTGATATAATCTTCGTCCATTACGTACAAAGGCGTAGAATATTTTGCTACCAAATCCATGCAGTCAACGCCGCCGATTTGCAAATGTCCCTTTTCGTTTACGTTCATCGTTTGTCTGTAATTCATAGTAACTCCCGGCTGTATACACAGCGCTGTTTTTTAGATTGTATCAAAACCAAGGCATAAAGTCAAATTAATATAATAAAGACCGTAAATTTTTACGGTCTTTTGACAAATCGTATCAGCGTTGATTTTAACTTAGCGCAGATAATAGCCGGGAGTTTTTACCATCTCGAAGCAAGGTCTTTGATATAATCGAACAAACTTGATTTATCTGCGTCTTGCGCCGCAAGTAAATCTATTTGGTTTACTTCGTCCTGAGTTTTGATTATTACCTTGCCGACAACGTCGCCCTTTTTGATGGGAGCCTTGACAAATTCAGGCAACTCAACTTCTACAAAACTCAATTTTTCCGCCCCTTTACAAAGCACGGTTACGTCCTGTGCAGGAACTACGTCTATCTCCTTGACGGGAGAAGCCTTGACTGCAAGTTTGTTTTCCAAAGGAACGTTTGAAGAATATACCGTCTCTCGCTTGAAACTGGCAAAACCGTAATCAAACAGTTTGCTTACCTGATTGAAACGTGTCTTTGAATCGGGACAACCTATTACCGTTGCCACAACTTTGAGACCGTTACGATTTGCACATGCGGAAAGACAAAATCCTGCTTTTGACGTATATCCCGTCTTGCCGCCTATGCAACCTTTGTAATGCCTTATCAGCTTGTTAGTATTGACAAGTTGCGTAATTCTGCCGTCGGGATGAGTATAATTTTCGAGATAAATAGACGCATAGTCATAGTATTTGTCATGTTTCATCAATTCTCTCGTCATAACGTTTACGTCTCTTGCCGTACTATATTGTTCTTTATCGCTTGGCAGCCCAGTAGCAGAACAAAACAAAGTATTGTTCATTCCCAATTCTTTTGCTCTCTGGTTCATTGCATTGACAAATCCTTCATGCGACCCCGATATTCTCTCGGCAAGCGCAACGGAAGCGTCGTTGGCAGAAACTACGATTATACCTTTGAGCAGGTCGCTGACGCTATAATTGTCGCCAGTTTCCAAAAACATCTGTGAACCGCCCATGGCCGAAGAATTTTCGGATATGGTAATCTGCTCGTCAAGAGCCAGATTACCCTTGTCTATTTCTTCCAGTACCAGCAGAGCCGTCATTATCTTGACCATACTGGCAATCTCATGTTTTTCGTCGGCATTGTAACTGTATAGCTCCAACCCTGAATCGAAATCCGTCATATATTTGCTGAAAGACTTAGCGTCAATGCTTTCGTCAATAACGGCTTCTTCTATGTTGGCAGGCAAACACAATGTAGAACTTATTGCCAACGTCAACGTTGTTATTATCAAAAAAAATACTGCAAAAAACTTTTTCATAATATCCTCACTATAACTGTATTGTGTGGATAAAATATGTGTTTATGCAGCATTTTATTATAAATTAATCGGTTTTTTAGAATAAAATCGAACAATTTATAATTATTATTTATTTATTTTGAAAAATTTACATATTTGTTTGCCTACAAAATCAAAGCCTTGAATTGTGCCGTAGTTGCAGACATTTTTGTCCTTTGGAGTGTAAAATATCGCAGGCACGTTTTCTCTCGAATGGTCCGTACTTGGCGTCGACGGGTCGCAACCGTGATCGGCAGTAATGACGAGCAAATCTTCTTTGTCCATAACCTTAATTATTTCAGGCAGGCGCAAATCGAAATCTTCAAGACATTTTTTGTAGCCTTCCACGTCGTTGCGATGTCCGTATAACATGTCAAAATCAACTAAATTGGAAAAAATCAGGCAATTGTCGTATCGTTTGATAGCGTCTATGGTTGCGTCAACAACTTCTCTGTTGTTATGCGCTTCGATAGCACGGCTTATGCCCGCTCCGCTGAATATATCGTTTATCTTGCCTATGGCAATAGTCTCTATACCGTGTTGTTGCAATACGTCAAGAACACTCTGCTCTTGCGGAACCAAGCCGAAGTCCTTACGCTGCGCTGTACGATAAAAATGCCCGTCTTCGTCTATTGCAAAGGGACGAGCAATTACTCTTGCGACGTTGTTTTTGCCACACATGATACGACGTGCCTTGATGCACATATCGTAAAGTTTGTCGATAGGATACAAAGTATCGCAACAAGCTATCTGCAATACGCTGTCAGCCGAAGTATAAACGATTGGATAACCGGTAGCCAGATGCTCATTGCCTAGTTCTTCAATAATCTGCGTGCCGCTTGCAGCCTTGTTGCCCAAGACTCCGCCTACTCCCCACGCTTTGATGAGTTGGTCGATTATTTCTTTGTCAAACCCCTGCGGATAAGTAGGATACGGGGTGCGTGTTACTATCCCCATAAGTTCGTAGTGTCCGGTGGTAGTATCTTTGGCACAGGACGATTCGATGAGTCTGGCATAACTTGCAACCGGCGCTTCGCATTTTGGCGTAGCGTCTACAAAATCAATATTATTGAGTCCCAGTCTGACAAGATTGGGAACCTTGATTCCTTTGGCGATAGCACGATAGGTATTGCTGCCTTCGTCGCCGTATTGTCTTGCATCGGCTGCTCCGCCTATTCCAAAACTGTCCAAAACCAATATAATTGCTTTCATATTATTATTATATACCATTGAAATAAATTTGAAAAGATATAAAAATCCACAAAAATTCATAACCCGACATTTTTGACCTGTCAAAATAAAATATAATGGTTATATGAACGAATTGGTCAAAAAATATCTTATAGGCATGGGTATAATGCCCAATTGCGTCGGATACAGATATCTGAGCGAATTGATTACCCAATTGACGCTAGGCAAAGAAATTTTTCCGTTGAAACATAACGGATATAAGATTTTGGCTCAAAAATACGGTCAAAGCATAGGCAATATAGACAAAAATATACAAAATTGCATTGCAAAAGCCTGGAACTACGGCGACGTAAGCCTTTTGCAAAGTCGATTTGGCAATACAATCGACGAAGTAAAAGGCAAACCTACGTCTAAACAATTTATTGTGCAGGCTTACGAAAATATCAGATTTATGTCATAATCTCATTTGGCTCAATTCAAATTATTTTCTATTCGACACAAAACGAGCTATTTTGCATTATTTATCATATTTATTTTTTACACACGATAAAATATTATATGAAACAACAAACTGACAAAAACGTGCCTAAACTTAGGGTTTTTCCTGCAAATATCCATTCTAACCTGCAACTAAAAAAATATTGGTGGATATTTCTTGTCATTGCGATTTCGTCTATCATAGGTCTGATAATAGGTATTGTCGTAGGAAAGGACATTGACAACCCCGACCAGTTTTGTCCTTATTTGTTGTTGAGCGAAGGCGGTTACAGCTATTTTGGCTCCTGGTTCAAAATAAGTCTGTATTTTGCTTTGGTAATATTTATAGCTTTTTTGTCTATTCTCAATCCGCTCTTTTCGCTGATAAGTTTCGGCGTGATAGCGTTTGTGGGATACAGAATAGGATATAGCCTTACGGTTGCTTTCAAAGTAAACGCTCTTACAGCTATATTTTCTCTTATCTTGTATTATCTGCCATTGTGGCTTTTATTTATGGCAGTAAGCGCAATAATCGTAATATACAATCTCGGATTCAACAACTGCATCAACGGACTTAATCTTTGCCCGAACATACTGAAATCTTCCGCAAAAATTTCACTAATTTTGTTGATTGTTTGTCTGGTAATCAATCTTGTTATTTGTATATTGTTACCGCTTATTTTCCGATTTTTGTTCTATTAAAAAAAGTCGCCTGCAATCGCAAGCGACTTTTTGTTTACTTGGCATATTCCGTATGTCTGACTTCCCTGATGACGTTGACTTTGATTTGTCCCGGATATTCCAGTTCTGCCTCAATCTTTTTGGCAATATCCTTTGCCAAAAATGCCGTGGCTTTGTCGTCAACCTTTTCTGGTTTTACCATAACTCGGATTTCTCTGCCTGCCTGAATGGCAAACGATTGCTCTACACCTTCAAACGCATTGGCAACGCTTTCGAGTTTTTCCAATCTCTTGACGTAGTTTTCAAGCGATTCTCGTCTTGCGCCCGGTCTTGCGCCCGATATAGAGTCCGCAGCCTGTACGATAACAGCTTCTATCGTCTTAGCCTCAACGTCGCCGTGATGCGCTTCTATCGCATGTACGACCGCAGGGCTTTCTTTGAATTTTTTGGCGATTTCTACACCTATGGATATATGAGTACCTTCTACTTCATGGTCTACCGCCTTGCCTATATCGTGCAACAATCCAGCACGTTTGGCAACCTTGACGTCGGCGCCAAGCTCTGCCGCCATGATACCTGCAAGATAACTTACTTCCAAGGAGTGTTTGAGTACGTTTTGTCCGTAGCTCGTACGGTATTTCAGTCTACCCAAAAGCTTTATAATTTCCGGATGCAAGCCGTAAACGTTGGCGTCAAACGCCGCATTTTCGCCCGCTTCCTTCATTTGCGCATCAAGTTCTTTCTTCACCTTTTCCGCCGTTTCTTCTATGCGAGCAGGGTGAATTCTACCGTCAGCTACCAGTCTTTCGATAGTAAGTCTGGCAACTTCTCTCCTAACCGGGTCAAAGCCCGACAAGGTAACTACGTCAGGGGTATCGTCGATAATAAGGTCGACGCCCGTGGCGTTTTCAATTGCTCGGATATTTCTGCCCACTCTACCAATTAAGCGACCTTTCATATCTTCGCTAGGCAATTCTACAACCGAAACCGCAAATTCCGACGCATGGTCGGCAGAACATCTCTGAATAGCCATCGCTACAATGTTCTTGGCCTTTTTGTCGGCTTCTTCCTTTGCCTTCTGCTCGATTTCTTTTGCTTCCACAGCAGCGTCTCTGCGTGCTTCTTCCAAAAGTTCGTTCATCAAAACGTCCTTCGCTTCTGCCTGGCTCATCTGAGCAACCTTTTCGATTTCTTCAATCATTCTTGCGTGAGCGTTTTGAATTTCTTCTTCCAAACTGTCAAGTTTCTTTTCTCTGTCTTCGAGTTGTTTCTTTTTATCGTCCAGCACATCTGACTTGTGGTCGATGGCACTCTCTTTTTTGGATAAAAAATCTTCTCTTTGAGCAAGTCTTTGTTCGGTACGATTTATTTCGTTACGTCTTTCTTTACACTCTTTCTCAAATTCACTACGAAGTCTCTGTTGTTCGTCTTTTGCTTCAACTTTTGCCTCTTTGAGATAGGATTTGGCGTCCTGACGGCCTTCTTCTCTGATACGGTTACATTCTTGTTTTACGCTGCCAACCATACGGCGAGCAACAAATCTGTAAGCCAGCAAGCCGATAGCACAGCCCAAAACAACCATAGCTACCGCTATACCGACAACGGCTCCGGAATCTATCCCAAGAAGATAATTGAAGCAACTGAATGTAGTTGTCATATTAACCTCCTGATATTAAATTGTTAAGTTGCATTGCATATTACTGCATATTTTATTATAAATAATATTAACTTTAAAGTCAATACCAATTATCCATTTATTTGTTTTCTCTCGTTTTTTCAAGAATTCTGGCTTTGATTTCTTCGGCAACTTCCGGATTGTCGTCAAGATAGGATATGGCTTTATCTCTGCCCTGAGCAATCTTTTCGTCGTTGTAGCTTATCCACGAACCGCTCTTGACCAATATGCCCATATTGATACCTATATCAACTATACAGCCCATAGCCGATATACCTTTGCCAAACAAAATGTCGAATTCGCAGTTTTTGAAAGGCGGTGCTACTTTATTCTTGACTATTTTTACCTTGGCTTTGTTTCCGATAAATTCCGTTCCGTCCTTGATGGCGTCGCCCTTTCTTACTTCCATTCTTACGCTGGAATAGAATTTGAGAGCCTTGCCGCCCGGAGTAACTTCGGGATTGCCGAACATAATGCCTACCTTTTCTCTGAGCTGATTGATGAAGATAAGACACGTATTTGTCTTGCTGATGATTGCGGTCAGTTTACGCAAAGCCTGAGACATCAGTCTCGCCTGCAAACCTATGGTTGATTGTCCCATTTCTCCTTCGATTTCCGCTCTCGGAGTAAGTGCGGCAACCGAATCGATAACGATTATGTCTATGGAATTGCTTCGTACAAGCGTCTCGGCAATATTAAGTCCTTGTTCGGCATCATCAGGCTGAGAAACGTAAAGATTGTTGACGTCAACACCCAGTTTTTCGGCATATACAGGGTCAAGCGCATGCTCTGCATCGATAAAAGCAGCCGTTCCGCCTGCCTTTTGGCACTCAGCAACCGCACTCAACGCAACCGTGGTTTTACCGGAAGATTCAGGTCCGTATATCTCAATAATTCTACCCTTAGGAAGACCGCCTACACCCAGCGCCATATCCAAAGAAAGACAACCTGTGCTTATAACCTCAATCGGACCTACGCTCTCGTCGCCCAATTTCATAATTGCACCTTTGCCGTATTGTTTTTCTATCTTGGCGATGGCGTCTTCAATCAAACTGTTCTTTTCACTATCCAATACTTTCTTTTCTTTTGCCATAATTTACCTTCCTTAATATTTTGTTATATAATTGAGCAACAAGTACAAAGCCTTGTCCGTAACGCTCTTTCTTATTACGTTTCTTTCGCCTTCGAGATTAAGTTTGTAGGCGTCTACGCCGTTATTTCCCGCAACGCCGATATAAGCCAGTCCGACAGGAGAATCGTCTGCGTCGCTGCCCGGTCCTGCACAACCCGTGGTTGCAACAACCAAGGCGTTGTCCTTGCTACGCAGTCCCAAAGCCATTTCTTTTGCTGTCTGCTCGCTGACAACTCCATAATCTCTCAACGTGGTCAGTTTGACGTGCAGTCTTTTTACTTTGGCGGCATTGGTATATGTAACCAAACCTTCGTTAAGCACTCCCGAGCTACCCGATACGTTGACTATTCTGCTACATATCATACCACCCGTCAAAGACTCCGCAACGGCTATTCTTACGCCTTTTTCCAAAGCAAGTTTTACTACTTTTTCTTCCAGCGTTTCGTCATCTTCGCTATAAATCTTGTCTCCGGCTATTTTTTTGACGGCATTGATTGTACTAAAAAAGTCCACTTCTTCTCCGCCTGAATTGTCCACTATAATCTTGTAATCTAGTCCTTCGACGTCCACGCTTACCGCAATGTCGTCGCCGGATAATTCCATTATTTCGTCTACTTGTTCACCTGTCAGTTCTATTGCTTTGATTATACACAGGTCTTTGTTGTTGTCTATCATAGTCTTTTACTTTATTCTTTTGTTTCGGCAAGTATAGCCTTGTTTTTGAGTATATAATTGAGTCCGCTGACAATCGTCATGACGGTTGCAAACACGAAAATCACAGTACCTATCCATATAAACACCTTGAACACAACGTATTGCGACGACATCGAAGGCGGTGCAAAAAGTATGAAACTCATACCGAACATTGTGGAAGCGGTTTTGATTTTGCCCAACTTGTCGGCTGCAAGCACAAAGTTGCGCAACGCCGCCATCTGCCTGAACAGTCCGATAATAAGTTCTCTTGCCATTATCAGCACCGAACAAATCATCGCCAGATAAGGCACAGGCAAATATCCGCCTTCTACTATTACAAACAACCCTGCTACTACCAGCACTTTGTCGGCAATCGGGTCAAGAAACTTGCCCAGATTGGTTATGAGATTATACTTTCTCGCAAGATGCCCGTCAAGATAATCGGTAAGGGACGCCACCATAAATATCAGCCAAGTGAAAATAAACATATATTTCCACACCGACTGCAAACAATACGACAAAATGAATATCGGTATCAATACCAATCTGGCAACCGTAATTTTTGTAGGTAAATTCATATCAACTCTCCTATACTGTCTTCTCCGTCAACGCCTGTAATTTTCACCTTGTAAATCAAGCCTATGTCCACAGGACGCTTTGAAGTAAAATATACTACCGTATCTATGTCGGGAGCATCGAATTGCGTCCTGCCGTAAAAGACTTGTCTGTCATAATCGACGCCTTCGTATATTACGTCAACAACCTGTCCGATACGCTCTTTCAATTTGAGTTGAAGTATATTCTGCGATATATCGTAAAGTTTTTCTACTCTCTGCTTTTTGACCTGTTCGTCAATCTGTCCGCTCATACGTGCAGCAGGCGTTCCTTCTTCGCAGGAATATGCAAAAAACCCGCATCTGTCCAATTTTGCCCACTCTACAAAGTCAACAAGCTGTTTGTAATCTTCTTCACTCTCCTGCGGAAAACCTACTATGAATGTTGAACGAATGGCAAAATTTCCTTTGCTTCTGATCTTCTTAATAAGATTTACAATATATTCGCCGTTTACTCTCCTGTTCATCTTTTTCAATATTGTATCACTTATATGCTGACATGGTATGTCAAGATATTTGCAAATTTTTGGATTGGATACAATATAATCGAGCAGTTCGTCCGTAATAAGTTCCGGATACAGATAGAGCAAACGTATCCATTGCACGTCGAGTTGGCTGAGTTGCTCCAACAATTCAATCAGCCTTACTTCTCCATACAAGTCTTTGCCGTAATTGCTAACGTCCTGCGCAACCAGAATAATCTCTTTGGTGCAATGGTTGGCAAGCAGGTCTTTGACTTCCTGCACAATATCTTCTATCGGCCTTGAAGTATATTTGCCCCTTATGTAAGGAATAGCACAATAGGTACAATGATTGTCGCAACCTTCGGCAATTTTGACGTAGGCATAATGCTCAGGCGTAGTCAAAACACGCCCGGTTGTAAAATGTCTTTCGTTGATGTCGTTTTTAATACATATCTGCTCGCTGTTACGTTTGAGATTTTTTAGTATTTCGGGCAATTTGTGATAGCTGGTAGTACCCAAAAATACGTCTACTTCCTTCATCTCCTTGCTAAGCTCGTCCATATATCTCTGCGCAAGACAGCCCGTAACGACCAGATACTGACACTTGCCTTGTCTTTTGTAATCTGACATCTCCAATATCGTGTCGATTGCTTCTCTCTTAGCCGATTCGATAAAGCCACAGGTGTTGATTATTATTATATCGGCGTCGGCAGGGTCGGAAGTAAACTCAAAGCCGTCGTCTTTGAGATATCCGAGCATATTTTCGGTATCGATTCTGTTTTTATCGCAACCCAGCGATATGGTACCTACTTTCATTCTTCATCTCCTTCCAAAGCTCGTTTTTTGAGTTGTTCCACCTGTTCTTCGTTGAGAGCAAACACAAAAGTTTTGCCTTCCATTCTTATATATCCTTTGCTTTTGAGCCAATCGACTATTCTGCCTGCCCTGTTGAAACCAAGCGCAAAACGCCTTTGAAGTCCTGATATCGATATGGTAGAATTGGTAAGACCGTAATCAAGTACGTCAAGACACAATTCGTCAGGAAACTCACTATTCTTCTTGTCGCCACTCTCGGCTTCTACGACGCTTTCTTCTTCCGTCTTGTTGATAAAGTTGACGACGTCATCATCGAAATATGCCTGATTGCGACTCTTGACCTGTTCGACGATAGCTTTGACTTCTTTGGTATGAATAAAAGCTCCTTGCACTCTCACAGGGTTAGGCTTGACTGCTTCTTTGTAAAGCATATCGCCCATACGCAACAATTTTTCTGCGCCCTGACAGTCAAGTATGGTCTTGCTGTCAACGCCGCTGGTTACGGCAAACGCAATTCTCGTAGGGAGATTGGACTTGATAGTACCCGTGATGACGTCAACCGACGGTCTTTGGGTGGCAAGTATAAGGTGAATACCTGCGGCACGAGCTTTGGCGGCAAGTTTTTTGACCAAAACCTGGAATTCTTTGCCCACAGGCGACAAAATGATATCACCCACTTCGTCTATTACTATAAGAATAAACGGCAACTTCTTTGACTTGTCGTCCACTTCTTCGTTGTACTGCGCCAAGTTGGCTACCGACATGTCGGTCATGAGCTGATATCTCTTTTCCATCTCGTCTACTGCCCATTTGAGTGCATTGATTACCTTCTTTTCTTCCGACAAAATCTGCGGAATGAGCAAGTGCGGTATATTGCGGTAAACGTTGAGTTCCACGACCTTAGGGTCGACTAGTATCATTCTCAATTCTTCGGGAGAATACTTGTAGAGCATACTACATATCATTCCGTTGAGACATACCGATTTACCTGCGCCCGATGCGCCTGCAACGAGTGCATGCGGAAATTTGGTAATGTCGCTGACGTAACAATTGCCGTCGATGTCTTTACCGAGCGCAAAATACAAACCTTCTTTGTCGGTATTGTTAAACTCAGGGCTGTTGATGACGGCTTTTAAGCCGACCGTTCCCCTGTTTTTGTTAGGAATCTCGATACCGCAACATCTCTTGCCCGGAATTGGCGCTTCAAGACGCATGCTCTCCACGCCCAGCCACATAACAATATCGTTGTACTTGGAAGTTATGCGTCCGAGTTGAGCATTGGTCTCAAATTCTATACGTGAAAAGGTAGGACCTTTGACTATGCCGCAGACGTGAATGTCCACGCCGAAATCTGCCATTTTTGACGTGAGAATACCCGACAGCGTTTCGAGATAATCGCTGTCAACCGCAACGTCTTCCTGATAATCTTTGAGACAGTCCAAAGACGGCGGATTGTACGGCAAAATTACCCTTGGCTTAGGCTCCTTGGCAGGTTCTTCCTTTGCAGGTTGATTGTTTTGGACAGAAGCCTGATTCTGACTTCTCATAGCCGAAAAATCAGGTCTAAGACTCTGATATGGGAAATTGACGGGAGTTTCTTCTACTTCCTTGGCTTGTTGTTCGTTGCGTTTTTCTTCTTCGGCTTGCTGATTGGCACGCTGTCTTTGCGCCTGCTTTTCTCTCAATTGTCTCAGTCTCTCGGCTCTTGCCTGCTTTTCGGCTTCCTTAGCCTGTGCTTCGGCATCGGCAGATTGAAGCGGCTCAACGTTTACTTCTTCTTGCTTGCTCTGAATCTGAGAGTCGTCCGACTCGTCGTTATTCCAAGCGTCGTCTTGCGCAACGCTGCTTTGTCCGTACTCCTGCAAGCCTTGATTGAGAGCGTTTTCTATCTCCTGCATAAAGTCGTTGTTGACAGAATTACTTTCCTGCTCGCCGCCGTCAATGCCCATGTTTTTCATCATTTGTTGCATGCGATAGTTGTTGGAATAGGACTTGTAACGCTCGTCGAGTTGCGCAGGTTCGGAAGACGACTCTTGCGTTTGCTCTGCTTTTGGCTGAGATGCGTTGCTACGCAGACCGAATTTGGACTTAGAAACGTCCACGGTTTTATCTCCCCTGTATTGCGGAGTTTGCGGTATTGCTCCGTCGTTATACCAAAAGTCAAGCACGGCTTGCCTTTGAAGTTCCACGCTGTTTTTTACTTCCTGCGGATTGATAAGAGTTCCGTTTTCGTCCATTATATCTCCGCTTTCTTCGTCATTGAAATCCATACTCTCCAACGGCTCGTATTCCAGCGGTTTGTTGCTTGAAAGATAGCCTTTGCCTATGTTGTTGGAAAGGTTTTTACCGCTGACGGTGCCGTTGTACAGTTCTCTCTTTTTAACAGGTGCGTCCTGTGCGTCGGGAGTTTGAGTCGCATTATCTTTCTTTTTGCCAAAGACCTTGACTCTGCCCGTCGAAGGAAAGACAATTTCACTATTGACGTTGACGACGATAGCCATTGCAATCAATCCCGCCAATAACAGACTGAGTATAATCATAGCAAAGACGTATGCCTTGCACATAGGATATGCAACCAGCGCACCCAACCAGCCGGCAGGCGTATCAGCCGTGTCGTAACATGCCTTGATATATGCGGAATATCCTGCCGTAGCAAGATGTTTTGTAAGAGAAACGTGGCATATCATGACGATAATGACAAGAGTAAGTATATAACATAACGTCGCTCCCGGTTTTGCTGTGGCTCTCCTGCCGAAAATCATAAGAATACCGCTCAGCAGCGCAGCCAGAGTGTAGCCGTAGACGGCATAACCGAATACTCCCACAAAAAAGTTGCGTACATAACCGCCTGCTTTGCCGAAAACTCCTACCAGAATACAAAACAGCAAAAGCGACAGACCGGTAATCATCAGTCCGTTGAAAATTCTGTTAGAACGATTTTGATTTTCGCCTGAATTGTTTTTCACAGTATTCTCCTTGCCCATATATGTTGGCATAATAAATTATAGCACAAAATATTATAATTTACAATATAATATAAAAAATAAAGAACAATAAAATTGCAAACTTTATTTGTCGAAAAAACCCTATATTTTATCAACCTATAAAGTCATAGGTCTGCAAAGCCGACTTGCAAACGAAAGCAACAAAATTGTTGATTTTTTTGATTTGATATAGCCACTTTTTCAATATAATAATAACATTTGATACAACCGACTAACAGTTTTGGCGTCCGCTACACGATTTGTACGGCTGCAAAATCTAAAAAACGCCGCAACGAGTGCGGCGAAAACTTTACTTGATTCTAGTGCAGACACTCACACAAATTGCCATCTACCTGCTGACCTACGTAACTGACAACGGCTTTTGACAAATCGAAACAATCGTCCACAACCTGAACCACGTCGTCCATCGTGATAGAATCTATCCTTTGAAGTTGCTCGTCTATACTAAACAGACGATTGGTGTACAAGGCGTGTTTGGCGAATATTTTCATTTGTGCGGAAGAACTTTCTTGTCCAAGCACGTATGCGCTTTTGAGTTGTCTGATACCCTTTTCCAATTCTGCTTTGGTGAGATAATTTTTGCGCACGTCGTCAACAAGATTTTTGACTGCCGTCAACGACTTGTGAACGGACGACGGATTGGTGCCGATATATATTGTGTTGACGCCGTTGTTGATATATGTGGAAGGATAACTGTAAACGTTGTAAGCAAGCCCTTGCTTTTCTCTTATCTCCTGAAATAGTCTGCTGCTCATACCGCCGCCAACTATATTGTTGACGAGCATCATAGCCATAGCCAAAGAATTCGAGTATTCGTATGCAGGCATAGCTATCGCTATATTAGACTGCTCTATATCCTTAAACTTGCTCACGTAACGGCTGACAGGTTGATGACGCACGTCTTCCCACTTTCTGCCCTTGTCGCTGACAAAGCCGCCTTCAAAATATTTTGCTACAAGGTCCTTTGCCTTCTGCTCGTCGATATTGCCAACTATAGATACTACTATGTCGTTGGCGACATAATTGGCGCCGATATAGTCGGTAATATCTTTGCGTGTAAAGCTCTTGACGTTGTTTCTAGGTCCCAAAATTGTCTTGGAGAGAGAATTGCCTTCAAAATATGCCGTGGACAAATTTTCTATTACAAGGTCGGCATTGTCGTCTTCACTCATGGATATTTCTTCGAGAACAACACCCTTTTCCCTTTCGATTTCGTCCTGCGGAAAAACGGAATGAAGAACGATATCGCTGAGAATAGCAATACAATTTTCGGCCACTTCGTCCATACCGATAGTATAATAACAAGTGGCTTGCTTGGAAGTAAAAGCGTTGATTTGCGCCCCCATAGAATCTACTTCGTCCACAATCTCAAAGGCAGTACGCTTGTGAGTGCCTTTGAACATCATATGTTCGATAAAATGCGAAATTCCGTTGTTTTTCTCGTTTTCGTTGTTGCTGCCGCAAGCGACCATAACGGCTATACTTACCGACCTAACGCCCGGCAAATTTTTGTACACCAGTCTCAGTCCGCTTGGATATTGATAAATAAAACTATTCATACGCATATTATAAATTATTGTCGTCGCTTTGTAAAGATTAAACGCTGATTATACGCTGTTTTTTTGGATAATTTGACTGACAGTTACAGCTTTGAGTCCTTTTTCTTCATATTTTTGCAATATCTGTGGCAACGCTTCGAGAGTATGTTTGGTAGGGTGAGCCAATATCAAATCTCCCGCACTTACGTTTTTCGTCGCCCTTTCCAGCACCAAAGAACTGTCCTTATCTCGCCAGTCTATTGTGTCCTTAGACCACATAATTACAGGCATATCCAGACTTTTAGCCGCTTTGAGTGCATCGTTGCCGTAGCTGCCCGACGGCGGAGCAAAAAGCTTGATTTTATAACCGCTCACAGCTTCTACCAACGTGTTAGTTGCCTTGATTTCGCTCAGATTGCCTTCATAACTCAATTTTTTGTGGTCCTTGTGAAAATATCCGTGATTGCCAATTTCGTGTCCTTCGTCTATAATTTTGAGTAACAATTCGTTATTGTCGTCTACCCAACTTCCGCCTACAAAAAACGTGCATTTTGCACCGTATTGTTTAAGAACTTCCAGCATCGGCTCGATATATTCTGTACCCCAATAGACGTTTATCATCAAAGAAACTTCGTTTCTGCCGCTCTCGCCTTTGTAATAAGGTGCGTCGACGTTGGAAGAAGACGCAAAAATCGAACTATATCCACCGAAACTTGTTATTGCGACAAGCGCAAGCATTGCCAGAATTATCACGTTGGTGATGATACTTGTCATTCTTACGCCCAAAATCTTGATTTTTTTCATACCAAATTTTATTCATTATGCCGACAATATATGATATCAAGCAATAATTCTCCGCATCACAATCAAAGCATCGGCGTATTTCTGTCGTCATCAGGCAAAATCGTAACGATTGAAAAGTGGCAAAATTGCAAGCGTCAGATGCTCTACGACTTGTCGTGCAAAATATAACGGACTGCAAAATAACCTTCAAATCATATTAAAACGACCTGATTGCGTATATTGAATAAAAAACAATATGAATTATCACAAAAATAGTTATCATAAAAAATCACGTCGCAATTAAGCGACGTGATAGTTGATTGTGTTTTGATAGTTATTTGATAACTTCGATAAGTTTGAGAGCGATGCCCTTGTCGTTGATGTCAATAACCTGTACCTTGACCTTGTCTCCGATAGCAACGACGTCTTCAACCTTTTCTACTCTTTCCTTTTTGAGCTTGGAGATATGAACCATTGCGTCCTTGCCTGGTGCAAGCTGTACAAATGCTCCGAAAGGCATAATTCTCACAACTTCGCCTTCGAGAACGGTGCCGATTTCCGGATCTTTGACGATAAGCTCTATGATGGACTTAGCCTTTTGGATAGCGTCCATATCGTCGCTGGATACAAATACGTCGCCAAAGTCGTTGATGTCAATCTTGACGCCTGTATCTTCGATAATCTTGTTGATAACTTTGCCTTGTTTTCCTACTACGTCGCCGATTTTGTCAGGATTGATGTTGAAGGAAACAATCTTTGGAGCAAACTTGGAAAGTTCTTTTCTAGGAGCTGGCAAAACTGCAAGCATTTTGTCAAGAATTTCCAGTCTGCCGACTCTTGCCTGAGCCAGAGCCTTGCGCAAAATTTCTTCGTTGATACCCTTGATTTTGATATCCATCTGAATAGCGGTGATACCGTCTGCGGTACCTGCTACCTTGAAGTCCATATCGCCAAGGAAGTCTTCCAGTCCCTGAATATCGGTCAAAACGGATACTTTGCTCTTGTCTTCGTTGCTGATAAGTCCCATTGCAACGCCTGCAACAGGCTTTTTGATAGGCACGCCTGCGTCCATAAGCGCCAAAGTGCTGCCGCAAACGCTGGCTTGAGATGTGGAACCGTTGGAGCTAAGCACTTCGCTTACGGTACGAATTGCATAAGGGAATGCGTCTTCCGAAGGAAGCACAGGTTCAAGCGCTCTCTCTGCAAGTGCGCCGTGTCCGATTTCTCTTCTTCCAGGACTCTTTGCCGGTTTTGCTTCGCCTACGCTGTAAGGTGGGAAGTTGTAGTGATGGATATATCTCTTGCAAACTTCGTCGTCGATACCTTCGAGTTTCTGAACTTCGGAAATGGTGCCGAGCGTGCAGCAAGTGAGCACCTGAGTTTGTCCACGGGTAAATACGCCCGTACCGTGTACTCTTGGCAAAACGCCTACTTCGCACCAGATAGGTCTGATTTCCGTCAAAGCTCTGCCGTCAGGTCTGATTCCTTCGTTGAGAATCTTAGCTCTGACTTTTGCTTTTTTCATAGCGTACAAAGTCTCTCCTATGTCATTTTTGCCGTCAGGGAAAGTCTCTGCAAAATGAGCGTAAACGTCTTCGTCCAACGCTTCTTCCGCCTTTTCTCTTGCTTGGCGGTCAAAGTTTTCGAGTACGGCGTCCATCTTAGCGTCGGCATATTCTTTGACTGCTTGTGCAATTGCAGGTGCAGGAGCATAAAGCTCAGGAACAAACTTTTCTTTGCCGATTTGCTTTTGAATATCTTCTATCCAAGCCACGATTTTCTTAATTTCTTCGTGTCCGAACAAGATTGCGCCTATCATTTCTTCTTCCGTCAACTCGTTGGCTCCGGCTTCTACCATCAAGATTGCTTCTTTGGTGCCGCTGAGACTAAGGTGCAATCTGCTTCTGTCTCTCTGTTCTGCGTCAGGGTTGATAACGTATTGTCCGTCTACGTAACCTACGATTACCGAACCGGTAGGTCCTGCAAACGGAATGTCGCTGATGCTCAGAGCAACCGAGCTTCCTATCATTGCGTAAACCTCAGGCGGATAGTTGGTGTCCACCGACAAACAGGTTGCAGTTACGCAAACATCGTTGTAAAATCCTTTTGGGAAAAGCGGACGCAAAGGTCTGTCTATAAGTCTTGATACAAGGATAGCCTTGTCGCTAGGTCTGCCTTCTCTCTTTTTGAAGCCGCCAGGAATTTTGCCTACCGAATACATCTTTTCTTCAAAGTCGCAACCGAGTGGGAAAAAGTCAATGCCGTCTCTTGGCGTTTTTGCCATAGTTGCGTTGACCATAACTGCCGTATCGTTGCAACGAACGATACAACTTCCGTTGGCTTGTCCGCAGTATGCACCCGTTTCAACGGTAACTTCTCTGCCGCCGATAATGGTGCTGAAAATCTTTCTGTCTTTCATTACTAACCTCCAATTTAGCTTTTGATATATGCTTTACGTGTTATTATAACCAATTTTTATAAAATGAGAGCGCCGTAACAAACGCTCTCAAATTTTTACTTACGCAGTCCGAGTTTTGCGATAAGATTACGATAACGCTCGATATCCGTCTTTTTGAGATATGCAAGCAGATTTCTTCTCTTACCTACCATTCTCAACAAGCCCTTTCTCGAATGAAAGTCTTTTGCGTTGGTGGCAAAGTGTTCGTTGAGATGTTCGATTCTTGCGGTAAGAAGTGCGATTTGAACTTCAGGAGAACCTGTGTCTCCTTCGCTTTGAGCAAATTGCTCGATGATTTGTTGTTTCGTAAGATTGTTTTCCATATTTAACTCCTTAAAGTTTATTTGCCATAAACCAAGTAGAACATCGGAAAAGTTGTTCAACCTAGCCTAAGGTACGCTAGTATCTTATCACAATAAAATTTTCTTGGCAACTATTTGAAAGCCATATTATATTTATTTTCATAATTAAAATTTTTATTTCCGTATTTTCGCTTCATAGACCGATACGTTATTGCAAATATTGGCAGAATTCGTCGCATGTTATTGTTTGCATAGTACCCAATAATGCCGCTCGAGCTGCAATTTTGGCGTAAGTTACAAAAAAATTGTCGCTTCAATCAGTCGTTTTTATCAAAAAATTCACGCCTTCTGGCAAAATTATCGCTATCTCTTTGAAGATATACGTCTATGCCCTTAGGATTGGCAAGGCGCTCGATGCTTTTTCCGTCAAGGTCAACCTTTTTTGATATTCCGCCTGCTCCGCATGCGACGATTGAGTGGGTTTCTTCCATAATATCGACGTTGTAAATACACTCTTTACCCCTTTTGCAATAGCCGATATTTTCCAGATTTCCGCTCATATATTTCTGCTTGTACATATAATACGGAGAATAGCCCTTTTTCATAATCGCCGACACGCTGTAATCAACCATATCGGCAGCCAAAGAATCGTCAGATTTGTTGTCGTATCCGTCGAGTTTGAGAGCAGAACCACGTTTGATTGCCAACGTATGTACGGTGATATTGTCGGGACTCAAATCTATGGCGCAATCGACCGAATGACGAAAATCGCCGATACTCTCGCCTGGAAGCATGGCAATAAGGTCCATATTGACGTCAAATCCCATATTTTTAGCAATATCGTATACTCTGTAAACGTCGTCCACGCTGTGATTTCTGCCAATAGCGTCAAGAGTCTTTTGGTTGAAGGTCTGCGGATTGACAGAAATTCTGCCGACGTTGCAATCTTTGAATACGCAGAGTTTATCCCTGTCTATCGTGTCAGGTCTGCCGGCTTCGACAGTAAATTCCCGACAATCGACGTCGGCAACTACACTAAGAATATCGTATAGCTGTTTTGCCGTCAGCGAAGTAGGCGTACCGCCGCCGACATATATCGACCTGATTTTTTTGCCGCTGCGTCGTATCATGTCCACAGCGTCTGTCAAATCTCTACGCAAAAGCTGACAATAAGGCTCTACCCACTCTTTGATTTTGGATAGCTGCGCAGACAAAAACGAACAATACACACATCTAGTTACGCAAATAGGAACGTTGATAAACAAATCGTACCTGTCAGTCTGGGTACGATACAACGGCTTTTGATTGGAGCATATCGTCGCAATAAGCTCAGCTTTTGACGGGCTGACCAAAAGCGTGTCGGTAAAATATCCGTAAGCATCGATACCCTTGCACTCAAGGTCATGAAACAGCTTAGTCGGACGTATACCCGTAAGAGCGCCGTAAGGAAGATTTACTCCTGTCAACTGTCTGAGATAACGATACAACAATAGTTTGCTATGACGTTTCAGATGGCTCTTTTTGGTGAGCGAATCGCAATTTTGTTCTAAATTAATGCAGATTTTAGAATTATTTATGGGGTTTTGATAATCTTCGATTATACATTCGTAACTATTGTCATCTATTTGGTTTAAGTCGAGATTTATCTTTGAGCCATTTTCTTCTACGACAACGTAAGGCGAATACGCCCTGACAAGTTCCATATAATCGGCAAAATAATCTTGCCTGTTGGTAGTAAAATTAATCTTGATTGCAGTCATAGAATATCGGATTGGAGTTGCGTTCGCAATGCGAAAAAGTAGCGTCGCCGTGTCCCGGCAAAAGTAAAGCGTCGCCTTGAAGGGCAAGTATTTTTTCAATTGATTTTTTGAGTCTGACTATATCGCCGTCAGGAAAATCTACTCTGCCGTAGCTATCCTTGAAAATGGTATCGCCGCAAAAGATAGCCTGACGATAATTTTGACCATTGAAAACGATGTCGTGGCAGACGTAGCACACTCCACCCTTGCTGTGTCCCGGAGTGTTGAGAACTTGAATTGTGTTGTTTGCAATATGCAAATCGCTACCTTCGTCAACGTAACAATCTATTGAAAACTCAGGTGTGATAACATTGAGAGAAGTCGCAATAAAGTTGTTTTGATTGGTGATTTTCGATTGGTCGAGTTGACTCATATACACCTTGGCGCCCCTACTTTGAAAATAAGCCGCCGAACCGATATGGTCAAAGTGTCCGTGAGTAATAAGAATAGCCTGCAAATCTATGCCCGATGCCTTGACAAAGCCCTCAATCAAATCATAGTCGTCGCTTGGGTCAACGACAAAGCCCTTTTTACTTTCTTTGTCATACGCAATATAGCTATTGGTGGCAAAAATACCGTTTACAACAGCGTGAATTATCAACGGCATAGTTCGTCCTTTTTGGCATTTTTTTCTAAAAAGAGCGTTACCGGACCGTCATTGGACATATCGATATGCATGTGTTCGCCAAATACGCCCGTTGCTACTCTGCCAAGTTTGTTTCTGAATTCTTCTACCGTAAGATTGTACAATGGCAAAGCGTCGTCAAAATGCAAAGAACGTTTAAAATCAGGGCGTCGGTTGGAAAAACAATCTCCGTACAAAGTAAAGTTGGAGACAACCATTACTTCGCCGCCGACGTCTGCAAGACTTTTGTTAAGTTTGCCGTTTTCGTCCCTGAAAACTCTCATTCCTACGACTCTGTCTACAACGTGCTTGACAATTTTTTCGTCGTCGCCGTCAGTATATCCCACCAACACGAGATAGCCCGTGTCGATGTGCGAAACAACTTCGTCATTGACGCTGAGCGTCGCATTATTTACTCTCTGAACGATTGCTCTCATGTTATACTCTCACCACGTCAACAACGCCCTTGATACTTTTGAGCTTGTTGATGATATTTTCCAAAAACTTAATATTTGCCACTTCCACCGACACCGACACGCTGCCCATTCCGTTCTTTTCCTTCTTTCCGCTGATATTGGTTATAGCTACCTTCATCTCGCTTATGGTTGACGCAACGTCTATCAAAAGACCTATTCTGTCTTCGGCAAACACTTCGATAGAAGCGATAAAGCTGTCGTTGACGGTAGTAGGCCATTCGGCTTCCACTATACGTTCGGGTTCAAAATATTTACAATTAGGACAGTCCGCTCTATGAATAGTAACTCCCCTGCTACGAGATATATATCCCACGATTTTGTCGCCCGGGAGCGGTGTGCAACAATGAGAAAAACGTGTTTTCATGCCGGAATAACCCTTGATGAGAATTCCGCCGTCCTTTTTCTTGGAATCGAACTGTTTCGTCTTGATTTGGCTTTCTTTGGCGACATCGGGGTGTTCCTTCCTGTAAAACTCAATCATTCGGTTGACAAGTTGAGAACAAGAAATTTCTCCATATCCTACCAACGCAATAATCTCGTCTGCACTGGAAACGCTGTATCTCTGCAACAAGCCGTCTTTCCAGCCGTTGCAAGCCAAAAGGTCAGCAATATTATACCCCTTGTGTTTGGCTTCCTTTTCAAGCTGTTCCTTGCCGTTTTTGATATTTTCTTCCTTCATTTCCTTTTTGAAGAAAGATTTGATTTTGCTCTTTGCGCCGGGAGTAATGACAAATTTGAGCCAATCTCTCGACGGACCTTTGGAATTGTTTGACGTTATGACTTCCACCACGTCGCCGTTGGATAGCTTGGTATTGATAGGAACCATACGAGAATTGATTTTGATACCCGTACATTTGTTGCCCACCTGCGAGTGAATTGCATAGGCAAAGTCAATACCCGAAGAACCGTTGGGGAGATTGAAAACGTCGCCGGCAGGCGTAAACACAAACACCTGGTCGGAATACAGGTCGATTTTGAGAGAATCAAGATATTCTCTGGAATCGCTTACTTCGTTTTGTAATTCCATTACGTTGCGAATCCATGCTAGTTTGTTGTCGTCAAACGTGTTTGCCGAACCCGAGACGTTGCCCTGTTTGTATTTCCAATGCGCAGCGATACCGTATTCCGCAATATTGTGCATCTCGTGCGTTCTTATCTGAATTTCAAATGGCGAACCGTAAGAAGTCAGGACCGTCGTATGCAAAGACTGGTAAAGATTGCCCTTAGGAACGGAAATATAGTCCTTAAATCTACCCGGAAGCGGACGCCATTTGGTATGTATGGCACCCAAAACGGCATAGCAATCTTTGATGTCGTCTACGATAATTCTCAAAGCTACAAGGTCGTATATCTGGTCAAAAGTCTTGCCCTTTTGCAACTTTCGATAAATACTGTAAAAGTGCTTAGGTCTGCCGTTTACGTCGCCCTTGATGCCCAATTCTGCAAGCATATCTTTGAGTTCTTGCGAAATTTTCTCTACGTCGCTCTCACGTTCTATTCTCTTTTGCGCCACTTTTTCGGCTATCGAATAATAGTCGTCTGGGTGCAAATATCTCAGACATAGGTCTTCAAGTTCTCCTTTCAGCCCCGATATTCCAAGTCTCGCCGCTATCGGCGCATAAATATCCAGAGTTTCGGTGGCTATTCTTATCTGGCTTTCGGGAGTTTTGAACGACAGAGTACGCATATTGTGCAACCTGTCGGCAAGTTTGATAATGATGACCCTTATATCGTTGGACATGGCGAGAAACATTCTTCTCAGATTTTCTGCCTGTTCTTCTTCTTTGGTCTTAAAATTGATTTTGTTGAGTTTGGTAACGCCGTTGACAAGCATAACGACGTCGTGTCCGAATTCCTGATCTATTTCTTCCGCACTATGCTCCGTATCTTCGATTACGTCATGCAAAAGTGCGGCAATAATAGTATCCGTGTCCAATCCGAGATCAACAAGAATTTCGGCAACTGCGCTTGGATGTATAAAATAATCCTCACCCGATTGTCGTTTTTGTCCGCTGTGAGCCACTTTGGCAAAATAATAAGCTTTTTCAATTTTGCTGTAATTGGCTTCATTGTAATTCTCTCGAATTTTGTTCAGAAATTGTCCTTCCACACTCATTTATGCAAAGTCTGATACAGCAAACTGCTGTCCAGCTTTGTCTTTACCTCTCTATCAATAATTATAGCATTATTATCGAATTTTACAATACCCAAATCTACAAAAACAGCTACCGCAACGCAAAATTCTTCCCAATTTACGCTACCAATATCGATACTTTGGAATAAGGTATAAAAATCATTGTACGCCTTACTGCTCAGACTGCTTCTGATGGCTGTAAAGACCTTGCCAAGCCCGGCGTAGTCCAGCAATTTGCTACTGCATTGTTCTATCATAGAATCGTTGTCTACAACAAATATTTTTGAATTGCTACCGAATTTAAAATCGCCTACGCTACCCGACAACGGTTTTTCAAGAAATACTACGTTGGAATAATAACCGAGATTGACGTTGACGTCAGGATTGAAAATCAATCTGTTGTATGGACATTCGCTATCGCAAAAACCGTTGTTCACACGCAATTTGTTGACAAATTTTTCGCTGAGCGACCTGAAAGTATCATAATTATAGCACAAGTAGCAGGTGCCGTATTCGCTATCCTTTATCAGCTCGCAAGCCGATTGCATATCAATATGACTTGTAGATACGTTATCGCATCTTCTGAGAGTTTGCATGACGTAATTGCCGACTCCCATATCGCTCTCGACGTCGTCGCATTGAACGTTGAGCAGATTGGCTTGCAAAGACTCTGTGTTTTTATATACGTTGATTGACAAGGAAAATCTGACGTTCTTTTTTATCGAACTGTTGAGCAGGCTCATCTTGTCTATGGACGAAAAAGCCACAAATTCCGTATTGTCCGTCTTGTATTTCAGATGTTCGCTGTTGCCTATGCGGCTAAAATCACATTTACCGAGAGTGGTAAAAAACGTTACTTCCCTGTTTCCTTCGCCGTATGGCTCCAAATAATTGAGCTGTTTGGCCAATTGCAAATCAAAGTTTTCCAGTCTGCAATATGCCTTGACCTTTGGTTGAAGAAGTTGTTTGTCGATAGTATCCGACGCATAGGCGTTGATTTCTGAGATAAATTGTTCGACGTTTTCTTCTTTGAGCGATATTCCGCATGCCATCTTGTGTCCGCCGAATTTGATAAGCAAATCAGCGCAATGCGAAACGTACTGCAATATATTTACGCCTTCTACGCTTCTGCCGGAGCCTTTGACGACGTCCTTGTTCTTTGTCAGGAGTATGACGGGGCGATTGAATTCGCTGACAAGTCTTGCAGCCGCAATACCCAATATGCCATCGTCCCAATATTTGTTGTATAGCACGATTATCGGATTGTTGTCAAAATCAAATCCTACCAGCTGTCGACTGCATGCGTCGGCAAGGTCAACGGTCATATTCTGCCGTTGTTCGTTCAACTTTTCTATGTCGTCGATAAGGTTGGAAAGTATAAAAGTATCGTTGCTTACAAAGAGATTGACCACTTCGTTGGCGTCCTGCAATCTACCCACGCTGTTGATGCGTGGAGCAATTTTATATCCGATATCGCTCGATTTGACGCTTCCTTTGACGCACTTTTCTACCAAGAGTCTGATACCCTTGCGATAGCCCCTGTTGATAAGCATCAAGCCGTAATATACAATTATTCTGTTGTCTTCTACCAGCGGCACGATGTCTGCAACGGTCGCTATTGCGGCAATATCATAATACTTTTTGCTCTCTTGAACACCTGCCAGCGCTTCTACCAATCTCAGAGCTACGCCCGCACCGCAAAGTTCTCTGAAACAATCGTGCGACAACTTAGGATTGAAAATAAGACAATCTGGCAACTCGGAAACAGGCTCGTGGTGGTCGGTAACAATGACGTCAATGCCCAAAACTTCCTGAGCATACTCAACTTCGTTTTTTGACGATATTCCGCAGTCAACGGTAATTATCAAATCGGGATAGCAACTCTCTGCAATATTTTCCAGCGCTTCGATGCAAAGCCCGTATCCGTGGCTGTGCCTGTTGGGCAAAAAATACGACACGTCTACTCCCCTGGACTGCAAGAACAGATAGAGTATGCTTACTCCGCATATACCGTCGCAATCATAGTCGCCGTATAATACGACCTTTTCTTTGTTGTCTATGGCAATATTTATTCTTTCTACCACTTGCGCAAGACCTTCATATTTCTCCAAAGGTGTCATATCACTCTGTTTTGGATACAAAAATGCTTGCGCTTTGTCAATCGTATCGACGTTGCGACTCACCAAAATATCAGCTACTATCGGGTTGATTCCGAAATGAGCAGCTATCTGATTTGTTATAGCGATTTTTTCGTCGATTTGATTTGGCATTATCTTAACCTATTGATTCTTAATATCAAAAAAGGGTTGCAACGCAACCCCTTTGATTGTCATTGTAGGTTACATACCCGCATATTGTTTTTTGCCGGCAGTAATCTTGTTTTTCTTGACTTTTGATTTGTCGTAAGCGTTTTTCATCAGGCAATACAACGACGGTGCGATAACGAGCGACGAATAGAAACCTGCGATAAGTCCGAATATAACCGGCAAAGCAAATTCTCTGACGCTCGAAGCTCCCAATATCGCAAACAACACTATTGAAATCATAGTAGTTACGGTAGTGTTGACAGAACGAGAGAATGTGTCCCATATCGACTTGTCAACTATTGCGTTGTTATTGAGAACAGCACTTTTGGACAAAGTCTTTTCGTTTTTCATATTCTCTCTCACACGGTCAAACACGACGATAGTGTTGTTGATAGAGTAAGCCACGATAGTAATCATTGCCGCAATGAAAGCACTGTTGACCTGCACTCTGAAAATTATCGTCAGACATACCATCATCAGTACGTCGTGAGCAATAGCGATAATTGCCGCAAGACCACTCCAAATCTCAAATCTTATAATAATATATATAAGGATAAGAGCGAGAGTGATAAACAATGACAATAGCGCAGTACGAATGAGCTTTGAAGACGCCGTTGCGCCGATATAGTTCATGTCTACCTTGACGGAATCATAGCCGTTGTCGTCGCTATATACGCCTTGCAATTCTTCTTTGATAAGTTCGTTGCGATAGTTGGTGATAGAATTGTCTTTGTCATACGTTCTGGATACGTTGTCGTATTTGACAATGATAGACATACTTTCGCCACTATCCGACTTTTGAGAATAGCTTACCGAGCCTATTGCTGCATTTGAAGGAAGATTGATTCCTATCGACTGTGCATACTCGGCTGTTTTAGCCGCAATTTCTTCACTCTTGATTACGTCTGATATTTTGTCAAGGTGATTGTTGAAGCCTTCGTCGCTTCCAAGTTCGCTGTCTCCAAGAACTATTGTGATGACGGAACCGCCGGAAAAGTCGATACCGATATTCATACCTTTGCTAAAATCTTTTTGACTGATTGCCACGCCGCCGAATACGATAATTGCTATGAGCATAACGGCAAAAGGTACTATAATCCATATTCTCCACTTGTCGGTAATAGAAGAACCGTATAATTTTTTCATCTTACTTTACCTCCTCTGCAACGACTGCCTGCTCAGGCTGAGCAATTTCCACGCCTTTGAGAGCAAACTTCGGAGCGTCTTCTTCTTTGAACCATACCATAATGCAACTGAGCAAAAGTCTGGTAAGGAAGAGAGATGATAGCATAGACAATATAATACCTACCAGCAAGGTGATGCCGAAGCCTTTGATTGACGCTGCGCCGACGATAATAAGCACGATAGCACCGATTATTGTAGTAACGTTACCGTCGATAATCGCACCGTAAGATCTCTTGAAACCGTTGGAAACAGCGGTACGCATCATCTTGCCCGACCTATGTTCTTCTTTGATTCTTTCAAATATAATTACGTTGGCGTCAACAGCCATACCTATTGACAACAGCACGCCCGCAATTCCGCTGAGAGTAAGCTGTACCCATGGCAATATCGCAAGCAGGAAGATATAGGTCAAAGCATAATAGGTAAGCGACATAGCCGCCGCAACACCCATCATACGATAGATAACGCACAAATAGATTATTATGAGCAACAAACCCACTATTCCCGCAATTACACCGGCTTTGATAGCGTTGGTACCGAGAGTTGCGGTGATAGTGTTGGACTCACTCATTTTGAGAGTAAGCGGAAAAGAACCTGCCTGAATTTTGACTGCGAGTTCATAAGCCTGTTCGTAAGTATAGCTGCCTGAGATAGAAGCATTGCCGCCCGATATTGTGGTAGAAACGGTTGGAGCGATAACTTCTTCTTTGTTGATATATATACCTATACGTTGAGCCGTAGAAGAACTTGCTTCGGCAGTAGCGTCGGCAAACTTTTTGGCACCCTTGGTGGTAAATTTAAGCGTTACTTCGTACGTTCCGTCTTCGCTGTTGTAAGACACGCCGGCTTGCGCAATATCTTTACCTGTAATAGGTTCGTCAAAAGAAACGCCGTTTCCCTGAGAATACTCTCCTTCGTACTTTCTGAATTCAAGACTGGCAGGACGACCTATCAAATCGAAAATTCTGTCAGGGTCGTCTACGTCAGGAACTTCTACTCTTATACGACTGTCATAAGTAGTAACCTGCGCTTCGGTATATCCCTTTTGAACGAGCAGACTTTCGAGACTTGAACGTGTACCTTCGATGAGTCTATCTCTCTCATCGCTGCTAAGATCAGCCCACTTACGCTCAACGCCATCGTCAGTCGTGTCGATTACCACGTCGGTATCAACGTCGAATACGGCGTATGCGCCACCGCTCAGATCGAGACCGAGTTTGATTGTCTTTGGAAAAGCGATATAATTGTAAATACCCAATTCTCCGTTGTCGAGAGAAACAAAAGCAAATACGCCGCCCAAGATAACCAATACAGTAAATATAGATAAAATCACTATTGATTTTTTCTTGTTCACCTTGTGTTGCCTCCTAAAATTTGTCAACTCTACATATAGTCCGACAGGCCATAATAATCTAGTCTTATTTATTATATATTTATATAATATTATTGTCAATAACTTTGACAAAATAAAGGCGTTTGTTCAAAAAATTTGTCCATAAATATTGTCATATGACGTACTTTGACGACGATTGCGACGGCATACGACATCCAATCAGACAGAATAATGAAACAAATAGTCAAATGAATTATCAAACCAATAGTATCGTCAAAACTCTGCCTGAACATTATTTAACGCATGGCGATAATTTTACGGCAGCAATAAGCAGCAAAGCTCTCATACAAGTAATAACATAGTCGGCAAAGTCAGAAATTTACATAAAAATACGCCTTTTGACGTCAAAGGCGTATTTGTATCGGATATAATTATTACTCTCTTTCTGACTGCTCCGCCCCTTCGATAGCGGCTATGGCAAGCGACAGTTCAAAACGTTTGCGCATCATGGCGCAACTTATGTCATAAGGCTTGTCCATAGAGCCGGCATAGTTGAGATTGTTTGCCACGCAACCGCCGCTGCAATAGTATTTTGCAATACAATCGGCACAATCAGGCTTGTTGGTAACGATATTTTTGGCAAATCTGAGCGATACGTTCATATCGATTTCACCGTCAAATACGTTGCCCATTTTGTATCCTTCCTTTTCGGCAAACTGATGACAAGGATAAAGACTGCCGTCAGGCGTTACGGCGAGATACTCGCAACCCGAGCCGCAACCTGTCAGACGCTTGATAACACAAGGACCGCCGTCAAGATCAATCATAAAATGGAAAAAATTGAACCATTTGTCTGTCTTGCGCCTGTCAATATAAATCTCAGCCAACTTGTCGTATTGTTCCAAAATGCGTGGCAGATGTTCCTTTTTGATTGCAAGGTCGGGAATGTCGGTAACGACTGGTTCCAGCGAAATCTGGTCAAAACCTGCGTCGTTAAGGGCAACAACGTCGTCGGCAAAATCAAGATTACGTGCCGTAAACGTACCCCTGACGTAATAAGATTTGTTACCCCTTACGCTCCTGAATTTCTGAGCGTTTTTGAGAATGACGTCATAGCAATCTTTGCCGTTAGGGGTCTTTCTCACCGCATTATGAACGCATGCCCTGCCGTCGATACTGAGTACCACGTTGCTCATCTCTCTATTGAGCCAATCAATCGTAGAGTCGTTGAGAAGCACACAGTTGGTGGTCATAGTAAACGAAAATGTTTTGCCGCTGTCTGATTCTCTGTTTCTTGCGTATTCTACTATTCCCTTGACTACGTCAAGATTCATCAGCGGTTCGCCGCCGAAAAAGTCAATTTCCAGATTGCGCCTTTTGCCGCTGTGCGATATGAGAAAATCGACGGCTTTGCAGCCAACTTCCAGCGACATATATGCTCTGTCGGAAGTGTGATAAGTACCTTCGTCGGCAAAACAATATCTGCACCTGAGATTGCAATCATGGCAAATATGCAGGCAAAGCGCTTTGATTTCGCCCACTCTTTTCTGACTCTGCGTAACTGTGCAAGGACTGTCCAACACCCCTTGGGCAACAAGCTCGTCCAGCTCGGCGTTTATCTCCTGCAAAGTATCGCTATCAAGTTTGGCAAAATCGGCTTTTTCCTGCTTGCTCATTTGCTCGCCAAAGCGATTTTTGACAACTAAAAAAGCGACATAATCTACGTTGTGTAGACTGCCACTTTCTTTGTCCCAAACAAAATAGTACGCCCTTTTGTGATAATTAAAACAAAAAGAATGCGTCATTTTGCACCTTTTTTACAGCAAAGGTCTTTTTGGTGCGTTGATTTTTTCTTCTCTGTTTTTGCAAGATTGGTTGCCTACCGTGCAGGAAGTTTTGCAAGCGGACTGACAGCTGGACTGACACTCACCGCAACCGATATTGCCTGATTTTTTCATGCCGTTATTTACGATAGAATTAATATGTTTCATAATGCCTCCGTATAAGTATTGTCTTTAATGTTATTCTATCCTATTTCGTGTCGTTTGGCAAGTGTTTTTTTAGTATAAAGGCATATTTAGTCGTTACTCTTACAGTCATGTCAAAAATTACCTGATTTTGCGCTATTAAACTGTTTTAGGTTTTTTGACGTTGACCACTATTACGCCGCTGATGATTCCTACCAATATCGAGCAGGCAAAATCTATCGCCGTCAGCGCCGACGCTTTGAGAGAGCCTGCCAACAGACCAAACACAAGAAACGATACCAAAACGTAAATCAAACCGATAAACAACCCTTTGAATATCCCGTATCTCACACTCTTGATTGCCATAATACTGCCTACCGCTACGCTGATTATTTTTATTGCGATATTGACTCCGTCAATTACTCCGTCCGATACGTTGACGAATTTGAGAATTATTGCAAAAATCAAAGTGAGCAAAACCGAAACCAAAACTGCCAACAATCCGCCCAAAACCACGTCCAAAACATCTCTGCCGCTAATTTTTTTCATACATTCCTCCCGCCTTAAATATATGAATTCATCTCGGCGGTTATGAGCGTATATCCAAAAGAGACAAATATCAATATAAAAAAGCGGTGCAACAATATGCACCGCCTTATTTGATTTTAATTTTATCAGATTTCGTCCTTGGTTTCTACTTCAACGCTCTCTGCACTTTCGGTATTTTCTACACTCTCGGTAGTTTCTGCTACTTCTTGCTGATTTTTATCTTTCTTCTTTGCGGCTTTCTTAGCCTTCTTTTCTGCAAGTTTAGCTTCTGCTTCTACTTCATCTTCTGCAACTACGTTATTCTCTGCAGGCTTTTCTTCTTCCACTACACCTTCTGCCGAAGTTGTCATAGTGGTATATATAGCTGACTTGTCAAGAACTACCGTAACAGAACCGTCTTCGCTTGCGCTCAGATCAAGTACGAAACAGTTGCTTTGATTGTCGATTGCCTTGATAATTCCAACAAAACCGCCGATAGTCTTAACTTTAGTGCCGACTTTGATGGAATTCATCATTTCCTGAGCTTTCTTTTGTCTTTTCTTTTGGGGAATGATAGAAAGCAGCATCATGCCGACCAACAAAACTGCCATTACGATAAGCATAGTAATAGATCTGGTCTGGGAAGTTTCTGCCAAAATAATATTATACATAATGTTCTCCTTTATAATAAGTTTAATTAATATTAAACAATATTTTTAAAAAAATCAACACATATTACGCATTTTTCAAAAAGATTAACAAAAAAATTACATAATAAGCCGACTTTTTGTCGCAATCTAATTCTTTGCGCCGCCCTTGCCCCACGTGTATCTCTGTGTAAATTCCTTGTAGAAATCACCAAAGCTGTCGTTCATAATGGCTTGCCGTATATCTTCCATCAGACGAGTCAGAAATCTGACGTTGTGAATGGATAACAATTTTCCGCCCAATATTTCGTCCGACTTGATGAGATGTCTGATGTAGGCTCTAGAAAAATTGCGGCAACAGTAACAATCGCAATCTTCTTCGACAGGAGAAAAATCTTCGGCAAAGTTGGCGTTGCGAATGGTAAGATTGCCGTCCCTTGTAAACGCCGTGCCGTTGCGTGCCATGCGGGTAGGCAAAACGCAATCGAACATATCGATACCACGCATAATGCCTTCGACAAGACAGTCCGGACTGCCCACTCCCATAAGATACCTTGGCTGGTCGTCGGGATAGTAAGGTCTGAGCGTGTCAAGCATTTCGTACATTACGTGTTTTGGTTCTCCCACCGACAAACCGCCTATCGAAAAGCCGCATTTAGCATATTCAAGCACTTTTTTGACCGATTCGATACGTAAATCTTTGTACATGTTGCCCTGCACTATCGGAAACAACATCTGGTCTTCTCTCTGATGTGCCTTTGCACAACGCTCCAACCAAAGATTGGTCCTTCTCAAAGCCGTCTTTGCAGTCTGATAGTCGCTGTTGCCTTCGGTACACTCGTCAAACGCCATTATAATATCCGCACCCAGTTTGTTTTCCACTTCTATGGCTTTTTCCGGACTCATAAAATGTCTGGAACCGTCGATATATGAAGCAAAAGTAACTCCTTCGTCGGTAATCTTGCGCATAGACGACAAAGAAAACACCTGAAAACCGCCGCTATCGGTCAGGATAGGCTTGTGCCATTGCATAAAATTGTGCAGACCGCCGGCCTTTTCAACAAGTTTTTCACCCGGTCTGAGATACAGATGATATGTGTTGGCAAGTATTATTGACGCACCTGCTTCGTCCAGGTCTCTCGGAGTGAGCGACTTGACTGTGGCATTGGTGCCGACGGGCATAAACACCGGCGTAATTATCTCTCCGTGTGGAGTGGTAAGTTTGCCCACTCTTGCACCCGATTGCTTGCATACTTTGATTACTTCGTATTTGAACATATTATCCTTATGGTATCGTTTTTACTTATTTTGCACTGTTTCTACTATTCGAAAAAACGTTAAAAGTCTTGTCTGTGTCGCTATGTATCAACAAATTGTATGAGCAATTTTTTTCGTTGCTACTTGCGACCGACGTCAATAACGTTGTTTATATCGATAGTATTGCCTATAACAACAGCGTTGCGTCGCCAAAAGAGAAAAATCTATATTTCTCCCTGACTGCGGTTTCGTACATTTTCAGAGTTTCTTCTCTGCCCAAAAAAGCGCTTACCAGCATTATGAGCGTAGACTCCGGCAGATGAAAGTTGGTAATAAGCCCTTTGACTGTCTTAAACTTGTAGGACGGATAGATAAAAATATCAGTATTGCCGCTGCACGCCCTGACGTAGCCGTCGTCGTCAGCCACGCTCTCGACGACTCTCACGCTGGTAGTGCCTACGCATATCACCCTTCTGCCTTCTTTTACTGCGGCATTGATAAGGTCGGCATTCTCTTTGTCTATCTGATAATATTCGCTGTGCATCTTATGCTCTAAAATGTTGTCTGTTTTGACGGGACGAAAGGTGCCTAACCCTACGTGTAACAACACTTTGGCAAACTGTACGCCCTTTTCTTTGAGAGCGTCTATAAGACGCTGCGTAAAGTGCAAACCGGCCGTAGGAGCAGCCGCCGAACCTTCGACTTTGCAATATACCGTCTGGTATCTGTCTTTGTCTTGAAGTTGTTGGGTGATATAAGGCGGCAAAGGCATATTGCCCACCTTGTCAAGCACGTCTTCAAATACTCCCTGCCACTCGAATCTGATTATTCTTATACCTTCGTCGCCAAAGCCGACTACCGTACCGTAAAGCCCTTGTCCGAAGTCCAACCTTGTGCCTTGCTTCATCTTTTTTGCAGGACGAGTGATACACTCCCAATCAGTATAGTCAAGCCGTTTGAGCAATAAAACTTCGCAGTTTTTTTCTTTGCTTGCTCCCTGACTCATACGAGCGGCAAACAATCTTGCAGGTATGACTTTGGTCTCGTTGATTACAAGCAAATCGCCTTGCTGCAAGTAATCTGTAAGGTCATAAAAATGCTTATGCTCGATGCTCTTGTCCTTTCTGTTGTACACCAACATACGGGAGCTGTCTCTCGGTTCTACCGGCGTCTGAGCAATAAGTTCTTTGGGCAAATCATAATAAAAATCGTGTGTGGAGAGATTATTCATCGCCAACCTCAAACAGCGACATCTGTCTGCTTTCTTCCTTTGGCGCAATAAGTCCGAGATGGCGATATGCGTCGGCAAGACATACCCTGCCTCTTGGCGTGCGAGCTACAAATGCGATTTGCATAAGGTACGGCTCGTACACGTCTTCAATCGTGCCGCTGTCTTCTCCGATAGAAGCCGCCAAAGTGTCCAGTCCGACAGGACCGCCGCCGAACTTGTTGATGATTGTATCAAGAATTTTTCTGTCAACGTTATCAAGCCCCAATGCGTCGATTTCCATCTTTGAAAGAGCAAAGTCCGCCACCTTTTTGTCAACCACACCATCGCCCATTATCTCGGCAAAATCTCTCACTCTTTTGAGTATTCTGTTGGCAATTCTCGGAGTACCCCTGCTACGACGAGCGATTTCCTGCGCTCCGTCTTCGCTTATTTTTACTCCCAGCAAAGACGCCGACCTTTTTACTATGTCGGCAAGCTGGTCGGGAGTATATAGCTCCAAACGACAATTGACTCCGAATCTGTCCCTGAGCGGAGACGTAATCATTCCTGCCTTGGTCGTTGCTCCTATCAAGGTAAAGTTGTTGAGCGATATTCTTATACTCTTGGCAGATGGTCCTTTGCCGACGACAAAATCAAGCGCAAAGTCTTCCATGGCAGAATACAAAACTTCTTCTATATTGCGATTGAGACGATGAATTTCGTCGATAAACAATACGTCGTTCTTTTCAAGATTGGTAAGAATAGCAGCCAAATCTCCCGCCTTTTCGATAGCAGGTCCGCTGGTAATTCTTATCTGACTGCCCATCTCGTTGGCAATGATGTGCGCAAGAGTTGTCTTTCCCAGTCCCGGTGGTCCGTAGAGCAACACGTGGTCAAGCGACTCACCCCTTGCCAAAGCGGCTTTGATATATATTTCAAGATTTTCTTTGACTTTGTCTTGTCCTACGTAGTCCTGCATGGTCTTGGGGCGAAGGGTATTTTCCGTTTCTTTCTCTCCCACACCTGCAAGCGATGACATAAATCTTTGAGTATCGTCCTGTTCAAAATTCATATTACAAACTCCTGAATGCCAGCGCTATAACGCTCTCCAAATCGTCAGCCTTGCCCCTTGCCTGAGCTACTGCCTGCTCCGCCTGAGAACGGGAAATGCCAAAACTCATAAGCGCTTCGATAGCGTCTCTCGTTATTTCGTCGCCTGTTGACACAGGTGCTGGGTTGGCGCCCAAAATACTCTCCAAACCGCTCTGTGCGTTGAGTTTTCCTTGCAATTCGAGTACAATTCTCTCGGCTGTTTTTTTGCCAATACCCTTTGCTCCCGCAATAGCCTTGACGTCGGCGTTGACGATAGCCGCTACCAATTGTCCCAGTTCCTGTCCCGACAAAATCTGAATGGCAAGTTTTGGACCTACTCCCGATACGGTAATAAGATTTTCAAACATAGCCTTTTCTTCTTTGCTATAAAAGCCGAACAGGCGCAATGCGTCTTCCTGCACTTGCAGATAGGTATATACGGTAACCTGCTGACCTATCGTGCCCAATTTGCGCAACGTAGCCGTAGATACGGCAAGGTCATAGCCCACTCCGCCGCACTCTACGACGAGTTGTCCGTCGCCGCAATATATCACTTTTCCGCTGACTGAATAATACATAACTAAATAATAAATTAAATATATAGAAAAGTCAAGTCTATGAGATAGGCTTGACGTAACTTTGCAATTGCTTGGTTTTACTATTTTATTGTAAAACCATAGCTCTGTTGGAAATACGCAAATGAACGCAATAAAAATGCTCTCCCGCTTGTGCGAGAGAGTAAGATAGCATCAAAACTAAGATAGCAAATTAAAACTGTCAGATTGTAAACAAACCGCTCAGTCTGTTGGTCTGCGCATGGGTGAGAGCAATGGCAAGGGCGTCTGCGGCGTCGTCGGGTTTTGGTACTGCTTTGAGTCCAAGAAGACGAGTTATCATAAACTGAATCTGCTTTTTGTCGGCTTTGCCGTAACCCGTAAGCGACTGTTTTATCTGGTTGGGCGTGTACTCGAACATTGGAATATTTCTCTGACGGCAAGCGAGCAAAATCACTCCCCTGGCTTCTGCTACCGAAATACCCGTAGTAATGTTCTTGGTAAAAAACAATTCTTCTATCGCCACTTGGTCGGGTTTGAAGGTATCTATCAGTTCTCCCATACCCTTAAAAATTTCTGCCAGTCTGTCGGGCAGGCTCAGCTCTTTGGGGGTGTTGATAACGCCGCAATCTACGGGACGATAAATTCCCTTTTCGCTGTCTATCACACCGTATCCCACTATGGCAAGTCCCGGGTCAATGCCTAGTATTCTCATTGTCTTATTTGTCCCTGACCTTTGATAACGTACTTTTCGCTGGTAAGCTGTTCCAGCCCCAAAGGTCCCCTTGCGTGAAGTTTTTGAGTGGATATTCCTATCTCTGCGCCAAAACCAAACTCAAAGCCGTCGGTAAATCTTGTGGAAGCGTTGACGTAAACGCAGCCGCTGTCGACTTTTTTGGTAAATTTGTCGATATTGACCTGGTCAAATGACATAATACCGTCGCTGTGCTTGGTGTTGTTGGCGTTGATAATGTCGATGGCGCTATCCACGTCGTCAACAACTCTGACCGTCAATTCGTAGTCAAGATGTTCCTTTTTATAATCTTCCTGCGTGGCAGGCTGAATATTTTTGCCGTATCTGACAGTTAAAGGACAGCCGACAATTTTGCAACCGTCATTCTGCAAAGTAGCTATCATATCGGGCAAAAACTTGTCTGCCACCGCTCTGTGTACCAAAAGTTGCTCCAAAGCATTGCATACCGAAGGTCTCTGCATCTTTGCATTATAAACGACCTTTTTGCTCATTTCCAGGTCAGCGCTCTCGTCAACGAAAATATGACAGTTGCCACCGGCGGAAGCAATGACAGGAATAGTGGAATTGGCAAGCACGTATTTTTTGAGTCCGTCGCCGCCCCTTGGTATTATTACGTCTACGCTGTCAGATTGTTGCAGCAGTTCGTTGGTTCCTTCTCTCGTAACGTCGTCCACAAATCCGACAATCGACGGATTGAAACCGCACTCCGATATACTGTCGGATACAATTTTATACAACGCTCTGTTGCTGTTGACAGCTTCCTTACCGCCACGCAAAACCACGCAGTTGCCTGACTTGATGCACAAGCCTGCCACGTCTACCGTTACGTTAGGTC
>JBJETQ010000032.1:0-15303 GCA_051883395.1 Christensenellales bacterium | reverse complement strand
GACTCTTTTTTTCTGAGACTTAATGTTAGGCATAACTCCCTCCATTTGATTATTTGCTAGTGTAGTTTAGCACAATATCCGATAGAATGCAAGAAAATTATTACAAATTTTATTTTTTTTGAGCAAAATAATACTTGTAGCACATACTTTTCTCGCTATACTTATGCACAAAAAAAGATATCTGCCCTATACCGACGTGGCGGTGGAAAGCGCTCGGGAACAAAACCTGCCCGTCAAGGCCTATCGTCGCAGGGGACTTGAAATCAAAGAAATGGAAATCGACTACAACACGTCTTTACGTGTCGGCAAAAAAAGCGGCTATTACGTAACGTTGCAAACCCACCCGTCCGACGAATCGTCCGACGTCGTACAGGTATTGGGAGACAGCCTTTCCAAAATGTTGAAGCGTCTTGGCGTGGAACAAGGCAAAATTCTCGTGGCAGGTCTTGGCAACGACAATTATGTGGCAGACGCATTGGGCGCAAAGACTCTTGCCAAGTTAGCGCCTGCCAAAATCGGCAAATTCAACTTGTGTCTGTTGCAACCGTCGGTAGAAGGCGTCAGCGGAATTTCTTCTTTTGACGTGGTAAAAGGCGTAGTTACAACTCTCAAGCCACGCCTTGTGATTGCTGTGGACGCTTTGGTTACGTCCCTTCTCGACAGACTTGCTCTATGTTATCAGCTCACCACGGCAGGCATTGCGCCCGGTGGCGGTGTAGGCGCAAAACTCCCCACGCTCTCCAAGTCTTCGCTTGGAGTGGATACGATAGCCGTAGGCGTACCGCTCATCACTTCTTTGGGTGCAATATGCCCCGAATGTCTCGCCCCCGACAAACAGAGATTGCAAATTACTGTCAAAGACGTGGACGACAAGGTGGACGACTGCGCAAAGATAATAGCCGCAGCAATATCCCACGCTTTGCAAAAATCGTGATATGTATCGACTTTTCAGGGGTATTCTGTTTAACAAAATTATGCAAAAGGGAAGCCGTCGGCTTCCCTTATCAAACGGAGAATAATATGGCAAAGGTATCGCCTTCGCATTACATAATATTCTCAATCCGTCGTCAGCGTTACTATCTCCAAAAGACGTCTCCGTCTTTGCTGAGTACTCCCCATCTGCTGTTTTGCATAACAATTGCTTTGCCTTCTACAAAAGGAGTGGCTATGTCATATATAGGTTTGATTACCCATTGTCCCTGCGTGTCGATATATCCGCTCTTTTCTCCTATCGTTACGCTAGCCAGTCCTTCGCTGAAACTGGTGGCGCTGTCAAACTTACATTCTATTGCCCACTCGCCTTGTGCGTTGATGTAGCCTAGTTTTTCGTCCTTTTCGACGCATGCCAGTCCTTCGCTGAATTGAAAGGCTTCGTCAAAAGCAGGCTGAATAAGCACGTTGCCCTTCCAATCTTTGTATCCCCATCTGCCCTTGCGACAAAACTTGACAATACTATCGGGGGTGAGTTGTTGTTTTGCAGGCGGTTGGGCTACCGGACGGGTACGCTTTCCCATCAGAATTTCGTTGATAGTCATTCCTGCATACATCTTCGTAATGCTATCGTTGAGAGCCTTGTTGCCTTCCATAGCCTTGCGCAATTTTTTCTCTGCGCCGCCCTTAGGCTGATTATTCTTTTGACTATTGCCGTTATTAAGGTTATTTTTGTTTGCAATCGATTTGCTGTCTCTTTGAGTTCCTATTGCGTTTTGTTCCGTCTCGTCCAATCTGAAATCTATCCCCAGCGGTTTGATTTTGGACAAAATTTCCATACATTGCTTTTTGCCGATATTCTGAATGCGATACATATCTCTCATTCTGCGGCAGGCAATATCTCTGATTGTGGCAACACCGCCCCTTTTCAATGCGGCGAGAGTATTTTCTCCCAGTTGCAACTCGTCTATACTCTTATTGAGAACATCGGCGTCTCCTTTTGGCTGATAACCGTCCGATTGCACGCCGTTGCTTTTATTGAATTTTTTGTTCTTATAGTATTTTCCCATATTGCATATTTTAACATATTTTCAAAAATTTATCAATCTACTTTTTATTATAAATTGTATTTTCCGAGATAGTATGATATAATTTGTGCTATGAGAAAGAATTTGGCATCATCAACCACCTTCAAATTACTCGTAATACTGTTTTTGATAGCGTTTGCGGCGTGCATAATTTACTCCGCCGATATGACTTATGCCCAAAACAGTAACGTCAAATTGCAGCTTTGTGCCGATTCGGTATTCGACACCGACGGAGACGTCATCGCATATACCAATTCCACCACCCTTTCCGTTGCAAAGGACGACGTTGTGTATACTTGTGCCACCCCGCTTACCGCTACCGCCAAACAAGTTACGATAGTGGGCGGATATATCGCAGTACTTACGGTTGACGGAGAACTGAACGGATATGCTCTCAACAACGGAGAATTGGCTCCCAGCAACGAATTTTGGGACAAAATACCAAATCTCGATACTCAATTAGACGGCACGATACGAGATATATATTCAATGGGAAACACCCTGTATATCATGACTTACCGTCAGGTATTACAGTACGCTTTTGACGACCCGATAACCGTTTCCTTTGCCTATAATTTTTCCGACTTGTTTGACTTCGACGGCTTTGCGATTATGGGCGGAACGATGATGTATGCTATCAAAAATCAATCTCTGTATTGCTTTGCCAACGGCAACGTAAGCGTTATTCCTGCTGCGATAGAATCTTCATATCTTTTCAACTCTATCGACTGTCATGGCGGTTATTTGTATCTCAACACCGACACCAAAATTGTCAGATACGACCCGTCGTCTTCGACATTTACTCAACTTGGCAATACGCCTGACAAGGACGGAAAAATAGTTTACGCAAGCGTCAATGGAAAAGACAACTTGTTTGTGGGTTGTTACTTAGACAATTCTATCAAGCAATACGTCGTAGATGACGACGCTATACGATACGTCAACAGCTTTGACAATACTATCTATTCGCATCCTACGGTATACGACGTCATAAAGGTTGCCATAGCATCGACGTCTGTTTCGGCGTACGTTTCTCCACGCACGCTCATCTCTGTCAGAGACTTCTCGGCAGGCGAAAGACTATTGATTCTGACAACGCAGGACGGATATTATTACGTTACAGACGGCAACGGAAAATTCGGATATATTCCGACAAGTTCCGACATGATAATATTGGAAATGCAGACCGATACCATATACGGTACTCACGTAAGCGTTTTGCACCCCGACACTCCGATATATTCCTTGCCTTACGATTCTTCGCAGGTATTGTGTAACCAGTCCATCACCGAACGCCTTGCCGTAATAGGTTGCGTCGGCGTGAGAAACGGCGAAGACGTGTGGGGCTGGTATGCCGTCAATTATATGGCGGGAGACGTGCTTATGACGGGATACGTCAAAGCTACCGACATTGCGCCTTACACTTCTCTCACGGCGCCGGCAGTCAAAAAGAGCGTCAAGATAAAAGCCGACAAGTTCGGAGACGTGGTAACCATTTACAGTCTGCCGGACGCTGAAAGTCCAAAAGTGGTAGACCTGGTGGACGGCAAAACGGTTTTGTTGTTGCAGACCTACGACCCGACTTCTCAATGGACTACCGTGCAATACGGCGATAGCGTGGGCTACGTCAAAACCGCCAATATCCAAATAGACGGTTTGACCAACGTGCAGATATTTATAATAGTGGCGGTATCTCTCGTCGTTGTTGCAACCGCAACGATTCTGACGATAGTGCTTATCAAAAAGAGACAAAACAAATACTAATTTTAGGTAGGACAAAATATGAAACTTACAATGACGCAGCAAATTCTTGCCCGCAAACTCGGACTGGACGAACAACAGGCGGCTGTTCAGCTCAAGCCGGGTTCGCTCATTCTCGTTGACGTCGACACCGCTCTGTCCAACGACGTTACGGCGCCTGTTGCCGTAGACGTATTCAACAAGAGCGGTTGCAGCCTGTGCAACGCAGATTGCGTAACGTTCGTTATGGACCATTTTACTCCCAACAGAGACATCAAAACAGCAGAGCTGTGCAAAACGGTGAGAGAGTTTTCCAGACAACACGGTGTAAAAAACTTTTTTGACGTAGGAGAAATGGGCATAGAACATGCTCTGCTCCCGGAAAAAGGCATAGCTAAACCATGGAACGTGATTATCGGTGCAGACAGCCACACTTGTACTTACGGTGCGCTCGGTGCGTTTTCTACCGGTGTGGGAAGTACGGACATCGCCGCAATTATGATGAGCGGAAAGGTTTGGCTCAAAGTTCCCGGTGCAATCAAGTTCAATCTCACAGGCAAACCAAGCGCAGATATATCGGGCAAAGACGTAATACTCTACATAATAGGACTTATCGGCGTGGACGGCGCTCTGTATCGCTCGATAGAATTTGACGGCGACGGCGTAAAATATATGACCATGGACGACAGATTTACCATATGCAATATGGCGATAGAATGTGGCGCTAAAAACGGCATTTTCCCTATTGACGACAAGACGATAGAATATACCAAAGAAAGCTGCGGAGCGGCATTTGACACGCTCTGTTGCGGCGACGACGACGCTTATGAACAAATAATTGACATCGATTTGTCGGCCATCAGACCGGTGGTAAGTTTTCCGCATCTTCCGTCCAACACAAGATTTGTCGAAGACGTCAAAGAAGATATAAAGGTGGATCAGGTTATTATAGGTTCTTGCACCAACGGCAGACTCAGCGATCTCAAAGCGGCAGCGGAAGTTCTCAAAGGTAAAAAAGTTGCCAAAGGAGTGAGAACGATAGTCATTCCTGCTACCAACAAAATTTATCTTCAAGCTCTCAAAGCAGGTTATATCGAAACCTTTATTCAAGGCGGCGCAATAGTCTCCACCCCTACTTGCGGGCCATGTCTTGGCGGCCACATGGGCATACTTGCCAGCGGAGAAGTTGCCGTAACCACTACCAACCGCAACTTTATCGGAAGAATGGGTGCAAAAGACAGTTATATTTATCTTGTTTCACCTGCTACGGCTATGGCAAGCGCAATAGCAGGCAAACTTACTTGCGCAAAGCAATTGGAGGAAAACCTATGATAGAAGGAAAAGTTTTTAAATTTGGCGACGATATCGACACCGACGTAATTATACCTGCAACGTATCTCAACACGCATGATGAAAAAGAACTTGCCAAGCATTGTATGGAATATACCAATCCCGAATTTTACGGACAAGTCAGACAGGGCGACATAATGGTTGCCGGAAGAAACTTTGGCTGCGGCTCGTCAAGAGAACATGCACCGATAGCAATCAAAGGTTGCGGCGTTTCTATTGTTATAGCCAAGTCTTTTGCCAGAATTTTTTACCGCAACGCTATCAATATAGGGCTTTACATCATCGAATGTCCCGAGGCTGTGGACGGCATTAAGGACGGCGACAGAGTAAGCGTAAACGTGGACACGGGTGTCATTACCAACCTGTCTACCAACACGACCTATCAAGGACAGGCATTCCCTAAATTTATCCAGAATATTATCGAATGCGGCGGTCTTATAAACACAATCAAACAAAATAAACTGTAATCGGAGAATAAATATGTCAAAATTCAATATTGCCGTTATTCAGGGCGACGGAATAGGCCCCGAAGTAACAAATTCTGCAATGGCTGTTCTTACCAAAATAGGAGAACGCTACAATCATACGTTTGAATTTACGCCAAGTATATGCGGTGGCTGCGCCTATGACAAATACGGAGAGCCGCTACCTAAGGAAAGCTTGGAGATATGTCTCAACAGCGACAGCGTACTGCTGGGTGCAGTCGGCGGTCCGCAATACGACTCTCTGCCTTACGAATCAAGACCTGAGCGTGCGTTGCTCGGCGTAAGAAAGGCTATGGGTTTGTACGCAAATCTGCGTCCTGCCAAACTCTTTCCTGCTCTTGCCAAAGTTTGTCCGCTCAAAAACCCTAAGGACATCGACCTGTTGGTGGTGAGAGAACTTATCGGCGGCATTTATTTTGGAGAGAAAGGTATACGCAACGGCAAACTCGGCAGAGAAGGCTACGACGTGATGGCATATAGCGAAATGGAAGTAGAAAGAATAGGCAGAACTGCCTTTGAACTGGCCCAGAAACGCCGTGGTAAAGTGTCTAGTGTAGACAAAGCCAACGTATTGTCCACATCCGGTGTATGGAGAAAAATAATACACGACATACACGAAGATTATCCTGACGTAACTCTTGAAGACGTATTGGTTGACAATATGGCAATGCAACTTGTAAGAGAACCAAGCCAATTCGACGTTATAGTAACGGGCAACCTTTTTGGCGATATACTCTCCGACCTTGCTTCTCAATGCGTAGGCTCTATCGGAATTCTTCCGTCGGCAAGCCTTGGCGAAACGACAAGGGGACTTTATGAGCCTATTCACGGTTCGGCGCCTACAATAGCAGGCAAAAATATTGCCAACCCTATCGCCACAATTCTTTCGGCGGCTATGATGTTGCGCTATGCGTTCGACTTGCAGGAAGAAGGAGAAGCGATAGAAAAGGCCGTAGAAAAAACTCTCAACGACGGTGCAAGAACGGCAGACTTGCAGGAAGAAGGTTTGCCTGTACTCGGCACCAGAGAAATTACGGAAGTAATAATCAAGAATATTTGATTTTAATCAAACCAATCAACAAACAAAAAGGAATTGCCTTACGCAATTCCTTTTTTTGCTATGTAAATTATTGCCAATCAGCCGATATTGGCATCAAGACTTTTTACAACGTCTCCTATGGTCTTATAATCGATTATCTCATCGTCGCTTATTTCCACGCCAAATTCGTTTTCTACTTCCATAATAATTTCTACTACGTCGAGAGAATCTGCGTCGAGATCGTCCTTGAAGGAAGTTTCCATCGTCAAAGTCGACTTATCGAGATTCATAACCTTAGCAATAATGTCTACCAATTTTTCAAAAGTCATATTGTATTCCTCCGTTTGTTATTATATATTACCACTTTTTTACATTATAGTCAATGCAATTTTATTGTCTTTACAACCTGATTATTTCTATGGCTTTATCTTCGCCGCATACGCTAAGCCAATATCCGTCTTCCAGGTCAATGGTCCTTGTGTCGTCATCGCCGACAAAACGCTCTATTATCTGCCGTGTCAGTCCGCTGCCCTGACGTTTGCCATACGCTTCCTTTTGGGTCCAGAGCCTTATATCTCCCAATTTTGATGGAATTTTACGCTCTTTGCTCTCCACGTCGATTCCCACTTGCTTGTCGCTGACAGCCATAACGTACAGCCCTTTTGTATGAGATATGGACAAACAACAGTTTTCGCCAATCGGTTTGCCCCTGTCGTCATAATGCCATACCAACCGTTCTCCCACGTCTTCTTGGTAGGCGGCTTTGATTTTATTTATTGCGTCTTCTTTGTCGTTTCCTTTTACTATATAGATTTTCACGACGTCATTATACCACACCAGTAAACAATATTCAATATATTCTTGAATAACGATATGTTTCGTGTTATAATAATAAAAGAGGTGTATTATGAAATTCAGCGACAGATTATTTGACCTTAAACCTGCAAAAGCGTGGGAACTATGTTACCCTCTCGGCAACGGCAATATCGGAGTAATGCCTACGGGCGACGTATATCAGGAAACGTGGTATATCAATGACGATTCGCTATGGTCGGGAAACGGAGCTTATCACAGGCAGGACACCGCCTTTGAAGAAGTCAGAAGACTTACAATGCAAAAGAAGTTCAAAGAAGCGGAAGATTTACTTTGGAAAGGAGTTTTGGGAGAATATACCCAGGCATATTTGCCGCTTGGTGAAGTGATAATCAAACGTAGCGGACTTAGCATAGCCAATTATAGCCGCAAACTCGAATTGAAAACGGCAATACATAGTACAGGCTTCGACGATACGGTAGAGACAAGTTTCGTCTCTTATCCCGACAAAGTATTTGCAACTTCTATCAATTCTTACAAACATTCAACTCACAGATTTTCAGTAACCAGCAAACTTTCGCATAATATCAAAGTGGAAGCAAGCGAAAATATCGCCACTATCACTATGGACGTGGTTGCACCGACCAACGTAGATCCGATTTATTATCACACTCCTACGCCTGTCGTTTACGACCCTGCGCTTCCTTCTACCAAAGCTCAGATGAAACTCAAAATCACGTCTGACGGCGCTATTAGTCAGCAGGAAGACGAGATTGTGGTTGACAAGTCTTCTTCAATAACAATCTATCTTACCACGGCTACTACTTACAACTACCCCGACGGCAATCTTGACGACGTTACCAACGACGTCTTGTCCAAAGCCATCACAAAAGGCTACGACAACATAATGCAAGACCATATGGCAGATTACAGCCGACTTTACAATGCCGCCGAGTTTAATCTGGACAATGACGACGCCGACAACAGCGACACTACCGTTTCGCTGCTCAAAAAGCGTAAAAAAGCCGACCAGTTGGCTGTCTTGCTTTTCAATTTCGGCAGGTATCTCATGATTTCCGGTTCTCGTCCGGGTACAACCTGTATGAATCTGCAAGGAATATGGAATAAGGAAGTACGTGCTCCTTGGTCGAGCAACTATACCACCAACATCAATACCGAGATGAACTATTGGGGTGCGGAAGCTGCCAACCTTTCCGAGTGCCACGAACCTTTGCTTAAACACGTGCGCACCGTAGCCACGGTAGGCACAGATAGCGCAAAATATCAGTTTGGCAAGCGTGGCTGGTGTTGCGGTCAAAACAGCGACCTTTGGGGCAATGCCGATTGCGTAGGCACCCATGCGGCCTTCAATCCTACTTGCTGGGGCTTGTTTGCAGGCGGCGGCGGTTGGCTTGCCAGCCATATATGGATGCACTACCAATACACCCTTGACAAAGATTTTCTCCGCCGCAACTACGACGTTCTCAAAGGCTCGGCTCAATTCTATCTTGATTATCTTGTTCAGGACGAAGATAGCGAATATCTCATCATGTGTCCTTCTACTTCTCCTGAAAACTCATATTTTTATGAAGGCGGCAAGTATGCGATAACCAAAAACGCTACAATGGACTCTACCATAGCCAGACAAATTTTGTCCATTGTCGTACAAGCCAACGAAATTTTGGGCGGCGACGACGAGTTTGCAAATCAATGCAAAGAAACCATTCCAAAAATATATCCTTTCAAAATCGGCAAAGACGGCGAATTGTTGGAGTGGTACGACAACTACAAAGAAAGCGAGATACATCACAGACACATATCTCATCTGTATGCATTGCATCCCGACTGTCAGATTTCTCCGCTTACTACTCCTGACCTTGCCAAAGCGTGCCAACGCACTCTGCAATCTCGTGGAGAAGGCGGCACAGGTTGGAGTCTTGCTTGGAAAATCAATATGTATGCAAGGCTGTTTGACGGCGATATGGCACTCAAACTCATCAACAATCAGCTCAGGCTTATCAATCCTGTCCGCAAGATTTTCGTGCGTGCCGGCGGCGGTTCTTACGGCAGTTTACTTTGCGCTCATCCGCCTTTCCAGATTGACGGCAACTTTGGCGCTATGAGCGGTATATGCGAGATGTTGCTCCAAAGCCATACGATTCTTCATATCTTACCTGCCCTGCCTGCAAAATGGAAAAACGGTTCTTTCAAAGGGCTGGTAGCCCGTGGCGGTTACGTCGTTGACTGCACCTGGAAAAACGGTAAAGTAACTTCTTTGCACGTCAAAGGCAACGGCGAGAGCGTCAAGGTGCGAATAGGAGATGAAGAAAAAACAATTCAACTCAATACACTGCTTACTTTCTAAAAAAAAGACCGCTTGTAAAAGCGGTCTTTTTGATTGTCTTACAAACTATCTCTGAGTATCTGCTCTATTTCTTTTTTATCCAGCACCTTGTATCCGCCGTCCATAATCACGGTACTTTGGACAATGCCTTCAATCATATCTTCGGTTACGCCCAAATCGGTAAGATTCATCACAAGTCCTATCTTACTCATCCATTTTTCCATGGCGTCAAGACCTTCCTGTGCCACCTGCAACTCGCTCTTTCCTTGTGGGTCAACCTTCCAGACGTTGACTGCATAGCGAGCAAATTTTGCGACGCCGTAAGGCAAAATATATCTGTAATAAGGCATTGACACGGCAGAGAGCGTCATTCCGTGCGTAGCGTCGTTGTGCGCAGCAACAGCCTGCCCAAGCATGTGAACCATCCAGTCCGTACTTTTGCCCTTTGCAACCAATGTATTCAGCGCCCAGGTAGCCGTCCACATTATATTGCTTCTGGCTTGATAATCGGTAGGGTCTTTGACCGCAATATCGGCGCTGTGAATGAGCGAATTTAAAAGTCCTTCCATTATATAATCGCTTGTATTGTCATCGTCTCCCGAAAAATACTGTTCAAGAATATGCGACATAATATCGTATATTCCCGATACCATTTGATATCGTGGCACACTAAACGTATATTGCGGATTGAGTATAGAAAATTTAGGATAAACTCTCTCGTCAAACACATGCCCGATTTTGAGTTTCTGCTCATGATTGGTAATAACCGAGCCGCCGTTCATCTCGCTGCCCGTTCCTACCATAGTCAATACGCAGCCGACAGGCACAATCTTGCAATCAGGATCTTCAAAACGCAAAAAATACTTGTCCCAAGGGTCTTGGTCGCAATAGACAGATATGGACAAAGCTTTGGCGTAGTCGCATACCGAACCGCCGCCCACAGCCAAAATAAAATCTGCTTTGCATTGTCTCGCTCTCTCTATTCCTTCCTGCAATTTTACCGTGCTGGGATTGGGCATTACTCCGCCGTCTTCATATACGTTTTTTCCGCTTTCTTTCAGAATTTTAACAACTTCGTCATAAATTCCGTTTTTCTTAATCGAACCGCCACCATACACGAGCAGCACGTTTTGACCATAATTCTTCAATTCTTCTTTCAACCCATCCAGCGCACTTGTACCAAAGTACAGTTTCGTCGGATTGCAATAACTGAATTCTCCCAGCATTTTTCACTCCTATAATTTTGTTATTTGACGTTACGGCAATTGTTCAGCACATTGCTGTAAAACTCGTCAACCGTATCCATAAATTGCGTATCGATAGCATTTATATCTTCCTTAGAAGACCATTCGTAATGCATATCCACCTTATAAACGAAAATATTGCCCTTTTCCTTCCAGCTGCATTGCCTGTCTTTACAGTCTTCACCAATGCGTCTTTCGCTCTCTATCGGTCTCGACAGAGTATGTCCCCTGTCGTCATAAAGTACAAATTTTGCCTGTTGGTTACTGCATTGTTCCTTTGCGCTATAAACCGATGACGAAATGTTGACGGTAGGGTCGTCGCTGCTATGAACACACAGCACAGGCTTGTCAAAATTGTTTATTCCTTGTATTCCGCTATATCTCGACGCCTTGCCGAATTTGATATACTGATACAAGCTCATCCAAGGTTTGGTAAGCATTATAAAGTTTCCTACAAACGCATAACCTTGATAATATATTATGTCCCAAGGCGTGTTAAAACCGCTGAGAGTCGCTGCGGCAACAACGTTGTCCTTTATCACGTCATGATTGAGAGCAGTCGCTGTTCCGTAACCGCTCCAACTGTGTCCGTACAAAAGTATTGGCAAGCCCTTCAATTCATCACATTCCAGCGCATATCTGACAACGTTGACCATATCAATCTGAGACTGTGGTAATCCTTTGATGTTTGCCCCTTCGCTGTCTCCACAGCCCGTAATATCGTACGCCAACACGGTATATCCTTTGCCGACAAAATAATTGACTCTGTTGAGATAGTTGCCCATACTGCAACCGATACCGTGTCCCAATACTATCAAAGCCTTGTCGCATTGCTTACTTTTGCTCACAAAAATACCGCCGTTGAGCATATTTTTGCCGCTAGGTATCCGAACTTCCTTTCTTTGCATATCGGGGAAGTCGTCGTCTGTCAATATCTTCCTGGTCTTCTGACATCTGCTGCCAAACAAAGCTTCGTAAAGCAGCGCCGTTGTCATCAAAGGAAATATTATTGTAGGGAACAACAGCACGTATATTATTACAAATGCGATGCTGCCTGCTATGTACAACTTTTTATTGGTTATTCTATTCTTATCCATACAGACAGTATATCACACTTTACCATATATTTTTACTTTTTTTGCAAATAGCTGCAAAATCTACGTAAATTAAAAATATATTTCGTTTTCCAACAACTTGACTCACAAAAAAAGACGCACCTGCAAAGTGCGTCTTTTATCAATTTAATTTTACTTATTTTGCCTCAGGCATATTCTTTACCAATTCGATAATAGCCATTTCAGCATTGTCGCCTCTTCTTGCTCCGAGTTTGATTATGCGAGTATAGCCACCTTTTTGGTTGAGCGCCTCTGCTCTCTTTGCATAGAACGGAGCGTATTCTCTGAACATTTTTTCTACGAGAGGGTGCTTAACTTCTCTGGTTCTTTCTGCAAAGTCAGATTTCTTTTCCTTATCACCCTTTATTTCTTGAAGGTCTCTCAGACCTGCCATAAGTTTTCTTCTTGCAGCAAGTTTCTTAGTACCGTCATTGGTAAATTCAACTTCAGTTATTACGCCCTTTTCGTCTTTTTTGGACTTCTTTACCGTAACTACATCTTCATAGGTATTGATAGCAAGAGTAAGCATCTTTTCCGCATAACTTCTCACTTCTTTGGCTCTGTCCACGGTTGTTTCCAAACGTCCGTACCACAGCAATTCCGAAGCTTGGTTGCGAATGATAGCCATTCTTTCTTCTGCCGTTCTTCCCAACTTTCTTGCCATAGTTTTTACCTCCTATTATTCTTCGTTGCTTTTGAGACTCAAACCTTTGTCTCTCAGCTTCTGCTTTACTTCTTCGATAGACTTCTTTCCAAGGTTTCTTACCTTCAACAGATCTTCCTCGGTGTTGTTCTTTATCAAGTCTTCGATAGTATTGATACCTGCTCTCTTCAAACCATTAAACGATCTTACGGAGAGATCAAGGTCTTCGATATTGCTTTCAAGTTCTTTCTTCTTGTTTTCTTCGTCAGGACTTACGAGAATCTCTCTGTCCTTCATGCTGTCAACAAGATTTACAAACAAGCCGACGTGTTCTTCCATCAATTTTGCCGACAGGCTGATAACTTCTCTTGGAGAAGCCGTTCCGTTGGTCAATACTTCGATGGTAAGTTTATCAAAGTTGATATTTTGTCCTTGTCTGGTGCTTTCTACAACGTAGCTAGCAGCTTCGACAGGCGTAAAAATCGAATCCACAGGTATATATCCGATAGGAGCTTCATCATCTTTGTTATCACGTGCAGGAACGTATCCTCTGCCTACGCCGATGGTAATTTCCATCTCCAAAGACGCACCTTCATCCAAAGTACAGATGTACATATCAGGATTGAGAATTTCTATATCGGAACTGTGCGCAATATCGCTTGCTCTAACTTCGCCCGGTGTATATTTGTTGATGGTGCATACTTGTTTGAATTTTCTGTCTTCTGTATGAGCCTTGACAGCAAGACCCTTGATGTTAAGGATAATGTCGGTAACATCTTCCTTAATACCCGGAATAGAAGTAAACTCATGTTGTACGCCGGCAATTTTGATACCTACCGGAGCCGCACCAGGAAGTGCGCTGAGCAATATTCTTCTCAGAGCGTTGCCCAAAGTAGTACCGAAACCACGGTCAAGAGGCTCAACTACAAATTGCATCTTTTTGCCATGCTCTTCTTCTATACACTCGATTCTGGGTTTGTTAATCTCTATCATATCACTACCTCCCAATTATTTAGAGCTAAACTTATTTAGAATACAATTCGACAATCAAATGTTCTTCAATGTTTTCAACAATATCTTCTCTTGCAGGCAACTCCAAAATTCTTCCGCTGAGTTTTTCATTGTCAAATTCAAGCCACTTAACAAGTCCGATAGATTTACCCTCTTTGAGATTCTTAAAATAAGTTTTGTCAACTTTGTTTTCCTTTACTGCAATCACGTCGCCTTTCTTTACAAGGAAAGAAGGAATGTTGACGGTTTTGCCGTTGACGGTAATCAAAGCGTGATTTACGATTTGTCTTGCTTGCGCTCTCGATGGAGCGATACCCATTCTGAATACAACGTTGTCAAGACGTCTTTCGAGCAGGCTGAGCATATTTTCACCCGAGATACCTCTCATGGTTTCTGCCTTGTCAAAATATCCTCTGAACTGCTTTTCGCAAAGTCCGTATATTCTCTTGGTTTTTTGTTTTTCTCTCAACTGTACGGCATACGAAGACGCTTTCTTACGTCCTGCTCCGTGTTGTCCCGGAGGTGTAGGGCGTTTTTCAAGAGCGCACTTTGCCGACATACATCTTTCGCCCTTCAAAAAGAGTTTTACACCCTCTCTTCTGCATTGGCGACAATCAGGTCCAGTATATTTAGCCATTTCTGTCTTTCCTCCTTTTATAGTCTTCTTGCCTTAGGCGGACGGCAACCGTTGTGAGGAATTGGAGAAACGTCTTTGATGAGCGTTACTTCCAAACCGCAAACTTGCATCGCTCTAATAGCAGATTCACGACCGGAACCCGGTCCCTTTACGTAAACTTCCACACTCTTCATTCCGCAATCAACAGCCACTTTTGCAGCGTCTTCCGCTACCATTTGAGCTGCGAACGGAGTAGATTTTTTGGAACCACGAAGATTGAGTTTACCTGCACTTGACCAACTGATGGTATTACCTTGCAAGTCGGTAAACGTTACGATAGTATTGTTGAAGGAAGCGTGAATATGTGCGCAACCTTTTTCAACACGACGTTTATTGGTGTTGCGTTTCTTGGTAGAAACGGCTTTCTTAGCTACTGCCATATCTTATTCCTCCTTATTTCTTCTTACGACTTACGGTCTTCTTTGGACCTTTGCGTGTACGAGCGTTTTGTTTGGTGCTCTGTCCACGAACAGGAAGCCCCTTACGGTGTCTTACACCACGGTAGCAACCAATTTCTTGCAATCTTTTGATGTTCAACTTGATTTCACGCTTCAAATCGCCTTCTACAACAGCGTTGCGGTCAATCCAAGCACGGATTTTACCCACTTCGTCATCGGTCAGGTCCTTAACTCTTGTGTCAGGATTGACGCCTGTCTCGGCGAGAAGTTTGTTTGCGGTAACTCTACCTATACCATAGATATAAGTAAGTCCGATTTCCACTCTTTTCTCACGTGGTAAATCCACGCCAGCAATACGAGCCATTCAACTACCTCCAAATAAAAAATGTAATAATTTTATATTATACGCCAAAGGAAGTTATATCGC
>JBJETQ010000031.1:0-54803 GCA_051883395.1 Christensenellales bacterium | reverse complement strand
ACTGTAAATCTGCCGACTCTGTCTACGATGGTTCGAATCCATCTCTGCCCACCAACAAGCACGAATAGTGCTTGTTTTTTTTATAAAGATGTATTTGTTGAGTTTTATACAATTTAAACGACGATATATTTTGTGCTCTTATTTGATAACCAGTCGATAAATTTTACTTTTCTCAGTCTTGAAGTTTACACTCCGTTATGTTACAATAAAATCGTCAATCAAGCTTGATAAAAATCTATTAATGTATTGGATACGTAAAGGAGACTATATGCAAGATATCGTAATAATAAAATTATATCGCAACGCTATCGAATGCTGCGAATTTAATGATTTGACCGTTGATCATCATGAAGAACTTACGCAAAAATTAAAAGATTTTGGCAAGACAATTGGCAAAAAGGTTGTTTTTACTGTCTGTTCGGCATTGGAAATTGCAGAATTTGACTGTTTTGCTGAAATCTCGTACAACGGCGATATTACCCCTAAGGAAAAACAATATTATATCGATATACTCAAAGAATTTTCCAAAGATGCTGAAATAAGTGATGGTGTACTTTCGGAATATTCTTTGCCGTTGACAATATTTTTCAACAAAATCAACCTTGTAGATTGTTGCTAAAATAATTTGAAATGATTTTATTGATTTTTGATAAAAGGGCGTTGATACAAATCAACGCCCTTTTTCTAGTACGCCCAATAATTAGTTATCGCTTCAATTGCGTTATAATGAGTGTCAAAGAAATACTTGTTATTTTATTAATAATCGCTTCTTCCCAACAAGTAATCAACGCTGACGTCAAAATAATCGGCAATTTTTACAAGATTTGGTGCTGTTGGCTCACTTCTGTCAGTTTCCCAATAACAAATCACAGCATAACTTACGTTCAGACTCTTTGCAAGCGCTGCCTGACTGATTTTTTTCATTGTTCTCAGTTCCAACAATCTTTCAGCAAATACTTTCATAGCTCTATTATACTCAATAAATTTAATAAATATCTTGACACTCAATATATTGAGTGGTATAATATACTCAATCGTAATGATGCAACAACAAACTTAACGAAGGAGAATAATTATGGAGAAATCAAATAAAGATTGGTTAGTTACGATGCTACTCAGTTTCTTTTTAGGAGTTTTGGGAGTTCATCGTTTTTACGTAGGCAAGACCGGATCGGGCGTAGTTTGGCTGCTGACCGGCGGAATACTTGGCATTGGTGCTTTAGTTGATTTTATTGTCATACTTTGCGGCAAATTTACCGATAAAGAAGGCAAATGGATTACTAACAAAGAAAAGTAATTTTAATATAAGATTATTAAATAAAATATATGTTCATTACGGTTACGACTGCTATTATATGCGGTCGTTTTATATTTACACTTTCCCCAAAATATGCTACAATCAACCTATGAACTACACTATCAAAAGAACTGTCGGCGCAAGCAATGACAGCAGATACATCAGACACAAGGTATTTGAGATAGAACAAGGCTTTCAGGACGAATTTGACGAAATAGACGAATGGGCAGATACGATAGTTTTGTATGACGACGAACTTCCGATAGCTACCGGTAGAGTGTTTTTGTACGACCGAGATAGCGACATCTACAAGCTAGGTCGAATTGCTGTTGTCAAGGAATTCCGCAAGCATGGTTTAGGCGCACATGTTGTCAAAGAACTTGAAAGTATTGCAATAGCTCGGGGCGCTAAGGTGCTGCTTATTTCGGCGCAAGTCCGCTCCCAAGGGTTTTATGAAAAATGCGGGTATTCAGCTACCGACGATACGTATTATGAAGAACACGTACTTCACGTTAAAATGCTAAAATATTTAAATAATTAGGCAAATTATGGATTTTTATTTATATATATTATTTACTGTTTTGTTTATAGTCGCTGTTGTAATCATTGCCATGATAGCGCCTATTTATCGAGCTAAAAAAAAGGGAAAGGAAGGTGAAAAAATAATTGCAAATATTTTAGGAAAAAATATACCAGATAAGCAGTATGTAATCAATAATTTTATATTTAAAGATATATCTGGAAAATCAAGACAGATAGATCATATTTACATTAATCAATATGGTATTTGGGTGATTGAAACCAAGAACTATTCAGGTACTATTTATGGAACTGAAGATAAAAGAGAATGGACACAGGTATATGATTACGGACAAAAAAATTTTAAATTTTATAATCCTGTAAAGCAAAATTTTACGCATATTTATTGTCTATCTAAACTATTGGGTGTAAAGAATATTTTTCACAATGTAGTAGTGTTTATTGGCAATGCTGATCTATCAAAAATCACTTCAAAATACGTTTATAATAAATTTGACATTGTAAATATTAAAACTCAACAAAGTAATATTCATTTGACAAATGAGCAGATGAAAGTTTATTACAACAATCTTATACAAATTAAGTCAAATTCTAATTTAAGCGAACGTGAACATATTAAAAATATTAAGAAAATGCAAGATAGACTTGCAGTAGGAATTTGTCCAAGATGTGGCGGTAAATTAGTTGTACGCAAAGGAAAATATGGTGAATTTTATGGTTGTTCGAATTATCCTAAATGTAAATTTACAAAAGAAATCTAAATTTTGATATATATTTAATATTCTTTTATTAACACGCAATGCGACGGAATGTCCGTCGCTTTTTTATTGTCAAAATCTGCCATATCATACCAAACCTTCTTTTTTTGCGACAACACGTCAGGGATATAATTTATCTATCAATCACAAGGAGAAGAATATGCAGGTAGAGATAATTCATCAGCCCAACGTGCTGATAGCCCGTTTGTCGGGCGAATTGGACGAATATTCGGCAGTAGAAGTAAGAAAAAAACTTGACTGGGCAATAGACCTTGCCGTGGTCAAAAATTTTATATTCGATTTCAGCTCGGTTACTTTTATGGACAGCACAGGAATCGGAGTGTTACTTGGCAGATACAAAAAGCTCAAAGCCAAAGGAATGTACGTCCATATCACGGGCGCAAGCGGTCATATTGACAAAATTCTCAATACCGCAGGAATTTATACAATCATCAATAAGATAGCAAAGTGAGGTAATTATGAACAAATTTAGTATGCAAATATCTGCGTTGTCATCTAACGAAGGCTTTGTCAGAAGTACGGTATCGGCATTCTGTGCGCATCTCAACCCAACGATAGAACAACTTGACGAAATAAAGACGGCGGTTTCCGAAGCCTTTACCAATTGCGTCGTGCATGCCTATTCACCGGACGAAAATCAAACAATCACGGTAGAAGTTTGTTTAGAAAACGACGTTGCGTCAATACTTATACAAGACCGGGGCAAAGGTATTGAAGACGTAGAAAAGGCTATGCAACCGTTTTATACAACTCGTCCGGAGCAAGAGCGTAGCGGTATGGGCTTTACTCTCATGAATACCTTTATGGACAGCGTCAAGGTAACGTCGCAACTTGGCGGCGGCACGCAAGTTTTGATGACAAAATCGTTAAAAGAGGAGAAGTGATGCTCGACCATGACACAACTCTAAGGCTAATAAAGCAGGCTCAAAGCGGCGATCAACAGGCTTTGACAGAGCTTATTGTCAACAATATGCCGCTCGTCAAGAGCGTAGCCAAGAGATACAAAAACCGTCAAATAGAATACGACGACCTGTTGCAACTGGGTTCACTTGGCTTTATCAAGGCTGTCAACAATTTTGACAGCAGTTACAACGTAAGATTTTCCACCTATGCTGTTCCTATGATTGCCGGTGAAATAAAGCGGTATATAAGAGACGACGGAGCAATCAAAGTCAGCAGAATGGTCAAATTGCTCAATTCAAAAATGCAGAATTATATATCTGAGTTTTGTCAGCAAAACGATAGACAACCGACCATTGAAGAAATTGCCGAGCATTTTGGAGTGGACGTACACGAAGCAGTCTTTGCGCTCGACAGTTCAAAATATCCTGTGTCTATTTATGAAAAATTCGACGATGATTCCAAGGGGTGTGTGCTGGATAAGTTATCCGACGGACAAGGCGAAAACGACATGCTGGACAAAATAATGCTCAAAGACATCATCAAATCGCTGCCCGAGAGAGAAAGAAACGTAATTGTTCTGAGATATTACAGAGACAAAACTCAGAGTGAGATTGCGACAATATTGGGCGTATCGCAGGTGCAAATATCGAGAATTGAGAGTAAAGTAATCAAAGAATTGCGAAATGCACTCAGCTGATGAATAAAAGACTTCTACACGGCAACAATATGTGTAGGAGTTTTTTTATGCACAAATTTCCGCAGCAAAAAAATCTTATCGCAAGGGATAACTTGGAAGACGTAGAAATCAGGAGAATCGTTCCTGGAGAGAGAGAGGGAAAATAATGATAGACAGCAAACAATATCAGGAGTATGTACACAGCAACGCCCAAAAGAGCAACGAATGGCTGACTTTGACGGTTGCCTTTGTCGTAGGCGGGATTATATGTATGATAGGGCAGGGGTTCAGCGACTTATATACCTATCTCTTTCCAAAATGGGAAGAAAAAGACGTAGCGTCGCTCACGAGTATTACTATGATTTTTTTAGGCTCGTTTTTTACGGGACTGGGCTGGTATGATAAACTCGGCGCATATGCAGGTGCAGGAACCATCATTCCTATAACAGGCTTTGCCAATTCTGTCGTTTCACCTGCCATAGAATTCAGAAAAGAAGGAATTATTTTCGGCACTATGGCAAAAATGTTTTTGGTTGCAGGACCTATAATCGTATCGGGCGTCGGGGTATCTGTTGCCGTAGGCATTATCTATTATATTATCGGGCTGTTTTAATCAGGTGAAATTATGAGAAAGGGAGAATCTACTTATATACTTGACAAAAAGGTCTATATCGACAGCGTCGCAAGCATAGCGGGAAGCTATGAAGCCAAGGGCAATCTGCGAGAATTTATCGACTATATTATCGAAGACGATATGTGGGGCTGCAAAACTCACGAAATGGCAGAAATTAAAATGCAAAAGACCAATATCAAAAATTGTCTTGACAAAGCAGGGTTGACTCAGCACGACGTAGATTGCATTGTCGGCGGCGACCTTATCAATCAGATTGTTCCAACGACGTTCAGCGCAAGAGAGTTTGAAGTCCCGTTTATGGGGTTGTACAATGCCTGCGCTACATTTGGCGAAGCATTGATAGTTGCAAGCAATCTCATCGTCAACGATATGAGCAAGATTATTGCTATTACCAGTTCTCATTTTGCCACGGCAGAAAGACAATATCGCTATCCGCTTGAACTAGGTACCCAACCTACGCCATCATCTCAAATGACGGTTACCGGCAGCGGTTGCGTTCTGCTCACCGACAAACCGTGTGATAAGCCGTATATCAGCGCTTACACGGTAGGCAAAATCGTAGACCTGAAATGTACTGACGTAAACAATATGGGCGCAGCTATGGCTCCTGCTGCATTTGATACGATATACACGCATCTCAAATCAACTAATACTCAGCCGTCTGATTACGACATGATTATTACAGGTGATTTGGGCAAGTTTGGCAGGGAAACGCTACATTTTCTGCTGGCAAGAGAAGGCATACAGGCGGATAATCTCAACGATTGCGGTTCGCTAGTGTACAGTAAGGAACAAAAGGTTGGACAAGGCGGTTCGGGTGCCGGTTGCTGTTCGTTGGTATTTTGCTCGTATTTTTACAGATTGCTGTGCTGTGGTCAACTGCATAAGATTCTGTTTGTACCTACCGGCGCACTTTTGTCCAAAGATTCTCCTTTGCAAGGTGAGAGTATACCTGCAATTGCACACGCAGTAGTAATTGAAAGTGAATGTCAGGGCGAAAATCAGACAGATAATGCAATTGATGGCAATAGTAATTGAAATAGTCCTTGAACAGCACGAACAATGTAATTACAACAAAATATTGCTGAAAAAGTTCATTTTATGCTATGCGTAAATGTATTGCGACAAGTCAAAAATAGCGTTTTGATGGTCAAATATGTAAACAATCATATATTATTTGCAATAACAAGATTTTGTACGGAGAGAAAATATGGAACACGTTTTATTATATCTCAGAGTATTCCTTGTGGGTGGAATAGTTTGTCTTATCGGACAGATACTCATCAACAAGACAAAGATAACTTCGGCAAGAATATTGGTCAGTTTTCTGCTTTTGGGAGCATTTCTGGAAGCGGTGGGACTGTTTAAATACATCGAAGAATTTGGCAAAGCAGGTATTACCGTACCTATAGTAGGCTTTGGAAGTTCGCTGGTCAAAGGAGCTATCGAAGGCGCTAAGGAAGGTCTGTTGCAGGCATGCACGGGCGGCTTAGCTGCTGTGAGCGGTGGTCTTACGGCTGCAATTGTCTTTGGATTTATTTTTGCTCTTATCTTCAAATCACATCCAAATAAACGATAAAATATACCATACGCATATTCTGCAAATAATATATTTAAACGGCTTGCTTAGTAACTTCGTCAGTAAAATTACGAGTATTTATTTCGAAATTATTATAAATAAGCAAAAATATTATAATAATTTTATTGATTATAATACTTATGTTTATACTATTTGGTTTAATGCTTTTTGAGCGTCAGTCGGCGCTCATTTTGTTATATATAATTTCTGCAAGTATGCAAAAGAAATTTGTTGACGACTATTTTTTAGCTTTCTTGGGCTTGGCGTATTGTTATAGTATATACGTTACTTTATATGGCGTTATGTGGTTTCAACCGACTATATATTTATTTTGCTCAACTAAATTTTGACGTCGGCATATAGTATAACGTGAATAAATGCGCAAATAAAAAGAAAAAAGGCAGAGTAAGACGACTGACTTTGGTTTATATAATACTGGTGGTTACGACAATTGTTCTGAGCGTCTATGCTTTCAATGTTGCCAGAAGCAATCTCATAGACTTTGTGGACGAGTATACTACCGCCAATATCAATTCCGAACTTGTCGACGGTATCAATTCGGCAGTATTACGTATCTTATCCGACAACGATTCATACGGCGATTATGACAATTTTGTTGAGATTTCTCGTGATAGTGAAGGTAACGTAACGCTTATTAATGCAAATATGCTTATGGTCAATCTGCTACTGTGTGATTTGACAGAACAAACACAAATAAACGTTAACAATCTGTGCAAAGAAAAGGTCTACAATATTCCGTTTTATGCAATTACAGGCAGTCTGATGTTGGCGCAGCTTGGCAAAAACATAGAAATCGAAGTAAAACCTATCGGACACGTTGAGTGTAAATTGTCTTCAAAATTCGACGGACTTTCTATAAACCAGACTAGACACAGAATTTACGTCGATATAACTGCAAGAGTAAAGATGATTTTGCCGCTATACGTCAAAGATTTGTATATCAAAACGTCAATTATGGTGGCAGAAAACGTAATCGTTGGCGTAGTTCCCGAATTTTATATGCAAAACTCCGATAGTCTGCTCAGACTGACATAACATAAAGTCAGAGTAATCATTTTTATTTAAAATATTATTTTTTATAGTTTTGATGAGTATTAATAAAAAATAGCTGTCATAAAAACTTGCAATTGCGTATTTTTGGTGGTAAAATTAATTCAAAGCGTAGATAAGGACAAGTAAGTCTTTGGCATAGTCTCAGAGAGGTCGTTTCGTGGGCTGAAAGAATGACTGACGAGTGCATTGACCCAATTCACCTAGGAGCAGCCTTGCCTAAATGCAAAGAGTAAGCAAGGACGGGTAGCCCGTTATAGCGTAACAAGGCCGTATTTTGCGGTGAAGTTAGGTGGTACAGCGTCAACGACGCCCTAATATTTGGGGCGCCGTTATTTATAGTCAAAAGCCTAAGTAATTTACGTTGCGCCGCTAGTAATTTGACTTTACGTCGGAGTGCAAAATATATGCAGGCTGGTAGTAGTGTAGGTTATTACGGTTGCAGACGGCAAACAGACGTAATCGCCGTATATCTTACGTCAGCTAAAAGCGTGCAGATTGGCGTATTGCAACAGAATGCACAGTACGTAGATTGATAATTCGCATTGACTACATAGAAGTTGTAGATATGCCATAAGTAGTTGAAGATGGCAACGGCTGTATCTGCGTAGACTGTAACTATCAAGCAGTGTCGTATGAATCGTGTATAAGAGTCAAACAAGGTGCAAATAGAAAATTAATTGCATAGCAACAAAATCAAAAATACTATAAAACTCAAATAGAAAATCAGGAGTATAGGTGAATATGAAAGAGAAAATTGATTTGCTCATCGAAAAAGCAAAACAAGTCGTTGCCGCTTTTAAGAGCTTAAACGACGTCAACAATGCAAAAGTCAAGTTTTTGGGTAAAAACGGAGAATTGACGGCTTTACTCAAAGGTATGAAAGACGTTCCAGCCGACCAAAGACCGGAAATAGGCAAAATGGTCAACGTTGCCAGAGACGCTATCTGCGAGATGATAGAAGAAAAACAGGCTAGTCTCGCTCAAAAAGAATTGGAAGAAAAGATGCAAAAAGAAGCGATTGACGTTACGCTGGACAGCGGAATCGTGCAAAGGGGAAGTTTGCATCCTACAACCTTGGTGCAAAATCAAATTATCGACATATTTACAGGACTTGGATTCAGCATAGCGCAAGGACCTGAAATCGAACTTGACTTTTTCAATTTTCAGGCGCTCAACATTCCTAAGGACCATCCGGCTAGAGATATGCAGGACACTTTTTATATTACTGACGATATGCTGTTGCGTACCCATACTTCGCCTGTGCAAGTGCATACTATGACAACGCAAAAGCCGCCTATAAGAATTATATGTCCGGGCAAAGTTTACAGACCTGATGACGACGCAACTCATAGTCCTATGTTCCAGCAGATAGAAGGACTTGTTGTTGACAAGCACATCACGTTGTGCGATCTCAAAGGCATATTGGAAAAGTTTGCTCAGCAGCTTTTTGACAGCAATACAAAAACTCGTCTCAGACCGTCTTATTTTCCTTTTACCGAGCCAAGCGTAGAAGTTGACGTAACTTGCTCTGTTTGCCACGGCAAAGGTTGCAGGGTATGTAAAGGTACGGGCTGGATAGAGATTTTGGGTGCAGGTATTGTCAATCCTAAGGTTCTTGAAAACTGCGGAATAGACAGTAAGGAATATTCAGGTTTTGCTTTTGGTTTGGGCATAGAAAGAATAGCTATGATAAAATACGGCATACCCGATATGCGTATTCTTTTTGACAACGACGTTCGTTTTCTCAAAGAATTCAAGTAATAATTAGGAGCGTAAGATATGAAAATTTCACTCAATTGGTTAAAAGATTTTGTAGATATAAATGTAAGCCTTGACGTTCTTTGTCAAAAACTCGTCAGCGCAGGATTTGAAGTAGAAGAAGTAATCGAACAGGGCAAAAATTTCAGAAACGTCGTACTTGGCAAACTCGATAAGGTTGTAAAGAACCCTGACGCCGATAAACTCAAAATTTGTTCTGTCAACGTCGGAGCCGAGCAAAACGTTCAGATTGTTACAGGTGCAGACAATATCAAAGAAGGAGATATCGTGCCTGTTGCGCTCGACAATTCGCTGCTTCCTACTGGACAAGTTATCAAAAAAGGTAAGCTCAGGGGTGTTGAGTCAAACGGTATGCTTTGCTCGGGAGAAGAACTTATGCTCACCGAAGCCGATTATAAAGGCGCCGGGGTGTACGGCATACTGATTATGAACGAAGAAACCGCTCCGCTCGGCACGGACATAACCAAGGTGCTGGGATATGACGACGTAATTCTCGACGTGGGCGTAACTGCCAACAGAAGCGACTGCAACAGCGTACTGGGTATTGCAAGAGAAGTGTCCACCGTGCTTGGAGTACCGCTCAAAATGCCTAATTTTGATTACAAAATAAGCGAAAGCGGCAAGAGTGAAGTTGAAGTTGAAGTAAGAGCCGACGACCTTTGCCCAAGATATATGGCGCAGATGGTCAAGGACGTAAAAATAACTCGAAGCCCAGAAATTATACAAAAAAGGCTCAAAGCGGTTGGGTTGAGACCAATCAACAGCATTGTTGATATAACCAACTATGTTCTGATAGAAATCGGACAGCCTATGCACGCATTCGATCTTGCCTTGCTTAGCGGCAAAAAAATCGTTGTAAGAAGGGCTGAAAATGAAAAAATCGTGGCTTTGGACGGCAATGAATATACGCTTGACGACACTATGCTTGCAATTTGCGACGCCGACAAACCGGTTGCCGTAGCAGGAATTATGGGCGGAGAATATAGCGGTATCAACGAAAACACCAGGGATATCGTGTTTGAATCTGCAAAATTTTTGAGAGACAATATAAGACGCACGTCAAGAAAACTCAATCTCAGAAGCGATTCTTCTTTCCGTTATGAAAGGGGTATTGATTTTGAAAGCCAGTCCATGGGATTGAGAAGGGCATTGTCGCTTATTTCCCAATATGGATTGGGTAGAATCGTCGGAGATACGATAGATAGAAAGAGCGTAACGCTGGAAGAAAAGACGATTGACGTTCCTTGTGCAAAAATCAACGATATTCTGGGCATTGAAGTTCCTGAGCAGACTATGGTTGACATACTCAATTCCTTGCAAATCAAAACCACTCTCAACGAAGGCGTTTTGCATTGTGTTCAGCCGTCTTTCAGAGACGATATAGAAAACGCAAACGACCTGGCGGAAGAAATAATCAGACTTTATGGCTACGACTATATCAATTGTACGCTTATGGACGGCGCACATCAGACAAGTGGCGGAAAAACGCAGGCTCAAATCAACGTGGATAAGCTCAAAGAAATAGCCGTAAGTCAGGGAATGAACGAAATTTTGACCTATTCCTTTACTTCCCAAAAGTCATTTGACGTGTTGAGATTGCCTATGGATAGTCAGCTGAGAAACGCAGTCAGACTTCTCAATCCGCTCGGTGAAGATATGTCTGTAATGAGAACGACCTTGGCATATAGCATGATTGCCACGCTGACTAAAAACTGCCTGAAAAGCAATAAATCTGCAAAGCTGTTTGAGATAGCTCACGTTTATCAGCCTTCCGACGACGTCAACGTTCAGCCTTCCGAAACTACAATGATGGCTATGGGTATGTATGGCAACGGCTGCGACTATTATACGATAAAAGGTGTGATTGAGATAATTTTGAGAGCTTTTGGAATCAAAGCAGATTTTGTCAGAAGTGCTTTGCCTTATCTGCATAGCGGACGTGGCGCAGATGTAATGGCAGGTAGCCACAGACTCGGATATTTGGGAGAAGTACATCCGAGCGTAACTGCGGCTCTTGACGTAAAGGAAAGAATGTACGTTGCAGAGATAGACGTCGATTTTGTCAACAAGATTGCCGACCTTGGATACAAGTTCTGTGAAATTGCAAAATATCCGCCTGTCGAAAGAGATATTGCGGTAGTTTTAGATGAAGACAAGGCTGCTGCCGATATTATCAAAGTGGTCAAAAAAGCCGGCGGCAATATGTTGGTAGATTGCTCGATATTCGATATTTATCGCAACAAAGACGCAATTGGAGAAAATAAAAAGAGCGTGGCAATCAATCTTGTATTCCGACTTGCCGATAGGACATTGACGGAAGATGAAGTAAATGCCAAAATTGACAAAATACTCAAAAAACTCGATGCAGAATTGGGAGCAACGTTGAGATAATGGCAGAATTATTGGCGCCCGTAGGAAATATCTCCGCTCTCAAAGCAGCAATATACTGGGGAGCCGACGCAGTATATTTGGGTTTGGACGCCTTTAATGCAAGAATTAAAGCTGAAAACTTTACGTTTGACAACATCAAACAATATATAGACCTTGCGCATCTGTTTGGCGTCAAGGTTTATATTACGTTTAATACCAACGTCAGAAACAATGAGAAGGCTACTTTGGAAAAGTACGTTGAAAAATGCGTGGAGAGCAAAGCCGACGCCTTTATTGTTACCGACCTTGGAACTCTCGGTATATTTCGTAGATACGACGTGCCGCTACATGCCAGCACTCAGCTCGGCGTGCATAATCTTCTTGGAGCCAAATTATTGGAAGAACTGGGCTTTTGCAGAGTTGTGGTATCGAGAGAAACTTTGGAGAGCGACATAATCGACATCAAGAATAATACTAATCTGGAAATAGAATACTTTGTTCATGGCGCTATGTGCGTAAGTTTTTCCGGTGGATGTCTGATGTCTTCCTTTATGAGTTGCGACAGCGGCAACAGGGGAAGATGTAATCAGCCTTGCAGATTGCGCTACTCAACTACGCTCAACAATGAAAAACCAAAATATCTCTTGTCTCCCGCAGATCAATGTCTGATAAGCCAACTTGACAGGTTGGCAGGTCTTGGGGTGGATAGCTTTAAGATTGAAGGCAGATTGAAAAGCGCCCATTACGTAGGACAGACTGTGCATGCTTACAGACAAGTGATGGACAAAAAGTCAAAGATAAACGACGAGATAATTTCCGGCTTGCTCAGAGCTTACAACAGGGGCGGGTTTAGTCAAGGATACAATTATTCCGATACGCCAAAGATTATGAGCGTGGATATACAGAACAATATGGGAGAGTATATCGGGGATATATCCGATTATATTGACGGAAAAATTGTTGTCAACAGCAACACAACAATTAACGTCGGAGACGGACTGAAAATCGTTGACGGCGACAGGCAATACGGTCTGACAGTAAAAAAGGCAGACGTAAAGCAAAATAAAATAATCATACCGTACGACAAAACATTGCGACAAGGCAAAGTATATCTCACCTTTGACAGTATGCAGTCAAAAACGTACGGAGAAGTCAATCCTGAGCTAAAAGTGGATATGAGCGTGAGAGCGCTGATAGGGGAGCCGTTGAGCATAAGTGCAAAATGCGGTAGTTCTACCTATACGGTAAGCGGTGGTTGTATTGAACAATCTCAAAAATATACTTTGGACTATTCAACGCTAAAAAATATGATTGACAGATTGGGCGGCACTCCGTTTAAGTTGAGTGGTTTTGACGCACAATTTGACGAAAAGGCTTTTTTACCTGCGTCGCTTGTCAACGATATGAGAAGACGTTGCCTGCAAGGACTACAAGACGAGATATTGAATAAGTACGAGAGCAACATGCAAAAAGTAGTGTTCAGCCATGCGGATATGTGTGAGAGAACAGGCATTGTAGTAGATAATACCAGACCTTTTGTCGAAGTATCCGACGTAAACGAACTGACAGATTACGTACTTCAAAATACCAATTTTGTAATTTATCCACAGACAATCGACAAAAATACTGCCAATATTATTCTAAATAATCAGATATTTTATAATAATATTGACAAATTTATAAATAACGGATATATCAGACTTCCGAGAATAGCACGTGGAAAAGATATAGACATAATCACGAATTTTGTTGCGGAAATGAAATCAAATATCAAGGGGCTGATATGCGACAATCTGTATGCGGTAGCTCTTTGCGACAAATTTGGTCTGGCAAAAATAGGCGGATACGGACTGAACGTGTACAATCGTGAAGCGATTGAAGAATTGAAACTGGATTATTCGATAGCATCGTTAGAACTCAATCTGGGGCAATTGAAAAGTTTTGACAAAGACAAAATTATGATATTCGGCTATGGTTATCCGCAGGTGATGACTCTGACGCATTGTCCGATTCAGCTCAATACAGGTTGTGATGGTTCTGACTGCAAATACAACGGAAAATTCTTTTATAAGGACAATGTAGCCAACTATATGGTTTTGAGATACAAAACAAATCATTGTTATTTTGCCCTGCACAATCCAAATCCGCTTGATTTGAGAGATAAATTTGACAAAATTGATTATCAATTTTATATTTGTGCAATAGAAAGAGACGGGCAGGACATTGATGAAATTGTAAAAAATTATATTGGAAAGACCGGATACAAGATGGCTAACGGCACGGCAGGACATCTTAAAAGGGGTGTAAATTGATAGACAAAAAGACGTTGACAACGTTGGAATACGATAAGATTCTGGATATATTGGCTCAATATACCCAGTCTGAGCCTACAAAAAAATTCGTTCGCAATATCTTGCCGTCAACAGAGCGTAAGGAAGTGGAGATGCAGCTAGATTTGACCGAGCAAGCGGATATAGCGGCTTATGAGCATTGCGCAAGCGTAAATATATCATTCGACGACATGACAGAGATTGTCAAGGCTTGCGAAAAGAACGCCATTCTGAGCATATCCGACATTCTCAAAACCGGTAAACTTTTGCGCACTTCTTATAATCTAAGAAAGGCGATAGATGCAATTTCCGACGACAGACTTGAAAGTTTAAGGGATATTTGTAATACTCTTTATACCGACAAAAACCTTGAAAAGAGTATTTTTGAGTCATTTACGAGTGAAAACGAAGTGAGCGACAACGCATCACACCAGCTCAAAGAAATAAGACGTCAGATAAGAATATGTAATGAAAGGATAAGGCAAAAGCTGACGGGTTATCTAAATGGCAGCTATGCGACGTATTTGCAGGACAATCTTATTACTGTGCGCAACAACAGGTACGTTTTGCCGGTAAAAGCCGAATGTAGGGCTTCTGTTGAAGGACTAGTTCACGACAGGTCTGCTTCCGGTTCTACGATTTATATCGAACCTATTGCAATTGTCGGACTTAACAACGAACTTAAAGGATATATGCTGGATGAGACAAAGGAGATAGAAAACGTATTGAAAAAGTTTTCTGCCGACATCGCTCAAAGCGTCGTTGCTATCAAGGATACTTACGACAATCTTATCGTGCTTGACAGTCTGTTTGCAAAAGCTGCCTATGCAAGAGCGATTAAGGCTGTGCGACCTGCCATAAACGACGAATTGGAAGTAAAAATAGTAAAAGGAAGACACCCGTTGATTGCACCCGAAAAGGTAGTTGCCGTGTCGGTAGAGCTTGGTAAGGACTATGATATTATGGTAATAACAGGTCCTAATACGGGTGGTAAGACTGTTCTTCTCAAACTTGTAGGTCTCGTTTGTCTTATGAGTTGCAGCGGAATATTTGTTCCGTGTGATGCCACGACGTCGGTGTGCGTTTTTGAAAATATCTTTTGCGATATAGGAGACAATCAAAGTATAGAAAACAATCTGTCTACGTTCAGTTCTCACATAAGCAACATTTCAGCTATAGTAGACAGAGCTACTAATAATAGTCTGTGTTTGCTGGACGAATTGGGTGGCGGAACTAATCCTGCGGAAGGCAGCGCATTGGCCATTTCAATAATCGAGTATCTTAGGGAGAAAAATTGCAGAACTATTACGTCCAGCCACTACGACGAATTGAAAGAGTATGCGTTTTCTACCGACAGAGTAACGGTTGCATCTATGGATTTTGACCCTGTAACGCTGCGCCCGACATACAAACTGATGGTAGGGATTTCGGGAAGCTCAAAGGCTTTGGAAATTGCCACCAATCTGGGATTGAATAGTTGTATTGTCAGCGACGCAAAAAGTCGTCTTGGCGGCAACAGGGCTGACTTTGACAAGATAATGTCGATGGCAGAAAAGGCACGAAGGGACGCCGAAAATATGAAAGCAGATATTGCCAGAGCGTATGAACAGGCGGAAAGCATAAAGAACGAAAATAAAAAAATCAATATAACTCTTGTAGAAAAACAGCGCAAACTTGATGAGAAAATACAAAAGTCTCTTAAAGAATTGACGTCTGAGTACGTAGAAATTGCCGAAGATATTATTGATGAGATGAAAGAAAATCTTGCCAAAGGCGACGAAAAAGCTTTGTTTGAAGCCAGAAAGAACAAAAAGAAACTGGAAAATGCTTTTGACGCCCAGTATGCCCAAGACGACTACGTGAGACTAGAAGGCAAAATAACTGTTGGCGACGACGTTTACGTAGAATCTTTGAAAACCAGAGCCAGAGTGCTGTCGATAAACGAAAAGAAAAACGAGTGTGCAGTCAAGGCTGGTATAGTAACTACGACAATAAAACTCAAAGATTGCATAAAAATCAAGCCGCAAAAAAGTCAGGATATAAAAAGCAATTTGCGTTTTGTGGCAAAAGAATTGAAAAATGACGATATTAAGCAGGAAATCAACCTGATTGGCATGAGATGCGACGAAGCTTTGGCTCAACTTGACAAATATCTCAACGACGCTTTGGCTCACGGTTACAGCGAAGTGAGAATTGTACACGGTAAAGGAAGCGGAATTTTGCGAAAGGCTGTGGGAGAATATCTCAAAACTTGCAATATCGTAAGCGAATTCCGTCTTGGAAATTATGGCGAAGGAGATATGGGTGTAACCATAGCAAAGTTGAAATGACGCATAAGCTGGAAATAGTTTGCAACAGATTCAAACCATTGAAAATCGTATTGCTTGCCGCTTGTTTGCTGGTTGACTTTTGCAATTTGTGGATATTTTTTGCCGGGATAGTAGCTGCAAATATATGGGAGATATTGAAAAGTCTGTTGATTTTTGCGATACTTCTTGTCGTAAGATTTGCCGCTTGCGCCCTGATATACGGTTGGAAATATTGTTTTGACGACAAAAAACTGCAAGTTGAAAAGTATGGCGGAATAATAAGAAAAAAATATAGTTTCGATTATGATAAAATTGACGAATTGAAAAAAATTGACAGATGCGATAGCAAAGACAAAAGCACTAAGTTTGTGTGCAAGGGCTGTAATTACGATTTGTTTGAAATGATTTATGACGGCAAACGCTACGTGATTGCTTTGGACGAATACGCATACTGTTTGATAAAAGGAAAGGTTTATGATATATCTTGACAATGCCGCAACTACAAAAATGGACGAAAGATGCGCAGATATTATTAAAAAATACGGAGAAGAATTGTTTTACAATCCGTCGGCTTTGTATAGCAAATCTTTGCTGGTTGCCAACGACGTAAAATCTGTAAGGACGAAGATAGCTCGCTCGCTTGGTGCAGACTCCGCTGAAATAATATTTACCGCTTCGGGCAGCGAAGCCGACAATCTGGCTATGCTTTGCAGCATAAAGTCGAAAAAAGGCAAAGTCATCGTCAGCTCTGTTGAACATTCTGCTGTGTATGCCTGCGCAAACGAATTGGCTACCAAAGGATACGATGTTTGCTTTGCGCCTGTCGACAGATTTGGCAGAGTAATAATATCGCAACTTGAACAAATGCTTGACGACAGCGTTGTGCTGGTATCCGTAATGCACGTGTGTAACGAAACAGGTGCGTTGAACGATTTGAAAAGTATCGTACAGCTCGTTCGCTCCAAGTCGCCAAGGGCGTTGGTTCATAGCGACGGCGTGCAAGCTTACGGCAAGGTTGCTATTAACGTAAAAAACCTGGGCGTGGATATGTACAGCGCCAGCGCACACAAAATACACGGACCTAAGGGACTGGGTTTTTTGTACGTACGCAAAGGTTTGACGTTGCGCCCGATAATTTTTGGCGGCGGTCAGGAAGGCGGCGTGCGCTCGGCAACCGAAAACGTGGCGTCTATCATGGCTTTTGGCGAGATTGTGGAAATCAATGCAGGCAAGATTGCACAAAAGTACAATGCTTTTAAAGTTTTGCAAAAATATACAGTTGAAAAAATCAAAGTCAATATCCCTGATTGCATTATTAATACAGACACGGATAACAGCGCAGGTAATATTGTAAGTATTGCTCTTGAAAATATGCGTGGAGAAGTAGTCGTGCATTGTATGGAAGATATGGGAGTAATTGTCGGAACAGGGTCGGCATGCTCGGCCGGTAAAGGCAGTAAGCGTATACCGCAAGCTTTGGGAATGTCTGACAAATATAGTGGCGGGGTAATAAGACTCAGTTTTGACGAAACTACAACGACATACGATATAGACGTATGCGTGGACGGACTGGTTAAGGTCATTGACCGTCTGAAAGAATATCAACGAAAATAACGGAGATTTACGGAGAAAATATGAAAAAAGTATTGTTGCTGAGATTTGGAGAGATTTTTTTGAAGGGCAAAAATAAAGCTTTTTTTGAAAACAAGCTTATTTGCAATATAAAAGAAGCGTTATCCGGAATAGATTATAATTTTATCAGAACGCAAAACAGATATTATATCGAAGATTACGACGAATTTTTGCAGGAAGAAATCATAAGCAGGCTGACTAAGGTTTTTGGATTGCATAGCATGAGTGTGGCCACCAAAGTCAAGTCGGAATATCAATGTATGGGCGAAGCCGTGAGAGAATATACTCCGCAGGGCAGGACGACGTTCAGGGTGAGCGTAAAAAGAGCTGACAAAAGACTGGATAAAAACAGTATGCAGATTGCCGCTTTGATGGGCGGATATTGCTTGGATAAAAATCCGCTGTTGCAGGTTGATTTGAATAATCCTGCCGTAGATATTAAGGTTGATATAAGAGAAAAGGGATATTCTTACGTTTTTGCCGATACCATTCCTTGCGCAGGCGGTATGCCTGTTGGCAGCGCAGGCAAAGGAATGTTATTGTTGAGCGGTGGATTCGACTCTCCTGTGGCTGGTTGGAGAATGGCAAGACGTGGTATGGAAATTTGCGCAATTCATTATCACAGTTATCCGCACACCAGCGAGCTAGCAAAGCAGAAAGTAATTGACCTGGCTCAGAAACTTACTGCTTATTGCGGCAAGATAAGGCTATTTGTCGTTCCTTTTACCGATATTCAACAAAAGATACATCAGTATTGTCGTGCCGATTATATGATTACGATTATGAGAAGGATAATGATAGATATCGCCGAAAGAACGGCAATACAAAACGGCTGCGGCGCTCTGATAACAGGTGAAAGTCTGGCGCAGGTAGCTTCTCAGACGACCGAGAGTATTACTGTAACCAACAATGCAGCAAGAGAGTTGCCTATTTTCAGACCGCTTATCGGCATGGATAAATATGAAATTATGAATACCGCCAAAGAAATCGATACTCACGATTTAAGCGAACTTCCTTATGAAGATTGCTGTACGGTATTTTTGCCTAAATATCCTGTTATCAAGCCTTCGCTTGCCGTTGCCGTAAAAGAGCAGGCAAGAATAGTTGATTTGGAAGAATCTATCGTCAAAGCAATAGAAAACACGCAAGAAATTGATTTGTCGCCGATGGTATAAATATTATAGTTGCCACTTATAAACCGTCTGCGGTATTCCGACTATCTTTTTACCGTCATCGTCAAAATAATATGCAAGCAAGGTGTATTTTTCTCCCAGAAGTCCCGATTCGGACAGCTTGTCAATCGTCAGATTGATTTTTCCGCTCTTATCGCTCCATTGAGCCAGCAACGTTTCTTTTGACAGAATATTGCGATAGTACAGAGCATAATTAAGTCTTGGATTTGCAGTAAAAGACAGGTTGATTTTGTCTTTGGTTACGTTGCAGTTAAAGTCCTTTATACTCAGATCTTCATAGCTTTCGTCTGACGTGTCTGGCAGGTGATTTGCTGCAAACTCTACCGTCAAAGTCTGACTTTGCGGTGCATGAATTCCAGCAAGTACAATCGAATGATCGTTGTCGTAACTGTATTTATCTATTCGTTTTTCAACAAGATTTTGCGGTTTAGTAAAATTCTGCGGCTTTTTGTCGGCATAGAGCGACGACAGAATGGACTTTGCCATAAGCGTCGGTGCGCCGCCACCTGTTACGTTATCGTTCATTGGTTTATTTTCTTTTCCGCCCAACCAGCATAGTAGAGTATGCGTCGTAGTATAAGCCGCACAGTATGCGTCTGTATTTTTGGTGGGGTCAACGTAAGCTGCCGTACCAGTCTTGCATGCTACTTCAAAATCGAGAGTATTTAGTTTCTTTCCCGTACCGGTTCTGGCGGTTTCTTTGAGCATATCAGTAACAAAATATCCGGTTGTCGGCTCAAAAACCTTTTTTAGTGTTGGCGAATGGGTATAAATTGATGCGTTTTCAGCATTGTAAATACACTTAATCATTGTAGGAGCGACGTATTGACCGTAATTGGCAAGAGTAAGATAACCGCCTGCAATTTGGTCAAACGTAGTACCATAGGTAAGTCCGCCCAAAGCTACGGAAAGATTGCTGTCCTTTTCGTCAAGATTGATATTCATTGCAGATAAATATTCTTTGGCTCTTTGTACGCCGACTACGTCCAGCAATTTGACGGCAGGAACGTTTTGAGAGTATTTGAGTGCGTCTTTGAGCGTCGTCCAACCCAGGTAATTATTGTGATAGTTGGAAGGAGAGTAGCCACCAAAATCTGTTTTTACGTCATTGACCATAGTCAACGGATGGACGTAACCCATATCAATTGCCGGAGCATAGGCTGCCAAAGGCTTGATTATCGACGCAGGTTGTCTTTTGAAGGTAGCAAGATTGATATTGCTCTTAGAATACAGCGCTTTTATACCGCCGTTTGCATTGTCAAGGATTATTGCCGCTGCGTCGGTAGAATCATAATCGGGATAATATCTTGCGTCGCATATCACGTCAGCAAGATTTTTTTGCTCTTTTGTAGACAGATAGGTATATATCTTGATGCCGTCATAAACAATTTGTTCTACGTCAGTATCAAGTATTTTTGCTGCTTCATTCAGAGCATTTTCGACATAGACAGAATAAATATTATTCTCATTTAATTCATTTTTTATAATAATTTCATCATATTTATAACTATTCGTATTTATATATCCCTGTTGCTCCATACAAGAAAGCACTAAGTTCATTCTTCCTACGGCATTGTCGTAATTATATACCGGGTTGTATTTTGTAGGGCTTTTGACTATTCCTGCAAGCATTGCGCACTCTGATACGTTGAGTTGGTCGAGAGATTTGTCAAAAAATCTTTGCGCAGCGTTCTTTACTCCGTATTGACCGCTTCCGAAGTAAAGAACGTTGAGATATTTGACCATAATTTCTTCTTTTGTCAACATCTTTTCCAGTTTGATGGCAAGTTTTGCTTCTTTAAGCTTTCTGTCATATGACTGTTTTGACGTGAGCAGAGTATTCTTGATGAGTTGTTGCGTAATAGTTGACGCACCTTGAAGACGATTGCCTTGCAGGTTGTTGACTATTGCTCCGCATATCCTTTTGTAATCTATTCCGTGATGGCTGAAAAAACGCTTGTCTTCTATGGCAACAAATGCGTCTACGAGTCGGGTAGGAATTTCGTCATAACTTTGGATAAAGTTGTGTGATTGCGTATTGCACAATAAACCGTCGTCGTCATATACTTCCACAAAACCCGAATGTGAGTCCAATCTGGCTAAATCTATCGAACCGCCTGTGTAGAGATAAATAGCAAACGCCGTAAATGCGATAAAAATTATGCCTATAATCGTTATCGTCATTGCGGCTATCGTCTTTTTTATTATATTTTTCGTGTGCGCTTTCATTTTATATTATACCGCTTGAATTTTTTTGTTTTTTTCGTTATACTTGTTATATGCAAAAATATAAGATTATTACGTACGGTTGCCAGATGAACGTGCATGAATCGGAAAAAATCGCAGGAACTTTGGAATACATGGGGTACAGCGAATGTAAAGAATGCGACGAAGCCGATATAATTGTTTTCAATACCTGTTGTATAAGGGACAATGCCGAACAACATGCAATGGGAAATATAGGGGCAATCAAGAAACTGAAAAAGTTAAAACCCGATATGATAGTGGCCGTAGTGGGCTGTATGACTCAACAAGAGCAGACTGCCGCAGACGTAAAAAAGAAATTTCCTTTTGTCGATATTATTTTGGGTACCAATAATCTTGACAAACTGCAAGAGTGCATAATCGAACGTAAAAACCGTCGCAAAAAAACTGTGCTGATTGACCCGAGCGAAAATCCTGAGATAATAGAAAATCAACGCATCTACCGCACCAGCGGAACAAATGCCTGGCTCAATATTATGTACGGCTGCAACAATTTCTGTACTTACTGCATTGTACCTTACGTTCGTGGCAGAGAGAGAAGCCGTAAGATGAGCGACATTATGGACGAATTCAAATCGTTGCTCGATCAGGGATACAAAGAGATTACTTTGCTGGGGCAGAATGTAAATTCTTACGGAAGCAATCTGGGTAGCGGCGAGAGTTTTGCAAAATTGCTCGAAGAAATTGCAAAACTTGACGATTATACCAAGCACAGAGTGAGATTTATGACCTCTCACCCAAAAGATTTGAGCAGGGACGTGATAGATATAATAGCTTCCAGCAAAAGCATCTGCAACAATATTCATCTGCCTATCCAGTCAGGTTCTGACAAGATACTCAAACTTATGAACAGACACTATACGAGAGATTATTATCTCAAAGTCGTTGATGATATAAGGTCTAAGATACCCGATTGCGGAATTACTACCGATATAATGGTTGGCTTTCCTTATGAAGAAGACGAAGACTTTGAAGATACTTTGGATATAGTAAGAAAAGTCGGTTTTTCGACAGCTTTTACGTTTGTATATTCGATAAGAAGGGGTACTGCCGCCGCTAAAATGCCGCAAGTTGCTCCCGAAGTTGCAAAGCGTAGAATTATGAGATTGATAGAAGAACAAAATGCAGTTACTGCCGCAATATCGAAAAGTTACGAGAACAAGACCTTCGAAGTGCTTTGCGAAGACGTCAACGAAAAGTTGGACGGCTACGTGATGGGCAGAACGGATAGCGGTAGATTGGTAAATTTTGAAGGCAAACCCGATATGGTAGGCAGGTTTGTCAACGTAAAAATAGAAAAGTCAAAAATGTCGGCACTTTACGGCAAAATTGAGGAGTAATATGGCACTTTCACCAATGATGAAGTTTTATTTGTCGCTCAAAGAAAAGTATAATGACTGTTTGTTGTTTTTCAGATTGGGCGATTTTTACGAGATGTTTTTTGAAGACGCCGAAACAGCATCGAGAGAGCTTGATTTGACCTTGACGGGTAGAGATTGCGGACTGGAACAACGTGCGCCAATGTGCGGAGTGCCTTATCATGCCGTTGACGCTTATATCTCCAAACTGATAGACAAAGGCTACAAAGTGGCTATATGCGAACAGCTCTCTGACCCTGCTACCAGCAAAGGTCTTGTTGATAGAGACGTCGTAAGAATTATCACTCCCGGAACGGTAGTCGAAGAAAATATTTTGCAGGATAAAGCCAACAACTATCTTGCCTGCGTTTGTCTTGACAAAAATGCTTTTGCGCTGGCTTGGGTAGATATTTCTACGGGAGAATTCTGCACCACGCAGTATCAACTCAAAGACGGTGAAAACGCATTGTCGAGTATAGAAGATACCTTGTCAACTCTGGCTCCTAAGGAGATAATTGCAAATGCCGATGCTTGCAATTTGCTCAGAGATTCACAAAACGTAAGAATGGGCAAAATGCCTAAGGCACAGGAATATCCCGACTGGGCTTTTGAGTATCAGACAGCGTATAAATTGTTGGCTCAACACTTCAACGTTTCTACGCTTGCCAAGTTTGAATTTGACGACAAAAAACTGTCTGTCGGCAGCTGCGGAGCGGTTTTGAATTATCTCAACGAAACGCAGAAAAGAGCTTTGCCGCATATAGATGGAATAAAATACGTTACCAAAAACAAATATCTGGCTATGGACGCCAACACTCGCAGAAGTCTGGAACTTACCGCTTCGGTGCGAGACGGCTCCAAAAAGGCGACTTTGCTGTGGGTATTGGATCAGACTTGTACCAATATGGGCGCACGCAATCTCAGAAGGTGGATAGAGCAACCTTTGAGAGACAGCGCTGCAATCAACAGACGTCTTGACGGCGTTGAAGAATTGATAGCAAAAAATAAGATAAGAAACAATCTGTCCCAGACGCTGTCGGACGTGAGAGATTTGGAGCGTCTTGCTTCAAGATTGGCTTACGGCAATACCAATCCAAGAGATTTTGTCGCTATCAAGCAGTCGTTGCAGGCTTTGCCGTCGGTAAAATCGCTTCTTGACGACGCTACGTCGGGCATACTTACAGAATGCAATGAAAATATCGATACGCTGGACGATATTGCAAAACTGATAGAAATTGCCATTGACGACAATCCGCCTAGCGTAATCAAGGACGGCGGTTTTGTCAAAGCAGGCTATAATCGTCAGATAGACGAATATCGCAACGCAGGTTCGCAAGGCAAACTATGGCTTAGCCAATTGGAAGCCAAAGAGAGAGAAGAAACAGGCATCAAGACTCTCAAAATCGGTTACAACAAGGTTTTTGGTTATTATATCGAAGTAAGCAAGGGGCAAATCGACAAAGTGCCTTTCAGATATCAGCGCAAACAAACCTTGACCAACGGCGAAAGATACATAACTCAGGAATTGAAAGAAATTGAAGATAAATTGCTGGGTGCACAGGAAAAGGCTATTGCTTTGGAACTCAGAATTTTTGAAGAATTGAAGCTGAAACTGTTGGAAGTTGTGTCCAAAATGTTGGCTTCGGCAAGAGCAGTAGCCGTTGTAGACACGTTGCTGAGTTTTGCCAAGGCTTCGATTGCAGGCAACTACGTCAAACCTGTTATCAACGAGAAAGTAGAGCAAATCGAAATTACAGAAGGCAGACACCCTGTGGTAGAAAAGATATGCGGAAGGGGAAACTTTGTGCCTAACGACACGTTGCTGGACAACAATCAGAATCGCACAATGATTATTACCGGACCGAATATGGCTGGTAAGAGTACGTATATGCGACAGGTTGCGCTCATTGTAATTATGGCGCATATCGGTTGTTTTGTACCTGCAAAATCGGCAAAAGTGTCGATAACGGACAGAATATTTACGAGAATAGGCGCTAGCGACGACCTGGCGTATGGTCAAAGTACATTTATGGTCGAAATGGTGGAAGTTGCTACTATTTTGCAAAACGCTACTTTCAGAAGTCTTTTGGTACTTGACGAGATAGGAAGGGGTACGTCTACGTTTGACGGACTTGCTATTGCAAGAGCTGTTACAGAAGAAATAACCAATACAATCAGGTGTAAAACGATGTTTTCTACGCATTATCACGAGCTTACCGAGCTTGAAGGTTGGTTGGACGGCGTAAAAAATTATAAAATTCTCGCTGCCGAGAGAGATAAAGGAATTATCTTTTTGCACCGCATTGTCAGGGGCGGTACCAACAAGAGTTTTGGTATAGAAGTTGCAAAACTGGCAGGACTGCCAAAAAATGTTATTGTCAGAGCAAAGGAAATATCTAAAATTCTTGAACAAAATCCGCTGAAAACTCATCAGGAAGAAGAATTGCCGCTTCTTGCAGAAGCTAAAAGAGTAGACGAAGAAAATAAAACCGCTACTATACTAAAAGAATTGAAAGACATAGAGACTGAGACGCTTACACCTTTGCAAGCATTGGTAAAACTGAGCGAACTGGTAAATATGTTGAAGGAATGATATGGCAAAGATAAATATACTTGACAAATCTGTCTACAATCTTATTTCAGCAGGAGAAGTGGTTGAGAGACCTGCTTCGGTAGTAAAGGAACTGGTAGAAAACTCTGTCGACGCAGGCGCCGATATGATTTTTGTATCCCTTGAAGACGGTGGCTTGACCAAAATCGAAGTAACTGACAACGGTTGTGGAATAGACAGGGAAGATATGAATATTTGTTATCTGCCGCACACTACGTCAAAAATCAGTAAAGCTGCCGACCTTGACGAAATATCTACTTTGGGATTCAGGGGTGAAGCCCTGGCTTCCATTACTGCTGTGGCACAGGTGGAAATTGCCAGCAAAACAGCCGATGAAGAAGTTGGTTATCGAATACAAATAAGCGGCTCCAACGTGGGAGAGTGCGGCGAAACAGGTATGTCCACAGGGACAAAAATTGTTGTTGACAATTTGTTTTTCAATACTCCCGTAAGACGTAAATTTTTGAAGAAACCGAAGGCAGAAGAAAGTTGCGTTACGCAAGTTATGACAGAACTCATATTTGCCAATCCTGACGTAAAATTTTGTTATAAATGCGACGGAAAGGTGGTTTTTGACACCAATAAAGGGCTGGAAAACGCTATTTTTGAGATATTTTCCACCGAAATTGCCAACAAAATGTTGCCGTTTGACAAGACCAGCGGCAACGTGAGAGTATACGGTTATATTGGCGACAAAACCGTGTATAAGCACAACAGAACTGCCCAGACAATCATCATCAACGGCAGAAGCGTAGATTGCGCTACCATTCAAACAGCCGTAACTCAGGCTTATGGCAACAGACTGATGACCAGATGCTATCCTGTGTTTGTAATCAACGTAATTATGCCGTTTGACGAAGTTGACGTCAACGTTCATCCAAATAAAAAGGAAGTTAGATTTGCCAATTCTCAACGTATTTTTTCATGCGTTTATCATGCAGTTGAAGAAACTCTTGCCAAGGCTGAAACTTCGTTTTTACGTTTTGACGGCGGGAATAAATCGGAAAATCAGAATGATGACGGACTTATAGCCGCCGATAGTTACGGTATAAATAATATAAGCGATAGTAATATTTCGGAAAGGGAAGTCATCACAAATAATATAAGTCAAAATTATGTTTTTTCAGATAACAAAGAAAAAGAAAATATAAATAAAACTTATATTAAGTCTGATGAAAAACATGACGAATTTGCAACTCAAACGTCGCTTGACGGTCTTAGTCAAATCATTGAAAATCAAAAAACTTTGGTAGATTCTGTCGTCAATCAACGTGGTTTTGTTGATAATAAAGCTTTATATGGTGTAAGCGATAATTTGTATTCTCACACGCCAAAGAACATAGATTTCAAGCAATATAATGTAGGGTTATCCGACGATATAAAAGATAATATAGTGATTTTGGGACAATTATTTGATACGTATCTGGTTTTGCAATATCAACAATACGCTTATATTATCGATCAACATGCCTGCCACGAACGGTATCTGTTTGACCGTCTCAAAGAAAAAATTGACGACGGAGATTGTTGTTGTCAACCGTTGCTTGTTCCTTACATTCTGGAATGTAGCGCTGAACAATACGATTACGTGGAACAAATATCCGATTCACTTGTGGCAATTGGTTTTGAAATCGAAGAATTTGGCGGCTTAACTTTCAAAATCAATACAGTTCCTGCAATATTGTACGATATTGACCTAGGCAAATTCTTTGACCAGGTTTTGAGCGAAAGAAAAATAGTAGGCAATTGCAAACAATCTGACCTGATAAGAGATCAACTCGCCATGACGGCATGTAAAGCTGCAATTAAAGCGGGAGACAAGTTGTCCAACGAGCAGATTGAGAGTTTGCTGAAAAATATGAAAGACGGCGTGCCTATGCAATGTCCGCACGGAAGACCGGCAGTCATCAGATTGAGTCGCACAGATCTGGACAAAATGTTTAAGAGGATTGTATGAATAAAATCATCGTCGTAGGTGGAGCGACTGCAAGCGGCAAGAGCGGTTTTGGCGTCGAGTTGGCAAAGAAATTGAATACGGAAGTTATTTCTTGCGACAGTATGCAAATTTATAAGGGACTTGACGTCGGTACGGCAAAAATTACTGCTCAACAAATGCAAGGAATAAGACATCATCTCATTGACGTTGCTATGCCAAGCGAAAGTTTCAGCGTGAGCGAGTGGCGGCAAATGGCTGTAAAAATAATTGACGACTTGCATGCGCAAGGCAAAATTCCCGTCATTGTTGGCGGAACAGGACTATATATCGATTCATTGCTGTACAAATTTTCATTTTTTTGCAACGGCGACGAACAATTAAGACAACGTCTCAATGAGCAACTGGCTATCGAAGGCGCTGAAAAAATGCACGATATTTTGTCGAGTATTGACCCGGAAGAAGCAAAAAAAATACATCCAAACAATACTAAGCGATTGCTCAGAGCTTTGGAAATATATTATACTACCGGTCAGATTAAGTCGGACAAACAAGAAAAAATACTCAATGACCAATACGACGTTAGATTGGTAGTAATCAACAGGGACAGACAAAGTTTGTACAAAAGAATTGACCAACGTGTCGACGAGATGTTCGAGTGCGGACTTGCCAAAGAAGTGGCTGATATTGTCAACAACTCGGTTGCAGACTTTGGTTGTCAGAGTATGCAAGCAATCGGCTATAAGGAATTTGAAGATTATTTTGCAGGAAAAACAAGTCTTGAAGAAGTAAAAGAAACAATTAAAATCAATTCAAGACACTATGCAAAAAGACAAATAAGCTGGTTGAAAAGATATAAATCGGCTATATGGTACGACGCAGAAACTCAGTATGATCAAGCGATGAACAACACCTTAGAATGGGCAAATGAATAAAGGAAAGATTATGGAATTTTGTGAAAGAGCCAAAAGCATTGTTGCGGCGGCGGAAGAAAAACTGAAAAAACAATTCGAATACGTAGACGAAGTGGCTTTTGTCAATCAGGCAAGAGTGCTTCAAGCCTTCAAAAATAACAATCTTGGACAAAGACACTTTGCACCAACCAACGGATACGGATACGACGATATCGGTCGTGATACGCTCTGTAAAGTGTTTGCCGAGTTGTTTGATACCGACAGCGCAATCGTAAGTCCGCTCATCGTTTCGGGTACACATGCGCTATCGCTCACTTTGTTCGGAATTTTGGCAAAAGGCGACAAAATGCTCTCGGTTACCGGTAGTCCTTACGATACTTTGCAGACTGTAATTGGCGGTGAAGGAATCGGTTCGCTCAAAGATTTGGGAGTAGAATACGGTCAGGTTGAGCTTAATGACGGCGATTTTGACTATGAAGGCATCAGAAATGCCTTACAAACCAAGACAAAGCTTGTGTTTGTTGGCAGGTCGAGAGGATATGAATGGCGGGACGCTCTGACAGTTGAACAGATAGGAAAATTGGCACGGTTTGTCAAAAGTATAGATAGCAATACGGTAGTGATGTGCGACAACTGTTACGGCGAATTTATTGACAAAATCGAACCGACTGCCGTCGGCGTCGACGTCGTTGCCGGTTCGCTTATCAAAAATATCGGTGGCGGTATTGCTCCAACAGGCGGATATATCTGTGGCAGAGCCGACCTTATCGATAAAATTGCTTGCCGACTTACAGCTCCGTCTATCGGTATGGAAGTTGGCAGTTATGCTTACGGATACAAAGATTTTTATCAAGGTCTATTTATGGCTCCGCATACCGTGGCGCAAGCAGTAAAGACTTCGCTGCTTTTCGGACAGGTTTTTTGTGATGCAGGTTATCAGACTATGCCGCAACCCAGCGCAAAATGTAACGATATTATCAGGTCGATAAGATTTGATACCGAAGATGAATTGGTGGCGTTTGTGCGTTCTATACAGGAAGTTTCTCCTATTGACAGCAACGTAGTTCCTTATGCGTGGGATATGCCGGGATATGAAGACAAAGTGATTATGGCGGCAGGTACTTTTGTGGCGGGAGCTAGCATAGAATTGTCTGCCGATTCTCCAATCAAAGAGCCATATATTGCTTACGTTCAGGGTGGACTGACGTATCAACATGGCAAACTTGCTGTTTTGTATTGTCTGGATAAAATTTTGAATATTAAAGGCTAATATGTCGATAACGTTATGTTGCAATTTAGCGTCAAAAATGATAAAAAAATTCACCTGAACGGTGAATTTTTTATTGTCTATCTTATTGTCTGTCTAAAAGTAAAACATTTACTTCAATGAAAATTATCTGAACTTGTTGCGCAACAAACCAGATATTACTCCCAAAACTCTGAATTGTTCGTCTTGACCAACTATGATGTCTTGCATAAAACTATTTTCCGGGTGAAGCCTTATATAGTCTTTTTCTTTGAAAAATCTTTTGAGCGTAACTTCTTCGTTGTTGATTTGAGCGACAATTATATCGCCGTTCTTAGCGTCGTTTTGGGCGTTGATAAGCACCATATCTCCGTCAAGTATGCCGGCGTCAATCATTGAACTTCCTTTGACTTTGAGCAAAAAACTATGGTCGTCATATCGGAAAAAATCGCTTGGGAGAGAGTAAGCCTGATCAACTTCAACGGCAGCAAGCAAAGGTTCGCCTGCCGCAATATTGCCCAAAAACGGCACTTTATCGTCTTTGGAGTCGTGAATTTTGTCATTGGATACAATCTCAATTGTGCGGTTTTTGCCGCCCGATTTGCGTATCAGACCGCTTTCTTCGAGTCTGGTAAGATAATATTGTGCCGAAGCCGTAGACTTAAAACCGACAACGCTGCAAATCTCTCTGACGCTAGGCGGATAATTGTTTTTCGAGACAAAATCTTTGATAAATTGATACGTTTGCTCCAATTTCTGAGCAGATTTTGAGTATGCCATAATCTTCTCCTTAATCAGATTTTAGCACATACGTTTGTTTTTTGCAACAAATATTTTAATATATTATAAAAATTTTCATATGCTATCTTAAAACCCATATAATTTGATTAAAAATCAATATATTTTGATTAAAAATCAAATAAAAATTATAATATTTTAAAATTTTATCCGATTTATTCAAAGTGATATAAGCAGCTAAATTTTATTCGCTCTTTTCCTGCTCGACGTTATCACGCAAAGTAACCTTTTTGGATGCGGCACGTTTTATTTCGTCGCTTATTGCAGCATAGTGTTTTTTTGTAGTATTGATGTCTTTATGTCCCAAAACTTCGGCAACTACGTATATATCGTTGGTATTTTGATACAGGGTAGTGCCGTAAGTGCTACGAAGTTTGTGCGGAGTAATATGTTTGAGCGGAGTAACGATTTTAGCGTATTTTTTAACTAAGTTTTGGACTGTACGTACGTTGATACGCTTGTTTTGCAATGATAAAAACAATGCAGGTTGTTGGTCCTGCTGCTGATTTTTTGCTCGTTCGTCAAGATATTGCAACAAAGCTTGGGCAACTTCGTCCCCAAAATACAAAATTGTCTGATTGCCGCCTTTTCGGGTTATTTTGAATGCGTTGTTGGTAAAATCAATATCGTCAATATTGAGTCCTACAAGTTCGGAAATTCTTATTCCGGTGCCAAGAAACAAGGTCATAATTGCTAAATCTCGCTTAGCTGTACGATTGTGATAAGTCTGCTGTTGACGGGACAAACCTTCGCCATCTTCAACTGCGTTGAGTAATTCGACCACTTCGTTTACGTCAAGGCGAATTATCGGTTTTTCCAGTAGTTTTGGCGTCATAACTTTGGCGGCAGGATCGCAAAATATGTTGTTTTTGTTGTAATTATACTTAAAAAATGACTTCAAAGAAGCTAATTTTCTAGCTTTTGTCTTCAAAGAATTGTGGTGAGATTTACCGTCAGACTCGTAGTAAGTAACGTATTCGAGAAACATCTCGATATGTGTCGTAGTTACGTCTTGCAGATTTTGATAATTAAACGAACGTATATTCACATTTTGAAATTCCAATATCTGTGTGGTCAAAAATTCAAAAAACAATCTCAAATCAGATGCGTATCCCAACTGAGTAAGTTCTGACGTGCTGTTCTGAATTCCCATAAAATATTCGTTGCAAATAAAGGGAAGTTGCATTTTGATTTCCCTTAACTTAGTTATTGTGTTTATTTTTCTTTGTTCAAAATAAGAATCATTGTCCATAGCTAAATTATACCACATCAATCGTCAAACTTCAATAACTAAACGACCGATTATTCATTTGATTGCAATTTTTGACAAATCACAACGCCATAAAATTTGACCACTATAACGTATTGCTTGGATAAAATCGAATTACAGAATTTGAAGGGCAAATTGTATGTAAAATGAATAATAAAATAATTTTCAGAGCATTTATAGACTTGTCAAACAATAATATTAATTAAAAGCAACAATATAATATTCAATTATAAATATCGAAAAATAATTATCATATTTTGATTAATTTATAATAATTATCCACTTACTATTCGCAAAGGTTGTGTTTTGCGAATAGATATTTGTATCACTATTTTCTCAAAATACGACAAATAACACTCTGTCCCCTTTTGACAATGAAATAAATTTTGTCAATAATTTTATTAAATGATAGTATAATCATACATATTTTTATGACAACCAATTTCATTTTCGCTTTTAATGGTTATAAGGTTATTCTAAGATTATTTAATTGATTATTTTTTGAATTTTACTCTATACCCTGCTGATAAAAAGCGACAAAAATAGTGCATAATGTTCAAAAATTTTTATAATTTTTGGCTAGATTATTGACATAATTTTTAATAGTATTATAATATAAATATGAAATGAAGCAAGGAGATTTATTATGAGATTTTTGAAAATATTGTTCAAATTGATACTTATCGTATTACTTGTTGCAAGTTTTGCATTGGAATATAACGTAATTGGATTTAATGACGGTAGTATTGCTATTGCATCTTTTGACATGTCAGGCACAGGCGACTCTGTTGAAGCCGGTAAAATCGAATCAGTTACTTACGATACTATTCCTTTTGTAGGCATCAATATTGCTTATGTAAAAGGTGATGCAGGTTCCGGCATTGTGTTCAATGCGACCGACGAATATTTAAATAACAATGACGCTACGCAAAGCACGGCTACCAGCCCAATCGTATATCTCATTATCTTCTTCATCATTTTGATGATACCAACAAAGAGAATTAAGAAGCAGGTTGGTTCAAGATCAAGAAAATAACTTAATATAAAGGTCTCGTCAAAAGCGAGACCTTTTTTTAACAATTTTGACGATATTGTCCGATGATTTTGATAGAATATAATTTTAATAAGATGCAGTAATTTAACTACTCTGCTTTATTATTATAATAAAGGTTGATTTTTTGTTGAAAATAATGTATTATTTTGTTGAGGTGTATTTATGGACAACAATGCAAACATTGACTTGATAAGAAGCCACGTCGATACAATTATTCTTCGTTCTCTTTTGAATGAAGATAAATACGGCTTGGAAATTCTCAATGAAATCAAAGAAAAAAGTCAAGGTTTGTACACTCTCAAACAGCCTACTCTTTACAGCTGTCTCAAAAGACTAGAAAAATTGGGCTATATAAGCTCTTATAAAGGGGCAATGTCAAACGGTGCGCAAAGAGTCTATTATACTCTTTCGGAAGCAGGCAAAAATTTTGTTCTGACTGACCAGTATCAATGGGAATACAGCCGTACGATAATAGACAATTTACTTTCTGACAAAAAGTACGACCCCAATACTGCTCCGCCATTTGACGCTTCGGCGCTCAGACCTATGACAAAGAGACAACCTTCTGCACCTAAGACGATAGCTGATAATTCTTTTGCTCAATTACAAGATTCTTCGGAAGATGAAGAAATCGTAAATATGCCTGAGCCGCAAGCGGTTCGTCAGCAAGAAGCTCAACCTGCTGTTCAACCACAGATTTCTTATGCTCCGCAGCACAACAATACCTTTGAAGAATCATTTAGTTTTGACGCTGTTGCAAAAGCTCAGAAACCTGAACCTACCGTTTTGCCTGATATGCCTACAATGAGCGAAAATTCAAACGTAAATTATATTTCGAGCTTTGAAAGTCTTTATACCAAATCTGGCGGTTCAGTCATTGAACCGACGGCAGTTGTCAACGACGACGATTTTGACTTTTTGACGCTGAGTGAATTGAAAAATAAATTTGCCACCGAAGGCTACACTATCAGACCTTACGTCAAGAAGAATACAACCGAATACTACGTAGGCAAATATTATAAGCCAAATAAACTCTTGTTTTTTACCGTAGCAATTATGTCGATACTCTTTTTTATCGAAATAATGGTTGCGCATTTTACGCTCAATTACACGTCGGTTACTCCGTTGGTATTGTGTATTTTGGCTTGCGTTGCCGCACCGATTGTTGTCGGTATAAAAATGTGGCTGGCACCAAATAAACGCTCGCTGGCGGCATTTAACGTTAAGACTGCTCTTATCAACTCATTGATTTTGGTAATAAATCTGATAGTCATTATAGTAATTGTAGGATATTTTGCCGGCGGAGCAAATTTCCAGGAGCCGGCAACAACTGTCAAACCAATCATTGTTCCGTTGGTGATGTTGATAAATATTCCTTTGAGTATTGTCGTATATGACTTATTGTTTAAATCAAAATATTTCCATATTAATTGAACAAAATTAAGAGCCGCTGTAATAGCGGCTTTTTTAGTCTGAATTCTGATGAGCTTTGATTTCTCCCGTTGCAAGCTGGTCGCAGCGATTGTTATACTCGTTGTCAGCATGTCCTTTTACTTTAAAAAACTTGTATTCGTGTCGGGAGAGTTCTATAAGAAGCATTTTCCATAGGTCGTCGTTTTTTACTTTTGATTTTGACGCTGTTTTCCAGTCGTTATCTTGCCATAGTTTTATCCACCCTTCTTCAAAAGCATTGCAAACATAAGCCGAATCGGTATAAATCTCCACGTAGCAAGGTTGATTGAGCTGTCTGAGCGCCTGTATGACGGCAAACAGCTCCATTCGGTTGTTGGTGGTATCCTTGTTGTAACCGGAAATCTCTTTAACGTGTCCGTTGTACATCAAAACAGCGCCCCAGCCGCCCATTCCCGGGTTTCCAGAGCATGCTCCGTCTGTATATATCGTAACGTTCTTCATCGGCTAAGCTCCTTACTGCGATTTCTGCAATTTTTGATACCTTCTTTTATTGCTGCATCTGCCGCCTTTTCGTCAAATGTCTTTATTGCTTCTATGGTAGTGCCACCTTTTGAACATACGTTGTCAATCATTGTATCAATGCTGATAGAAGAATTTTCTACCATTTTCACAGCGCCTTCAAAGGTTTGGAGCGTAAGCATAAGAGACTCATCAAAACTCAGTCCGCCTTCTACCCCTGCTTGCGCCATAGCTTTGATAAAATAATACACATAGGCAGGACCGCTTCCGCTGATTGAAGTAACAGCGTCAAACTTGTCTTCGTCTAAGAAAATTGCCTTTCCTACGCTGTTGAATACATCAAAAACAAATTGGTTGACTTCTTTGTCGCAATCGTTATTGGCGATAGCAGCCATACCCTTGCCTATCATGCAAGGAAAGTTAGGCATTACTCTTATTACATTGTCAACACCTGTTGCGGCTTTGATTTTGGCTACCGACTTACCTGCCATTATACTGATAATGGCTTGAGCTTGTATTTTGCCAAAAGTGTCGCAAATGCTATCAAAAACTTGCGGTTTGATAGCAAAAATGACGTATTTACAGTTGTTGAAAGCAACAGAGTTATCGTCGATTATTTCTATTCCTTCAAAACTTCCTTTGGCAACGTCAGTCATTATTATCTGTTGTGGTTGAAGTATTTTGCCTGCAACAATACCTTTTGCAATTGCTTTTGCCATGTTGCCTGCACCTATAAATCCGAGTTGATATTTTTCTTGCATAATAATCTCCTTATTGCTGCTAAACTGTTGACACTTCTGCCCTTTTTTTATATAATAATTAAGTCTTAGGGGAGTGGCTCAACGGTAGAGTAGTGGTCTCCAAAACCATTGGTTGCGTGTTCGAATCGCGTCTCCCCTGCCAATCAGTCTGTTGAAAAACAGGCTGATTTTTATTTATGGTATTTGTATTGATTGTAGCGATTCCACTATTTTGACATCTTCTACGTCAAAAGATTGTGTGTAACGCTCGCAAAAGCTCGCTATTCCGTCGCTTGCGCTACTTACGAATCATGTGGTCTCCCCGTGGGTCGACTTACGGTATTTGTAGCTCTATTTTTTGTAGGAGCAATTCTTCCTTAACTTCGCCATATAATGTGGCGAAGTGGATGCGTGGTTTGGCTATTCTCTTACAATTGTGAAATTTCTTCCAACTATTGAAGTCTCTCCGTCGGCAGTGTAAACAGTTAAATAAGCATAATTTTCGTTGCAATATTCTTCTTCTATCGTGTCTCTACCCATTACTTTCGAGAAACCGCTATCGCTATCAAAATATTTCTCATCATAGTTTGCAGTATTATTATCATACTTTATAGTATAAGATTTTGAGAAAGTAATTTCTACGCTATCGTCAAGGTTAAATTGCGTCAAATCATCTATTTGCTCGGCCGAAAGAGCAGTGCCGTTGAGTTTGAATTCATCAAAGAGACTGACAATTTGTACCATCGAAGTATGGTCTGTTACATGATAGTTTTGCGACGTAAATTGAATTCCTATCTGATCGTTGGAGTCGACGTAGGTGTCGTAATATCCGTAAAGTTCGCTTGTCTTTAAGTCAAAGGTTGCTTCAACCAAGTTGCCTTCGATAGTAATAGTTTGCGTTTTTGTTGTAGTAAAATCAGTGGTATCTAAATATGCCAGACTACCCCAAACTATTCTATACGTTGTCGGCCAAGTAACTTGACTATCATCTATCGTCTTTTTGTTGACGTTAAACAAAAGACTTTTGTCTTGATAATCGTACACGTCGTCGTAACATTGATAAGCAAAATTGCCAGAGCCGTTTGAACCATAATTGATATTGACGCCATATCCGTCTGCATTGAGTGGTGTTGCACTAAGTCCGGTACTTGTAGAATAATAACTAATCGTGTAGTCTTGATTTTCAACAAGCGTATAAGGTTGACCGTTCAACGTAGCGGTTACAACGACTTTTGGAGCATATTGATTGCCCGAGTAAACGTAATAATACTTGTTCTCGTAAGTTCCTTCTCCGCCGTCAAAAGCCGAATCGTAGGTAGCGGAAGTTACAACAACGGGGTTGATAGTTATACTCTCGTTGAATGTTTTATTTCCAAAAAGATCGTAGTTGTTTTCGAATTCGGTTTTTAGTGCAAAAGTTACGTAAACGTCATAAGTTCCCGCATTCTGCAACTCATCGAGAGATAACGCAGACGACATACCAAAGTAATTGCCAGTTGTAAAAATTGCTTCTACCTGGTCAGGAAGGTCTTCGTTAAAGGTCGTAAGCGTTGCAAATTGGTTTTCGCCGTTATACGTAGAAGTTGTATTGACAAATTGATAATCGTTACTGTCAATATCGATTGTTGCCTTGTAAATATAGAAAGTATCATTGTATTCTCCCGTGAAATTTCCATATCCAACTATCTTATACGAAGCTTCGCCCGAATTCACGTTGTCCTTGTAAGATATAGTGTAATCTTTATCTTCTCCCTGCTCTATATCAACCCATTGGTTATCAAAATATGCTTGTACCTTAGATATCGTTTTTTGCGAGCCATTGTAAACATAATAAGAATTGTCATTCAATTCAACGTATAGGTATTGGACGTCGTAAGGCGAAATAGTAAACGGAATAATCAGACTTCCTTTGTAATTACCCGTACCCGTTACTTCGATTTGACCGTGTTTTGTCTCAGTAGAAGCATTTAAATTATCTATATTGCTACCTGTGCTCATGCAAATATCAAAGGTAACGTCTTGCAACGATTGAGAAATATCATATTCAAAATCTTGGCTAGTATACGCTTGATTTTTGAAAGATTTGCTAATATTGTCCAAATCATAATCGCTTAAATCGAATTCGCTGATATCGACTTGATTGATTGTAAGTGTAAATTCTTTATCTTCGATTGCTTGATAGCCGTCTTTTACTTCGATTTGAGCAACTACACGATACGATCCTGCGTCGATTGGAGAGACGGAATTGTCAAGGTTATCGTAGAAAGTATAATAAATATTTTTGATACCTTCAATTGATGAAAAGTCTATTTCGCAAAGCGACCACTTATAGTTACCGTCATACGTAGTCGTTACGTTTTTGAAAACTACTTCGCCCGTTTCAATCGCAGTAATATCAAAATAATAATATATTTCTCCTTGATATATACCGATAAAGTTGATACAAACGTAGCCTGTGTCTTCTCCAACCACGTTATTTTCACCATAAGTTACGGTATAATCAACGCCTTCTTCAAGCGTTACGTTGCCGTATGTCAAAGTAAAATCAGGAGTAATTTGTCCGTTAGGATCGAATGGATAACTATCATTAAGATTGCAAACGATATCGTTCGAAAGCAATTCTGCTGCTTTAATCGCAACGTAACAATCGAAACTTAAATCTTCATATTCAAAATGAAATTTATACTCACCTATTTCAAACGTGGTTGTTTCTATTTCATTGTTATTCTCGATTTTGTATACTCTATATGTAAATCCTGACGTAATTTCCTGAGTGGAAGAATCGTCGTAATTTAATGTAATTTTAAAGTCCGCAGATAGAAATTGAATGCCGTCGTGATATGGTATGTCAACACTTCCGCTGCTAAAATCAATCGAATCGTTTTTGTATCTTGCTGTTATTGATTGCAATTGTGGTAGTTCGATTGGATCGGGATCATCATTACATGCTGATAACATGAAAGCGCATGAGATAATGATAGCAAAAGTAAGCAAAAGTACTAAAAATTTCTTGCTAGCCAAATTATTTTCCATATATTTCTCCTTAACACAAGAATTATAATATCACATATAATTCTATATGTTTAAATTGTACGCTATTAAATACTAAATGTCAATAAATGCGTCAAAAATGCTCGTCAAGCATAAAAAATCCGCTTATTCAGCGGATTTTAATTATATTTTTTTATTTGTTACATTCTTCAATCATCCATTGAGCATAAAGTCCGTAGCCTTTGGTAGGATCGTTTACAAATACATGGGTTACTGCCCCGACGAGTTTGTTGTTCTGAATAATAGGACTTCCGCTCATACCCTGCACTATGCCGCCTGTGATTTTGAGTAATTCTTCATCGACAATTCTTATGACCATACTCTTGTCGGCAGGCTGAGACTGTTTGTTGGTTTTGATTATTTCTATATCGTATAGTCTCGGTTTGTTGCCGCTTATTGTGGTCAGAATCTGGGCTTTACCCGGTTTTACGCTATCTTTGTCGGCTACTTCTATGAGATTTGAAGTAATCTTCTGGTCGTAACTGCCGTAGATACCGAAGGTATTATTCTTTGTAATGTCGCCGATAGGTGTAAGCGTATAGTCAAACATGCCTGACAGTTCGCCTGCTTTGCCTTTTTGTCCCTTTTTAACACCAGACACGTCGGCAGAATATATATTACCGCCGCCACATCTGACGTCGTTGTTGTCGCTATCCTTGATTGGGTGTCCAAGACAAGCGTATTTTCCGCTGGAAGCGTCTACAAAAGTCATTGTGCCTATACCTAACACACCGTCTTGAAGTACCAGCCCCAGTCGCTTTTTTCCATTTACGCTGTCAACAACAGGCGTAATCTTATATTCGTTGACACTATTGCCCCTTCTTATTGTCAGCGAAACGCTGTCAGAGCAATTTTCAAGTGCTTTTTCTATATCGTCTTTACATTTGATTTTGGTATCGTCTACAGCCAGCAATACGTCGCCGTTTTTGATGTCGATATTTTCTGCTGGTTCAACTACACCTTTTGAAGTAACTACTCTGCACTTGGACAAAATTATCAAGCCGTCGGTTTTGAGATTGATACCGATTGGAAAACCGCCGATATTGACGTACTTTTTGTTCGCATTGTTGCTTGTATTGGTTGTAAATTGCGGAAGAACAAATTCTTCATTGTTAAAACAAGATATTTCGCTTGAATCAACGCTGATTACATCTGTTGTCTGCAAAACGCATTGAGCGCAGACAGGGGTAAATAACGTTGCTGTCGTGATACAAAATGCGAGTGTTAAAAATAAAGTAAAGCACAAGGCTTTTCTTCTGAGTGAATTGTGCATAAAAATCTCCTTACTTTCATTAGTTTAAGAAAAAGTAAGGAGAATATACGCAAATATATCGTTATCCGAGTTTTTTAAATTGATTGGCGTTTTGTTTAAGTTCTTTTGCGTGGGCAACAGCAAGGGTGCTGTCTTTGCTTCCGCCTATCAGTCTTGCAATCTCTTGTATCAGGCTATCTTCGTCCAGCCTGACAAGCGTTGTATTGGTCTGACCGTCCACAACTTGCTTATCTATCAGATAATTGACGTCAGCCATACTTGCCAGTTGTGGCAGATGGGTGATAGCAAGTACTTGTCGGCATTTGCTTATTTCATATAGTTTTTCGGCAACTACCTGTGCAATACGTCCGCTTATTCCGCTGTCAATTTCGTCAAAAATCATACAGTAAACGCCGTCTGTTTCGGCAATAGTAGATTTGACGGCAAGCATAAATCTTGACAATTCACCGCCGGAAATGATTTTACTAAGCTCTCTTGGTGGCTGACCTGCATTGGCAGAAAACATAAATACAGGTTTGTCAAAACCGTCAGAATTGATTTTTGATATTAAGTCATCGCTGTCGACGTCAACGTCAAATAACGTCTCAAAACGGCAATTTTTCATTCCAAGCTGTTGAAGTTGCTCAACTATCTTCTCGCCAAGCTCAGACGCAGTTTTACGTCTTGCATTGCTGAGAGATATACTGTTGTCAATCAACATGACCTTGACTTTGTCGATTTGCTTTTGCAACATCTGAATTTGCGCTTCTCCGTCGCTATAAAAATCATATTCTTCTTGCAGTTGTTGCTGATATTGCAGTATTTCGTCAACCGACGAGCCGTATTTCTTTTTGAGCTGTCTGATAGTTGATAATCTTTCTTCTATTCTGTCATATTGATTCTGGTCAAATTCACATTCTTCTGCAAGTTCCTGCAAAGATGACGATAAGTCTTTGAGTTCCGCCTGACAGCTGTCCAGACGCTCGACAAAAGCATCAATCTCGCTTACATCGTCAGCCACTCGTTCAAGCTCTTTGGTAGATATTGCCAATCTCTCCAAAACGCTGCCTTCTTCCTGGTCTATAAGATTGTAAGCTGTTGAAAGCGCCGATACGATTTTTTGGGAATTGTTCATAATATTGCGACTATTTATCAATTCTTCTTCTTCGCCTTCTTTGAGATTGGCGGCGTCAATTTCGTTGATTTGATATGTCAGCAAGTCAATATTTTTGTTTATCTGTGCCAATGAGCCATATTTGTCAAGTTTGGCTACAAGTCCTTTGTACTCCTGATATAAACTGAGTTGTTTATCTTTGATAGCGGATATTTGCTCCTTGCCATATTCGTCCAAAATGTCAAGGTGATTGTTCTCGTCAAGCATTGCAGTAGATTCGTGTTGTCCATAGACGTCAACGAGAGTCGTAGTTACCTGTCTCAACAAAGCCAGATTGATTTTTGAGCCGTTGATTGAACAGGTATTTTTTCCGTCAACCGTCATAGTGCGTTTGATGACAAGTTCGTCGTCGTCATTGTCTACGTCTATATCTTCAAGTACCTTTTTTGTAGCTATACAATCGGATATGTCGAAGGTTGCGCATACGCTGGCTTGCGGCTGGTTGTATCTGATAAGCGATTTGTCGGCACGTTTTCCCAATACAAAATTGATGCTGTCAATAATAATTGATTTACCTGCACCTGTTTCTCCGCTGAAAACGTTGAGTCCGACGTCGAGTTGGACCCTGAGTTCACTTATTATGGCAATGTTTTTGATTACAAGTTCTTTGAGCATAGATTAAAAACAACTTTTTAGTTGTTCTATTGCACGTTGCGCCGATTCGTCGTCGGGCGTTACGATAAAAATTGTGTCGTCGCCGGCAATTGAGCCAAGCACTTCACTCAGAGCCATATTGTCAATAAAAGCTGCCGCAGAGTTAGCTCCGCCATGAACCGTCTTGATGACGATAAGATTTTTAGCACGTTGCAAAGAAACGACACTTTCTCTGAAAATGTTGCCGTATTTTGTGTGATCTGCATAGCCTGCCGAACCTACCTGAGCATAGCGATAGCGCTTTTCTCTGCCGGATACTTTGACAAGCTCCAATTCCTTGACGTCTCTCGATGCCGTTGCCTGGGTAACTTCACAGCCCTTAGATTGAAGCATGGCAACCAATTCTTCCTGAGTATCGATTTCAAACTGACCGATTATGTCCAAAATCAATTGTTGTCTATGTTTCTTATTCATTTATCTCACCCCAATATCCGAGTTTTTTGATTAGTTTTTGATAGAAATTGACGTTGTTCATAGTGATAAACTTTGCATGGCGAATACTCTTTTGTATGCTTATAACAACGCTCTTGTCGAAATTTGCCACTATCGAACCGTCAATAATCAGTCGCATAGGGCTATTGTTTTTGCTTCCGCTCAGCGTAACTACGGAGTTGCCGTTGACAACCAGCGGACAGCTGTGCAAACTGTGCGGACATACCATATTGATAAGTATTGCGTCCACGTCAGGCGACAAGATAGGACCGTTGCAAGCCAAAGAATATGCGGTGGACCCTGTCGGTGTAGAAACGATAACTCCGTCTCCACGCATCTTGTCGGTAAAATTGCCGTCTACGGCTATATCTACGGTAACGACGTGGCAATTGTCAACTCCGCCAAACAGAGCTTCGTTGAGTGCGTAAAAGGTCTTTCCTTGTACGTCAACTTGCAGCAACATTCTGCTGTCAAGTGCAAAATTGCCCGATAATATTGCGTCAACGGCTTTCTTCATTTCGTCAATATTGGCGTTGATTTCACTCAAAAAGCCTATTTTGCCCATATTTACGCCAAGCAACGGCTTGTCATAGAAAGCACAGGCATTGACTACTTCCAGCATAGTACCGTCGCCGCCGAAAGCAACGAAAACGTCGCACCATTCGGCAATTTTGTCTATGGTGTCGGTGATAGATGATTCAAAAAATTTATCCGCATTGTCGCACACCATAAATTCGACTTCTCGTCTCCTGAGAACGTCGATAAAATTGTAACACGCCTTGCAGCCGCTATCTCTATTGGGATTGGAAAATATACCGAATTTCATACAACAATTATATATTAAATTGCATAATTATACAATAATTTTTTGAATATAAATCAAAAATTCAATATTTTTTTTGTCTTTTATGGGAGCTGTGGTGGTATTCAACACTTCAAAACCGCAGGAAACGGCAAAATTGCACACGTCATCCAATGCTCTGTTTCTTATCTTGTTGTCGGTTACAATACCTTTTTTACTAAGATGATTTTTGCCAACTTCAAATTGCGGTTTGACAAGGCATATTGCTTGTCCGTTATCTTTGAGCAAATCGAAGACGACAGGTAAAATATATTTGAGAGAAATAAAACTTACGTCAACACAACAAAAATCGCATTTTTCACCCAAGTCGTGCCAAGTAATATTGCGGGCATTGGTCTTGTCCATGATAACTACCCTGTCGTCAGTTTTGAGTGGCTCGTCAAATGCACATTCTCCAACGTCAATTGCAAATACTTTGACTGCTCCGTGCTGTAACAGACAATCGGTAAAACCGCCGTTTGATGCTCCTATGTCTGCACATACGTTTCCTTGTGGTGAATAACCGAAATCGTCCAATGCTTTTTTGAGTTTATCTCCGCCTATCGAAGCATAACGATAGGTCTCGCTTACGACAACGTCGTCTTTATCGCTCACTTCTAGGGCAGCCTTGTTGACGATTTTGCCATTGAAAACCACCATATTGTCTCTGAGCATCTGCTGTGCTTTTGCCCTTGAAACAGATAGTTTCTGCGCTAAATATAAATCAATTCTCATAGATATAGGCAATCAGACGACATATAGATTGACAATCCAGTCCGTAGTCGCTGAGTATCTCGCTGCAATCGGCCTGAACGTGAGTGCTGTCGCCGAGATTTTTGGCAATAACGCACGTGTTGGAAGATATAGAATTGTAGTAATTTCCTATCACTTCGCCAAGGCTTCCCCTGCCTACGTTGTCTTCAAGTACGACAATCGTAGTATCTTTTATACTGTTGAGAAGGTCGGCGTCTATCGGCTTTACAAAACGAGCGTTGACAAGGTTGACGTTGTAGCCGTCGGCATTGGCTTGTTTAGAAGCAAGATATGCCTGTTCCATGACGGTAGCTCCGCAGCCTATGAGAGTAACTTTGTTGTCAGGACTATATTCTATCATCTCAAATTTGCCAAGAGATATTGGCTGGTTATGATTGTATTGAGTCTTGATTTCGCCTTTTGGATAACGTATTGCAACGGGGTGATTTTGTTCCATTGCAAAGTCAAGCATATCTTCAAGCTCTCTATAATCTTTTGGCTGCATAATGATAAGATTAGGCATACAGGAAAGGTATGACACGTCGTAAATGCCCTGATGAGTTTCGCCGTCTCCGCTGACAATGCCTGCTCTGTCAATACATACGATTACAGGAAGATCGTTGAGACATACGTCGTGCAACAGATTGTCAAATGCACGCTGTAAAAATGAAGAATATACCGCAAAAACCGGTCTTTTGCCACCTAACGCCAGTCCACTTGCCATAGTCATAGCGTGTCCTTCGGCTATACCGGTATCTACAAAACGTTGTGGGAAAATCTGCTGGAATTGAGTGAGTCCGACGCCTTCTTTCATGGCGGCGGTGATTGCCCATACGTTCGGATTAGACTTAGCAATATCTACGATTTTAGAACCGAAAACGTTGCTGAATGTCTTTTTTGGCGACGTCGTACTGTATCCGTGATATGCAACAGGGTCGTTTTCTGACGGAGCGTAACCTTTACCTTTGACGGTATTGACGTGTATCATAACAGTTGATTCTGCTTGTTTTGCATATTCTAAGGCAGGAATAAGTGCAGAAAAATCATGTCCGTCTATGCTACCGTAAAAATCTATGCCCATTTTTGCAAGCGAAAACCTTCTCTTTCCTTCGGTTTTGTCAAGTCCGGAAAGATAGTAGGAAATATAGCCGTTGTTGTATGAAATGGACAACTTGTTGTCGTTGACGATAATTATCTGTTTCTGACGGCATGCGGCAACGTCGTTTAGAGCTTCATAAATCAAACCGCCCGTCATGGCACCGTCGCCAACAATCGATACTATGTTGCAATCTTTAAGCGCCCTTGCAAGCCCACATGCTATTGACAACGAAGTGGACGCATGTCCTGTATTTGCAACGTCATATTCGCTTTCTTCCCTTTTAGGAAAACCCGATACACCGTCGCTGTGGCGCAGATTGGCAAATTCCGCCTTTCTGCCCGTAAGAATTTTGTGGGCATAACATTGGTGTCCCACGTCAAAAATTAGTTTATCTTTTGGAAAATCGAAAACGTAATGCAAAGCAACGACCAATTCTACCACTCCGAGATTAGATGACAGATGTCCGCCCTTTTGCAATACCGTGTCAACTATGAGTTTTCTGATAGATTGACTCAGCTCTACTAGTTGTTCTCTATTCAGTTTTTTTACGTCGTCGCTGTTTGCGACATGTTCCAATATGTCCATATTACCTTCATATAAGTATATGCTTACGATAATTTTATATTAATTTATCCTTACTGTCAAATACTTGGCAAATTCGATAAGATTGCTAGCTTTATCGCCGTATTTTGAGATAACTCCAATTGCTTTGTCCAGCATTTCGCTGATTTTTTGTCTGCAATTGTCTTCTCCTGCCAAAACGAGATAGGTTTTTTTATTCTGTGCAGCGTCCTTGCCTATCGATTTGCCAAGCGCCTGGCGTGTAGAATACTTATCTAGCAAATCGTCAACAAGCTGGAATATAATTCCTATACACTCCGCATAGGTATCGACGTCGGCTAACAATTCGTCTGACGCTCCGCATTTGATACAACTTCCAACCAAAGCAGCTTTGATAAGCTTGCCTGTTTTGAGAGAATTGAGATAATTGACCTGTTCGGTAGTAATATCGTCGTCTACGTTGACTATGTCAAGAGCCTGCCCGCCTACCATGCCTTTGATGCCGGAACATTGGGCAATATATGCGATGGCTTTGGCTGAATACGAGTCGTTGCAATCGGCAAGCATGGTTTCAAAGGCAAGATTGAGTAGTCCGTCGCCGGCAAGTACAGCCATTGCCTGACCAAACTTTACGTGCGTGGTAGGCTTTCCACGCCTCAGACTGTCGTCGTCCATACATGGCAAGTCGTCGTGAACCAAAGAATATGAATGAATCATTTCTATTCCCAAAGCGACAGAATCTACCTTTTCTGGTGAACACGAGCATAGGTCAGCACCGAGATAGACCAAGGTAGGTCTCACTCTCTTGCCGCCGTCTTTTATGCTGTATTCCACCGCATTTCTTATGCTGTCAATATTGCAGTCGTATTGCTCGAAAAACTTGTCCAGCAGCCTTTCAAAACGCTCGCAATAACTATTTATTGTCTGTTGATAATTCAATTTAGCTCCTCTTCTTTGCCGTCATCTTTGAGCAAAGCGATTTTTGCTTCGGCGTTTTTGATAATATTCAGGCAGTTGTTGCTAAGTTTTACTCCCTTTTCGTAGAGTTCTACCGATTCTTCGATAGAAGTATCGGGATTTTCCATCTTAGATATAATGTTTTCCAATTCTTTCATAGATTGTTCAAAGTTCATTGGACACCTCCGTAACTATTGCCGTCAGCTTTCCTTTGACAGATTTCAGCTGAATTTGTTGATTGACTTTTGCTTGTGTAGGCTCGGTGAGCGGTTTGCCGTCGCAACTGACGCTCCACAACCCCTTTTCTACGCTAAAAACCGGGTCTAGCGATTTGAATTTTGTAAGCAGATGCTGCATAGACATTTTGGTCTGTAAAATTTTATCGCTCATAGCCTGATTGAGATTTTTCAGATTGTCCTGACATCTGTGGCTTGCTCTCTCTGCCTTGGCGGTGAATATACTTTGTAAAGTAGTATAAAGCAATTGCCTTTTTGACGCATAATTTTCGGCTTTTCGTTCAAGCTTTTCCATCAATTTTTCTTTGACAGATTGAAGATACAATGCCGTTTCTTTTGTATCAAAGGCTATAAGATTTGCCGCCGCCGTCGGAGTTGCGCAACGCACATCAGCCACAAAATCGCAAAGAGTAAAATCTGTTTCGTGTCCGACCGCAGAAATAATAGGCGTATTTGCATGGTAAATCGCATATACAAGATTTTCGCTGTTGAAACCTTGCAAATCTTCTATCGAACCGCCGCCCCTTGCAATTATTATAGCGTCATATCCCATAGAGTCAACTTGCTCTATCGCCCGTATTATGTCGCCTGCGCACGATTCTCCCTGCACTCTTACGTCTTTGACAACTATATCTATATAGTTGTTTTTGTTGCGTACGGTAGTAATTATATCACGAATTACAGCACCTTGCGCCGACGTAATGACGCATACTTTTTTCAAATATTCAGGAATAGGTTTTTTGTGTTGGGAATCAAAATAGCCTTGTTCGCTCAGTTTCTTTTTGAGTTGTTCAAACAACAATGCAAGATAACCTGCGCCAAGCGGTTTGATTGACTTTACGTTAAAATTCAGTCTACCGCCTTTTGCATAATATTCTACGCTGCCTTCCACGACCACGCTTTCGCCTGCTTTGGGCTGATAAGCGCCAAGACAATTGAAATACGTGCAATTTATCTGACAGTTTTCGTCTTTGAGAACAAAATATGCATGTCCGCCGGCGACTTTATACTGAGAAATTTCTCCCGCAACCTTGACGTTGTGCAACATTTCTTCAGCAACGAAAATCTGATGGATATATCCGTTGAGAATGCTTACGCTTAATACGTCGCTCATTTTTTGCTAAGTTCCCTGTCTACTGCTGCGCAAAGCGTATTGTAGAGCAACATAGATATTGTCATAGGTCCGACTCCGCCGGGAACGGGAGTAATATAAGAAGCCTTTGGTTCTACCGAATCAAAATCTACATCCCCGCAAAGTTTGCCGTCCACTCTGTTGATACCTACGTCAATTACTATTGCGCCCTCCTTTACCATGTCTGCCGTAACAAACTTAGGTTTTCCTATTGCTACGACGAGAATATCGGCATTTCTTGTAAATTCAGACAGATTTTGAGTGCGGGAATGACAGACAGTAACAGTACAGTCTGCGTTGAGAAGCAGCATTGCCATAGGCTTGCCAACCGTATTGCTTCTGCCAAGTACAACGGCGTTTTTACCTTTAAAATCAACACCAGTACTGTTGAGCAGTTCCATTACTCCCAGCGGAGTGCAGGAAACCGTTCTCGGATTGTTGGTAGCAAGCAGACCGAGATTGTTGGGAGAAAATCCGTCAACGTCCTTACTGTCAGGAATAAGCGACAAAAGATACTTTTCGTCATAACCCTTTGGCAAAGGCAACTGAACGAGAATTCCGTCAACGCTGTCGTCTTGCGCCAGCTCAACAATACGAGCGGCTACGTTTTCTTGGGGTTCGCCGTCGGCATATTCATAAGACAGCGACTTAATACCCACTTGCGCACAGCCGTTGATTTTGTTTTTTACGTACGTCTTTGACGCAGGGTCTTCGCCAATGATAATCACGGCAAGACATGGTTGTCTGCCGACTGAATCTTGAAAATCTACTACTTTTTCGGCAATTTTATTGCGCAGATTTGCCGAAACTTCCTTACCGTATATCAGCATATATTTCTCCCGTCATTCTTGCGTGAGCTGTTTGTACACGCCCGACAACACACCGTTGACAAAGACGTAGCTCTTTTCTGTCGAATAAATTTTGACCAGTTCTACCGTTTCGCTTATAGAAACTCTCGGCGGTATATAATCGATATATTTCATCTCGTATATCGCCAGCAACAATGCCGCTAAATCAGGCTTGTAAATTCTGTCAGGCTTAAAATTTTTGGCATTCTGACATACTACGTCAATCAATTCGTCGTATTTTTCTACCACACCGTCGGTTACCTGATTGAGATACTTTACGTCATCGTCGCTCAAAGTTTCGTCGGCAAGCATCATTGCTCTGGTCTGCTCGTCGATTTCTTTGTTGAACAAATATCCGAAAATCAATTTATATGCGTCGTCTCTTGCTGTCCTTCTGCTGCTTATTGCGTCTGTCTTTTGCGTCATATAATCTCCTATATATGCCAAAAAGCCCCTTGATAAGGGGTTTTTGACTAGTGTCTGGATACCACTCCCACTACGGTTACGTTGATGGCTTTGACCTTAAAATAAGTGGATTTTTCGATATCCTCTTTGATTTTTTCTTGTAGATTGCATATCACGACAGGTATTTTGTAGCCATAATATACGTTGATTGATACGTCGATAGTAACGAGATTGTCTTTGTAAAATCTGACGTCTATCGCATTGCTTCGCTTATTTTTTCCATAATCGAAAAACTGATTGTTCAGACCTGCTTCGTATGATACCGAAGCAACACCGTCAACCAAAGAAGCGCTGCTTCCCGCTATCGAACTCAATACTCCGAAATAGGTATCCAAGTCCTGTTGGTTGCTGTTATTGCCTTTACTTGCCATAACTTTACCTCCGCTTTATAAAGTCTAGCACATTTGCAAAGTTTTGACAAGTATTATTATATTATACTTTATAAGGAACGATAACAACCTGCGAAGGAGTGTAGTCTGTTTCGCTGAGAATTACGCTGAGAATCTGTGCTACCTGCTCGCTTGTCAACTCCTCTTGCTGAACGATAACGTTGATGTTGTTGGTACTCATAGTAACCACAGCGTCTTCAAAGCCCTTTGCCTTTATCAGATTTTCAACCACCAGTTCGCAGTCGATATTTGATAGAAGTTCCATTTTCTTAGCCGTTGCGGTTGCTTTGATTTCGTCGGTAGAATCGGCAGAAGCGATTATTGCGTCAAGATAGCTGAATTCTTCTGCTCTGGACGTCTCTCTGTCGCTGCGATAAGCCGAAAAGAAAGTTGCTTCGGTTGGTTCGCCCGATACCGAATCTTCGTTGTCGAGCGTTCGGGTCAGGACAAAGTTGAGTACGCCGGTAATGACGAGAAGTGCCACCATACTGCAAAGGATAATTACCTTTTTTGCATTTGCCGACAAAGGTTTGATTGCGATTTTTGCCATAAAATACCTCCATTATGCTTTGTTCATTTTATATATTTTTATTTTGTCCGATTTGACGTCCACAAGGGCGCAGACTGCGTCGATAATTTTGATTTTTACTTCTACATTGTCTCCGCCGTCAGCTACCACGACCACACCCTTGATTTGATTTTGCTCTTCGTCTTCATAAGTTATCAGCACGTTACAATTGCCTACGCCTTCTACGTTTGACAGCACCTGCGCCACCTGCTTGCTCAATTCGTTACCGCCTGAGTAACTGTACTGAGCGCTACTCTCCTGCGTCGTATAGCCGGTGCTGATAAAGTATATGAATATCGCCAGCGCCGCTATGACAAAAGCGACGATAATTTCTATATGTTTGACGCTTTTGATTTTTTGCAAAACGCTTATTCGACTTTCGTTGTCGTTTTGTTCGTTGTTTTGTTTAGCAGTCATAAAAATTTATCTTAACTCCTTTATAGTCGACGCTTAATATTTGCGTAATATTTTGCTTCTCATTTTCGTTACATCGTATGTATATGCAGATACTTTCAACTTTATAATCGTTGCCTTCGCAAAATTTAATTTTAATCTCAGACGGAGAGTAACCTTGCGCAACAAGTTTGTCGGCAATTTCTTGTTCTTTTATTTCTTGCAGATTGCCAATAAGATTAGAATACGTCCCTTCTTCAATCTCTATGCCGCTGCTGTCAAAATATAATTTGCTGTGAGAAACGTTATTCAACAAATTTACTACCGGAGAAATTATCGTAATTACTACGACAACACCGAATATGCCTTTGATATATTTAGCACTCTGACCTTCGGGTAAAATTACGTCAACAAGCACCCCTAGAGCTACAATGCCCACTATTGCCAATATCCATTGTTTCATTTATTACACCACCCCCAGATTGCATGCGTAAATGATAAGCATGACCGTTATGATAAACATAAAAGCTACGCCGAGAATTATCGCCACCAGCACATTAAGATTTTTGGACAAATCGTACAACATCTTAGAAATACGACTATTTGTCAACGGTTCTACTACTCCTGCGGCAAGTTTCAGCCCCAATGAAAAGACGATAATTTCTACCAGCGGAGAAACTATAAGCAAAAATATAGCGGTAAGAGAAACCAACCCAAGCGAATTTTTGATAAGTACAAAGCTAGCCATCATCAAATCAAATCCATCGGACAAGTATCCGCCCACTATCGGAACGTAGCTCTGAACGGCAAATTTTGCCGTCTTGACCGATACCGTGTCAATAATACCACACGTCAGCCCCTGCGCAGTAAGAAAGGTAATAAACAGACTGAATACCGCACCTAAAACGTATTTGATGCCGCTATTGAAAAACCCCGTGATTTTGCTGAGCTTAATGTTTTCTGACAATGAAGAAATAAGAGTAAATACGGTTACCGCAATGACAAGCGGTAGAATATAATCGGACACCAGTACCGTTATCGAAGTGGCAAGAACGCTCATCATCGGCTTGAAAACCGCTCCGCTGCTAACTCCGCCAAGCACAGTTATCAGAGTGAGAAGAACAGGAAAAACCAGTTGCATAAAGTCTTTCATATCGCCTACTATGGTGCCTGTAGTAGTTATAAGTGAAATTGTCTTGCCAAGAACTATCAAAGCTACTGCGCAATAACATACAAAGTTGATAATTTCCTTGGTAGGATTGGATAGGAAGCTGCCCGTCAGACTATTGAGAATACTACAAATCAGAGCAATACCGATTATACAGACGACTATGGGCAAGACGCTTTTGAAAGAAGAAAAAAAACCGTCAGTAAGCATTGATACTGCGTCTTCAAACGTCCATTGCATTTCTCCGTTTGCAATAACAATTATTGTAGATTTCAGATTGGACAAGCCTTGGTTGTCAAAGCGTTGCAACCAATCTTGAAGTTGGTCTAAGTCTAGATCTGCGGCGTTCTGCTCCACGTCGTTTTTAAGTTCTTCCATCGGGTCGTCGCTTTCGGCGCAAACTTGTCCCGTCAGCAAAAATAACGACAGGGACAAGAGCAAAATCAAAACAATCTTGAATAAAAATTTTTTATTCATAGCATCCTTATTCATAATAAGCCGACTACCAGGTCAACCAGACTTCTCACAATTGGCAAAGCCATCAGAAATATCACTATTTTACCCGCAAAAGCAAGCTTTTTCCCTATGCTGGCACAATCGAAATCAGAACACAAACTTACGCTGTATTCCGTCAGATACCCTACACCTATGATTTTGAGCAACACACCGAACAGAGCGTTGTCAACGCCTGTTTTGTCAACTATCTCTTCAAACGCCAAAATGACCTGTGTCAATGAATTGACGGCAATGACGAGTATTATTATACCGGTCGTAATGACGGCAAGCGACGAAAAGGTACTTGACGAGTTTTTGAGCAAAAGCGAACATATTGCTCCTATTATTGCAACGCCGATAACCTTGAAAATGTCCATATCAATATATTCCCAGTATACTTTTGAGATTGTCAAAAAGTCCGCCTATCATATCGACTACAATAAGCAATACCAATATCAATCCCCCTATCGTAACAAAAGTCGCAACTTCGTCTTTGTCGCTCTTTTTGAGAATAATATTGAGTACGGCGGTAATCAGTCCTATGCCTGCAATTTTGAATATAACGGATATTTCCATATTTCACCTACACTACCAAAATCATAATCGCCAGTCCTAGCAAAAAGCCGAGTTTATAACAGAGCTTTCCGTTGCTAGCATATTCTTTTTGCGCCTTGTTTGCTGCATCCGACAGAATCTGAGTATGATGCTTCAAGAGTGCAATCTGCGTATCGTAACCGCTCTTGCCTATATCGGCAAAGTATGAAAAAACCATATCTCTGTCCTTTTTGAAAAGCGGACTATCCGCTATTTTTTTGTTAAGAATTTCCTTATCGCCCGTATCGATACTTTCTGCCACACCTTGAAAAAATCGAACGACAATTTTGTCTTTGTTTTTAATATAATTGTCGATTACCTGCAAAATCGGCATTTTGAGATTGACGACGCAACTGTTGAGATAGGTATCGAAATCGAGCAGCTCCGTAAAAAATTCTTTGCGTTTTTTGTAAGCGTTGCCTATGCCTATACCGCCTATAAAACACGCTATCCATATTGCTCCGCCCACGATAATTTCAGACATCTGTTATCTCCTTGTCATACACCTTGTCCACACTACCTATCTTGTCTATCCTTATAAAATATCTGAACCTGTCCAAAAGTGCGCCGTATATTTTATCTCCCAGCAGTACGTCCAGATTGTCGGCATGTACAGTAGCTATAACCTTGACTCCCGACCTGATACAATCAAGAATACAACCTACTTCAACAGAAGAAAATATCTCGTCGGTGGCTACTACGTCGGGACGCATTGACTTGATATAATTGGCATATACTTCGCTTTTAGGAATGCCGCATACAACGTCGCTACACTCCCCCAAATCATAACTGTCGCCCGACAGTTCCATTCTCTCGTCAATAACAAGCACGTTGTTGCCGTTATCTGACAGGCGCCTGATCATATATCTGAGCAAAGTAGTTTTTCCTAGTCCCGGTTTGCTGAAAATTATCGTATTGTCAAAATCTTGCAGCACCCTCTGCACCTTAGGACAAAATACTTGTACGTCGTGCGGAATTCTGATGCAAAGATATTTGAAGTTTTTGACGGCACATAACTTACCCGATTTGACCACGCCTTCGCCGGCGATACCTATTCTTATTCCGTCGTGAGTCGATACGTATCCTTGCGTTATGCAGTCGTCATAGGCGTACAGAGACGAAGAACATGCCTTGTCCACAACGTATTCAACGTCATTTTGGGTTGCTATATAACTGTCCTTTTCACCCATTCTGACGTATCTGCCGCCGACGGCGCAATATATTGGTTTACCTGCCCTTATTCTTATTTCGGTAAGATTGTCCGTCCAGTTTCTTTCTAACAGCTCGTTGTATATAGCAAGCGGCAAAATTTCTTCAAGCATCGTTTCCCTCAAAATAATATACGGACAACCTTGCGACAGTATGAGCAAAGTAAAATATTCGACGTTTTTCGTCAAAGCCAAATAGAATATCGTAGAATAAAATAATGTTAAATTTATAAGAAAAAACGCTGAAATTCAAACTAAACAAATTCTATTATCTCAGAGTAAAAGTTTGATAAATTGCCGACTATAAACAAAATTCCATTGAAAATCAAATAATTAAAATTTAACTGAATTTACTGAACTAACTGAATTTATCGATTGAATTTATCCATAAAAAAAGCGCCTTCACAAGAAGGCACTCAAATAATTTATTCAATGCTATATTGTCAGACTCTCGACATATATTCGCCTGTTCTGGTATCGATACGAATAGTGTCGCCTTCGTTGACAAACAAAGGTACTTGCAATTCGTAACCTGTCTCCAAAGTAGCAGGTTTGGTTGCACCCTGAGTAGTGTTGCCCTTTGCACCAGGTTCACAATGAGTAATAAGCAATTCTACAAAGTTTGGAGCTTCGACAGAAAATGCGTTGCCATTGTAAAAAGATACCGTTACCGCACCGTTTTCCATAACAAATTGCAAAGCGTCTTCGCAAACTTCTTCGTTGAGCGGAATCATATCATAGGTATCGTTGTCCATAAAATAGTACAAACCACCGTCGCTGTAAGAATAAGTCATAGGTTTGCGCTCGATATGAGCAGTCTGGAATTTTGCGGTTGGGTTGAAGGTCATTTCTACCGTACCGCCGTCTATTACGTTGCGGAGTTTAGTTCTTACAAACGCTGCGCCTTTGCCCGGTTTAACGTGCAAAAAGTCAACGACCGTCATTACCTTTCCTTCCATTTCAAAGGTCATACCCTTACGAAAATCACCTGCTAGTATAAAATCTGCCATAAAGTCCTCCAATTATAGTAAAATTAGTTTTTTATTTGATTGGGTCAAATCAACGACTTTATCGTCTTTGACGACCACTATATCTTCTATTCTTATACCGAATTGTCCGTCTATATAAACGCCCGGTTCAACAGACATAACGCTGTCGGTCGGTATTTTTTCTTCGCATTTTGGCGAAAAAGACAAACCTTCGTGAATATCAACGCCCAGTCCATGTCCCAAAGAATGAGTAAAATATTCCCCAAGTCCTTGTGCCGAAAGTTCTTGTCTTGCTATGGCGTCGCATTCTTTGCCACTCATACCCGCT
>JBJETQ010000030.1:0-15874 GCA_051883395.1 Christensenellales bacterium | reverse complement strand
CGGATATGGAAAAGCAAGACAAACTGTATATGAGTATATACAACGACTTTTACGGCGGTTTATTGACGGACTACCAGAGCAGACTGATAAGTATGTACTACGACGACGATATGTCGCTTGCCGAGATAGGCAAGGAGTGCGGGATATCACCGCAGGGAGTCAGAGACGCATTGATGAGAGCGGAAAAGACTCTGACCACCATGGAGAGTAAGCTGGGGCTTGTCAAAAAGACGCTGGAGATGAAAAGGCTGCTGTTGGAATTTGAAAAGGTAGCCACCGACGAGCAGAAGAAGGAAATCAAACAAGCCTTGGCGATATTGGAAGAATAGGAGAACTATGGGAGCATTTAGCGGACTGAGCGACAGACTTTCGCATATCTTTTCTAAATTGAGAGATAAGGGAAAGCTGTCGGAATTGGAAGTAAAACAAGCAATGAGAGAAGTGAGAGTTGCGCTGTTAGAAGCCGACGTCAACTTTTCCGTTGTCAAGCAGTTTGTCAACAACGTGTCCCAAAAGGCCGTTGGCGACGACATACTCAAAGGACTCAACCCTACCCAGCAGGTCATCAAGCTGGTCAATGAAGAACTGGTTGCCATCATGGGTACCAGCCACGCAAAGATTGAGATAGCAGACAAACCGCCTACAATCATACTGATGTGTGGTCTGCAAGGCAGCGGCAAGACGACTATGTGCGGAAAACTTGCCGTAATGCTACGCAAGCAGGGCAAAAAGCCGATGCTGGTTGCGTGCGATATATATCGACCTGCGGCTATCAAGCAGTTGCAGATAGTTGGCAAAAACGCAAACGTGCCTGTCTTCGAGATGGGACAGATACAGCCTAACAAGATAGTAAGAGAAGCCATCAAAGAAGCCGAAAGCAATTGCAACGACGTACTTATCGTGGATACGGCAGGCAGATTGCATATCGACGACGAGCTGATGGACGAGATAGCAGGACTAAAAAAGGAGTTCAAGCCTAGCGAAATTTTGTTGGTGGTTGACTCTATGACGGGTCAGGACGCAGTCAACGTGGCTCAGAAATTCAACGAAGTGATGGACATCACGGGCGTTGCGCTCACCAAGCTTGACGGCGACACTCGTGGCGGTGCGGCACTCAGCATAAGAGCCGTTACGGGCAAGCCAATCAAGTTTTGCGGAACGGGCGAAAAGCTGAGCGATATCGAAGTATTCTATCCCGACCGTATGGCATCGAGAATACTGGGCATGGGCGACGTGCTTACCTTGATAGAAAAGGCACAGAACGCATACAGCGAAGAAGAAGCCAAAGAGATGCAAAAAAAGTTCAAAGAGAACAGTTTTACTCTCGACGACTATCTGATGCAGTTTGACAAAATGAAAAGCATGGGCAACATGCAACAAATGGTGAGCATGATACCGGGGCTGGCAGGCAAGCTCAAAGGTCAGGACTTGGAGATAGACGAGAACAAGATGGCACGGACCAAAGCTATTATCCTGTCTATGACAGCCAAAGAACGCAAGAATCCCGACCTTATCAAGTCGTCGCAGAAAAAGCGTATTGCGGCAGGCTCGGGTACGTCAATTCAGGACGTCAACAGTCTGCTCAAACAGTTTGCTCAGACCAAGGACCTTATGAACAAGATGTCGGGAATGGGCAAAAGGGGAATGAAACTTCCTTTTTAAGCAGGCAATTGGCGGCGACAAATCATTACGCCGCAACACAATATCGATAACAAAAAAATAAAAATATATTCGGGTCGACAAGACCACAAAGGAGAAAAAATTATGGCAGTAAAACTCAGACTTACAAGAATGGGCGCAAAGAAGGCACCTTTTTATCGTATCGTAGCAATCGACGAGAGAAAAGCAAGAGACGGACAATATCTTGACAACATCGGTTATTACGACCCAACCAAGCAACCTGCAGAAATCAAGGTTGACAGCGAAAAGGCTCTCAAATGGCTTGCCAACGGCGCACAACCTACCGAAACGGTAAGAGCTATTCTTAAAAAGCAAGAAATTATCAAATAAGGCGCACTATGGAAGAATTGGTAAGATTTATCGTAGAAAACTTGGTTGATAACAAGAACAACGTAGAAGTAAAGTCGGAAGAAGTCGACGGAATTCTCGTTATCAATATCATTGCCGACAAGAGCGAGATAGGCAAGGTGATAGGCAAACAAGGTCGTATTGCCAAGGCTATCCGCACGCTTGTCAAAGCAGGTAGCGGCAAAAACAGCCAGAAGGTTTCGGTTGAAATTATCGAAAAGTAATGGATAAAATCACAATAGGAACAATATCCAGACCACAGGGCATCAGGGGGGAGTTGAAGGTATATCCGCTTACTGATGACTTGTTGCGTTTCAAAAAACTCACAAGCGTCTACGTCGCCGACAAAAAATACGGAGTCAAATCTGTAAGAGTGTCGGCGAAAGACGTTTTTTTGACGTTGGAAGGCATAGACGACCGCAATATGGCGGAACAATTGAGAAATGCCGACGTCAAAGTGGACAGAAAGGACGCCGTTCAGTTGCCTGACGACAGATATTTTATCGTTGATATTATCGGTTGCGACGTGATGACCGACGGCGAAAAGATAGGCAAAATTAAGGACGTTTTGCAATACGGCAGCGCCGACGTGTACGTGATAGATTGTGTGGACGGCAGAGAGTCGATGATTCCTGCAATTGACAGAATGATAAAATCTGTTGACGTACAGGCAAAAAAGATTGTCGTAGACAAACAAGCTTACAAGGACTTGGCTTTATATGAAGATTAGGATAGCGACGTTATTTCCGGAGATGTTCGACGCACTCAACGCAAGCATAATCGGCAGGGCAATCGACAAAGGGTTGCTCGACGTTGGCGTGTTCAATATCAGGGATTTTTCGCAAGATAAGCACAAAAAGTGCGACGATTATCCTTTTGGCGGCGGAGCAGGAATGGTGATGACTCCGCAACCTTTACACTCGACTATCAATCACATAGACCCGTGTCGGGAATACGTAAGAATATACATGTCGCCCAAAGGCGAAAAGCTGTCGCAGAAATTGGTGGAAGAATTGTCAAAACAAGACAAATTGCTCTTTATCTGCGGCAACTACGAAGGTGTGGACCAAAGATTTATTGACCTTGACGTGGACAGGGAAATTTCGATAGGAGACTACGTGCTGACGGGCGGAGAGCTACCTGCCATGGTGGCGATAAACGCTATTGCCAGATACGTAGACGGAGTATTGGGAAGCGAACAATCTACCAAGGAAGAAAGCTTTGCGGACGATTTGTTGGAATATCCCCAATATACCAGGCCGCAGGTGTTTGAAGGCTTGGAAGTGCCACAGGTGCTACTGTCAGGCAATCACGCCGAAATTGCCCGTTGGCGCAGACAAAAACAGCTGGAAATAACCAAAGACAGGCGACCTGACCTGTTGAAGGGGGAATAATATGAAAAAAAGCGCAATAGATTTGATACTCGATACCGAATATGACGGTAGCGTTACGCTGTACGACGAACAAGGAAAAGCCGTCGAATTCGAGCAGATTGCTCTGATACCATACGACAAAAAGATGTATGCCATTTTGGTTGAAAAGGAGATTTTTGACAAGGGCGATCTTGAAGAAGCCGGTTTGGTATTTGAACTGGACGAAGAAGAAGGCAGCGTAAAGCAGGTGGAAGACGTAAACGTTATTTCGCAGGTTTTTGAAATTTACGACAGACTTTTTGAGGAAAGAGAATACTGATATGTATATCCAATGGTACCCCGGACACATGACCAAAGCCATGAGAATGATGCAAGACGCAATCAAACAGGTTGATTGCGTAATTTACGTACTCGATTGCAGGGCTGTGTCTTCGTGTATCAATCCAAAATTCGACGAAATGATTGCGTCAAAGCCGACTTTGTACGTTCTCAACAAAAAAGATCTCGTGTCGGCGGTTGACGTAAAAATATGGCTTGATTATTTAGAAAGGCAAGGAAAATCGGCTCTGGCGGTGAGCAGCGTGGGCGTAAAAGAGCGCAACGCAGTTATCGAAGCATTGAGAAAACTCAACAGAGCCGTGATAGAAAAATATAGAGAAAAGGGCGCAAACAAGACCGTGAGAGCTATGGTTGTCGGCGTGCCTAACAGCGGCAAGTCCACTCTCATCAACTGCCTTTGCGCAGGCAAGAGAGCAATTACGGGCAACAGACCTGGCGTTACGAGAGGAAAACAATGGGTCAGCCTTGACAGCGGTCTTGAATTGCTTGATACGCCGGGCAGTCTGCCGCCTTATTTCGAAGACAACGAAAAGGCAATTCACCTTGCCTTTATCGGCTCTATAAAAGAAGACGTGTTAAGACTGGACCAGCTGGCTGTGGAGATGATAGAATTCTGCCGCCAAAGCAACGTGGAAGAATTTTGCAACAGATACAAGCTGGACGGCTTTGATTATACCGACGAAGAAATATTTGAAGCGGTAGGCAAGGTAAGGGGAGTGCCTAAGCTGCGTGGAGATATAGATTACGACAGAATCGCCGCAATAATCGTGGACGATTTCAGAAAGCAAAAATTCGGCAAAATTATGCTTGACTATCCAAAGGAATAATATGGCTACAAAACATGATACGATGACAATGCTCGAATATGAAAACAAGTATCTTTCCGCAGGCGTCGACCTGATTGCAGGTATGGACGAAGTTGGCAGAGGCCCGCTGGCAGGTCCGGTAGTGGTGGCATGCGTAATAATGCCGCTATCGGCAGACGATATTATTTTGGGCGTCAACGACAGCAAAAAGCTCAGCGAAAAAAAGAGAGAACAGCTCTACGACAAGATTGTTGACAAAGCGATAGCCCTGCGTATCGAAAGCATGAGCGAAAAGGAAATTGACGAAATCAATATCTTGCAGGCGACGAAAACGTGTATGAAAAGATGCGTCGAAAACCTGTCTGTCAAGCCGCAGATAGTCCTTATAGACGCTGTCAATATCGACGTGGAGTGTAAAATCGAGAGTATCATCAAGGGCGACGCCAAAAGTTACAGTATTGCTTGCGCTTCCATCGTGGCAAAGGTGTATAGAGACAGATTGATGAAAGAGTACGACGCCGTATATCCGCAATACGACTTTGCATCCAACAAGGGCTACGGCAGCGCAAAACACATCAAGGCAATCAAAGAAATCGGTCCTTGCTCAATACATAGAAGAACGTTTATCAAAAATTTTGTAAACAAGGAATAAAATGAACAATAAAAAGAGCGGAATAAACGGCGAAAACCTTGCAGCAGAGTTTTTGGAAAACAAAGGCTTTGTTATTTTGGAGCGCAATTACAGTTGCAGGATAGGAGAGATAGACATTGTGGCAATGGACAAAGACGTGCTTGTCTTTGTTGAAGTCAAATCGAGAGACAATACCCGATTCGGCATGCCGCTGGAAGCGATTACTCCCGCCAAAGTGCGCAGTATCATAGCAACGGCAAGATATTATATAGCCACTCACAAAAAATACGACTTGCAAGTGCGTTTTGACGTCGTCGCAATTTTGCGTGGCAAAATAGAGCATATAGAAAACGCTTTTGAGCAAAAAACGGGTTTTTGAGTCAAAAATAAAAATAAAATTGCTAAAAATTGCTTGCTATAACTTTTTTGTTATGATAGAATATCCTAGCAAAAGACTTCGGACATTCCTCTGAAAATCAAAAAACGCAGGTTTTGCAAGAATGTTTCGTATTATGTGGAGGTATAAGTCAATGAGCAACATAATCAATGTAATCGAAAAAGAAAACGAGCGTAACGACCTGCCAAAAATTGAAATCGGCGATACTGTCAAAGTTTTTGTAAAAGTCGTTGAAGGAACAAGAGAAAGACTTCAAGCATTCGAAGGCGTTGTAATCGCCAAGAAAAACGGTAGCGTAAGAGAAACGTTTACCGTAAGAAAAGTGTCTTTTAAAGTTGGTGTAGAAAGAACGTTCCCTCTCCATTCTCCTAAGATTGACCATATCGAGATTATTCGTCATGGTAAAGTAAGAAGAGCAAAACTCTACTACTTGCGTGATAGAATCGGTAAGGCTGCAAGACTCAGAGAAGTTTTCAAATAAGACATTGGACAGAAGGAAGCTGTACGGCTTCCTTTTTTCTTGCCGTATTTTCGTTTTGCCCGGCTTTGACAAAGAGCTTGGTCAATCGATTTTGTCGATACGTTTCGGCTTTTTCGGCTTTTTTGATGCCAAAGAGCCGATTTTTTTATCTTATCGCCAATCAGGCAATTCGCCCTTGCAATCATAACGGCAATCACACAAAAATCACCCTTGACAACACCCCAATAACCACCCCCTGAACCGCCTGTCAGACTACTGTCTTATCAACGTGTCGGGGCGTCGGATACGACTAACATATTGCCAAGAGTCGGGGCGTCTTGCATAAAACTCAGATTTTGCAATAGGTTTGTCGCTTTTATTTTTATTATAATATAATAATTTTTTTATTTTAGACTTGTCAAAGTCAATATTTTGATATATGATATATTTGAATATTCATCAGAGAGGTCGGTATGAATAAAAAAATAGTCATTGCATTGATTATGATTGCCTTGATAGCTTGCACGTTGCTCGGTTGCAGCGCCGACGACAAGGTTATCGTAGAAAACGGCTCGTTTGACGCAGTTTCGGAGTCAAGCGGCTACGTGTTGGGTTGGAAAAAATCTTCCGGTTCTACCAACATAACTTTTCCTACCAACAGAGTGGGTGAAAACGGATATGACCCTCAACTTGGAGCCAGATACGTCTATATCGACAGGGACAGTTCTACCAATGCGGGAGAATACGTTTTTCAGGTGGTTTCGCTCAAATCGGGCAAGACCTACAAGCTCACCGCAACCATCAAGGTTGACAGCATATCGGCTTCCGACGACGTGGGCGCAAGAGTAGCCTTTGCAGAAGACAGCGAGTTTTTGGGGGTAAACGTTAGTCAGACCACAGAAGAATGGCAGACCTTTTCGGTTTATTTCAAGGTTGCAAAGAGCGGAGATTATACTCTGTATGCCACGCTGGGTACGTCTAAAAACTACGTTTCGGGTAGCGTAGGCTTTGACAATATAGAAATTACGGTTGCCGACAGCGTAGAAGAAGGCGCAGTTGTAAGTAAAGTTGCGATAGACAGCGACAAAGACCTTAGCGACGGCGGTTCTATTGCTTTTGTAGTGCTTTTGGCTCTGCTGTGCGTTGCCATAGTTCTGGTGGCATATTTCGGACTGAGAAAGAGCATGGCAGGCACACCTATCGTGCAGGAAGAAGAAAAACTCAACAAGTTGGCAAAAGCGCTCAGCAGCGACTTTGCAATCTTTCTCTACATTCTGGCAGGCGCATTTGCCGTGAGATTTGTGATATTGCTCACGACGTACGGATATGACCCTATATTGGGCGACTTTGCTTCGCTGGCAAAGTATATCAGCGAGACAGGTTTTGTTTCGTCCATGTCCGCAAATACAGGAATAAATCAACCTGTGGGAGTGTATTATATCGTTGCTCTGTTGGCAAAACTTGCCGACGTGGCTGGTATCGAATCGGGTTCGCTGGGATATAGCATATTGTTGAGAATGCCGACCCTTATCGCAGACATTGTGATATGCTATCTGATATATTCTCTCGGGCAAAAATATAAAGGCGACAGACAGGGAGCCGTCTTTGCAGCAATATATGCGTTTGTACCGTTGTTCTTTGTTTACGGAGTAATGTATTGCAGCTGGCAGACGATTGCAATAGCCTTTCTTGTAGGCACTTTCGGCGCTCTGCTGGAAAAGAAATACGTAGCTTGTTCGGTGCTTTATACTTTGTCTCTTGCATTCAGCAACTATGCGCTCGTATTGTTGCCTGTGATATTGATTTTCGAGATTTATGCGATAGTCAAAGAAGAAAAACAAAGGTTGTCAATAGTTATAGCTATGCTTCTTAGCCTGGTAGGTTTCTTTGCTCTGTCAATTGCTCCGTGTTATTCCGAAATTGCAAGCGGCAACGTGCTGTACGTCTTCAAAAAGATGTTTACCTTCTTCAAGACAAAGGCGCTTTTGTCCGACAACAGTTTCAATCTCTACGCAATATTCGGCGCAGGTAACGTCAAAGCACGCAATACTCTGTTGGAGATTGGCAACTGGCTGTTTGTCATAGCGATGGCAAGCGCAACAGCCGTGGCATACGTCAAAAAACACAACAGGCTTGATTTGCTGTTGTTGTCGTCGATAATGTTGGCGGCATATGCCGTACTCGGAGCTTGTTCGTCTGCCGAGATATTGCCTATTGCTCTTGTATTGCTGTTGATTTATCTTGCGATAAATCCGGAAAAGAGATTGATGGGCGTATTTACGGGACTCAGTCTTCTGTCCTTCATCAACGTGGCGCAGTTGTTGTCTATCAACGGTGTTGTCAGCGGAACTCAGGACGACAAGACTTACGTCTTTGCGAGCAACGGAGCTTTCTTTATCATATTCAGCATACTCAGCGTTCTTACGGTGTTCTATTATATCTATGTATGTATCGACGCCGTGGCGTATGACGCCAATCACCCGATAGAGCCTTTGGAAAGAAAAGTGGGGGACGAATTGAAATATTTCTTTTCGTTCAAGTGGCTCAAAAATACAAAAAATAAAAGACGGTAAGAGATGTTAGCAAAATTGCTCAGTTATGCACTCAGTGGAGTGGACGGATTTAAGGTTGAGATAGAAGTCGATCTCAACGCAGGACTACCTGCCTACGAAATAGTGGGCTTGGGCGATACTGCGGTCAAAGAATCGAGAGAAAGAGTCAGGTCGGCTATCAAAAATTCGCTTTTCAATTTTCCGCTCAAAAAGATTACCGTCAACCTTGCTCCTGCCGACAGCAAAAAGGAAGGTTCATACTTTGACCTTGCTATCGCCGTTGCCCTAATGGCGGCAAGCGAGCAGATAACAAACGACACGTACAAAGATTACGTGTTTGTAGGCGAGTTGTCGCTCGACGGGACTCTCAGACACATCAAGGGTATGATGCCTTTGCTAATATCGGCTTTGCAGGCAGGACACAAAAAGTTCATAATACCTTCTGCCAACGCAGAAGAAGCGTCTTACGTCGAAGGCTGCGAGATTTATGCGCTTGACAATCTTACGTCGGTAGTAAATATGCTCAACGGCGTGGAGCAATTTGAACCTTTGGAAACCAAGCGTTTTGTCAGCAACAGCGCTTTTAACAAGTACGGCGTAGATTTCAGCGAAGTTAAGGGACAGTTTGTTGCAAAAAGAGCGATAGAAATTGCAGTTGCAGGCGGACATAATATCATTATGATAGGACCGCCGGGCGCAGGCAAGACTATGATGGCAAAATGCGTGCCTACGATAATGCCCGACATGAGCTTTGAAGAAGCCATCGAAGTTACCAAAATTCACTCTATCGCAGGAGTGTTGGACAGCCAGAAAGGAATAGTTACCAATCGTCCGTTCCGCACGCCGCATCACACGGCGACTATGCCGTCGCTCATCGGTGGCGGAGCCAACGCAAAGCCGGGAGAAGTATCGCTGGCACACAACGGCGTGCTGTTTTTGGACGAAATGCCCGAATATCAGCGCAAAACTCTCGAAACGCTCAGACAGCCTTTGGAAGACGGATACGTTACCGTGTCGAGAGCCAAGCAGTCGCTGGAATATCCTGCAAGATTTATGTTGGTGGCAAGTATGAATCCTTGTCCATGCGGCAACTTCGGGTCAAAGACTCAGCAATGCAAATGCACCGCCAACGAGATACACAAATACGTATCCAAGCTCAGCGGTCCGCTCATTGACAGGATAGATTTGCAGATAGAAGTTGACAATATCAGCTATGAAGAACTAAGGGGCGCAGGACAAGCGGAGAGTAGCGCCGAGATAAAAAAGAGAGTTGAAAAGGCGAGAGCGATACAGCGTGAAAGATATAAGGGAAGCAATATTTTTGTCAACGCTTATATGACGAGCGCACAAGTAAAAAAGTATTGCGTACTTGACAAAACTTGCGAACTCTTGCTCAAAAATGCATTTGAAAAGCTCAATCTTTCAGCTCGTGCAAGCACGAGAATACTGAAAGTCGCACGCACGATTGCCGATTTGGAAGCAAGTGAAAACATACTTCCACAGCATATAACGGAAGCCATACAATATCGTTCTTTGGACAGAAAATATTGGGAGTAAGATGACATATAGCGACAACGACAAGGCTTTGATTATGTTGTCTGTCGAAGCCACGTTAAAAAAGAGAATAGCTGCATTTGAGAGCGTTGAACAGCCAAAAGAGCTGTATGACGATTATTCTTTGGCAGACAAAATGATAGACGCTATGCGGGAGCGTGGGGTCGTAGCCGTTACGATACGAAGCGACTTGTATCCGTCTGCGCTCAAAGACATCTATGAACCGCCGCTCGTATTGTATTGCCGTGGCAACCTTGAATTACTAAAAAGCAGGTCAATAGCCGTGGTCGGCACGAGAAAAGCCACCCGATACGGAAAGGACGTTACCAAACTGTTTGTCGAAGCTTTTGTAGCTAAGGACATTTGCATAGTCAGCGGTATGGCAAGGGGTATAGATTCGGTGGCGCATCGCTCGGCTCTCGATTGCGGCGGCAAAACGATAGCCGTGGTAGCAACAGGACTCGATCAGGTATATCCTGCCGAAAATCTGTCGCTTGCACATGAGATTATTGACAAAGGATTGATGATAAGCGAATATCCGCTGGGGACGAGCGCTCACGCATATCGTTTTCCCGAAAGGAACAGAATAGTAAGCGGACTGAGCGAGAGCGTGCTTATTCCGGAAGCTGGGCTGAACAGCGGAAGCATGATTACGGCGGAATGTGCCTTAGAACAGGGCAAAGACCTATACGTTGTTCCGGGCAGCATATTCGCTCCCCAAAGTCAAGGCACCAATCTCAAAATCAAAGAATTGCAGGGTTGTATGGTTACCGACCCCAAGGATATTCTGGGAGATGGCGGCAAGCAGCAGGAAAAGGAACAGATACAGTTGAGTCTGGAACAACACATGATTCTCGATATGCTCGACGGAGAAGTACATTTTACCGAACTGTTGGAAAAGAGCAAAATGGGAGTCGCTTCTCTGAGCGCATTGCTCAGCGAAATGGAAATTTATGGATTAATACGAAAAATATCGGGCAATTATTACGTAAAAAGCCCTATGGTATAAGGAGTAAAAATGAAACTTATTATTGTGGAATCTCCGCACAAAGCAAAGACTATATCCAAATATCTCGGCAGGGAATACAGCGTTATTGCATCAAAAGGACACGTGCGTGATTTGCCTGAGCGTAAGACGGGTATAGACGTCAAAAATCATTACAAACCCGAATATGAAATAAACAAGGACAAGGTAGAAGTCATCAAATCTATCAAGTCGGCGATAGCAAAAGCCGACAAAGTTTATCTTGCAGCCGACCCTGACCGAGAAGGAGAAGCCATCAGCTGGCATCTAGCTCAGGTATGCGATATTAAGGACGACAAGGCAAGAATAGTTTTTAACGAGATATCAAAAAAAGCCGTACTCAAAGCCATCGAAAATCCACGTTCGATAGATATGGAACTGGTAGACGCACAGCAAGCAAGACGAGTTTTGGACAGACTCGTAGGATACGAATTGTCCCCAATCATATCAAAAAAGATTAAGAGCGGATTGTCGGCAGGCAGAGTGCAGTCGGTTGCTTTGAGAATGATAGTGGAAAAAGAACGGGAAATAAGAGATTTTAAGCCCGAAGAATATTGGAACATTACCGCTAAGGTAGCCAAAGAAAAGGCAGGCGGAACGTATAAATGCGACTTCAACGATGTCAACGGCAAAAAGGCGAAAGTAAAAAACAAGGCGCAAGCCGACGAAATTATTGAGCGTAGCAAAAACGGAGAATGGTCGGTGGACAGCGTAAAGAGAGCGCAGTCGATAAGCAAACCTGCGGCGCCTTTTACGACTTCTACCATGCAACAGGACGCAATAGCCAAGTTGGGAATGAGTGCGACGCAAGTGTCGCAGGTGGCTCAAAAGCTCTACGAAGGAATAGAAATTGCAGGCGAAGGACAGGTGGCACTTGTTACCTATATCCGTTCGGACAGCGTGAGAGTGTCCGCCGAAGCGCAAGCAGAAGCGTTGCAGTATATCAAAGAAGGTTTCGGAGCCGAGTATGCGCCAAAGAGACCTAACGTGTACGGTACGGCAAAGGGAGCACAGGACGCACACGAAGCAATAAGACCTATTACGCTTCAACGCAACCCCGAAGCCCTGAAAGATAAAATAAAGAGAGAAGAATACCGTTTGTACAAACTGATATACGACAGGTTTTTGGCAAGTCAGATGGCAGTCGCAACATACGATACTCTGACTGTGCATATCACGTCGGAAAACAGCGGCGACAAGTATGGTTATAATCTCAAAGGCAAGACCTGTACCTTCAAAGGATATACTGCGGTTTACACCACCACCGAAGAAAAAGACGACAAGACTTTGCCTGACTTTGAAGAAAACGAAAAACTGAAAGTCAAAGAAGTAACGGGAGAACAAAAGTTTACCAAGCCGCCTGTCAGATATACCGACGGTTCGTTTATCAAGGCTATGGAAGACAACGGCATAGGCAGACCAAGTACGTTTGAAAAGACAATTACCACCATACTCAAACGACAGTATATCGAAAAGGAAGGCAAGTTTATCAAACCTACCGAACTTGGCGAGATAGTGTGCGACCAACTGATAAAATATTTTCCTGATATTATGGAAACCAAGTTTACCGCTCAGATGGAAAGACAACTTGACGAGATAGAAGAAGGCAAGGTCAAGTGGTATGACGTTATTGACGAGTTTTATCCTGCTTTTCATCAGAAGGTGCTGGAAGTGCAGTATGACGGCGTAAAAGTTAAGCCTAAGGACGAAATAAGCGACGTAATATGCGAAAAGTGCGGTGCAAGAATGGTCATCAAGGATAGCAAGTACGGCAAATTTCTCGCTTGTCCTAACTTTCCGAAGTGCCGCAATACCAAGCCTTACGGCGAAGCTGTGGCAACTTGTCCGCAATGCGGAAGACCTGTATATAAAAAGTTTTCCAAAAAGGGAACGCCATATTACAGTTGCAGCGGTTATCCCGATTGCAAATTTATCGCATGGGATATTCCGGCACCATACTTCTGTCCCGAATGCCACGGGGTTATGAAGGTGGTAAAGAGCAAGGAAGGAACCAAGTACGTATGTACCAACAAAGATTGCAGACATACGGAAATCGTAAAAGGCGATGAATAAAACGATAACGGTAATAGGCGGCGGATTGGCAGGTTGCGAAGCGTCTTACCAGTTGCTGAAAAGGGGATATAGGGTTGATTTGTACGAGATGCGCAGAGTCAGACAGACGCCTTGTCATAAGACGACTCATCTGGCGGAACTGGTATGTTCCAACAGTCTCAAATCAATCTCTCCCGATACGGGTTCGGGACTGTTGAAGAAGGAACTGGAAATGCTGGACAGTCTTGTGCTGGATTGTGCTTTTAAGGCACAGGTGCCTGCCGGCGGTGCGCTGGCTGTGGATAGAATACAGCTGAGCAGACTGGTAGAAGACAGATTGGACGGCTTTGATGGCTTTCAACGTATTGACAGCGAAGTAAAAGAGATTGACGTCGATTGTCCGACGATAGTTGCGGCAGGACCGCTTGCGTCAGATGCGTTGGCAAATAACATAGCCGATTTGTTCGGACAGAATTATCTGTATTTTTTCGATGCGGTTGCTCCTATCGTAACCGCCGAAAGCATAGATATGAACAAGGCGTTTTTCGGAGCAAGATACGACAAGGGCGACAGCGACTATCTCAACTGCGCCATGAACAAAGAGCAATACTTAAACTTTTACAACGCTCTTGTAAGCGCCGAGAGAGTGCCGCTCAAAGATTTTGAAAACAACGTGTTTGAAGGTTGTATGCCGATAGAGATTATGGCGTCAAGGGGAGAAGATACCATGCGGTTCGGACCTTTAAGACCCGTAGGCATCACCAATCCGCACTCGCAGGAAAAGCCTTATGCCGTCGTTCAGTTGCGCAAGGAAAACACGGCAGGAACGGCTTATAATATCGTAGGTTTTCAGACCAATCTGACCTTTGGCGAGCAGCGACGGGTTTTCGGAATGATACCCGGACTAGAAAATCTGGAAATAGTGCGATACGGCGTAATGCACCGCAATACGTTTTTGGCATCGCCGCATATTCTCAAAGCCACCTTTGAGAGCAAAATGTACCCCAACGTATTTTTTGCAGGACAGATGAGCGGCGTAGAAGGTTATATGGAGAGCGTTGCCAGCGGACTTATCGCTGCGATAAATATGGACAGAAATTTGAACAACACGGGAGAATTCATTCTTCCGCAGACGACCATCATAGGAAGTCTGCAAAGACATATATCGACTGAAAGTTCCGACTTTCAGCCTATGAATGCCAATTTCGGCATATTGCCGCCGTTGCAAAATCTTTTGAGAGACAAAAAGCAAAGAAAGTTGCAATATTATCAGAGAGCGGTAGAAGATATGCAAAAATATATACAAGACAATAAAGACTAACGGAGGTAACTTATATGGAGATGAGAGGCACTACGATATGCGCCGTTCGCAAAGACGGGGTCATAGCAATCGCAGGCGACGGACAAATCACCATGGGTGAGAGCGTAATATTAAAAGGAAGCGCAAAGAAGGTAAAGAGACTTTATAACGACAAAGTCGTTATGGGGTTTGCAGGGTCGGTTTCCGACGCCCTGACGTTGAGCGAAAAGTTTGAAAAAATGTTGCAGAAATATAGTGGAAATCTTATGAGAAGCGCCGTAGAACTGGCGCAGATGTGGAGAAACGACAAGTTCAGAAAACTTGAAGCGATGATGATTATCGCTGACCAAAACACTCTGTTGCTTGTTTCCGGCACGGGCGAAGTTATCGACCCCGACGGCGACGCCTGCGCAATAGGTTCGGGCGGCAACTATGCACTTGCGGCAGCTCGTGCGCTTATCAACGAAACGAACCTGTCTGCCAAGGAGATTGCATACAAAGCTCTCAAAATAGCGAGCGATTTGTGCGTTTACACCAACGACAATATTACGGTAGAGGAGGTATGACGATGCAAGCATATACGCCAAAACAAATAGTAATGGAACTTGACAGATACATTATCGGTCAGGACAAAGCCAAAAGAGCCGTTGCGGTAGCGCTTCGCAACAGATACAGAAGAAGTAAACTTTCTCCGCAACTCAGAGAAGAAATATCGCCTAAAAATATCATTTTGCAAGGACCTACGGGCGTTGGTAAAACCGAGATTGCAAGACGACTTGCAAAACTAGTCAAAGCTCCTTTTGTCAAAGTGGAAGCCACCAAGTTTACCGAAGTGGGCTACGTGGGCAGAGACGTTGAATCTATGGTGCGGGATTTGGTAGAAGTGTCCGTAAGATTGGTCAAGGAAGAAAAGGCCAAGGAAGTGGAAATCAAAGCCAAACAGAGAGTAGAAAGCAGACTGGTGCCTGCCATCATCAAAAAGCGTAAAGAAGCCTATCCCGACATGAGCGAAAGTCAGATGAAGGCTTTTGTGGAGCAGGAACTCGCAGAAGGCAAACTTGACGACCTTGTGATAGAAATAGATATGCCGGAGCAACCTAAACCGCAGATGTTAGGCAACGGCGCCGCTATGGAAATCAATATCACCGACCTTATGGGCGGAGTATTCGGCGGCGGCAAGCCAAAGATGAAAAACAAGCAGATTACCGTTGCCGACGCATACAAACAATTGCTTGAATTTGAAGAAGAAAACCTTATCGACAAGGACAACGTCAATGCAGAAGCGATAAGGAGAGCGGAAAACGAAGGAATAATTTTTATTGACGAAATAGACAAAATCGCCACTTCCGGCAACACGC
>JBJETQ010000029.1:0-15996 GCA_051883395.1 Christensenellales bacterium | reverse complement strand
AAATACAACTGTTCGCTTCCGTCGCTCCATACCATCTTGTAACTGTGTACGAAGTCGTCGTCCTGACCGGCGGCAAATTGCAGATAGGTCTTACCGCCTTCTATTACACTCGTACCCGTCGCTGCTGTCATCTCCGGTGCAACGTTGACGGCTTCTCTCTCTGCAAAGGTATATGTAAATCCGTCTTTGGTCAAAGGAACAGGCAGAATCCACGGAGTCTTCTCTTCCTTGCCGTTGTCGCCGTATTCTGCGGCAAAGTTGTAGCGGTGTATTTCAATTTTATCAGCATAAACGTCCATGATAAAGCCCATAGGCGTTGCGTCGGCATTAGGCGGTATAGTGCCGTTTTCTTTACCCTTTTCCAATTCGGTATATGATACAGACTGGGTGGTTATGCTGGTATAATCTCCCTGATGTATGGCTCTCTCGTCCAAGATAGAATAGTGAGAATGTCCGCTGAAATTGACCACTTGGGGATAATTTTTGAATACTTCGTCCAAGTTGTAATCTCCCCAATCGTCGCTACCGTACATCGTATCCACGGCTCCGTTGTGCGTGGTAACGAAAATTGGCTTGTCAGGATCGTCTGCCACGGCTTTCTCGATTTCTTGTATTAGCCATTTTTTCATATACTTATATCCGTTGTCCATACTTCCCGTAGCCGGAGATGCACCGATAAAGTGATATCCGTTTACAACGTAGTGAGTAAACGGACTGGTGCCGACAATCTTCTCGAAGCGGCTACGGCAACTGATTGGCGCACCGTTTTCCCAATAGTCGTGATTGCCCATAATAGTTTGAATTATAGGACGAGAATCTTCGTCGGGAAAGACGGTTTCTATACCCTTGACGTAAAGTTCATAAGCCGGTTTCTTGCACAAATCTCCTACGTCTCCGCCAAACAAAATCATGTCTACGTTATTGCTTTTAAGAACCGTCAAAGCGTTTATATAATTGTAGTATTGCCAATCTTCCTCACCACTCGGCGGCAATTGAGAATCGGAAATAATACCTACTCTCAACACTTCGCAATCTATATCGAAAGTTTCGATTTCCGTTTTCTCGTTGACGTCGCACGCCATTAACATCATTGACATAATGACGACCATAGCTACTGCGACTACGATTTTTACATATTTTTTCATAAATTCCTCCCAATAAGTCAAATTATAAATTACCGTCTTGCTACGGCATAAACTTTTATTTTTGTTCTCTTAGTTCAAATTCAAAAAATGCGTTTTCTTCATACCACAAAGGAAAATTCGTTCCCCATACGTTGTCGTAAAGAATATACGACAAGCCGCCTGCGCAAGAGTCTGCGCTCTTGTCGTCAAAACGGAGAATGTTGCCGCCGTCGCTTGCAACCAGCGCCGCCTGCACGCTGCTCATAGAATATTTTGCTTGTTCAACTTCAAACTCCGCCTTTTCTATTACGGACAATTTGCGATTGCCACCTGCAACGACGTTGTCGGGGCTTATTCTTTTGCCTGTTTTGACATAAGTTATTTTGTCCGAGCAAGGATATAAATGCGCCGCAATACTCTCGGTAGTGCGTACAGCGTCTTTGTCTGTCCAGACAATTCGTACGCCAAGTCCGTTTTTGCTTAGCGTGTAGACTATTTTCACCTTGTGCGGAGCGCCCAACTCGTCGCACAATATTTTATCGCACGACATATCCACAGACACTTCCGCTCCGTCGTCGTCCTGCGAATATACTGCCCGCTTTGCTTTGTAATCAAACTCGCCTTGCGGATAAGAGTCGTATCTGCAAAGCGACGGACGCAGGTAGTCGTGCACAGCCCATTTGACGTGAGAGCGCATATAATGCTCGCTCCAATAATCGTAATCGCTTGCACCGTACGAGCGGTAGGACAATATGGCGCTGTTTTTGGCGTTTAATATCGTCTTGCCATTGTGCAGCAACGTTATTCCGCCCGACTCGTTGACCGACATACTGTAATCGCCGTAATCTATTCTATTGCCGAACTCGTACTCTTTGTCATAATCAGTCGAAGGCATTTGTGCCGGTCTCAAAATTTCAAGTGCCTTTACTGCCTGCTGTGCATGGTTTTGCTCCAAAGCCTTGATTGCATTGTCGATATAGTTTCTTTGTTCTGCCCAGCTCTTTTCCATAGCGCTATATCGATATGATTTTTTGCCAAAAGTATTGTCTACCCAGCTCAAAAAACTGAACGGAAAAGCCCCGAAAGGGTTTTTTATTTTTACCACGTCTTGCTTACGGGCTTTGGCAAAATCTGCTTTGAGATAATTTTCGGTATCGGCAAGATGCGTCTTCATATCCAGTCCCCATGTATGCTCCGCAACGCACAGCAAGCAGTCGGCAAAACGCCGATATTCTTCGCTGTCCTTGCGCATGCTTCCTTCTTGGAGCCATTTGTCTTTTAGTCGGCACAGCGTGCGCATAGCCGCCGTTTTGTAAGGGTCGCTGGCAACACCGTGAATCCAGGTATCGCCTATCTCGCCTTCATAAACGGGAAGTTTGTCTTTGACTTTCCACACTTCCTGCGCCACGTCGTCCAGACGTCCTGCCCTGACTTTATAATCGGGATACTGCGCCTGAATTTTGGCAAGATTTTTGACGACTCTGCCTTGTCTTCTTACTCCGCCGTTGTCGTGAGCATGGTCAAAATACAGAACCGTGTCGGTATAAGGAATGGCAAATACGCCGCCGTAACCTGCGTCGTAGATGACAACGACTTCATAGTCCTGATATTTCCATACAAAACATTCTCCTACTTGCGGCATAGCGGCAGCGCCGTTGACGCCTACGTGCAACAGTTTAATTCCATGCTTTGCCAATGCGGGAACGATAGCCGCCGTGTGTCCCGGCACGTCGGTCATCTTTGCGGCGATAGTCTTTGAGCCGCTTATAGCGTCGAGTCTGTCAACTATCGACAGGCCGTATTCCAGCAAATCTTCGTCCAGCAACTCGGTGTGAGTGGTAAATGGCAATGCGTGCGGAGCAAGATTGCCGTCTTTGAGTGCCTTTTCTACCTTGCTTTTTAAAACGTCGTCGCCGCTGTCAAGAGCTTCCTTTATCAGCCACGACCCTAACGTCCATACAAACTTTTTGTCTTGCTCGCCTGTGTTGAGCTTGTCCGCAAGGTCGATGGCGCAAGGAATAAAATCTTGGAGATATTTACGCTTGACGTTTTGAGCAAAATCTGTAAAGCCTAAATCGAGATGCGCCTTGGATATTACTATTACTTCTTTCATGTTTCACCCTTATATTTTTCAAAACAAAATTGCGTTGTCCGTGATGAAGAACCCAACTATCATCACCGTAATTATACATACGACTATTACTGCCGCTTGCAACGTAAATTGCGTAATCGAAAACGTTGATTGGGCTTGCGTCGGCGCTTGGTATCCTATCATCAGTCCTGCAACGGCAAGAGCGAGCAACATCGCCGTATAAACGCCAAGACATATTACAAACGACCAATTGAAATAGGTGGTGATAATCGCAACTACCGTCGCCGTAACGGCAATACAAATAATAGTTGCGGCAACTTTGCCGTTTCCTTTGCAACTGAACGTCAGGCTGCCGCCTATCGCAAAGCACAGCACAGCCACCGTTATCGTTGCAAATACCATAACGGCGAGCAGATTGAATGACGTGATATTTTGCAGATTTTGGTCAGGCGCAACAAGTTGAAGATTGTAAGGATTGAATATCAGAGTGATAATAGAGCAAAAGGCAGCCGCAAGATATGCGCCGTCAACCAGCTTGTGCGAAATGCGACGACGCAAAACAAACACGCCCACAGCTCCTATCAAGACTCCTGCTGCCAGCAATATTGGCGTCAGTACGGAGACTGACACGCCTTCTGCGCCCAGCCTGATAAAGGTAAATGTTGCGTTGATATTGTCGTATATGTACCTGCGCAGCTCGCAACATATCGTCAGCAACGCCAGACACGCAACCAAAATTTTGGTAAATCCGAGATACTGAATTATTGTTTCCTTTTTATTCATAAACCACCTCGCTGAAAGCCTCTCTCGCCTTGCCTATCTGTGCAGTTAGAGAAAGTTCGTGCGTCATTGCCACGTCTTCGTCCTGAGCAAAAGTCATTATTCCGCCAAGTCCTTTGAGTATGGCGTACACAGTCTTGTCTCTTACGGTAGTAGGAGTGTTGAACCATACGTTGTTCTGGAACATAATAAATTCGTCAGGCGTAAAGGCAGGGTCGTTGTAATTGTACCATTCTCCCTTGCCGTCGCTAGGTCTGCCGTAATAAGATATGCCGAGAAAAATCTGACTTGCTTTGAAACCACGGTTGAGCATGTATCTTACTGCGCTGTCTACGCTTCCTGCATAAGAGTTGTTGTCGCCGTTGTGGTCGAACAAATCGTAAGCCATAACCTGCAACAAATCTATGGCGTCTACGGCTTCCTGAGTGAGTTGCACGTTCCATGGAGAAAGCGCAACGGAGAGCTTTTTGTCATACTTGGACAGCTCGGTCTTCAATCTGACGAGAAAATCGCTGTACAGACGATATTCTTCGGCATTGGCAGGATATTCCCAGTCAAAGTCTGCGCCGTCCGCCCCCGTTGCCAACACACGTTCGACGACGCTTTGCACAGCGTTATCCATATTGTTTCTCAATACGTCTGCCATATTGTCAGGCGACAACGGCGGAAAAATCGTCAGGTAGATATTGACGTCCCTGCCTGCTATCAGTTCTCTGAGAATGGCAAGTTCTGCGTCGGCTCTCTTGCCGTATCCGTCGTCATACACGCCGTCTTCGATATTGCCCTGTCCGTCAAATCTTCCGTAGGCAATCAGTTGCACGTCGGTTACCACGTCAAAACAGTCGGGGTCTATAAGACCGTTTCTCAATGCGCCCGGCGTTATGTACGACGTTACTCTCAATTCTTCTTCTCTTTGTCTTTGTCTGAGATTGAAGACCTTGACGTCGGAAATAGAAACAACGTTTTTGACATCGTCAAAAGTTATCTTGATTTTGCTTGTACTGACGGTGTAAAAGGTTGCCAGTCTGTTGATACCGATTTCGTTTTGTCTGTATTTGAGTTCCCATTCGCCGTCGTTGTCTACGTATATGGAAAACTGCTTGACGTTGAAGCCCACTTCATTGAGAAGCAAAGCATTGATTTGTTGCTCGTCGCCAAAATCGATTACAACTTCTTTTCCGCTTCCTGCAAAGCTCCACGACGTCATTTTACTACCGTCAAACGCCGCTTTGCACCCTGTCGAACCGCTTATCGACGCACTACGGGCAAGGTCTGTTTCGGTTATGTTCAGACCGTCGTCCCTGTTGAGCGTTACGCCGTAAAAAATCAACAGAGAACATAGCAAAGCCACCACTAACAACAGCGGTACGGCTTTTAGCAATACCTTTTTCATAATTTTCTCCTTATATTAGAGCATACGCTCCGTTTTGCCACAAATTTTATAGTTTTCAACTTAAATTTGCCCTATCTATTAATTTCCGATAATCGACGTTTTTTCTTTCTCCGCTGATTTCGCCTGCCCACTCAAAAGCTTTTTTTGACACCACTACCGCAATTATTTCGTTGATGATGGCGGCTGCGGCTATTGCGCCTTGCAAGACCTGCGTACTCCGAACGTCGACAGCCGACAAAACCGATACGGCTATACCCGTAAACACCAGCGACACGCCCGAATGTGGCAAAAGCGTCAAGCCCAGATACTTTTGCACAGTTGGCGGAGCTTTGGTTATTTTTGCTCCCAATGCCGCACCGCAATACTTTCCTGCCGCTCTGACGACAATATAAATAAAGGTATATAGTCCTGCCCCTGCAATTGCATGCCAGTCCAGTCCCGCTCCGAGATTGAAAATTACAACCACGATAGCCAGATTGAGCAGCGGCTGAAATATACAAATAATCTCTTGCAATCTTTCCTTGGATACGATGTTGGCAATTGCTGCAAAATATGCCATTCCCATCATCATAAAGTTGAGTATCGGCGCAGACATCAGATATTTGTTGCACACAAAACCAACTATGCAAGTGGCAATAATTCCTGTCAAAGCCACTATCAACGTAATTGGCTTTTGTAGTTTGCGACGAAGAACAAAGCCTGCCGCAATTCCTATAATTGCGCCTATGGCGATAGGCAAAAGTATTGCCGCTACTATCGCATAAGCCGGCAAACCGCCGTTGCTCACCTTGCCTGCCACTACACTTATCGTAGTAAAAAACACCACCACTCCCACAACGTCGTCCAACGCCGCCATAGGTACAAGCGTGTCGGTTACCGGTCCTTTCGTGCCGAATTCCTTGACTATCGACAGAGCAGGCGCAGGCGCAGTTGCCAGCGCAATACTACCGAATATGACAGCAAGATACAACTCTATCCCGCTGAAATAAAATACTATCGCAAATACTGCCGTTACCAGCAAAAACGTACCCAACGACTGAGTGAGCGTGGTAACAACCAGCGTCTTGCCCGACTTTTTCAGTTTTGTCCACACCAACTCTCCGCCTATCATCAGTCCCACGACACATTCAAGCAGGCTTTCCAAACCGTCATACCAACCTGCTTGAAGCAAACTGTCCGATACAATGCCGAGAGCATAGGGACCTGTCAACATTCCGCCGACAAGAAACCCCAAAATCGCAGGCAATTTTATTTTTGTTGCCGCCATACCGATAAGATAACATATCGCCACGGCGACAAATAATGACAATAAATCTTCAACAATCATTTGTTTTCTACCACTATACCGTGCAACATCAAATCAATAAATTCAGGCAAAATCTGCTCGTGTTTTTCAACTATGCTTTCAACAGATTCTCCCGACATAAGCATATTGCCGAAATATCCGTTGAACATATCCTGAACGATATGAAAATACTTGCTGGCTTTTTCTCTTTCTACTCCGTCTCTCAGCGACAACTTGTCTATCATGGCAAAATACAACTTGTCGTTGAGCATGTCAAACTCACGTCTTATTTCCTTGATTTGTTGTTCGAGTCTGTAAGGCGGCTGAATGAGCGCTTCGAACATAATTCTGCATAGCTTGCTTTGCTCTTTCATAAATTTAACTCTTACCGCCATATATTTGTCAAAATCGTCTGCGGCACAGTTTTGATGGACGTATGCTATAAAACTGTCATACGCTACTCTGACGGTTTCGAGATACAACTGCTCCTTGCTGCGGAAGTTGTGATACATCAGTCCTTTGGCAATGCCCGTTGCGCAGATATTGTTGAGCGCACCCTTTTTGTAGCCGTTGGTGCCAAATTCGTTGATTGCAGCATTGATTATTCTTTCTCTTGACAATTCCGTCTTTTGTTGCTTTTTCATATAGACCTCATTCAATTATAGACCGTTTAGTCTATAATAGTATATTTACGCATAATTGTCAATAGCATATATATAATGATATTTTGATGAAATATTAAAAAATATTTATCAAGCGTTTTACATATTTTTTGTTTGATGTTACAATCAAATTATGAAAACCAAAAGTAAAGAAGAAACCAAAACGGAAAAACAACCCGGCAAACTGAAAGTTACGTTTGCCATACTCTATTTTGCCACCACGGTTGCGTCGCTTATCTTTTATACTATATCGGCAATCAAAGACGTAGTAAAGGAAGGTTGGTCGCCTATCAATATAGTAATGATGGCTTTTATCGGCCTGAGCTACGTAATCCTGATAGCCTGCATTATTTTGTCAAAAAACGTTGCCGGTGCAAAAAGCACTCATTCCAAAGCAAAAAAGATGTTGAAGCTCGGCAGAAAATCAATAAAAATCGTGCATGCCGTACCTACCGTAATGGTTTTGGTAAGCTCAGCTCCGACAGGGGTTGTCGATATGGTTACACGAGTTTTATCCGTCCTGTCGCTGATAATGCATATAATAGGACTTATTACTTCTATCAATATTCTCATTACCAAAGCCCTTGTAAAAAAGGTTGCTAAAAAAGGAAAAGAAAAAATAGTTGCGAAACTTAACGACGTAAAGAACGACGAATCTCAATCGGCTGACAGCGAAGTCGTGCCGCTAGCCGACGTAGATAATAATAATTGACAAAAGACGAGCAAAAAGCTCGTCTTTTTAATCGTCGAAAATCAGCTCGGAAATAATGCCGTTCATCACTCCCATATACTCGCTCCTGATTGACAAAAACCTATCCTGTATCTTGACGTAGTCTTGCACTTTTTTCAATTTTTGTCGATACGTATCGAGAAAATTAATATTAAAGTCAGCGTTGAATCTGTCGATATCCATGCCTTTGTCCATGCGTAGTCCAAGCATAATTCGCTCGTCCATCATGTCCTTCTCGGACAATTTTTGTTCCAATCTATGAGCAAGTTTTCCGTTGTCGACAGCGGCGTAATACTCTGCAAAATCGGACGGATTATAAAATCTCTTGTTGCCCACCAGACTATGCGCCCCAAGCCCTAACCCAATATAAGGCAGGCATTGCCAATATTTGAGATTGTGCTTACTCTCTTTGCCTTCCTTGCAAAAATTGCTCACTTCGTAGCGATGAAAGCCGTTGCTTTGCAACCTGTCTCTGATGCGGTCGTACATATCGCAGGTGGCGTCTTCATCGGGGAGTTGCATCTTTCCCTGATTGACCGCATTATACATTGTCGTACCTTCTTCGAGTTTCAGCATATACGCCGACACGTGTCCGACGCCGCTTAGTGCTATTTCGTCGACAAAGTCGTCAATATCTCCCCGACTCTGTCCCGGCAAGCCCAACATGGCGTCCACGCTGCAATCAAGACCGCTATTTACCACCCACTCTATCGCTTGCTTTGCCTGCTCGCTCGTGTGTATTCTGCCGATATTGGCGGCTATCGTGGGGTTAAACGTCTGTACGCCTATGCTTACTCTTGTAATTCCCAGCCTTCTGTACGCAGTAATTTTTGCAATATCCAGGCTGCACGGATTGGCTTCTATCGTAAACTCTTTGACGTCGCATCGAAGATACTTTTTGAGATTGAAGACGATATGTCCGAGTTGTTTTGGCGTCAGAACAGAAGGAGTGCCGCCACCGATATATATCGTGTCCACCACGTAATGATACTTTATCTGCGCCGCCACGAGTTTTATCTCGTCTACCAGCGCATCGACGTATCTTTCTATCTTTTTGTCGTCGGTCAACGAAGATACAAAATCGCAATAATAGCAGCGGGACAGACAAAACGGAATATGAATATAAACGCCTATGTTTTCCATTATTTGTCAAATTTGAGAATACTCATAAAGGCTTCGCTCGGCAGTTGTACGCTACCTACCTGACGCATTCTCTTTTTTCCTTCTTTTTGCTTTTCAAGCAACTTTTTCTTACGGGTAATATCGCCGCCATAACACTTGGCAAGTACGTCCTTGCGCATTGCCTTGACGGTCTCTCTTGCTATGACCTTACCCCCGATTGACGCCTGAATAGGAATTTCAAACATTTGTCTCGGAATGACTTCTTTCAATTTTTCGGCTATCGCTCTGCCCCTTGCGTATGCCTTATCTCGATGCACAATCAAAGACAGGGCGTCGCACACTTCGCCGTTGAGCATTATATCGAGCTTGACAAGGTCGCTTTTTTTGTACCCTACTATCTCGTAATCGAGCGAAGCGTATCCCTTGGTACGAGATTTGAGAGAATCAAAAAAGTCATATACTATCTCGTTGAGCGGAATGGAGTATTCTATTCTTACACGGGTAGTTTCCAGATACGTCAGGTCCACAAACTCCCCTCTCTTGTCCTGACACAATTCCATTATCGTACCGACGTACTCAGGCGGAGTAAACAGATACGCCTTGACGACAGGTTCCTGCATTTCGGCTATTTCGCTTGCAGGCGGCAGGTTGGAAGGATTGGATATCAGTTCGACTTCTCCGTTGGTTTTTACCACCTGATACGATACGCTGGGCGCAGTAGTTACCAAGTCCAAATCAAACTCTCTTTCTAACCTTTCTTCGATAATCTCCATGTGGAGCAACCCCAAAAAACCACATCTGAAACCAAAGCCGAGCGCCGTCGACACTTCCGGTTCATATACAAGAGAAGCGTCGTTGAGTTTTAGTTTTTCCAATGCGTCTTTGAGATCGTTATACTTCGCTCCGTCGGCGGGATAAATACCGCTGTAAACCATCGGAGCTACTTCCTTGTATCCTTCGAGCGGCTGAGTTACGCCACCTTCCGCCAGAGTTATGGTATCGCCAACTTTGGTATCCGACACGTTTTTGATGCTGGCACACAGATATCCTACGTCGCCTGCCGACAAAGTATCCTGCGGCACCATCTTAGGCACAAATACTCCCACTTCGGTAACTTCAAAGATTTTGCCGCTTGACATCATCTTTATTTTGTCGCCCGCCTTTACTTCTCCGTCAAATACTCTTATAAAGGATATTGCTCCCTTGTAACTGTCGTAATAAGAATCGAAAATCAATGCTTTGAGCGGAGATTCTATATCGCCCTTGGGCGCAGGCAACAAAGTAATTACCTGTTGCAGCACTTTTTCTATGCCTATTCCTTCTTTTGCCGACACGAGCGGAGCGTCGGAAGCGTCGAGTCCTATCACGTCTTCTATCTCCATCTTTATCTCGTCCGGCCTTGCGGAAGGCAGGTCTATCTTGTTGATGACAGGTATTATTTCCAAATCGTTGTCCAATGCCAGATATACGTTGGTCAAAGTCTGAGCTTCTATTCCCTGAGAAGCGTCGACAATGAGAATTGCCCCTTCGCACGCTTTGAGAGAACGGGAAACTTCGTAGGTAAAATCGACGTGTCCCGGAGTGTCTATAAGATTGAGTTCATACTCCTGTCCCTGATATACGTAATTCATTTTGACAGGGGTCAACTTGATGGTAATACCCCTTTCTCTTTCTATATCCATGCTGTCAAGCAACTGTTCCTTGGCATCACGCTTGGCAACCGTACTCGTTATCTCCATGATTCGGTCGGCAAGCGTACTCTTACCGTGATCTATATGAGCAACGATGCAGAAATTTCTAATTTTTGATTGGTCTTTGGGCATAGTCTAACCTTTGTTACAGTTTTTAATTATTATATAAAAATATATAGATTTTAGCAATAGAATTTTGTATAATATACTTAAATAGGAGTAAAGTATGGATATAGAAAAACTTATTGACAATATGCAACGCAAAGGTTTTATTGTGCATCAATGCTCAGACGAACAGCAGACAAACGACGTCGTGTCCGGTCTTATCAGCTGCGGTCAGAGCGTCGGAATAGGCGGCAGCATGACTATCAAACAACTTGGAATTGAAGTTTTGTTGCAACAAAAAGGTGTCGAAGTTTTGTCCCACGCTCTCGTCAGCGAAGACAAAAGAGCCGATTTGTACGAATATGCACGCCACGCCGACTGGTATATGTCGTCTGCCAACGCCGTTACTCAAAAGGGCGATTTGATCAATATCGACGGCACCGCCAACAGAGTTTCGACGTTGATTTACGGTGTGCCAAACGTAATCTATATCGTTGGCAAAAATAAAATCGTGGACAATCTCGAACAGGCAATAGAACGCATAAAAACCGTTACGTGTCCGCAAAATGCTGAGAGACTTGACAGAAAAACACCTTGCCGATATACCGGCGTTTGCGGCGATTGCAGCGGAAAAGATTGCATGTGCAACGTTACCGTCATAGTGCATCACCCTACTAAATTGCAAAAACAAGTGCATATTATATTGGTAGACAAGGAGCTGGGATATTGATGAAGGATACAAGTTGGCTTACGAGCGTACCTATCGCTCACAGGGGACTGCATGACAACCGTACTCTGCCCGAGAACAGTATGGGCGCTTTTGAAAACGCTGTTTCGCATGGCTTCGGCATAGAATTTGACGTGTATCTTACGCTGGACGGCAAACTTATCGTGCATCACGATATGACTCTCAAACGTACTTGCGGCATAAAGAAAATGTCCTACAAAATCAACGGCGACAAGCTGACCGAATACAAACTTATGAATACAGACTACTCTATTCCGCTGCTCTCCGACTTACTCACGTTGGTAGACGGAAAAGTGCCGTTGATATTGGAAATCAAAGCTACCAACAGAGTAAAATCTACCTGTCTTGCCGTGTATGAAGCCATCAAAGATTATACCGGCAATATTTGCATAGAGTCTTTTGACAATCGTATCGTCAATTGGTGGCACAAAAATCACCCCGAAATCGTTTTGGGACAGCTATACAGCACCATTGACTTCTATCGTGCCATACAGCGCAAACTCAAACAATATCTCAAAGTCGACTTTTTGGCGGTGGGCGTAAAGAATATCAAAGACGAGTATTTCAGACAAATCAAAAAACTTTGCCCCGAAAAGTTGATTATCAACTGGACTGTAAGAACACAAAGTCAACTGACCGACGCTCTGGAATACGCAGACAACTATATTTTTGAAAGCAATATCAAGTGCGACGAGTATATAACTATCCCCACTCTCACACAATAATTGTGGGAGGTGAAGTATGAAAATTGCTACTGTTATCGGTCTTGGTACCGGTATGATATTGGGATATATCGGCGGAAACGTTATGTCAGGTTCTTTTAAAAGAAGAAGCAAAAAGATGTTGAGAGACAAAATCGTCGAATTTCTTGACTGATATAGGCGCACCGCAGGGTGTGTCTATGCTGATATAGGCGCACCGCAAGGTGTGTCTATTAATTTTACGCAATAACAACTCGATGCAATAGGAACTTGATGCAACAGCAGCTTAATGCGATAGTAGCTCGATGTAATAGTAGCCTGTTGCGATAATAGCCTAACGTAGTAATAGTTTGGTAAGTAACAGCTCGATGCAATAGTATCTCGATGCGATAGTAGTCTATTGTAGTAATGGTTTGTTGCGATAGTAGCTTGTTGAGTTAATAGCCTAACATAGTAATAGTTTGATATAGCAATAGCTCACAGATGATATGCTAGGAACAAAAAAAGCCGCTCGGAGAGCGGCATTATTTATTGTTTTTGTCTGCTACGATAGTCTTCTATTGCTTTTTTGATTGCTTCTTCGGCAAGTACCGAACAATGTATCTTTTGCGGTGGCAAGCCTTCCAACACTTCCACTACCTTTTTGTTGGTCAGTTTGAGAGCTTCGTCCACAGTCATACCTTTGACCATTTCGGTCGCCGTAGAACTGGTTGCAATAGCGGCTGCACAGCCAAAAGTCCTGAATTTGGCGTCTACGATTACGTCGTCCTTGATTTTGAGACTTATCTCCATTATATCTCCGCAACTTGCGTTGCCTACCTTTCCCACACCGTCGGCATCTTCAATAAATCCGACGTTTTTTGGGTGAGCAAATGCTTCCATTACTTTATCGTTATACATATATACGTTCTCCTTTGATTTCTTTGAATAGCGGCGACATCTCTCTGAGATTGTCGATGACAGATACCAGTTTGTCTACGACGTATTGCGTCTGTTCCATAGTGTTGGATTTGCCAAAACTGAAACGTATCGTTCCGTGAGCTATTTCGATTGGCACGCCGATAGACAACATTACGTACGACGGTTCGAGCGACCCCGACGAGCAAGCCGAGCCGCTGGATACCCTGATACCTTCCATGTCAAGACGCATAAGAATAGATTCGCCTTCTACGTACTCAAAACTGAAACTTGCATTGTTTGGCAGACGTTTGCTCATATCCTTAGGACCGTTGAAGTAAACGTTGGGTATTCTTTCCAACACCTGGCTGACAAAATAGTCTCTCAATTGCGCTATGTGCTTGTTGTTTTCCTGCATGCCTGCTACTGCAAGTTCTATCGCCTTGCCCATGCCGACGATAGCAGGGGTATTGATTGTGCCTGCACGCATATTGCGTTCCTGCTCGCCGCCGTCCATAAACTTGCCTATCCTGAGTCCGTTGCGTTTGTACAGCACGCCCACGCCCTTAGGTCCGTAGAATTTGTGTCCACTCATGGATAGCATGTCTATATTCATGGCTTTGACGTCGATAGGCACGTTGCCGACGGCCTGTACTGCGTCGGTATGGAAAGCAATCTTGTGCTTTTTGGCTATTGCCCCAATCTCCGCAATTGGCTCAATAGCGCCCATCTCGTTGTTGGCAAACATAACTGATATGAGAATTGTACGGTCGGTAATTGCCTTTTCCAACTGCTCTGTCGATATTATACCATCGCTGTCCACGTCAAGATAGGTTACTTCAAACCCTTGCTTTTCCAAAGCTTTGCAGGTGCGTATCACGGCAGGATGTTCAATCCTGGTCGTAATGATATGATTGCCTTTGTCGCTGTGCATCTGCGCCATGCCCTTTATTGCCCAGTTGTCCGACTCGCTGCCACCTGACGTAAAATATATTTCGCCGGGCGCACAGTTGATAGCTTTTGCAATTCTTTCTCTTGCCATATCCACCGCTTTCAACGCCTGTCTGCCGGCATTGTGCTGAGACGACGCATTGCCGAAAACCTGTGTAAAGTACGGCAACATCTCTTGTAGCACTTCGGGGTCGGTATAGGTGGTAGCCGAGTGGTCAAGATATATTTGTTCCATTATTCCCTCGCAATAACGCTTGCCAAAGACATTCCGTCCAGACAATCGTTGATAGTTTTGTATAGTTTGTCCCACACGCCGTGGGTAGTGCATTGGCAACCACTACTGTTGCCGCATTGATTGCTACATTCTCCCGATACGCAATCTACGATTACCAATCCGTCTTCCAGCGCTCGCAAAATTTCTCCGACGCTGATTTCGTCGGCAGCCCGTGGCAGTACGTATCCGCCGCTCGCTCCCCTTGACGAAGACACCAGCTCTGCCTTTTTGAGCGTTGCAAAAAGTTGTTCGAGATATTTGTCGCTTACGCCTATATCTTCGGCAACGGCGCTCAACGATACCACGTTGTCCCCGTACGCTTCCTTTTGTGCCAGATAGCACATAGCTTTTAGCCCGTATCTCGCTTTTGAAGATAGTTTCATATTATCTCCTACTACTTTACTAGGAATAGTGTACAATTATATTGTCGCTATGTCAATCGATTTTATACAATTCCTATAAAAATAGTAGGAAATATTTGGCGTTGCAAATAATTGGCGTATTACAATCAAAATAATTGCCGCATTTCAATCAAAAAACCGCTCCCAAAATAAAGAGCGGTTTTGTTGTTTTTGTCAATATGTATCGAATTATCTCAATACATCGTTTTGATATATAGGGTACTTTGCGCACAAAGCGGCAACCTTAGCCGAACATCTCTCGATAGCCACTTCGCCGTTGTCCACAAGGTCTGCTATACACTCTGCAATGACTTCCATATCTTCTTCTTTCATACCTCTCGAAGTTACGGCAGGAGTACCCAATCTCAGACCGCTGGTAATAAAAGGCGATTGCTTGTCAAACGGTATCGCATTTTTGTTGGCGGTGATGTGAGCTTCGTCAAGCAAATGTTCTATCTCTTTGCCCGTCTTGCCCTTGGAAGTCAGGTCAACAAGCATCAGGTGATTGTCCGTACCGCCGCTTACAAGGTCGATACCTTTGGCTATGAGAGCTTTGGCAAGAGCCTGAGCATTGGCGCACACTTGTTTCTGGTAGGCAACAAATTCTTCGCTCATAGCTTCTTTGAGAGCAACTGCCTTGGCGGCAATGACGTGCATGAGCGGTCCGCCCTGCGTTCCCGGGAAAATTGCCTTGTTGATTTTGGTGGCAATTTCTTCGTTGTTGGTGAGTATCAATCCACCACGTGGACCTCTCAAAGTCTTGTGCGTGGTAGTAGTAACGACGTCTGCGTATCCTACGGGAGATGGATGACAACCGGCAGCAACCAACCCTGCGATATGCGCCATATCAACCATAAGATATGCTCCTACGCTGTCTGCAATTTCTTTGAACTTGGCAAAATCTATAATTCTAGGATATGCGCTGGCGCCTGCAAGAATGAGCTTAGGCTTGTGTTCTTTTGCAAGTCTTGCCACTTCGTCATAGTCTATTCTTGCGTCTTTTTCGCTTACGCAATAAGGCACGATATTGAAGTATTTAC
>JBJETQ010000028.1:0-57730 GCA_051883395.1 Christensenellales bacterium | reverse complement strand
GCCAAGTACGCACAGATAGACAAATTCCACTCCGTATATCGTCAGCGGCTTTTTCCTTCTTATTTCCATTTCTTCCGTTCTTTCCATACCATACCTTTTGTTCTATTTGTACTTACAAGATACAATGGCTTTTTGAAATCAATTTGAAATAAAAAAACATCGGAAAATTTATAAAAAAGCGAGCTTTCGCCCGCATTTACTTTACATAATTTTGTTACAGTGGCAATCTGACAGTAAACGTACTGCCCCTGTTGCGTTCACTTGCAAAGGTTATTTCTCCTTCCAGTTTTTCTACAATTCTCTTTGTCAACGGCAAACCGAGTCCGCTGCCTTCCTTGTTGTGAGATTTGTCCCCCGTAAAAAACATATTGAATATCTTATCTTTGTCGTCATCGGCAATTCCTATTCCGTCGTCGGATATAATAAAAACCAATTCATTCTGCCCTTTATTCAATTCGATTTTTATATTGCCGTTTTCATTGGTAAATTTGATGGCATTGCTTATGAGATTTTGCCATATTCTGAATACCAGAGCGCTGTTGCCTGTGATACTGAATTCTTCAAGCAACGGCTCTATCGTTATATTCTTTTCACTCCATTTAATCTGGGTTGACAATAATATAGACCTGATTTGCTCAGCCGGTGAAAAAACGTCGTTTTTTTCTACAAGCGTAGTGCTATCCAGTCTGCACAATTCCAGTATGGTTTTTGACATCTCCGCCAATCTGTCCGTCTCTGCAATTATTATGTCCATGCTTTGATTGGTCTGATTGTCGCCGCTATTAATCTGCACCGCTTCCGCATAACTTCGTATGACTGACAACGGCGTCTTGAATTCGTGCGAAACGTAGCGTGCAAAATCCTTTGACAAAAAGGCGTTGGCTTGCAATTCCGCTGCCATTTTATTAAAGTTTTCCGACAGTTCCGTCAATTCGTCGTTGCCTTTGAGCGGCAGACTCAAATCGTATCGTCCGTGAGATACTTCTCCCACAGCGTCGTTGAGCAGTCTGATACGTCTTACGATAAGACGATTGGCAACAACGATAAATAGTACCAATGCAACGACAACGGCAACCAAGCCCGTGATATACAAAATGCCCAGTCTGATTTCTTCGTTTTTTATCTTCAATATTGCCAGCCCTGCCATAGTCGCAATAGCCATTACCGCAATGGCAACACCCACCAATGCAAGAATAAGTCGTCTCGAAAGATTATGCCTTTTTTTCATTCAACACCGCCTTATAACCGAGACCACGCATAGTTATTATCTGAAAATCTTCGTTTTCCGTCTTGTCTCTGAGCCACTTGATATGTGTGTCCACGGTTCTGTCTGCGCTTTCGCTTTCATATCCCCATATTTCGTCCATCAGCTGTTCTCTGGAAAAAATCTTGTTGGGATTGGACAGCAGTTTAAAAAGCAGCAAAAATTCTTTTTTTGTCAGATTGATTTGTTTGCCGTCAATCACGGCGCAATTGGCAGAATAATCAAGAATAGTGTGAGACAACACTATTTTGCTTTCGCAAACTTCGCCGTACCTTCTCAAAAGTGCTTTTATGCGCAACAACAGCTCTTTGAGTGCAAAGGGTTTGGTCAGATAATCGTCCGCCCCCGAATTGAAACTCTTTTCCTTATCGTCAATGCTTTCCAAAGCCGTGAGCATAAGTATAGGCGTATCGGGTGCGATATTGCGGATAGATGCACAAAGCTCATTGCCGTCCATTTGCGGCATCATAACGTCGGTGATTACCAAATCAAATTTTTCATCGCAAAAACAATTTAATGCGACGCTGCCGTTTTCAGCGCCGACGACCGTATAATTTTCATTTTTCAAAGTATCGACAACAACCTTTCTCAAATTTGCGTCGTCTTCTGCAACCAATATCTTAAACATATCATCTCCGTCTCAATTTTACTATTGATTTTTTTCGATGTCAACGCCCGTATTTTTTTGTTCTTTCGGGCGGTTCAAGCTAAGAGCAGCTTCAAATATCATCACTCCGCCCATGCAAATAATCAATATACACACGATTCCGCCGGTCAACGCATTGAGCAGCACCTGATTGACGTTTTTTGAAAAAGCCGTCAACGCCGCCGACTGCAACGACAAAACAGAAACCAACGCAGCAGCCATGTTGATACGTCTCAAAGCTTTGACATAATAATCGCATTGCTTTCTTGATTTGATGAGATTGGTCAAAGAAATCGCTATCCTGAAAAACGTATATCCTGCCGACATATAAATTACGGTGAGAGAATATTCAAAAATCATATTGCGCCGAGCTATATGCAACACCATAGCGCCAAGAAAAATAGTCATTACGATAAGCAAGACTCCGCACACAAGATATTGCCGCCCTGCGCAAACGTCGGTTCCGTCGCTTTTGATATTGGACGATTTGTTGCGATAAATCAATACATATCCCCTGATTACGTCAAGCATTATATAATAACACGCCAACGCACCATACCAGATAGAACGATAAATAATGCCTGTCGCAATATTGAAAACAGCATAGGCTATCCCAACGGCAAGCGAACATATCGACATAATAATCGTGCGATAATTGCCGTCGTCCATCATCTTTCCTGTCAATTTATTCTGTCTAAGGCGATTTTTTAATCTGGCTAACATATTACTGTATACTCCGCTCAGATATGAGTATAAAAAGCAATTGTTAAATCAATTTGAAAAATACGACGTTTCAATAAACACCGTATTGGTAAATTATTCCTTCCGTTGTCCTACGTAAGCACGGTCGTGTCTACGCACACATTGATTCCCATTTTCCTGATTTTTGTCAAAACAAAATCAAATAATTTTATTCATTTTTATCTTCAAATTCTATCTCCGCAAGCAGCAGCTGAGCGGTATCCAACTTCTCCGTTTTGACGTTGGAGCGTTCCAAAAGAAAGAAGTCTACGCTCTCCCACATAGAAAACGAAGCGGCAACCGTAAGTATTTCACTTAGCAACATATTTGGGAAAAATCTGTCCACAATCAAGCCGCCCGCAAGGAAAGCAATACCGATAATCATCAGCGCAATTGATTTTGCATAGCAAATTTTCAAATCAAGGCATTTGTCGTTGAATTTGAGATTAAAATACTTGTCGTATGCCTTTTTTACTGCCTGTCTGTCGTTTTTATCCACTCCCGCAAAACAAATTTTGAGTGGTCTGTCGATAGGCACGTAATACGCCTTGTTTTCTATATAATCAAGAACATCGCTTGACAAATCTTCCTTACCGCCCAACTCCGAAAAGATGCCGTTTGCGGCATTTACACGTATTCTCACCGCTTCGTCGGAGCAAATTTCGTAATATTGCTCGGAAAAATCACGTTTTGATTTGTTATGCTTTACGCATTGTTTCAGATTGGCAAAAAAACTCTTTCTCCTTAGTTTCCTTTCGTTTTTCATAACTCTTACGTCCTGACCTGCTTATTTTTTACGTTCAAAAGTAATATATCCTTTGGTTGAGTCCTGCGAATGGGTAGTATAAACAATCTCAAACGCATTATCTGCCGTGCTGATGATGCTATTGCCGTACATACCGTTCCACTTTAACGACGAGCAACTTACTCCCACTCTATAAAAGCTTCCCACGTCCATAGTATTTTCTATCTCAGAAATAATCACTTCTATCAAAGCGTCGGTATATGCCTTGTCTCTCAACACGGTATCATAAACCTTTTCTTCCGCTTTATCGACAAACCACGTATTTGCCCATACGCTATAATTGGTATCTCCCGCATAATATTCGCTACCACCGCTTCTGGAAGCTGTTTCTATATGTTTACTGTCGGGAGAAGATTTTTCGTTGTCCATAAACAGATAGTCTTCCACAAGATACTCTACCTTGTTTACCGCATTACTTGCCCACGTAGCGTCGCAAATATACCAATATCCGCCTATTTTTACCTTGTTCCAGGCGTGTCCCACGTTGCCCGACGTTCCTATCACCTTATAGCACTCAATACCTTCTATTCTGCACAAAATGACAAAGGCAATAGCTATGCCGTTGCATACCGCAAGACCGTTGTCAAAAACTCCTTCGGCATAAAATGCGGCGTTGCCAAAAAGCGCATAATACGCCGTAGCATTGGTTGTTTCGTCTACCGTGGCGGAATCGGAAGCCAGTTTGTGGTCATATATGACGTTGCAGGATAACCAGTCGTAAATTGCCCTTACCTTGTCAAAGTCGTCCATTTCGTCGTCTATAATATCTCGCAGTACTTGTTTGGCTTTGTTATAGATGCGCTCGGCGTCGCTTGATGCTACCGGCGTAGGTCTGTATCCTCTCTCTATAGCCATATACAGTTCAAAAGTAGTGGACATGGTAGCCGTCTTTTCTATACTGTTGATTGCAAAGTCGTCATAATCTGCCGCCCTGCCCGTCTTGCTGTATCTTGGAGCGTTGCCGACGTATTCGATATAACTTTGTTCTTCCAGACTATTGGTATTTTCGGGATTTGGAACGGTGGCTGTCTTCAACCACAATGCAACAACCACTTCGTTGCTGATTGTACCGTTTATGGTCTTGGTAATGGTCATGCTGTTGACGCTCATGGCTTCCGGGAATTTTTTAAGGCAGTTTCGTACGGTATCGGATAAACTGGATTGCGGTGCATTGCCGTCTATCGCAACGTAAATTTCAGCCTGTTTCCATTTGCTGTAATCCCTTGCGGTATCATCGGTTTCGTATGCGTCAAACTCGTCATAATGGAGTATGTAATAATAGATAAAATCTACTAGCTCGGCATTGCTGCTTATATAATGATTATGTTGCTCTCCCAAAAACTCAAAGCTATCCGACAGATACTTCTGCTGCACAGGGTCGTCCTGATCAACGTAAGAATAAACCGTCGAAGACGTATATGCGTATCGTCCGACGTAAGCTTTTATCTCCACGCTGTCGCCGCAACTTATCAAACCCGTTGCATCGAAACTTCTTCCGTCAAAAAGATGCGGATAATCTATGCTGTTATACGCCGTACCGTTGATAACTACGGTATATTTTTGTATCTCGTCTGCGTCGTCTCTCCACGTTATCATAGTCTTAGGATAACAGCTATCCCCGTCAATCACGACGTCATAAGGCTCGTATTTCAGCCCCACTTTGACTATCAGTAGCGCCGTAGACATTCCCCGTTTTGTAAAGACTTGCAGTTGATGCTCGCCGACGCTGAGATTTTTGATAAAAGGATTTTCCAATATGGTCAATTTGTTGCTGATATAAGAATAAGCCACGTAATCGTTGCTCAGCATAACGTCGTCTATTGCCACCTTTTCTACCACGTCGTAGCTACTGGTTGCACCTATTATGTTGACGCTGAAACCCGTTCCGCTCAATTTGGTATAGGTTACGACGTTGCCCGACAAGGAATAAGGAAGCGCCTTGACCACGTTGACGTAAGTCTTGACCATACCGTCTGTGCCATAGTATATCGTCAAAGGAATCTTTGCTCCTACCGAAAACTGCGACAGATAGTATTTTGAGATGGTAACAGTTTGAGCTTCTTCGTCTATCGAATAATTGTCGCCCAAAGCAACGGCACTCAAAGCCGTTATCGTAACTCCGTCGGCACAATTAATTACCAAATCGTCGGTCGAATACTTGTAATATAACTCCTGTGGCAAAAACAATTCGCCATCTTCGTTGATAAGAATATTGTCGTCGATAATTTCGGCAGGTTCTTCTTCAATATCCTGTGGCGTATCGTCGGGAGCGTTGTGGCTCAACACCACTTCTATCGAAGCCTTGGCGCTGTTATATCCCTGAGCCGTTGCCTGTATATCTACCGTGTAAGTACCGTTGTCCAACTGTTCGAGAGCGACGCTCAGCTTGCAGTTCTTCTGACTTTCCGGATATACGGTGTAATTGTATACTCTGTCTTCGCCGTCTATTTCCGTTACTTTTACATAATAAATATCGGCATTGTTTACCACATTCCACTCTACCGATATACTCTGGGAGTCAAAAGAAAGTTGTGGTGCGTCAAGCGTCGGAGTCTCTTTTTGAGATGAAAAGTCGCACCCTGCAAAAACGCACAGGATAGTGGCCAAAGTAATAATAATCAACACGCTTGCGACTTTTTTCATATTAATATAATAACACGCCCGCAAATATTTTTCAACACCAAAGCCGACATTTGCGTCAATTTGTCTCCTTCGTTACGCCGACGACCTTTTTCAATAGCAATATATTCGTTATTTTGTCTTCTCCGACATTACCTTGCATTTGATTTTTAAAATCTGTTAACAGATTGCATATACTGCCATATTATTATTTTATCGTCAAAGTTTTTTTTACTATTCTAATACAATAACGAAAAAAATCGGCATAGCGATATACTGCGCCATGCCGTTACATTATGCTTCAAAAGTTTTATTATTTCGTTTCTTTGTTCTGAGTATCGTCCGCTCCTGTCGGGCTTTCGCCTGCTTTATTCTCGCTCCGCATCGCTTCTCTCTGGGTGTGGGGTTTGACTTCTATCTTCTTCACTTCCATTCCGCCCAAAAAGTCTCGTACTTCGCTCATTGCGGCGTCAACCTTGACAACCGTATCTATTGCGCCTATCTTGTTTTCGTCAAGCGGTTCGTTAGGATATTTCTTAAACAATACTTTGAGTATCAACGGCGTAGCGATAGAAGAAGCTACGATAAGCAATATTATTGCAGGAAAATACTGCGAATCGATAATTCCTGCTCTTTGTCCCGTCTGCGCAACGATAAGGCAGACTTCTCCCCTTACCATCATGCCCACGCCGACTTTCAGACTCTGGTTAGGCTTATACTTAAATGCCGCCGCACCTGCTCCGCAACCTATTACTTTTGCCAGCATTCCGCATATCACAAATGCCAACGAAAACAGCACCAATCTTGCGTTGATATTGTCGACAAGCGAAGCGTAATCGAGCGAAATACCTATATTTGCAAAGAATATAGGTGAAAAGAGCATGTATGCGCTTATATCTATCCTTCTTTCCACGTATTCCGTCTCCTGCATATTAGACAGCATCATGCCCGCCAGGAAAGAACCCGTAATCGCAGCGACTCCAAAAAACTTTTCTGCCGCTCCGGCATACAAAAAGCAAAGAACAAGTCCGAACGCCGACAGTCTTCTCGTATGCGGAAATCTCTTGCTGAGCAGTTTGAAAGCATAGTGTACCAGCAGCCCCAGTCCTATGCCCATCGCAAAGAACAATACCACGTTGAGAAGCACAGCAACGCCTGCCAGATTGCTCATATCTCCGCCGAAAGCCTTGATGATTTTGACTCCCAGATGTTCGTCTTTTGCTTCCGCCGTAAAAAACGCCAATATGACTATACCGATAATATCGTCCAACACGGCCGCCGTAATAATCGACGCTCCCACTTTGCCGTGCAATACTCCCAATTCTTTGAGACAAGCAACAGTAATTCCTACCGACGTTGCCGTAAGGATAACTCCGAAAAACCATCTCTCCTTCATTTCAAGCCCCGGAATTATCCACGACACTCCGAAGCCCACGACCATAGGAACGATAACTCCGAGAGACGTAATCAGTACGGACGCCGCTCCATTCCTTTTAATTTCTTTGAGATTGGTTTCCAATCCCGCCGAAAACATAATCAGGTTGACGCCTATGGTGGCAAATATCGTCAATTCCGTCGACCTTTTTACCAACCCCGTTGCTCCGAGAATGATACCTGCCAACAAATATCCCAAAACCTGTGGCAAGCCGAGTTTTTTCATAGCTATGCCCAACAGTTTTGTTGAAAATAGAATTACTGCCAGTACCAATAAAAACGTGTAGTCCATACTATTTCTTTCGTATCTCCTTTTTAGTCGTCATAATTATAGCCCCTTGACTGACGAGTGTCAAATATTTTAGGGGGCGACAAGGCTTATTTGCAAAAATCTTCGCCTTCTCCATACTTTATAGTATGCTCCTGTTTTTGTATTCGCTTACACAATCAAAACGCACCGCTATAATATTGCGGTGCGCAAAAATGTCGATACGTATCGGATTAAATACTCATTTCATTCTTTTTTGTTTCTTTTTGTTTTTAGACACTTTGTCGGCTATCAGAGCAGCGATAAAGCCCACCAACGCCACGGCAGGAATGATAGACATAAGCCAATAATTGAACTTAGGAGCCTGCTGGGCAGGTCTTTCGCCTTCTATCACCGTCAGATAGTCGATATTGATTTTATCGTCGTCGACAGGAACGATTTTTATCGTATGCAGTCCCATACCGTCAAACTCCTGCAAAAATACCCTTTCTCCGCACCGAGCGACGTCGCTCGACAAGTCGATGATGGAATGTTCCTTGCCGTCGATATAGACTTTTGCATGGCCGAAACTTGCGTCTTTGGTGGCGTAGACGGAAATCATGGAACCGTAAAACTCATACTCCAAAGCACAATTTTTGTCTGCATTGCTTGCAAGAGAACCGTTGACAGCCGAATATTTGTTGATGTTGACCCATTCTCCCTGATACAAAATATCCGTACTGGTATTAGGCACTATTCTGCTCTCGCTCATTATTCTGCCTACGGATATGCCCGATATTGCACATTCAAAGTTTTCGTTCTTTTTTATCGTCAGTCTGACGTATCGGCAGTTGACGCTCTCGGTCAGTTCAAATACGTTGTCTATCGTCGTCAGAACTCCGTCTGCGCTCACAGTCATATTGTCCGTGTCGTTGCCCGTTTCTATCTCCACGGTAGCGCCCAGCATATCGGTCTTGACGCCAACGGAGAGATATTCGATTTCTCTTACTGACTGCATATCGAAACAAATAACGTACTCGTCGCTTTGTTGTTGCGCTTCAAAATACGTGGCGTTGTTGTCGTCAAACAGATAAATATTTGCGCTGGTTTCTTTTGTTTCGGGCGCATCGATGACCAACCATCTTGTAGCAAGATAATCGGCATATACCTGTTGATGCAAATCTATATCCTGTATATCTATGACAGGGCTGTCATAATTGACCACGTCGTCTGCGCTCATATTGCTGAATACGATATATTTTTCGCCTAAATCTTCTATTTTTCCCGTAGAGTTTTCTATTCCAATAGTTGCCCAACCGCCGCCTTGCGTAGACAGGACGTATATTTCGTAATTATACACTTTATCCTTGTCCAGTTGCACTTCGTATTTGAGTTCCTGCGTATAGTCGCTTACGGTGAGATAGTTGTTGAACATCTCGAACATAAACTCGCTCACGCCGAAGTTGACTTTGACCAGACCTTTGCTTTTGAGATAAAAGACGTATTTGCCGCTCTCGTTTACCTGCATGCTGCCTTTGGTAACCCCAAAAGAATATTTGCTCTCGTCGGCTTCGCTTTCTTCGGGAACTTCGGCTTTCGATATGCTTTCGGCAAAACTTGGCGTCATACCGGCTGTGCCTTTGATGGCTTTGTCCACGTCTCTGTATTGCGTATCCCTGTATACGCTGTAAGAAGCTACCTGCACGTTGACGGTAACTCGTCCGTACAGGGTTGTCTTCAATTCTCCGTTGGTAAGATTTACTTTATATTCGTCCACCAATCTGTCTGCGGAAGGCGTATATTCATACTTTCCGCTTTCGGTAGGTTTCCAGCCGTTGCCTTCTACACTCTCCACCTTCCAACCTGATATAGGAGAAACAAGCGAAGACGCAAAGTCCAGTACCGTTTTCTGTCCCAATTCGAGACTGATTCCCGTCTGACAGCTTTCGCCGCCGCCCACCGCATAAGTTGACTGAACAGGCACGTACAAAGGCAAATCGGCAATAGCCGCCTTGCACTCATCCGACACGTCCATATCCAGCCATTGACAATAATACGAAAGGTCTGCACCAAACAAAAGCTTGCTTTCGTCTCCGTCTCTGCACGACTTGCTCACTTCTTCGATATATTTGCTCCACTTGTCGCCTTCGTAGCTTTGAGTCATGGTAAATTTATATTGTTCAAGAGCGTTTATCGTCTTTTCCACGCCAAAGCTGTGCAGCAGTCCGTCAAAAAATACTTCTATATTGCTGCTCTCTATGCTCTCTCCGTTGACAACTGCGCTAAGTTGATTATACGAATTGGCAATTCCGTTATACTCGCCGTCTTTGACGTTGTCGGTCATTATTATATAGGTTAGATTGGACAACACCTTGCCTAGTTTACCTGCAAGCGGACCCTGATTATAGCCGTCTGCTCCGTCTGCCATCATTTCACCTAAAATGTCGAGCAACGATTTTGCACCGCCTGTTTTGAGACAGTCATAATCTATCATACCTTCAAATGCACTTCTAGAAATTTTTATATACTTTTCGCTCTTATTCCACTCTCTGTAAGAATTCTCAAATTCCGGTGCGACGTACACGATTATCGGGGACAAATCTCCGTCGATAAATTTAGTTCCCGTCATCATGCACATAGCTTCTACGGCAGAACGCCACCAGGTAAGACTCTTGTCAAGTTGATTTATATCGTCCAGCATATCGGCAGGAAATACGAATCGCATATTGCCGCAGTCAAGCGTTGCCCAGCCCTTATCCTGCGATTGCGGTTTGTCGTTGTCCACGCCAAGACGATAGAACGGCATTCTTACGCAACCCGAAATTTTTACTTCGAATACGTTTCTTTCTTCCACTGCCCCGTCGACCTTAATATCCACTCTGCCGCCTGTCGGAGAAGTATATTGAGTTCTTACGCTGTCAAGCTCCACAACTTCCTGTCCGCCTGTAAGAGAATTGATGACAATCTTATGGCTTTTTTGTGCCACTTCCGCCGATACGGTGATGCTTATTGTCTCGCCGGCAGGCAGATACAGTCCCGTCAGATGCAGTCCTTTGACGGTATTGTCAACGTACATCAACTGTTCCACTCTGGCTTTTCCCTGATATTCCACAGCATAATCGGGAGCATTGACAGTATTGACAATGCTTATTCCGTCTGCGTAACGACCTTCGACCTTATCGTTGTAGACCAGTCTCTGTTCTTCCGCCTTGCAGCCGCACAAAAATACCAATCCGACGCAAAGCGCCAGTACGACTGACAAAACAGTAAAAATTCTCTTTTTCTTCATATACCCAATATAACACAACGGCGACGCCGTGTCCATAATAATTATAATTTCTTTTCCAGCACGTAATCGTCCATCACAAAGCCTTGTCCTATGTCTGTCATGACGCTTTCGACTATTTCAAAGCCTTTGGCGGCGTAAACGTCCAAAGAATGTTTGTTGTATTTGTTGCAGGTGAGATAAATTCTGTTGAGTCCGCATGACTTTGCCTGCTGTTCGATAAATGCAAACATACGACTGGCAAGCCCCCTGCCCCTGAATTCTTTTGACAGGTAGAGTTTTGACAAAAACAATGCGTCCTTTTCATATTCAAGTCCGATAAATCCGACTTTTTCGCCCCGATAATAGCAATAGAAGTATTTATAATCGCCGTCAAACTGCTTTGTCAACACTTCCACGGACAAAAACATATCCAGCATATATGCTATTTGTTCCCCACTCAGCAGAGCGGTAAAATATTCTCCCCATATTCCTTTGGCATATTGACTGAACGTTTCAATCTCCTGTTTTTCTACCTGTACGATTTCCCATTCTTTTTGCATAATTATACTCCAAATATCCGACACGTATCGACTTTTGCGATGATTTTTGTTATCCGCTTATCAATTCCGCTCGTTTTATCTTCTTATTTATATTAATACTTACCTGCGTCAAATTGCAAGCGATAAGACAAAAATATTCGCATTCCGCCGCTTATAAAAACAGGCAACCTTTCCTAAGTATAGAAAAGTTGCCTGCGTGTCTATCAAACCTGTAATTAATATACCAAATCTATCAGACCTACGTTGCCGTCGGTTCTTCTATAAACTATATTGACCATGCCGTTGGACTCGTTGACAAAGGCAAAAAAGTCGTGGTCGACAAGCTCCATCTCTGCAATAGCTTCGGCTACGCTGATTTTTTTGAGTTCAAAAGACTTGGTCTTGACAAGTTCTTTCTCCTTGATTTGTGGAATTTCGTAAAGGCTCTCTGCTTCAAGTGCGCTCTTTCTCATTTTACCGAGCTTGGTGCGATACTTTCTTATCTGTCCTTCAATCTTTGGGAGAGCTATGTCTATATTGTTGTACATATTGTCGGACATAACTTCGCTTCTCACCATATTGCCGCCAAAGAAAATGGTAATTTCCATAACGTACTTCTCTTTGCCGATTTCTTTGAGCATAACTTTTGCAAGTGCGTCGTCTTCAAAATATCTGGCAAATTTTTCCAGTTTCATTTCGATAACGTCTTTGATGTGGTCCGAAACCTTGTAGTTTTTAGATACGATTTCTACTCTCATGTTGTCCTCCTTGCGGTGCTAAGTAGCTTGCAACGTCGCACCATTTTTGTACTTTGATTATAACATACAAAAGCCCTCTCTTCAAGGGGGCTTTTGAAATTATTTATACTTTTTTTACAAAGGTAAGTTGGTCCTGGTCTCTGTCCACGTCTATCTCGTCGCCTATCTCAAACTCGCCTTTGAGAATACGCTCCGACAACTCGTCTTCTATCATTCTCTGCACAGCCCTTCTCAAAGGTCTTGCACCGTACTGGGCGTCTGCGCCCTTTTCGATTACAAGCTCTTTTGCGGCGTCAGTTACAGAAAGTTTGTATCCGTTTTTCGCCAGTCTGCCCACAAGGTTGTCGACGATGAGCGACGCAACTTTTTTCATATCGTCCTTTTCCAACGCACGGAATATTACAATGTCGTCGATACGATTGATAAACTCAGGGCGCATAGCCTTTTTCAAGGCGTCCATCTGTCTTTCTCTCATATTTTCATAGCTGTCTTTGTTGTCGCCGAATCCGAGACTCCTGGTAGTCTTGATTTCTTCTGCGCCAATGTTGGAAGTCATGATGATTATGGTATTCTTAAAGCTTACCACCCTTCCGTGAGAATCGGTCAGTCTGCCGTCTTCGAGTATCTGCAACATAATATTGAATACGTCGGGATGAGCCTTTTCTATTTCGTCAAACAAAATTACGGAATAAGGTTTTCTTCTTACCTTTTCGGTGAGTTGTCCGCCTTCGTCAAAACCGACGTAACCCGGAGCCGAACCGATGAGTCTGGACACGTTGATTTTTTCCATATATTCGCTCATATCCACTCTTATCATCAGATTTTCGTCGCCGAACATCGCTTCCGCCAGCGCCTTGGAAAGTTCCGTTTTGCCCACGCCGGTAGGGCCAAGGAATATGAATGAGCCGATTGGTCTGTTAGGGTCTTTTATGCCTACTCTTGCCCTTCTTACGGCTTTGGCAACGGCTTCGACCGCTTCGTCCTGTCCTACGACTCTCTTGCGCAAAACGTTTTCCAAGTCAAGCAGTTTTTCACTCTCGCTCTGCGTAAGTTTTACCACAGGCACACCTGTCCAGGAAGATACAATCTGTGCGATTTCCTGCTCGCCAATTGACAATTCCTGTTCCACCTGACTGTCCTTCCATTTTTCTTTTTGTCCTTCCAACTGTTGTTCGAGAGTATTGATTTGCTGCTGAATATCGTGGCATTTGAGATATTCGCTGTGATTTTTGGCGTCTTCCAATTCCACTCTCAGTCTTGCCAACTTATCTTCTATTTCTTTTACTTCTTTCGGCGCAACGTTGGCCCCTATCTTTTTGCGGCTTGCCGCTTCGTCGATAAGGTCAATGGCTTTATCTGGCAAAAACCTGTCGGTGATATATCTGTCGCTGAGTTCTGCCGCCGCTTTTATAGCTTCGTCGGTTATGGTAACTTTGTGATGCTGTTCATACTTTTCTCTCAGACCTTTGAGAATGAGAATAGTATCTTCCACGGTAGGCGGGTCAACGGTGATAGGCTGAAATCTTCTTTCCAATGCGCTGTCCTTTTCGATATATTTTCTATATTCGTCCAGAGTCGTTGCGCCTATGGTCTGCAACTCTCCCCTTGCCAATTGCGGTTTGAGAATATTGGCGGCATCCATACCGTTTTCTCCCGTAGAACCTGCGCCCACTATGGTATGAATTTCATCTATAAACAATATGGTGTTGCCGTCTTTTTTCAAAGTTTCTATGGCGTTTTTGAGTCTTTCTTCAAATTCGCCCCTGTATTTTGTTCCTGCAAGAAGACTTGCCATATCCAGGCTGAACACCTTTTTATCTTTCAGCATTTCAGGCACGTCGCCGTTGACGATGGCCTGTGCCAGACCTTCTACGACCGCACTTTTACCGACGCCCGGCTCACCGATTAGTACAGGATTATTCTTCGTTCTGCGACTCAAAATCTGTACTATTCTCTCAATCTCCTTATTTCTTCCTATTACAGGGTCGAGTTTGCCTTGTCTGGCTTTTTGAGTAAGGTCTGTGCCAAGGCTGTCAAGGTCGCTCTTTTCGCTCTCCTGTCCCTGCTGGTCGTCATGAGAACCCGAAGCGTTAAACCCTTTTACTCCTGACTTCTGCTTTTCTATATCCTGAATAATTTTGCCTTTGAGCAGTTCGATATTTACTCCAAAACTCTCCAACCCCTTGTAGGCATAAGAAGTCTTTTCGCACAAAATCGCAAACAGCAATTTGTCCGAAGATATATATTGGTCGCCCACTCTTTCGGCAAGAATCTGGGCGTTGGCAATTACGTTGCGTGTACGATTGCTCAGCGACACCGACTGATTGTATGCCGTCGACTGCACCAGCATGCCGATATGCTCCTTTGTCAGACCGCTGTCTTTGAGCAGCTTGCCGGCATAACTGTCTTCCACGTCAATCATACCGCACACGATATGTTCCGTACCCAACAGACCGCCGCTCATCGCTGCGTATTCCGTTGCCTTATTCATAACTTTTCCACATTCCGCTGTAAAATTTTGCATACTATCACCTCCTATTGATTATCTTTGAGCAGATTTTTCACCATGGCGGCTCTCGCCACGTCTCTCTCGTCCGCTCCCAACTTTTTTCCTGCCAGTTTGCACAACATAGCCGGTTGAGTAACCGTAATCAGACTGTTGAGTTTGTCTATATCGGCGTCGATATAGTGTTCGCACACTCCCAGCTTGACCAATGCCAACAATTCCATAAATTCTTCGCTGCTCATCATTACTGCGTATTTCAGCGTTCCGTAGGCACGCATTATCTTGTCTTTCAGTTTACTTCCCTGACTCTTTGCAAGATTGCTTCTCGCCTGCCGTTCGGCGTCGACTATTTTCATCACCACTCCGTCCAATCGGTCAAGAATCTGCTTTTCACTCTGCCCGATAGCAGCCTGATTGGATATCTGATACATAAATCCTTCGGCTTTGCTGCCTTCGCCGTACACTCCCCTGGTAGTAAAACCAAGGTCCTGAATTGCCCTGATGATGCTTGTTATCGCTCCGCTCATGGCAAGCGCAGGCAAAAACAACATTACCGATGCTCTCATTCCTGCTCCAAGATTTGTTGGACACGTATTGAGATATCCCAGTTTTTCGTCGTGAGCCACAGGCAAAACTTCTGATATTTCTCTATCCACGGTGGCAAGCGTCGAGTAGGCTTGCTTAGGTGCATAGCCGTCCACAATACATTGTTCTCTTATGTGGTCTTCTTCGTTTATCATAATGGCAATATCTTCGTTTTTACTTATCACCACGGCGCCGTATTGACTTTGAGTAAGGTCGGGACTTATAAGATGTTTTTCTACCAACGTCTGTCTGGTCAGGTCGTCAAGATTGCTCATCTTATAAAAGTCGCTTTTGAACAGTTTGCCCGTAGCCTGTTCTACGCCTTTCATCAATACGGAATATATTTCTTCTTCTCCGCTCAGCCTATGCGGAAAAGGCAGTCCTTTTATGTTTCTTGCCAGACGTATTCTTGTAGAATAAACCACGTCCTTCATATTGTCCATATTATTTTTCTCCTTTTTTCAATGCAAGAATTTCATTCTGAATATCGTTGGCTTTGAGAAAATCTTTGTCTTCAACAGCCTTGTCCAGTTGTTCTTTCAACATTTCCAATCTGCTTTTCTGCTTGCATTGTTTCTCGTCCAAAGCAACCTGCCCGACGTAAGTTTTTCCGCCCAGGTTGCCCACAAAGCCGTCTGCAATATCTCTGAACGTTTCGTAACATTCGCTGCACCCAAAACGAGATTGTTCCAGCACTTCTCTCTCTGTCATTCCGCATTTTGGACATACACGCATGCTGTGCGTAACGGGTTCGTCAAAAAAACTACCCAGCGCAGGCGCTCCGAATATATCGGCAAAGCTGCCTGAATTCTGCAACATTTTTGCGCATTGGCTACACACTTGCTTTTCGCTCTTGACGCCGTTGATATTGGTTTTGATAAATATCGTTGCGGGATGCTTGCCGCATATTTCACACATTTTCATATTGCTACCCCCTGATGAGTCCTATCAATATTTGACTAAAAACGTTTTTTCTTAGTCTGTTGTTGTTCATAGGAACGTTGAGAGCCTTGTCGCTCACTGCGCTCCTTATTATGTCTGCCTGTTTGTCGTCTATCATATCGTCTCTTTGCAGACGGTCGATGATGTTGCTTGCCTTCTGATAAGTCAGTCCGTCAAGCTTTTCTACTTCTTCAAGAACTTCGGAAAGCAAATCGTCCTTTTTGCACAACCTTATCAGCGTAATAAATCCGCCGCCGCCCCTTTTTGATTCAATAATATATCCCTTGTCTACGTTGAATCTTGTGGCAAGCACGTAATTTATCTGACTTGGTGCAACGGCAAAATAGTTGGCAAGCTCGTTTCTCGACAACTGTAAGCTGTCGTCGTCGCCTATCACCGACAAGATAAATTCTTCTATCGTATCAGATATATTTGCCATTTTAACCTCCTTTAAGCCAAATCTTTGACTTTCTTTGACCTTTGACCTTATTATATCACCATTATATGCTTTGTCAATAGTTTTTTTGCTATTTTTCAAATTTTTTACACAATTTTTGTAATGCTACTCTCCTATCCGTACTACCGACATTTCCGTTCAGCGATATTACGCCACTCTATATGCTCCATAATGCAAAGCTCCGCCGGTTTATCTGTCCTTATTTTATTCGTCCTTTTTGTTAATTTCAATAAAAGAAAAGTCCCTATACGCCTGACGTATAGGGACAGATATCATAATTTGTTATTAAAAAGTTTTAACGATATTCTTTAAATACTCTTTGAGCTTTTGGTTGATTGTTTCGTCTCTCAGTCCATACTCTATCGACGCTTCGATATACCCGACCTTGTCGCCAACGTCGTAGCGTTTGCCTTCAAACTCGTATGCGTATGCGCCGCTTGTCTTAGCCAAAGTGAGAATAGCGTCGGTAAGATAGATTTCTCCGTTTATGCTTGGCGGCGTCGATTTGAGTATATCAAATATGTCAGGCGTAAGGACGTATCTGCCCATACTTGCAAGTGTGGAAGGCAGCTGCTCGATAGGCGGCTTTTCTACAAAGCCTTTGATTTCGGTATATCTGCCCTTGACTGCACCGGGTTGCACTACGCCGTATTTGATAGCTTCTTCCCTAGGCACGTTCTGACAACCAACTATCGTCTTGCCCGTCGTCTCATATGCCTTGATAAGTTGAGACAGCGCAGGAGAAGACGGATTGTACACGACGTCGTCGCCATAAATTACTCCGAACGGCTCGTTGCCTACAAAGGCTTGTGCCAGCAATATAGCGTGTCCCGACCCCTTCATTTCCTTTTGTCTTATATAGTGGAAGTTTGCCATATCGGCAATCTCTCGCACAACTTTGATTTCAGCCGTTTTGTTGGCTTTTGCCAGCAGGTTTTCAAGTTCTACCGCATAGTCGAAATGGTCTTCGATACACTTTTTGTTTTTGCCAAGAATAATCAGTACGTCGGTAATTCCGCTCTTGACTGCTTCTTCCACCACGTATTGCAGAGTCGGCGTATCCACAATAGGAAACATCTCCTTCGGCAACGACTTGGTGGCAGGCAAAAATCTTGTTCCGAACCCTGCCGCAGGTATTACTACTTTTGTAACTTTTTGCATATACACTCCTAAAATTTAGTACCGTAATATGCATGATAGTTGGGTTATCATACTCTTACAATAATAGTATATTATATTCTGCCAAAAAAATCAATACCCCTTATAAACGTTAATAATTATCGCTTATTACGTTGCAAAACCTGCAAACTGTGTCATATACAATTCATAGTATTTGCCTTTTTGGTTGAGCAGGCTCTCATGAGTTCCGCTCTCCACAATTTTGCCCCTGTCCATCACGACAATCACGTCGGAATCTCTGATAGTAGACAATCTATGCGCAATCACAATACTCGTTCTGCCCTGCATGATGCGTTGCATGGCATTCTGAATTGCCTTTTCCGTGCGAGTGTCCACGTTGGCAGTCGCTTCGTCGAGAATCAATATCTTAGGGTTGGCTACAAAGGCACGTGCAATGGCAAGCAATTGACGCTGTCCCTGACTGATATTTGCCCCTTCCAGCTTGGTATCGTATCCGTCAGGCAAATGTTCTATCATAGATTTGCAACAGCTCATTTCCGTCGCCCTATCCAACTCGACGTCCGTGGCATATTCGTTGCCGTATTTCAGATTCTTGCTTATCGTATCGGCAAACAGCACCGTATCTTGCAAAACTATGGCTATATTGCGGCGCAGACTATCCAAAGCAACCTGAGATATGTCCTGCCCGTTGATAGTTATTTTTCCGCTGTCAATCTCATAGAACCGCATAAGCAAATTGACAATAGTCGTCTTGCCGCTGCCGGTTGCGCCTACCAAAGCCACCTTTTTGCCGGTAGGCACCGTCAAAGAAAAATCTCTGATGACGGGATTAATCGAATCATAAGAAAAGTTTACGTTTACAAATTCAATCGTAGCACCCTTTTCATCTGCCAGCGTCATTCCGCCATGGTCTTCGTTTTTTTCGTCTTTTTCGTCCACTACCGCAAAAACTCGTTCTGCTCCCGCAATTGCCGTTTGAAGCTGACCATACACCTGTGCAATCTCGTTGATAGGTCTGCTCAACTGTTTTGCATACACGATAAATGCGGAAATGACTCCCACGGAAATCAAGCCTTTTATCGAAAAGTAACCGCCGAAAACGGCAATGATGACAAATCCGATATTGCCTATACAGTTCATTATCGGTCCCATAATTCCGCTGAATATATCCGTCTTAATTCCGGCTTTTGTGAGAGAATCGGCAGTATCGCAAAATTTCTTGACGGTAACGTTCTGTCGATTGTACGCTACCACGGTGCGATAACCTGCAACCATTTCTTCTACCGTACCGTTGAGTTGCCCAAGCAGAGTCTGCCTTTTGCGTGAATACTTGCGTACCCTGCCGGAAAGTATCTTGGTAGCAATGAGCGTCAGCGCAAGGGTGGCAAAACTCAGCAATGCCAGTTGCCAGCAATAGCACAGCATTATGGTCATAGTACCGACAACTGTCAGCACACCCGAACACAGCGACGGCAAAGATTGCGATACCGTAGTGGATATATTTTCGATATCGTTGGTCATACGGCTCATCACATCGCCGTGAGAATGTGTGTCGAGATAGCGCACAGGCAAATCAACAAGTTTGCCAAAAAGCTCGTCTCTCATTCTTTTGACTACGCTCTGGCTCAGCTTTGCGCTCAGCAATCCCTGCAACAATCCGCTTACGGCGTACACCATATATACCGCAAGCATAAATATCAGCGTAGCAATCAGCTCTCCCGTTTCTTCTCCTGCAATAATATCAATGGCTTTGCTTTGCAAGGTAGGAGCGTATATTCCGCAAAACGTACCTATCACAACCACCGCCAGCATACAAACGACAATCGTTTTATTGCCTAAAAAATACCTGACAATACGTTTAAGAGTGGCGCCGATATTTTCTGCATATTCCACTTCGGCAAAGCGCTGCGCACGATTCATTGCGCCGGGAATGTTGCGTTCTTCCAGTTTTTGTCTCTGTCTTTCATTCATACTCATAGCGCTTGGTTCTCCTTGCCTATTTGCGACTGATATATCTCCTGATAAATCGGACAGCTTTCCAGCAATTCTTCGTGCGTGCCGCAGGCAGACACCGAGCCGTTTTCCACTACGACGATTCTGTCAGCCCTGCGTATCGACGCAATACGTTGAGCGACAATGATTTTGGTACTGTCGGGGCTTGCTTGTTGCAACGCCTTGTACAAGTCGGCTTCCGTTTTTAGATCAAGTGCGCTGGTAGAATCGTCAAAAATAATAATTTCGGCAGGTTTCACAATAGCTCTCGCTATCGATATTCTCTGTTTTTGTCCCCCCGACAAGCTCATACCCCTTTCGGCTACTATCGTATCGTATCCGTTCGGGCAGGCAGAAATAAAGCTGTCGGCCTGTGCGGTATGAGCGGCGGCTTTTACTTGCTCGTCGTCGGCTCCAAAGAGTCCCCATTGAATATTTTCTCGTATCGAAGCGCTAAAAAGCTCGCTCTTTTGCAAAACAATCGCTATCTTATCTCTGAGCGCTTCCTGCTTATAATCACGCACGTCAACGCCGTCCACCAAAATTGCTCCTTCGCTTGCGTCGTAAAACCTTGGAATGAGATTGACAAGCGTCGTCTTGCCACAGCCCGTTGCTCCGACGATAGCCACCGTTTCGCCCTTATGTATGGTAAGATTTATGTCCGACAGCACGTTTTGTCTGCCTGACGGATAGGCAAAAGATACGTTGCGAAATTCTATCTCGCCTTCAATCTGCGTTTTACCGTCAAAATTGCCGTCGACGAGTTCGGGCTGACAGTCAAGAATTTCCTTTACTCTTTTCCAGGACGCCAGTCCCCTTGATATATTCTGGAACAACATTACCAGCATAAGAATACCGTTGAGAAGCTGAGTCGAATACGTTATTGCCGCCATGATGTTTCCCGGCGTTGCGCCGCCTGAATTTACGTCGTAAGACCCCCACAGCAATATCACAGCCACCACGATATACATTATCGCATTGACCACGGGATTCATAAAGGCAAATATTACGAGAGTTTTCAGCTGAGTTTTGATAAGTTCGTCGTTGGCTTTTCCAAAACGGACTTTTTCATAAATTTCACGCACGCACGCTTTGATTATGCGTATCCCCGACACGTCTTCCTGCATAATATCGTTGATTTTATCAAGTTGCGCTTGCAATCTGGAAAACAAAGGATTGGCTTTTGACAGACATAGTGCGATGGTTCCCACAAGAAAAGGAAAGGCGCACAATACCACCAGCCCGAATTTATAATTGAGACGAAACATACAAAACATGCTGCCGAAAGTCAGCAACAGGGTGCGAATCATACCCCTTACAAACTGAGAAATAAAATTTTGAACCTGCGTTATATCGTTGGTTACTCTCGTTACGAGAGAACCGGTACCAAATCTATCAAGCTGCGGAAAAGAAAAAGCCATTATTTTGCCAAAACAGTCTTTTCTCATCTCGTTTCCGATATTCTGACCTGCCAGATGTACAAAAACGTTGTTGAGCGAACCGCAAAGTCCGCCAAACAAAACCAGCCCTATCATCAGCAAGCCGAGTTTCCATATCACGCTTATGTCGCTCTCTCCGCCGTTGTTGATGCCAAGCACTCCTTCGTCGACTATCTTGCTCATCAACCCCGGCTGTATCAAATCCATAAGCACTTCTCCAATCATAAACAGAGCGGCAATTATGGCATACGGCAAATACCTTTTGATATATTTCCACATTACTCTTTCCTTCCCTATCAACGTCCGCTGCGCCTGCAAGGCTTTTGATTCAAACGACATTCCCAATCTGCTCGAACCTTTTCAAGCAAAGCAAGCAAAGTCGCCTTCTCGTCTGCACTAAGACATTCAAACATCGCTTCGTGTCTTTTTTTTCTTTGCTCAGCGGCTTCCTTCGCAAGAGCTTTGCCTTGATCTGTCAGTTCAACGTCGGTAGTCCTGCGGTCGTATCGGTTAGGCGTACGCACGACAAGACCCGACTTTTCCATCTTGGATATTATCTCGCTCAAAGACCCCGGCTGTATACCCAGTCTCTCCGTCAACTTCTTTTGTGTAATCACACCCGATTGGTTGAGAATAATCAAAATGCGTTTCTGACTTGCCTTACCTTCATATTGCATGCGCATCATCTTTCCTATATCTCTCAGATTGATTATAAGTTCTTCGTTCATGCGTATTCCCCCGTTTTTACCTACCTATATTATATTCTCGTCCGATTTAATTGTCAAGGTACCTAACTATTTTACCGCAAAATTTTGCGCCGATTTTTCTTATACTCATTTCTTAAAAGGTTTAAATTCGCTATCTTCCAGCTCGTGGCATATATACGGATGCTCCATTACTCTTGCCGATTGAACCACGTTGTAACCGTACTTTTTTCTCAGACCGTCTATGGTTTTGTCCAGTCTGTTTTTCTTTTCCGAGTCTTGCGGGTCGTCAAACAGCGACATCTGTCTTTGTCCGCCGTTGTCCAAATCCCAGGTAAAAACGGTCAACGCCCTTATCGGTTTGTCTTTTTGTCTCAATTCCACCAACAATTTTAGTGCGTTATCCCTTATGTCGCCTGCATTGGAAGTCGGCACGACAAGTCTGCTCTGTTGCGACGCTCCGCTGAAATCGTTGTATCTTATTGCAACGCCCACGCCGCCGGCTTCAAAATCGTACTTGCGCATTCTCACCGCCACCATTTCGCTCAAAGCGGTGATAACAGCGCTTATCTCGCTCATATCCGTTACGTCCTTAGGCATGGTTGTACTGTTGCTTATGCTCTTGGGAATATGGGGTTGATAATACAATCTCACTTCGTCTTCGCCTATGCCGTTGGCGTTAAGATACATTTTTTCACCGTTGATACCAAACTTGTTTTTCAACACTTTTACGTTGGTATTGGCAAGGTCGCCCAAAGTTTTTATTCCCATCAATTCCAACTTGGCACACGTCTTGCGCCCAATCATAATCATATCGCTTACGGGCAGTCCCCAGGTCTTTTGGCGATAGTTTTCTCTGCTGATTATGGTAGTGGCGTCGGGCTTTTTCATGTCAGAGCCGAGTTTTGCAAAAATCTTATTAAAAGACACTCCCACCGATATTGTAATTCCCACTTCATTCTTTATCCGCTCTCTCAACGTATCGGCTATCTTCTGTCCGCTTCCAAACAATTTCAAAGAATGAGTTACGTCCAGCCAACATTCGTCTATGCCAAAAGGCTCGACTCTGTCGGTGTACTGCGTATATATGTCAAACAGAATATCGGAATACTTGACGTACATGTCGTATTGCGGAGCAACCAACACAAGAGACGGACACTTTTTCTTTGCTTCCCATATCACGTCCCCCGTCTTTACGCCCATCTCCTTAGCTCTTTGATTTTTTGCCAGAATAATGCCGTGTCGCTTGGTCGGGTCGCCCGAAACCGCCACACATTTTCCCTGCAAACTCTTGTCCAACATACATGCGACGCTGGCATAAAAGTTGTTGGCGTCGCAATGCAAAATCACCTTGTCCATAGAGCCAGTATAGCACAAGCGCCTACAAAATGCAAACATTTGTTTGTATTTTGTAGGCAACTGTGATATGACAGATATATAGTAATGCTTTGTCAAAAATTTTATTGCTCTTTTACACAAATATACAAGGCTCTTGATACAAGGTTTTGCGACGGCGTGTCTAAGTCAAAAAGAAGATGCCTGTGGGCGTATGCGTCGTAATACGGCGGGCAGAAACGCAAGCAGGTCAATATGCACGCAGCAGTTCAGACATTCAGCGTTGCACACGTCCGCTTCCGTCTCCACTTACCAACTTTTCCACTTCGCTCACGCTCACCCGATTGTAGTCGCCTTCTATTGAGTGTTTGAGAGCCGATGCGGCAACTGCAAATTCTATGGCTTCTTTGCTGGTTTTTCCGCTGACAAGCGCATAGATTAGTCCGCCGCCAAACGAATCGCCACCGCCTACTCTGTCCACTATATGAAGGTGATAAGACTTGGAAAAACAAAACTCTTTGCCGTCGTACAACATTCCTGCCCAGTCGTTATCGCTGGCAGAAATCGAACTGCGCAGAGTAATCGCCACCTTTTCAAAGCCAAACTGCTCGGCAAGTTGAACAGCCACCGATTTATATCCTTCGTGGTTGAGTTTTCCGCCGTAAATATCGGTAGATTCGGCTTCTATGCCAAACACGTCCTTGGCGTCTTCTTCATTGGCAATGCACACGTCCACGTATTTACACAATTCATTCATCACGGCTCTGGCTTTTTCTCTGCTCCACAGCTTTCCACGATAATTAAGATCGCATGATACTTTGACTCCCTTTTCTTTTGCTGTTTTGCATGCTCGTTCGCAAATTTTTGCCACGTTATCGCCAAGCGCAGGAGTTATCCCCGTAAAATGAAACCAATCTGCCCCGTCGAGTATCTTATCCCAATCGAAGTCATCTTCATCGGCAAGTGCAAAAGCGGACCCTGCCCGGTCATAGATGCATACGCTGCCCCTTTGCGACGCTCCTTTTTCGAGAAAATATATTCCTACTCTATCGCCGTCTCTGACAACGTTGGAGACGTCTACGCCAAAATTTCTCAAAGAATTTACAGCCGCTTGTCCTACGCTGTGGCGTGGCAATTTGCTCACAAATACGCTGTTCATACCAAAGTTGGCAAGCGAAACGGCTACGTTGGCTTCTCCGCCGCCGAAGGTTGCGTTCAGCTTGTCGTCCTGAAACAACCTGTTATATCCGTCAGGGGTAAGCCTGAGCATCAATTCTCCAAAGGTAACTATTTTATTCATTTTTATCTCCGTCCAACGCTTCTTTTACAAAAAAACTTCCGCCCACGGCAACCACCTTGTCATAGGCAAGATATTGTTCGATATTGTTTCTGTCCACTCCGCCTGTCGGAATAAATTTTATTTGCGGAAAAGGTGCGGACAGCGCTTTGAGAGCGTCTAACCCGCCGTATATGCCCGACGGGAAAAATTTGAGCGTAGTCAAACCCATATCCAACGCCTGCATAATCTCGGTAGGAGTTACGCAACCGGGATAATACGGCACGTTTTTTTCTTTGCATATCTTTGCCACTTGTACGCTCAGCCCCGGCGAAACAATAAACTGAGCGCCTGCGTCTATCGCTCTTTGGCATTGTTCAGCGTTGATGACCGTACCGGCGCCAATACACATGTCGCTATGACGTTTTTTTGCCAGCACGATAGCTTCTTGGGCGCACGGAGTACGAAACGTAATCTCGGCTGTAAAAATACCCTGACGTTTGAGCGCCGACAAAATTTTGTCGGTATCTTGTATCTTTTCTATCACCACAACAGGAATATACTTGTCCATATTACACCCCCGAATAAGCAGAAAATCCACCGTCAACTGGCAAAACTATGCCGGTAATAAAACCTGCCGCTCTTTCGTCCGCCAAAAAGAGTAACGAGCCTTCAAGTTCTTCGCTTTCTCCAAATCTTCCCATTGGCGTCGCCGCAAGAATTTTACCTGTGCGGGCGGTAGGAGTGCCGTCATCGTTCCACAACAATTTTGCATTTTGCTTGGTAGAAAAAAATCCCGGAGCGATAGCGTTGACTCTTATTCCCACCCGACTGAAATGCACGGCAAGCCATTGTGTAAAGTTGCTGATTGCCGCCTTAGCGCCCGAATAAGCAGGAATTTTGGTCAGCGGAGTAAAGGCGTTCATTGACGAGATATTGATTATACTGCACCCATTTCTTCCCACCATCTGCCTGCCAAACGCCTGCGTAGGAATGAGCGTACCCAAAAAATTAAGGTCGAATACCCACGCTACGCCTTCGTCGTCAAGGTCAAAAAAAGTTTTTATTCCGCTATCGAGATCACCGTTTTCAAAATATTCCTTGTCGGTAGTCGCTCTGGGGTTGTTGCCGCCGGCTCCGTTGACAAGCAGGTCGCAATTGCCCAGCTCTTGTCTGACCTGTTCCGCCACGATTTTGCAAGCTTCTTCGTCCAGCACGTTGCAGGCGTATGCCTTGGCAACGCCGCCTTCTTCGACAATTTCTTCGGCGCAATTTGCCGCCCCGTTGACGTTGAGATCGAGCAGCGCCACCTTTGCTCCTGCCCTTGCAAGAACTTTTGCAAAATAGCCGCCCAGCACGCCGCCTGCGCCCGTAATCACGGCTACTTTACCGCTAAGATTTGTATTAAGCACGTTATTTGTCATTTTCATACTCCTTTTCCAAGGCTTCAAACAAGCCGTTTATATAAGTTGCCCCCAACGCCCTGTCAAACAGTCCGTATCCGGGCTTGCCACGTTCTCCCCATATCATTCTGCCGTGGTCGGGTCTGACGTAGCCGTCGTAACCTGCCTTTACCAACGCCTTTACTACGCCATACATATCCAGCGAACCGCAACTCGACAAATGCGCTCTCTCCTCAAACGAGCCGTCGCCTACTATCCCGACGTTGCGCAGATGAGCAAAAGCAATCTTGCCACGTGCGGCAAATTTTTCTATCATTTTTATCACGTCGTTACTCTTTACGCAACCAAGCGACCCTGTACATAGGCACAGACAGTTGCTCGGACTGTCAACGATGCTCAGCACTCTGTCCAGCGCCCTTTCGTCCGCAATTATTCTCGGCAACCCAAAAATAGGATAAGGCGGATCGTCGGGATGAATAGCCATCTTTACGCCGCAGCTTTGAGCAACAGGTATTATTCTTTTCAGAAACTTTTCCAGATTGCTCCACAGCCCTTCTTCGCCCAGCTTGCCGTACTGTTCAATCAGTTCTCTTATTTCGTCCCTGCTATAACTGCTGTCCCACCCCGGCAAATCTACGTCATCTATAAGCGGATTCATGTTTTTCAATTGGTCGGCATACATTACGAGACTCGTCGACCCGTCCGCCGCTTTTTTGTCCAGTTGAGTACGAGTCCAATCAAACACGGGCATAAAATTGTAAGTAACGCATTTTATACCTACGCCGGCGCAGCGTTTGATATTTTCACAATAAATATCCGTCAATTTTTCGGAGTCGCTTGCACCCAGCTTTATATTTTCATGAACGGGAACAGACTCTACCACGTCAAATATCAAGCCGTATTTTTCACATTCCCGCCTGATATTTTCCAGCGATTCTTTGTCCCATATCTGTCCGGGTTTTCCGTCGTACACCGCCGACACCACCGAGCGCATGCCGGGTATCTGCGCAATTTTTTCCAGCGTAACGGGGTCGGACTTGCCAAACCACCTGAAAGCCATTTTCATCTTCATATCTATTCTCCCAGTCCAAAATATTTTTTTGCATTGTGATAACACACGTCTTCCACCAGTCCGCCAAGATAGCCTATATCGCAAGGATACTCGCCCTTGTCGGTCCACTCCCCTATCAAATCGCACAAAATTCTTCTGAAATATTCGTGTCTGGCAAAGCTCAAAAAGCTTCTGCTGTCGGTCAACATGCCTACAAAGTTGCCCAACACACCCAAAGATGCCAAAGACGTCAGATGTTGCTCTATTCCTTGCTTGTTGTCGTTAAACCACCATGCCGAGCCGTGTTGAATTTTGCCTGCCGCTTCACTACCCTGAAACGAGCCTGCCAATACGTCAAGAAAAGCATTGTCGCCGGGGTCGAGACTATACAAAATCGTTTTAGGCAAACTGCCGCTTGCAAACAAATCGTCGAGCAAAGCCGTGAGATTTTTGCCGTTGCCGCCATACCCGATACAATCAAAGCCGCTGTCAGCGCCAAACTGTCCGTACGCTTTGGAGTTAGGATTGCGTTTGCAATTAAAATGTAACTGCATCACCCACCCCATATCTGCGTATTGACCTGCGCAAAATCTCAGTAAATCATACTTAAAAGCGTCGCTTTCATCTGTCGTAATTGTCTGTCCGCTCATAACCTTGTCAAATATCTTATCCGGATTGAGTTTGTTATTGCAGGCAGGTAAATATTCCGTTCCGTGGTCGCTCGCACGACAACCCATATAGTCAAAATACTTCATTCTGTCCGACAATGCGTACTTCAAATCGTCGTAGTCGGCTATATGCCTTCCGCATACCGACGACAATTCTCCGATATATTCTTTCCATTGCGGCTTGTCTATATTCAAGGCTCTGTCGGGGCGGAAGGACGGACATACCTTTACCCCGAAACTTTTATCTTCCGCCAGCTGTCTGTGCCAGCGCAAATCGTCGGCAGGGTCGTCGGTAGTGCCGATAAATTCTACTCCGCTCATCTCTACCAAACCCTTTGCCCCCATATCGTCTTGTTGCAGCAGACGTCGCACTCTCTCCCACACGTCTCCTGCGTTTTTCAAAGTCAAAGGTTCGTCAATTCCAAAATATCTTTTTAGTTCGAGATGACACCAATGATACAGCGGATTGCCTATTGCCCTTTGCAACGTAGCGACAAATCTGTCAAATTTTTCTCTGTCGCTTGCCTTTCCGCCTATATAATACTCGTCCACGCCGTTGTTTCTCATCAGCCGCCACTTGTAATGGTCGCCGTCCAGCCACAACTTGGTTATGTTGTCAAAGCGTTGATTTTCGGCAAGCGCCCTGACGGGCAAATGACAATGATAATCGATTATGGGCAAATTGCGTGCATAATCGAAATACAGCGTTCTTGCTGTCTCGCCGTTCAACAAAAAATCATCGTCCAAAAAACCTTTCATAACAACCCCTTTTGTCTTCAAAAAAGCCAAATAATCAGATACGTATCGACAAAATTCGTTTTTTGGTTATTGGCAACGCACCTGATGTCAATTATAAGTGTTGCAATTTTTTCCGATTTTATAATTTGACACGGCATTTTAACTTTGCAATATTTTCCGATACAAATATTCTTTGCCTTACGGTTTAACTCCCGTATGTTTGGACACACTTTTTTTGTATGAACAAACGTTGACTGCACCGACAATCAGACCAAGCAGACGTACGGTGCAGTTTCCAATCAAACAGGAGGATATATGAAACAAGAAAAATCGATACGACCTTTCGGCGTCAGAGATAAGATAGGTTATCTTTTCGGCGACTTCGGCAACGACTTTACCTTTATACTGTCGTCGTCATTTCTGCTCAAATTTTACACCGACGTAATGGGCGTAGCGGCAGGCGTCGTAGGTATCGTTATGATGGCGGCTCGCTTTGTCGACTCCGTAACCGATATTGCAATGGGAAGAATATGCGACAGAAGCAAAAATACCAGATTCGGCAAGTTCAAGCCGTGGTTGTTGAAAATGTGCGGTCCCGTGGCTATATCGTCCTTTCTGATATACCAGAGTTCTCTTGCTTCGGCGAGCATGACGTTCAAAATTATATGGTTGTTTATAACGTATATATTGTGGGGATCGGTATTCTACACTTCCATCAACATACCATACGGTTCAATGGCTTCGGCAATCTCTGCCGAACCGGGCGACAGACAGTCTCTATCAACCTTCCGCACCATGGGCGGTATGTTTGCAGGGGCAATCGTCTCGGTGGGAGTACCTTTGATAGTCTATGACAAGGTAATTCAGAACGGCGTCGAAGTCGACGTGATGAACGGAGAAAAATTCACCCTTGTTGCAGGGATATTTTCCATACTTGCCGTATTGTGCTACGTGTTGTGTTTCGTTCTCACCAAAGAGAGAGTTCAACCCGAAGTCAAAGAAGACGTCTTCCGCAACAATTCCGTCAAAAAAATGCTCTCCAACGCATTTAAAAATCGTGCGCTCATATCCATAATCGTAGCGTCGATATTTATGTTGCTTGCACAGCTGACAATGCAGACAATGGCAAACTACGTCTATCCAAACTTCTACAACAACGCCAAAATGCAATCGGTATCCTTTTTAGTCATGGCGCTGGCAATGATAGTGTCAGGGGTGTTTGCAAAACCGCTTGCAAAACGCTTCGGCAAGGCAGAAATAGGCTACGAAGCAAGCTTTTTTGCCGCATTCATCAGTTTTCTCACCTATTTTATCAAACCGCAGAACGTATGGGTGTTTACGATATTGCAGGCGGTATGCTGGTTGGGACTGGGAATGTTCTCCATGATGTCATGGGCGCTCATCACCGACGTAATCGACCATGCAGAAATCAAAAACGGAATAAGAGAAGACGGCAGCGTCTACGCTCTGTACTCCTTTGCACGCAAACTGGGACAAGCGGCGTCTTCGGGACTGACGGGCGGACTGCTGTCGCTCATCGGCTATACTGCTGCCACAGCCTTCAACCCTGACGTCAAAGACGGTATTTTTGCAATAGCCACTCTGTTGCCGGGCGCAGGGTTCCTGATACTAGGATTAGTCCTTCTGCTATGGTATCCGTTGCACAAAAAGCAAGTCGAGCAAAACGTAGAAATATTGAGAGAACAACACTCTGCCGACCACTCCTATTCCGACGACTCTATGGCTAAGGGAGTAGAATCGGTGATTGACGAAAACGTCGTTGACTATGACCAACTCAACAATTATCGCCACGAGTATATTCCTGCCGACGACTCGGACGAAGAAACTACCGACAAAGACACCGACAGCGACGACAAATCAGACGATACCGACGCTTTTGGCGACGACCGTTCGGGCGACGGCAAGCTACGTTCTGGCGACGACCATTTGGGCGACGACAAGCTACGTTCTGGCGACGACCGTTCGGGCGACGGCAAGCCACATTCTGGCGACGACCATTTGGGCGACGACAAGCCACATTCTGGCGACTACAAGCTACGTTCTGGCGACGACCGTTCGGGCGACGGCAAGCCACATTCTGGCGACGACCATTTGGGCGACGACAAGCCACGTTCTGGCGACGACAGCGACATCTATACTGATGCCGACAACAATCAAAAGGGAGAATAATATGAGAAAATTTTTAAATATCAACGATGAGTGGCATTTCAGCAAACAAAGCCAACCACAACACACCCTTCCCGACGACGCCCAGATTGTCAATCTTCCGCACACGTGGAATGCGGTTGACGGTCAGGACGGCGGCAACGACTACTATCGTGGCAGATGTATCTATGCAAAGTATATCGACAAGTCTGCTCTGCCGCAAGCCGACAAATATTTTATCGAAATCAAAGGCGCCAATTCTTCTGCCGACGTATATGCAGGCGGCAAAAAGATAGCTTCGCACGACGGCGGATATTCGACGTTCAGGGCAGAAATCACCGATTATCTTACAGATAAAACTCTCATAGAAATTGCCGTTGACAATTCGCCCAACGACAGCGTATATCCACAGATGGCAGATTTTACTTTTTACGGCGGTCTGTACAGAGACGTCAACATTATTGCCGTCAGCAACTCGCACTTTGACCTGATGTACTTCGGCGGCGACGGAATAGCGATAACTTCACGTCCCGAAGGCAAGGACGCCATAGTCGATATTCAGGTATATACCACCGACAAAAAGCAGGGGCAAACAATCAGATATACCATTTACGACGACAGCGGCAAGGAGTTGGTTTCAACAACAAGCGCAGACGACAAGGTTACTCTTACTCTACCCAACGTTCGTCTTTGGAACGGCACGATAGACCCGTATCTCTATTCCGCTTCCGCTCAACTTGTTGAAAAAGACAACGTGCTTGACAACGTAGCGTCGCCTTTTGGCGTAAGGACCTTTTATATTGACCCGGACAAAGGATTTTTTCTCAACGGCAAGTCTTATCCTTTACACGGCGTATCACGTCATCAGGACAGATGGGGCGTGGGCAACGCTCTCACCAAAGAGCATCATATAGAAGATATGGAACTTATCTGCGAAGTGGGAGCAAATACAATCAGACTGGCACACTATCAGCACGACCAGATTTTTTATGACCTGTGCGACCAAAAAGGTATGATAGTATGGGCGGAGATACCTTATATTTCCAATCATCTTACGGGTGGACTTTCCAATACCGTATCTCAGCTCAAAGAACTCATCGTTCAGAATTACAATCATCCGTCAATCGTGGTATGGGGACTTTCCAACGAAATAACGATGTCGGGCGAATCGCAGGAACTGATAGAAAATCATCGCATACTCAACGACCTTGCACACTCTTTGGACAAAACAAGACTCACCGTAGTAGCCGTGGTGTCAATGTGCAGTATCGACAGCGAATATATCAGGATACCCGACGCTATATCTTACAATCATTACTTTGGCTGGTACGGCGGCGATACGTCTATGAACGGACCGTGGTTTGACAACTTTCACGCCAAATATCCCGACGTTCCTATCGGTTGCAGCGAATACGGCTGCGAAGCTCTCAACTGGCACTCGTCCAATCCCGTCCAGGGAGACTATACCGAAGAATATCAGGCATATTATCACGAAGAACTTATCAAACAACTATTCTCACGCCCTTATATATGGGCAACGCACGTTTGGAATATGTTTGACTTTGGCGCAGACGCACGGGCGGAAGGCGGCGAAAACGGTCAAAACCACAAGGGGCTTGTAACCTTCGACCGCAGTTACAAAAAGGACGCTTTTTATATCTACAAAGCATGGCTTTCAAAAGAAAAATTCGTCCACATCTGTTCCAAACGTTACGTTGACAGAGTGGAAGACCAGACGCAGGTCAAAGTATATTCAAATATGGAAGAAGTAGAATTGTTTGTCAACGGCAAGTCGGTGGGCAAGCAAAAATCTGACGACCACGTCTTTCGATTTACTATCGACAACAAAGGAGAAAGCAACGTCGAAGCCGTAGCAGGCGACTGTCGGGACAGCGCAACGATACGCAAGGTGGACAAATTCAACGAAGATTATCTGCTCAAAGAAAAGCACGCCGTTCTCAACTGGTTTGACGTAGAAACACCCGACGGCAGATTTTCGCTCAACGACAAAATCTCCGACATTGTATCGACCTTGCGTGGCAAACTGTGGATGGTCGTATTTGCTATCAAAATCAAAAAGAAAATAAATGCGGCAAAGTCAGAACAAAACTCCAAGGAAGGCAATCCTGCTTTCAAAATGAGCGGCGATATGCTCAAAATGATGGGTGGCTTTACCGTTCTCAGACTGACGGGTATGATGGGCATGCTCAACGTGTCCTTCTCCAAAGAAGAACTGTTGAAGCTCAATCATTCTCTCAATCGCATCAAAAAACCAACAGTCGGCAACTGATAATTCATTCTCGCCGACAGGACGCATCTGAGAACAATAACTACAACTTTACAACGCCGACTCATGCTGACGGCAGACAATATCAATCACCAATCTGCCGTCAAAAAAACCGAAACTCGTTTGAGTTTCGGTTTTTGATTGGTATAATTTTGCTTACCTGTATTTAGTTTTCTTGCAAATATCTCGTTGCCATACCTTCCGGTTTGATTCTTGGGTTGATGATATTTGCCTGAGCGGCTGCCAATCTTGCGATAGGCACACGATAAGGCGAGCAGGATACGTAAGTCAGACCTACGTTGTGGCAGAATTCGATAGTCGAAGGGTCTCCGCCATGCTCTCCGCATATACCCAGCTTGATGTCAGGACGAGTCGATTTACCGCCGTCGATAGCTATCTTGACAAGTCTTCCTACGCCTATCTGGTCAAGTCTTGCGAATGGGTCGGACTCAAAAATCTTCTTGTCGTAGTATTCGCCAAGGAACTTTCCTGCATCGTCTCTAGAAAATCCGAAAGTCATCTGAGTCAGGTCGTTGGTACCAAAGGAGAAGAATTCTGCTTCTTTTGCAATTTCGTCGGCAGTCAATGCAGCTCTTGGAATTTCGATCATCGTACCGATATGGTATTCCATCGTAGTGTTGTTGTCGGCAAGAATCTTCTCCGCCGTCTTAACAACCACGTCTTTGACGTATTTCAGCTCTTTCACTTCGCCAACGAGCGGAATCATAATCTCAGGAATTACGTTGATGCCCTTCTTGCCTACGGCAATTGCCGCTTCGATAACGGCTTGCGTCTGCATCTCGGCAATTTCAGGATAAGTTACGCTCAAACGGCAACCACGGTGTCCCATCATAGGGTTGAATTCTTTCAAGCCTTCAACCACTTCTTTAAGTTCTTCAAAGCTCATGCCCATATTGTCGGCGAGTTCCTGAATTTCTTCGTCCTTGTGTGGCACAAACTCATGGAGAGGTGGGTCAAGGAAACGAATGGTAACAGGTCTGCCTGCCATAGCTTCGTATATACCGATAAAGTCTTCTCTCTGCATTGGCAACAGTTTTGCCAAAGCCTTTCTTCTTGCTTCTTCGGTCTTGGATACTATCATTTCTCTTATTGCAGGAATTCTGTCTTCGGCAAAGAACATATGCTCTGTACGGCAAAGTCCTATACCTTCTGCGCCAAACTTAACGGCAACTGCGGCGTCGGTAGGATTGTCGGCGTTGGTTCTCACCTTCAAAGCTCTATACTTGTCCGACCACTCCATAATTCTTGCAAAGTCGCCGCTCACGCTGGCTTCTTCCGTTTCGATTTTGGTGCCGTACACGTTACCCGTCGAACCGTCGAGAGAGAGATAATCTTCGGTGGTGTATTTTACTCCGTCAATATACAAAATCTTGTTTTCTTCGTCGATTTTGAGTGCCGAGCAACCTGCTACGCAGCAAGCGCCCATACCACGTGCTACAACGGCAGCGTGAGAAGTCATACCGCCACGAGCGGTAAGCACGCCTTGTGCGGCATACATACCTTCGATGTCTTCAGGAGAAGTTTCCAATCTTACAAGCACAACCTTTTCGCCGGCTGCTGCTCTTTGTACAGCTTCTTCGGCAGAAAAAGCAACCTTACCGCAAGCAGCTCCCGGAGATGCAGGCAAGCCCGATGCGATAGGTTTAGCGCTCTTCAAAGCCTTTGCATTGAATTGCGGATGGAGCAAGGCGTCGAGTTGTTTAGGCTCGATTTTAAGCAAAGCTTCTTTCTCGGTAATCATACCTTCGTCCACAAGGTCGCACGCAATCTTGATTGCCGCTCTTGCGGTACGTTTACCGTTACGGGTCTGCAACATATAAAGTCTGCCTTCTTCGATAGTAAACTCCATATCCTGCATGTCTTTGTTTTCTTTTTCAAGTCTGTTGGCAATAGATACAAACTGTTCATATACGGCTTTGTTGGTCTGAGCCAGATGGTCGATAGTCATAGGGGTACGAATACCTGCAACCACGTCTTCGCCCTGTGCGTTCATAAGATATTCGCCGTACAGTCTCTTTTCGCCCGTCGAAGGGTCTCTCGTAAACGCAACGCCGGTACCTGACGTTTCGCCCATATTACCGAATACCATCGATTGAACGTTTACTGCTGTACCCCAGCTACCAGGTATATCGTTCATACGACGATAAACGATAGCTCTTGGGTTGTTCCAGCTACGGAACACGGCTTTAACGGCTTCGATAAGTTGTACCTTAGGGTCTTGCGGAAATTCCTGTCCCTGGTCTTCTTTATAGAATTGTTTGAATTTTGCAATTAATTCCTGCAAATCTTCCGCTGTCAGTTCGGTATCGAGTTTGACGCCCTTAGCTTCTTTGAGTTCGTCGATAATCTTTTCAAAAGACGATTTTGAAGAACCCATAACCACGTCGGAAAACATCTGAATAAATCTTCTGTAACAGTCGTAAGCGAATCTTGGATTGCCCGTCTTTTTTGCAAGACCTTTTACCGATACGTCGTTGAGTCCCAGGTTGAGAATGGTATCCATCATACCCGGCATAGACGCTCTTGCACCGCTTCTTACAGATACAAGGAAAGGATTTTCTTCGTCTCCGAATTTCTTACCTGCGTCGGCTTCAACCTTTGCCAATGCGTCGAAAATTTCTTCAACGACGCTGTCAACGATTGTTTCTCCGTCATCATAATACTTTGTGCACGCTTCGGTAGTTATAGTAAAGCCTTGTGGTACAGGCATACCCCAAGACGTCATTTTTGCAAGGTTTGCGCCTTTACCGCCGAACAACGCTTTGTTGTCTCCGTCTGCCTCTTTGAAAAGGTAAACATATTTAGCCATTATTTGCCTCCTTAGAAGTTTTTTCTTAACAATTACATATTACAAGAAATGGAAAATTTTTTCAAGACTTTATTTATATAATTTTTGATTAAATAAAAAAATTGTAAAATTTCTTTTACAATTTAATAAGCATTTGCAAAGAATTCAACTTTACGCCCAACTCTTTGTCAAAAAAGTTGTATGTATCTTTCAGGTTCATTTTCTGTCTTTTATAACCCAGCAGCTCAATGGCAGAAGCCAAGAACTCTACCGCAAATGCTTCTGCGTTGTCCACCTGCCCTTTCAGCCGTCTCAAAGCGTTGAGACAACTTACGTACAAATCGTGCTCGTATTGACCTTCCATCTGACATTTGTCCAACGTTTCAACCACTACCATGGCGCAACAATACTTTTCCATGTCGCTTATCACGTCAAAAAAGCTGTCGTAGCAATCGCAACCCGTCAGCACGTATCTTCCGCCCTTGACTGAAAAATAGTAATGTCCGAAGCAAAGAGGAGAAGCGGCGTATTTCAGCTTTGCCTTAGGTGATTTACAACCTTTTGCAACAGCGGAAATCTTGCCCTTCTCCGGTGCGTACAGGGTCAGCAACTTGTCGTTGTCCTTGTAGTCGATTGTTCTCAGACACAAACAGTCTGCGTCAAAATAGTCCATTCTACTCCGTTTACTTTTTGCCTATTGCTTTGTACATCAAATAATAGTTTACTTGTCCAGTACTTTCAAACAATTGCCATAAAGTATCTTCTATATCCGACATAGTTTCTCCCCCTTGGCTTTGTTATGTGCCTGATAGCGGATAATATACGTCGAAACGAAAAAAAATTAAATTTCTTTTGCGTTGTATCCCATCAAGTTTACAAGGCTGGCGCTATCTCGCCAGTTTTCCTTGACTTTGACAAACAAATTGAGAAAGACCTTGTCCCCCACCAACTTTTCTATATCCTGTCTTGCCATAGTGGATATTTTCTTTATCATACTACCGCCCTTACCGATAACGATGGCTTTATGCGGCTGTTTCTCGCAGATTATATCGGCGTCAATACTCACCAGTCCGTCGTCTCGCTGTTCGTATTTGTTGACAACCACGCATATTCCGTAAGGAACTTCGTCTCCCAGCAATCGCAACGCCTTTTCTCTTACTATTTCCCCAACCATAAATCTCAGCGTCTTGTCGGTGTAGGAATCGGTATCGAAATAAGCTTGTCCCTGCGGCAAAACCTTGACGACTTCTTCAAGCAGAAGGTCGCAGTTCTTGCCCGTCAGAGCGCTGATTGGTAAAATGGCGTTTACTCCCTGCACGTCTTTAAGGCTTTCTATTTTCATGCCTATCGCTTCCGGCTTAACTTCGTCGCACTTGTTGATTACGATAAAAAACGGAATACCGCTCTTACCGAATTTTTGTATATACTTCATATCGGTATCGTCAAGCTGTTTGCCGCATGCTAGCACGTAAATATACACGTCCACTCCGTCCACAGCGCTTACCACAGCCTTCATCATATATTCGCTGAGAGCGTTTTTTGGAGTATGAACACCCGGACAGTCAACAAACACCGCCTGATAATCGTCGCCGTTGGCTATACCTATAATTTTATCTCTGGTAGTCTGGGGTTTCCAGCTTACGATAGAAACCTTTTCTCCCACCAGCGTATTGATAAGCGTGGACTTGCCCACGTTGGGTTTGCCCACTACCGAAATAAATCCTGATTTCATCTCAACCTCTCACTATCCCAAGGCTTTCCAGAATTTCTTCTTCATGCCTTCTCATCTCTGCTTTGTCTTTTTCTTCGATATGGTCGAACCCAAGCAAATGCAGCAATCCGTGTAACACGAGATATCCGTACTCTCTCTCGACGCTGTGTCCATATTCCTGAGCCTGCTCCTTGGCACGCTTTTCGCACAGCATCAATTCTCCCAACATCACTCTGCCGCTGTCGGGGTTTATGTCGTCGGAATGTCGGTTTTTGTCAAAAGGAAAAACGTCTGTTAGAGTCGGAAAACTCAATACGTCTGTAACTTTTTCTATTCCACGGGTACTTTTGTTTACTTCTTTTATCGTGTCTTCGTCCACGATGCAAATTTCCACTTCCACGTCGTCATTCATTCCAAAATGAGCAAGAGTGGCATCGAAAATTTTCTTCACTAAGTCGGTATCTATATTACCGCCGACTTCGTCGTACAATTCTATCGGCATTATCTTCTGTCCTTAGCTTTGTTGTAGTCGATACGTTTGTGCAACATCGTAGGAATTATATTGCATATCGTCTGCTTGATGACAACCATATCGTGAATGGTCAAGTCGCAGTTGTCGAACTGACCGTCGAGCATCTTGTCTCTGATAATTCCGCCAATCACTTCGTCCAGTTCTTCTTCCGAGTTTGGCGTTTTGCTTCTTATCACCGCTTCGCAGACATCGCAAATCATAATGATTGCGCTGTATTTCGTAGTAGGCAAATCGCTGTCGTATCTGTATTCGTTCATATCCAATTCGCCTTCGGTGATGACCTTGGCTTTGAGATAGAAGTACATCACAGGGCTGTCTCCGTGGTGTTCGCCTGCCGCCTTGATGACTTCGTTAGGCATGCGGTATTCTTTAAGAATTTCCGTACCGTCGGCGACGTGTCTGGTAATCATGCTAGCGCTCACTTCCGGTATCAGTTCGTCATGCGGATTATAGCCGTCCATCTGGTTTTCCACAAAAAATTGCGGATTTTTGATTTTGCCTATATCGTGGAAATATGCGCACGCTCTTGCCATAAACGGATTTATTCCTATGGCGATAGCGCAATTTTCGGCAAGGTTGGCAACAATCATGGAATGATTAAAGGTGCCGGAAGCTTCTTCTCTCAGCTTTTTGAGCAAAGGCTGATTAAAAGAACACAGCTCTGCCAACTTGAAGTCTGTCCATATTCTGAACACCGATTCGTATATAGGCAGCATTATCGTAAACGACGCAATGCTTATCATACTTCCGATAAACGTTTCCAGCGCCAGTCCGATTGCTTCTTTTGCATAATTGATACCTTGTACCAACCCCAGTAAAAAAGTAAACGGAAGCATAGCTATCGCTATGAGAATAGTGCCCCACGTCAGACGGAATCTTGTATATCTGCGTCTTATCAGGAAAATCATAAATATTCCCGTAAGAGAAGCGGAAACCAAGGCAATAACGTTGTAAACTTCTATATTGCCGGTAGCCATAGAACACAGCAAAATCGAGCCTACCGCCGTAGTCAGCGTACACATTATTCCCAGTCGCTGTCTCAGCATCATAGTAATTATGAGAGAGCTGAAAACTATCGGCATAGCGTAAGGCATATTGAAGGCATATACGGCGCACGACGCCAGAATATTGAGAAACATAGTCGGTATGACTATAAGGTTGGCTTTGAGCAAAGAACACTCAATATCCTTGTCCTTGTTGATAATATACTTGACGTATATCATCATAGCCAGATAACACACAAATATTCCCACCGCAATAGGCAAAACGGTCTTTGCTTCCGCCATTGCCTTTATATCTTTACGCAACAAGGCAGTACCGATAGCGGCAGTAAACAAAGATACGACGATATATACTGCGATATAAGCCGTTTTTATCCAGTTTTCTCTTTGTTTGTTTTTATCAGTCATTCAAATCTCCTTTTGTTCTTCTTTCGTAAGCGTTGACAATAGCCTGTACCAACGGGTGTCTCACCACGTCCTTGGAAGTCAGGTTTACCATGGCTATTCCTTTGATATTTTTGAGAATAGCGGTAGCTTCCACCAGTCCGCTTATCTTATTGTTGGGCAGGTCAATCTGAGTGGTGTCGCCGGTAACGACAATCTTACTTCCTTCTCCCATACGGGTAAGAAACATCTTCATCTGTTCGCCCGTGGTGTTTTGCGCTTCGTCGAGAATAATGAATGCGTTTGACAGCGTTCTGCCTCTCATATACGCCAGCGGAGCGATTTCAATCACGCCCTTTTCCATCAGTCTGTTGTACGTTTCCAGTCCAAACATCTCCTGCAAAGCGTCGTACAAAGGTCTGAGATAAGGGTCCACCTTAGCTCCCAGATCGCCCGGAAGAAAGCCCAATTTTTCTCCCGCTTCCACGGCAGGACGGGTGAGAATAATTCTCTCAACCGATTTATTTTTAAAAGCCATTACCGCCAGCGCAACCGCAAGATAAGTCTTACCGGTACCCGCAGGTCCCACGCCGAATACGATAGGATTGTTGTTGATGGCTTTGACGTAGGCAGCTTGTCCGTAAGTCTTGCACTTGATAGGTTTGCCCTTTATCGTAGTGGCAACAGGTTGAGTCAATTCGTCAAATCTGTCGCCGTCTCCGTTGTCAATCATATCTGCAACAAAATCTATAAGATTGCGGTTGACGTTGTTGTTTCTGGCTTTATCCAGCACCAATTCTATCACCGCAGCGGCACGCTCGCAAGCGTTTTCGTCTCCGCTCAACGTCAGATTGCTTCCAAAAAGTCTTATGCCGATTCCAAACTTTTCACGCATATAATCGAGATTTTCGTCTCTGACTCCGCACAGAGCCATAGCGTCTTGCAAATCAGCAATTTCTATTGTCTTTTCGATAATCATTCCTCCCCATACCACACGGGTATTTCTAATTCATAGTATATATCTATTATATATAAATTGTCCAGTCTTTTTTCAAAATTCCAGCTGCCTACGATTTTCCAATCGCCGCCAAAACCCGACTGCATCTCCACTTTTGCAAGGCTTATACAATTGTCGATATAAGCTCTGTCCACGGTCTTTTCCACCGTCTTTATCTCATAATACGTTGTTCTCGACACGCTTATTGGAAAAAGATTTCCGAAGGTCTTTGTCGTCGTTTCCTTTTCATAACGCTCAAACTCTATCTGCTTATTGCTATTCCATTCGATTCCTGCAATACTTATTTCGCTGACAAACGCACTTTCCCCCGTTCTCACGTTTTCCATATATTTGTCGGCTATGTTGAGTCTTCTGCTCTCCCACACTCTGCCGTAGACAACTCCCTGAGCCTTGACGGGTTGTCTTACGTTTTCCGGGTCGGCAGGGTCTTTGAGATCTATGTATCCGTCAATGAGTTTTTGTCCCTTGACCACCCTGTCGCCTTCCTTGACCAATGCCGTTCCACTCGTCGTCAGCACTTTGGTTATCACGCAGTCGCACGATGCGTATATAGCGCTGTAAGAAGGTATTTCCTGCATGGGTTCATGTGCCTGTTTGAGAGATATTACCAGTCTGCACCCTTTCCATTCCACGTCGGCGTAGGCGGTATTTTCCGTTCCTTCAAGAATCGCCCTTGTCAGACTTTTCTCGTCCACGGCCGACTTCCTGAATACGCCGTCCAGACCTTCGCTTTCCAATATTGCTTCCACTTTATTTTTCAATGCAATATCGTCGGTATTGATGTCCACCGCATAGCAAAATCTGCTTGCCACGACAATGGTAGCAATAACCAAAATCCACGAAAAACCCGATACAAGGTGTTCAATCAGCAATTTTTTCCAAGATTTTTTACGCCTTTGCGACACCACTTTGTACGGCCTTTTTTTGCTCTCCAACACTTCGATACATTTGTCTGCGTCCTTGCCGTAAACGGTAAACGTCAGTTCTTCCTGCTTCAAAGTCAGGTCGTACAGGTCAATCTTCTCCGTCTTCATCTGATTGATGAGACGAGAACAATTGAGCCTGTCGGTACATATCACGAGTTTTTCTCTCATCTGCCCACCTCAAAGCGCTCGATATTGCCTTTGACGACAATATCGTTGGCAGTACATTCCACCACGCTCAACTCGCTCCCCGATATGCTCAGCACTTTTTTGTTTACTCTGACCTTGATGAGATTGGGGTTATAAGTCAGTATCCCGCTATGCCCTTCCACGAGAGCAAGATTGTCATAGACGGTAATTTTTCTGTTGAGAATATCTTCCCCCAAAGTTTTGGATACCAAAGCGCACAATTCTTCTTTATAAGCCATATTACAGTCTATGCCGCAAAATATTTCTTTATTATAATGCAACTTACCAGCCGCATTTTTCCACTCGTCATGTTTATTCCGAGCCTTCGTTACGATACCGACCGCATACACTCCCGCCATCAAAAAAGCCACCTATAACGGTGGCTCTTTATATTCAATCCAAATTGGAAAGGTCGGGTTTGGTTTTCATTTCGCTTGACTTCAAAGCGGCAAATTGTTCGTCGGGGTCGACGTCTTCGATAGGCGGAGCAAACGTTTCGTCAACAGGCGCATAGTCGTCAAAGTTCTGCGTTGGCTGCTCAGAAACAGATTGTACCATCTGACTTTGTCTGCTTCTTTTGTTGTCTTCCGCTCTTTCCTTGCTTATATGAACTGCGTCATATACAGGATAAAAACACGTCAAAGCCTTTTCCCACTTAAAGTCTATATCGCCCGTAGTTCCGTTTCTGTGCTTGGCGATTTTCAGAGTTATTGGAGCGGCGGTGGAGTTGAACAATTCAAACTCACCTTCATTGAGAAAGAATACTATATCTGCGTCCTGCTCGATTGCACCCGATTCTCTCAGGTCGGCAAGTTTAGGCGTCTTGTCGTCTCTCTTTTCGATATCACGGGACATCTGCGACAGTACCAGTACCGGACAACCCAACTCTTTTGCCATTATTTTCATCAGACGGGACATATCCGATACCTGTTGTTGTTTGCTCAGTTCAGGACGGGAGCTGGTCATAAGTTGGAGATAGTCGACGATAACAAAATCAAGTCTGCCTTTTTGCGATTTCAGTCGTCTGCATTTGGACATAATTTGTTCTGCCGTAATCAGAGCGCTGTCGTCAATATACAGTCCGCTGTCGTTGAGAAGCGTAGACGCTTCCCAGACTTTGCTCATCTGTTCCGCTTCCTGTTCCCCTCTCTGCAAGAGTTTAGAATCTACTTTTGCAAGATTGGAAAGCAATTTCTGCACCAGTTCGCCCTTGCTCATCTCCAAGTTGAATACCGCAATCACCTTTTCGGGATTACTTCTTACAAGGTTGGCAACCATATTCATACAGAACGACGTTTTACCGCAACCAGGACGAGCCGCCAGAATAATGAGCTGACCTGCTCTGAAACCGCCCGTAATCTCGTCAAGGTTGTCAAAGCCTACTCTCAGTCCGCCCACGTTGTCCTTGTCGGGAGAGTTGTATCTTTCGCTGAGAATCTTCAACACTTCGACGGTAATGCTGGCGATATGTTCCAGTTCCGAATTATCCTTTGACTGAGCTATATTGTATATGAGATTTTCAGCCACGGCAAGCACGTTGTCGGCGTCTTCCTGAGTGTGTGCGTTGTACACGATTTCGTTACAATTACGTATTATTCTGCGCAAAAGCGAATTGTTCTTCAATATTCCTACGTAATATTCATAGTTGGCGGTAGAAGGAATGGCGTCCAGCAACTGCGTCAGCATGGACATACCGCCTACCTTTTTTAGCTTTCCGCTCTTGGTAAGCGCTTCGGTAAGAGTAACTACGTCCATAGGAAGATTACGATTGTTGAGATCTCTTATCTGATCAAAAATTTCCTGATGAGCTTCGAGATAAAAGTCGTCTTTGCTAAGATTAGGCACAATATCTATCGCAATGGCATTGTCAGCCAGTATCGCACCCAAAACGGCTTGTTCCGCTTCTACGTTATGCGGCACAACCTTCATACTTTCTTTTATTTCTTCTCTACTCTTTTTCTTGTCGTCCATAGTACCCTCGCCATTTAATTATATAGTTTTCTCGCCCCGTCGTCAATACAAATCTTGACTTTGACAATACAATATTATTGCTTTTGTCGTGTCAGCGCTATTTGTCAGCTGCCCGACAACATACAAAAAGACGCACGTCAAAGTGCGTCTTGAACAACTGTATTTTCCTATCAGACGTATCAATCTGCATTTTGCACCCGTCTGTGATACTCAGTCGCTCTCTTTTAGTTGAGCAAGCGTATCTCCAAATATCTTCATTGCCTTTTTGTAAGGGTCGTCTTTCGTCAGGTCAACGCCTGCAAGTTTGAGTATCTCGACAGGCGGCATACTTCCGCCTGCGCTCAAAAATTTCTTGTAATTCTGCACAGCGACTTCTCCCTTGTTGAGTATGTCGTCGGCAATACAAACCGCACTTATCAGCCCCGTGGCGTACTTGTAGACGTAAAAACTTCTGTAAAAATGCGGTATTCTCGCCCACTCGTATCTTATAAGGTCGTCCTGACACACTCCGTCTTCGCCATAATACTTTTTGTTGAGACAATAATAAGTTTCGCTCAGACTTTGCGGAGTAAGCGATATTCCATTTGCCGCCATCTCGTGCGCCTTGGCTTCGAACTCGGCAAATTGCGTCTGTCTGAAAACGGTAGTGCGGAACATATCCAGCAAATATGACAGCAGATATTTTTTGTTCTGCGAATCGGCGTCTTTGAGCATACTTCTTAGCAACAAGGTTTCGTTGACGGTAGAAGCGACTTCGGCTACAAAAATCTCATATCCTGCCTTGCTATACGGCTGATTGAGATTGCTGTAATAGCTATGCATCGCATGGCCCAGCTCATGCGCAATGGTAAAAATATCGTGTATCGTACCGTTGTAATTGAGCAAAACGTAAGGGTGGCAACCATAACTTCCCCAGCTATAAGCGCCGCTTCTCTTTCCCTTGTTTTCATACACGTCTATCCAGCCTTCGTCAAAGGCTTGGTCCAACAGTTGAGCATACTCTTTTCCCAGCGGTTTCAAACCGTCTTTGACGATTTTTTTAGCAGTCGCATAGTCGGTATTTTCGTCCTTGCTTTCGAATATAGCGGTATGCAAATCGTACATGTGCAGTTGGTCGTAACCCAGTTTCTGACGACGGTATTTCATATAGTCGTGAAGCAGCGGCAAGGAGTCGTCTATACATTTCACCAGCTTTTCATATACCTTAGGAGTTACGTTTTCTCCGTCCATTGCCATTTGCAGAGCGCTGTCGTATTTTCTGGCTTTGGCAAAAAAGTTGTTTTTCTTCACGTTGCCGCAATATAGGGTGGAGATAGTGTTTATCATTCCTTTATATGCGCCAAACATACTCTCAAAAGCTTTGCGTCTGTCTTCTCGGTCGTCCGATTGCAAATACACGCCGTACAGTCCGTGCGACAGTTTGACGGTATTGCCCTTGCCGTCAACAAAAGGCTCGAATTTTATGTCCGCATTATCGAACATTTCAAAAGCGTCGTGGAACAGGTCGGAAAAACTCTTTACGTCCGCTATCAACTTTTCTTCTGCGTCGCTCAAAGTTCTATCCTTAAATCTGGCAATCTCCTGCAATTCGTAGTCAAAATCTGCAAATTCGGGGCGTTGGGACAACTGTGTCAAAAACTCCTTGCTGTTGGCTGACAACTCCACTCTGACAAAAGAATATATCGACCCAAGCTCCACGGCAAGATTTTCTATCTTGTCGCTCATCTCCTGATACTTCGTTACGCTCACGTCCTGGTCTTTGCGCATGCGTGCATACACGTACAGCTTGGATATTTCGCAATCTGTCTCTGCGTTTTCTTTGAGATAAGCAAGTATATCGTCGGCGTTGTTGAGCTTTCCCCTAAACTTTTCCAGAGCATGCTTATTCTCGTCCATTCGTCTGAATGACCTTTCCCAATCTTCGTCGGTGGCATACATGTCTTCCAGTTTCCATTTGTATAAGTTGTCGATTTCTTTTCTCGTTTTGGTCTCCATATTATCTCCCATATTTTTTAAGTGGCAAAATTTGCCACTTAAAGTCGTTTTATATTTATGCGCACGCATTTATGCTCATGCGTCCAGTTTCATATCGCCGTACTTTATCCAGCCGACCTTGCGCAACAATTCGCTCATTCCCCAGCTGATGAGAGCAGGCAGAACAAACATCAACAAAATTATGCCCAGCCACATCTTCCAAGGCGCAATCACTCCGCTGCTTGCGTCTATCACGCCAAATACGCCCACAAGTCCGCTGGTTCCCATTCCGCCGCCGCTTGCGTTGCATCTCAACTCAAACAGACAGGTTGCCATAGGTCCGCAGATTATGCTGGCGACTATCGGTGGAATAAATATTCTCGGGTTGCGCATTATGTTAGGAATTTGCAACATAGACGTACCCAGTCCTTGCGATATAAGCCCCGACACTTTGTTTTCTCTGAAACTTGCAACGGCAAAGCCTATCATCTGACAGGCACAACCAACCACGGCTGCGCCGCCTGCAAGCAACATTGTATCCGACGTGTTTCCTGACGCCAAAGCTATCCATATCGCCGCACTCGACGTCGGCATTGTCAAAAGCACGCCCATAACGACGGCAATCACTATACCCATTACAAAAGGTGCCGCTCCCGTAGCAACTTCTACAAACTTGCCTATCATTGCAATAAGCCAAATCGCAGGAATAGCTACAAACATCGTTACAAAAGCCAGCGCAAGCACTCCCAAAGGTACAAGCAAAATGTCCAGTTTGGTCTTGCCTGCATACAGCGAAACAATCTCCATAGCCACCAAAGAAGCAACGTATGCTCCTATCGGATTACCGGGCGCTCCCAGTTTTACGCTGGTCAACGACTGCGCCACCGCCATAAGAGAAAAGCCCTGTTCGCTTACTGCAATCTTATAAGCTGCGTCGGGCAGAAACGCCCCGATAAAACCTGCTGCGGCGCAAGCAAACATCACCAGATTTGACGCTTTGAGATACCTTGCTATTCCTACACCGATACCTGCGCCCATCATCGTGCTTGCCATAGAGCCTATCAGCACCAATACTGCGCCAAACCCGTTGTCAACGCCAATGAGTTTGCCTATCTGAGTAAAAATCGTGCCTGCAATCAGCGTAACGAACAATCCTTGCGCCATACCGCTGAATGCGTCGATAAACCATCTCTTGCACAATTTTTTGACAATTGCCCTAGCACCGGTCTTTTTGTCGGGCATAGGTTGTTGTGGGGTTGAATCTACTACTTCCACTTGGGCAGGTTGTTGAATACTCTTGTCAACAATTGACTTGTCTTGACTCTCGTCCATAGTCGTCCTCCCAAATTTTATACTTTTTACATTATAAATAAACGCAGCCGCATTGTCAAATATATACGAGCATATCGGCAACGCTACGGTTACGACTTTGACTGTTTTGCTTGGCGTCAGACGCCGCTTGTCGTTTAACGATATAGACAAAAATTATAAATAAGCTTTCTTTTTTTGATAGCGTAGGAGTACGTTTTATATGCTCCGCCCAGGCTATGCTCTACGTATGCTATGACAACGTCAGCTCTGTCAACCATCCATTGATTTCGCTTTACAATAGCCCATTTTAACGGCACGTTTTCTATTTCAGGATAAATGGTTGCATCATAATATCCTTTGTTGCGGTAATATGTGTGGCTTTTATAAATATAAGGTACAACAAGTATCAGTTTGGCTTCTTGATTTGTTTCCTGATATATTTTTGCGCATTTCATAGCAAATCTATCAAAGCCACCATATCCGCCAAGATAAAATTCAACAGTCTCCCCTTTCGATATTTCGTTGATTAATTCTATCATTTTGATTTTATCGTTCAATCCAGGCAAATAATCTGCATGTCCGCAAAATGTTATTATCATTTTTGCTCTCCCTATATGTAAGTATACTTCCTTATTTTAACACAACAACAGAAGTATAGCAATCGTTATGGAAGTATACATTCTTATATTTTTATTTCAAAAGTATATAATGACTATGTAAGTATTCTTCCGTAATTGATTTTGGAGATAAATAGTGAATGTAAATGACGCAGTTGCCAAGCGAGTTATCGCCCTGCTGGCACAAAATAAAATGTCTCAATATCGGCTTGAACAGTTATCCGGCATACAACACGGACACATGCAATGGATATTGAGTGGAAAGAGCAAAACCGTTACGCTTTCTACCGTAATGCGACTTGCCAACGGCTTTGGGATGTCGATTATCGAGTTTTTGGACGACGATATATTTCTTTATCAAAATTTAGACGTAGAATAAGTTTTTTAATTGTCAACCTTCCTTTTGTCAGGAAGGTTTTTTATATAATACGTCAATAGGTCGGTGATATATCCGATACTGTCTTAATATTCCTGCTTTCTAACTAAATCTACACAGACGCCTATAAGTTCCACGTCCGAATATAAAGTGAATATCGGACGAAAAGTATGTTTTCACAAAAAGCGACTGATAAGTAGTAATAACATGCAATAAAAAGCACACCAAACCCTGCCCGAAGCAAAGCCTGGTGCGCCCTGATAGCGTGGATAAATCGATTACAGATCCATCTTGTTGAGCATTTCTTTGAGTTCTTTCATTTCTTCGGCACTCAAAGTTACACCCTTACCCATTTTATCATTTTCGGGAGACCATTCTCTGATATCGTATTTTGCTTCCTTGCCATTCCAGCTGATAAGTTTGACTTCTTTCTTCCAACCTTTGCTGGATTCGGACAATTGTCCGTAATTTTTGATTACTTCGTATGTAAATTCTGCCATTGTTACTTCCTCCGACTAAGTATGCGTTTAATATAATATATCATATAAAATTATAAAATACAATATAAAAATTAAAATTTTTAATAATTATTTAATTTTTATTACTATATTATATTTTCTGCGCCAAAAAACGAGCTTTTTTTATGATTTTCTGCCTTTTTTTGCGTTGTTTTATTTTTTATCGACTTTTGAGCAGTCTATTGCGTAAATTTTGAAGTTGTATTCGATAGGAGCGGTAGACGTATGTCTGTATTCGTATCGGGTATCTTCGCCGCAACTGTTGCTACCTATGCCCCTGACAAACCCGTCCACCTTGACAACGGTCTTGTCCTGGAATTGCAGATAGTGTCTGTGGTCTGCCGCAAGCACCGCCTTGTCGTCAAAAGGCAATACGGAAAAATTGAACGGCTTGTGTATGGCTTCGAATACCAGACCTTGTCCCTGAGCGTTGCTCACTTCAAACCATCTCGTATCTCCCCTGTTGCCGCTGTCCTGCGGTCTTATATAAGGCTCGTACATATCTTCGACCTTGCTCTCGTATATTCCGATGACGGAATGTTGATTGAAGTCGCTGTAATTTTCTTTGTCGCCCCTGCCGTAATATTTTACCGAATCAAATTCCTTAGGAATTTCCAGCGTAAGACCGAATTTAGGCAAATCATACCCCCTTGCCACGTCCAGCCTTGTATTGACGTCTATATGTCCGTTGCCGTACACGGTGTAGGTATTGGTAACAAGCATCTTGACCTTGTTCTTGATTTTTAGTTCGAATTCTACGTATATTTCCACCTTTCCGACAAGTTTTTTGCTGTCAAAACTTTTCAGCTCAAACTCTGCGACGTCCAATCCCTGCCTGCGCCATACCTTGTCGATATTGACGTAATTGTCAATAGGCGGTCTGTAAACGCTAGGATATAGACCTGCCGTCCGAGCGCCCGACAACAGATATTCCTTGTCGTCTACAATATAGCTTATAAGTCTGCCGTTGGCTCTGTCTATCACAACCTTGCCGTTGTTGAACATAACTTTGAACAAGCCGTTTTCTTCTACGCAAGCCACTTCTCCCTTCGAACGTTCTACTCCTTGGGAGAAAAACTGACACAATATCAACTGTTCTTTCGCCACAAGTTTTCCGCTGTTTTTGTTGACGTAAATAAAGTTGATAAAGCAATCTTTGGTAGTGTCAATGGCAGGGTGTTTGAGAGTGATGACGTAATCGGAAGCAGGCGGAATAATTCCGTCGATTTTTCCCTTTGCCAGAACTTCGCCGTTGCATAAATATTCCCAGCTGATGTCAAGAGAAGAAGAATCGGCAAAATAGTTGGTATTGGTCAGTATATACCTGTTGTTGGACACGTAGCTTGCTCTGATAGGTCTGTAAACCGATTGCATTTCATACGCACCCGTGGACAAAGTCCTGTCGGGATAAACCAGACCGTCTACGCAGAAGTTGCCGTCATGAACGTATTCTCCATGGTCGCCGCCATAGGTATAAGAGCCGTCTTCTCTCGCTACAGCGTGGTCAGCCCATTCCCATATACAGCCACCCATTGCATTAGGCGATTTGTAAAATATTTCCCAATACTTTTCCAGTCCGCCGGGGCCTACTCCCATAGCGTGAGCGTATTCGCACAGGAAAAACGGCGCACGATAGTATTTTTTAGGCAACCTGCCTTCCACGTACTTTTCGCACTTGTAGGTAGAAGTGTACATCTCGGACACTACGTCGTAAGCCCATCTTCTCGTTCTGCAAACCCCTTCATAATGTATAGGTACGGACGGGTCGAGCTTTTTGAGATTGGCATAGCAATAATCCTGACACTTGTAGCCGCCCGCTTCGTTGCCAAGCGACCACATGGTTACGCAGGCATTGTTGCGGTCCCGCATATACATAGAGTAAACTCTGTCCCAATAATGTTCTTTCCATTTGAGATTGTTGCTTATGCGATCAGGACGTGGAAAATTAGTCGCATACGTGCCGTGTGTCTCTATATCGGCTTCGTCTATGACGTAAAAGCCCAAATAATTTGCCATTTTGAGCATGATAGGGTCAGGCGGATAATGCGAAGTCCTTATTGCGTTGACGTTGAGTTGTTTCATCAGCGTAAGGTCCTGCAAATAATCGGCAACGCTCATCACCCAGCCCGTATGCGGATTGGTATCGTGATGATTGACGCCCTTGATTTTGATAGGTTTGTCGTTGAAATAAAATACGCTGCCTGAAATATTGATTTCTCTCAGTCCTATCTCCTGTCTCAGAGCAAAAACCGACTTCGTTCCCTTTTTGATAAAAATATATAGCGTGTACAGATACGGCTTTTCCGCAGACCAGCTCTTGGCATTGTTGACGCCCAGCATGGTCTTTTCTCCCTGATTGCGATGTATCAGTCTGTTGCCGTCGTACAATTCGTAATATATCTCGGCTTTTTCTTCGAGATTGCCCTGACATTCCACTTCGATAAGCCAGTTGCCCAAATCGAGCTTTTTTGTCTTGACAGAAAAATCATATATATAGTTTTTGTCATAATTGGTGATATAAACGTCCCTGAAAATGCCGTTGTTGCGGAACATGTCCTGACATTCCAGATAACTGCCGTTGCACCACTTGTACACGAGAGCGACGATTTCGTTAGGTCCGTCTATTACCATATCGGTAATATCGAATTCCGCAGTATTATGAGAGCCTTCGCTGTAACCTATATATCTGCCGTTGACGTAAACCTGTATTGCAGAAGAAACTCCGAGAAAGGTAAGAATATGCCTTGCCGAACGCACCATACGGAATTGTTTGCGATATATACCTACGCTATTGTAAACCTTGACCGGAGCGTCAACGTTGAGCGGCGTACCCGTACCCATTATGCCTTCACTTGCAGGCACAAAGGGCGGATTGCACTCAAACTGATAGCGTGTATTGACATAAAAAGGCTGTTCGTATCCAGAAAACTGCCAACAGGCAGGGACTTTGATTGAGTCAAACGGATAATCGTAAGTATCCACGCTTGCCGGCATATCGTCAATCTTTGCAAAATACTTGAAGTCCCACTTGCCGCTGAGTATCGTCAGCATCTTGGAAGAATATCTTTCGTCAAGATATGACTGGCATGATTTACATTCTTCCAGAGAAGAAAAAGGTACAAAATAGGCTCTTGGGTCAAGCCTGTTTTGTTGAATACAACTAAAATCGTTATAATTTTTGTGTTCAAAAAAATATCTCATATCTGTCTCCGAATTTTCAACTTGTATTATAACATTATAATATGGATTTTGCAACCAACTTATTTTATAAAAGCGCACATAACGATAAAATAAGAATTATAATCAAATAATTGTATTATAATTCTTCTCTGATTATACGCAAAATAAAGCGTAACGTGCAAGGCAATTTATGTTTTTTTGTATGTATATTTCAAACATAAAGGCGTCTTTGACAACCTGCTCTAGATATAAGCCCTATATCGAGATAAAAGCATAACGCCCGACTATCTGACATAAAACACTCAAATTTTATTGAAAAAAACCTGTTTTTTGTAAAAATTTTAGTGGTTTTTGCGAAATTTTTTGGTGCAATTTTTGCCAAAATTACGACTTTTTGAAGATAATTACGGACACAAATTGTCTTTGATATTAAGTTGTCAACGTGCCTGAAAATTCTTATCTTATGCAAGAAGATGACGTACATGCGCAAAAAACTACGTATTTTCTGCAAATATGATGACGTGTTTTCTGCAAGACATAGTATGTATAATATTCATAAAATTGAATATTTATGTATATATGATTCATACCTGCATAAGTCATACGAACGGTAAATATCTGCCATAAAAAATAATAAAATCTCACAAAAATTTGTCATTACGACAGCTTTACGTAACATTTTGTATTGTCTCAACTACTATTTTTAGCGACATGTATCGGCTTTTTAACTTTGGGTAAGATGCCGTTAGTTATTTATGACGACTTAAGCACAAACGATAAAAGAAAGATTGCGACTCGTCAAGTCGCAATCTTAAAGCTATGTAATAGAACGCTTATATTTAGTTTTTTTAATTGGTTTTTAACAGGTAATTTTCTATTATATCAACGCTGTCCAAAACGAATTTTATGCAAGGTCTTACGGCATAATATTCTTCGTCCCTTACTTGTGGCACGTAACCCTGCGTGAGATTTTTGACGTCTTTGAGAAGCGTAGCGCAATTGTCGCTGCCGTTGCGCTTTTTGAATTCTTCGTCGAGTATCTGAACAATCTTGTAGACGTCGCCTTTACTCTTGGCAATCTCGTCTTTGTCAGCGCTGAGAAGACCTGCAATGATGCCCATAGCGCTGACCGCTCCGCAAAGATTGCGTGTCCTGCCAAAGCCACCGCCAAAAGCGATGGAAACCTGCAATAGCGTTTCTTTGTCAAGCGGCAACACGTCTTCGAAGCTTGCTACCACCGACTGTGCGCAATTGTACCCTTGCTTGAAATAGTCATAAGCCAGTTGTTTTCTGTCAATCATAATTACTCCTTTTGTTATCTATATATTGCTGTAATGATTTAAGTTTTTCATCGTCCATAGGCGACGTGGAACGCAAAAGATTGTCAATGCCCAGTTTTTCGTACTTGTCAAACCCCATGGTATGAAAACCTAGAAGCTCATACTTCTCCACGTTGCTCCATCTTGCCGCTACGTCAAGATATGCATCCATATCGTCTTTTGTATCGTTGATGCCCGGCACGACTACGGTGCGCAGCCACATTCTTTTGGATATTGAGTTGCAATAATCTCCGAAAGCAAGCACAAGTTCCATATTGCCGTGAGTGTATCGACGGTAATCTGCGCTATTGTGCATCTTGATATCCAGAATAATAAGTTCGGCACCGTCTATCGCCTGTCTTACGTCGTCGTTGAGCTGTACGGCACCCGACGTGTCCAATGCGTATTGTATGCCGTTGTCGTTGAGCAATTTGCCGCAACAGGCGACGAATTGCGCTTGCAGTAAAGGTTCTCCACCGCTGAACGTTACGCCGCCGTCCTGCCCGAAATAAGGCTTGTAGCGAGATATTTTGTCGCACAGCTGTTGAGCGGTATATTCGGAATATTTCTCCGAATTTGCCCACGTATCGGGGTTGTGGCAATATATGCATCTGAGAGAGCAACCCACGAGAAACACGCCGTATCTTACGCCGTCTCCGTCGAGAGTTGCCAGACTCTCCAAAGAATGAATTTTTCCTTTTATATCACAGCTTTTCATGGAAGGTTCTTGCAATTACTTCTTTTTTCTGCTCCTGACTGAGCTTGTTGAAGTTGACGGCGTAACCGCTGACTCTTATGGTAAGATTAGGGTATTTGCCGGGGTTGTTCATTGCGTCGATAAGCTTTTCTCTGTTGAGCGCATTGACGTTGAGATGATGTGCGTTCTGAGCGAAATATCCGTCCAGTATGGCGCTTAGTTTCTTTACTCTGTCGTCAAGCTCCTTGCCGAGCGTTGCGGGAGTGAAACTGAAAGTATTGCTTATGCCGTCCTGACAACAATCGTAATTGATTTTTGCAACGGAATTAAGGCTGGCAAGCGCACCGCAACAATCTCTCTGGTGCATAGGATTGGCACCGGGAGCAAACGGCTCGCCCTTCTTTCTTCCGTCAGGCGTGTTGCCTGTCTTTTTACCGTATACGACGTTGGACGTTATGGTGAGAATGGAGAGCGTGTGCTTGGCGTTGCGATGGGTTGGGTGCTTGCAAAGCTGAGCATAAAAATACTCCGTAATCCATCTGGCAATATCGTCCACTCTGTCGTCGTCGTTGCCGTACTTAGGAAATTCGCCTTCCGTCTCAAAGTCGGTGATAAGTCCCCTGTCGTCCTTGATAGCTTTGACCTTGGCATATTTGATGGCGCTCAGACTGTCTGCAAGCACGCTGAGACCGCAAATACCGAATGCCATAAGTCTTTCTACCTTGGTGTCATGGAGCGACATCATAAGCCTTTCGTAGGCGTATTTGTCGTGCATATAATGAATGACGTTGAGAGTGTTGACGTACAATCCTGCCATCCAGTCGCAGTATTTTTTGTACGCTTCTATCACTTCGTCGTAATCGAGCAACCCTTCGTCGAATATCTTTCCTTCGGGTCCTATCTGTTCGCCGTAAATTTCGTCTTTGCCGCCGTTGAGCGCCATAAGCAACACTTTTGCAAGGTTGCATCTTGCACCGAAGTATTGCATCTGTTTGCCTACTTTCATGGCCGAAACGCAACATGCGATAGCATAGTCGTCGCCGAAATCTTTGCGCATTACGTCGTCGTTTTCGTATTGAATGCTGTCTGTCTCGATAGATACCTTGGCACAAAAATCTTTGAAGCCTTGCGGCAATTTTTGCGCCCACAATACCGTGATGTTGGGTTCTGCGCTAGGTCCGAGATTGTATAATGTGTTAAGCACCCTGAACGACGTCCTGGTAACCATGTGTCTGCCGTCCAAGCACATTCCGCCTTCCGAAGTGGTTACCCATACGGGGTCCCCTGCAAAGAGTTCATTGTATTCAGGCGTACGCAGATGACGTACAAGCCTGAGTTTGATGACAAAGTCATCGATGATTTCCTGCGCTCTCTGCTCGTCCATAAGACCTGCATCGATGTCCCTTTGGAAGTATATATCAAGAAAGGTGCTTATTCTGCCTATCGAGTTTGCTGCGCCGTTCTGTTCTTTGACAGCTCCCAGATAACCAAAATACAGCCATTGTACGGCTTCTACGGCATTGGTTGCAGGTCGGGATATATCGCAACCGTAGGACTTGCCCATCTCGATAAGCTGCGTCATAAAATCAATTTGTTTGGTTACGTCTTCGACCATCTGAATATTGTCGTCGGTCATAGGATTTTGCCACAGTTCTTCTCTGTCCTTCTTTTTTTGCTCTATCAGATAATCCATACCATATAGAGCAACACGGCGGTAGTCGCCTATAATTCTTCCACGGGAATATGCGTCGGGAAGACCTGTAATAACTCCTACGTGCCTTGCCTTGCGCATTGTGTCGGTATAAGCTCGAAAAACGCCGTCATTGTGCGTGGTGCGATACCTGAACTCGTCTCTGATTTTGTCGGACATCTCGTATCCGTACGCCTGACAAGCCTTTTCGCCCATTCTTTTGCCCGAAAACGGATTGACGGCACGTTTGAGCGGAGCATCGGTTTGGAGACCGAAAATTATCTCCTGCTCTTTGTCGATATATCCGGGTTTGTAGGTGAGAATAGAAGACACGGTCTGAGTGTCGATGTCATACACTCCGCCCCTTCTTTGTTCTTCGGCAAACAATTCGTTCACCTTGTCGTTGAGTCGCCTTGTGCGCTGCGTTGCTCCTTGAAGAAAGCTGTCGTCCCCGTCATAAGGCGTATAATTGAGTCTGATAAAGTCTGCGACGTCTATTTCTTTGTTCCAATTGCCTGGCTTAAAGCCATTCCAAGCGTCCATTTTTGCCTCCTTGATTACAAAAAAAGTCTGAACATAAATGCCCAGACGGTCGACAGATAATCGCTTTGCTCCCCCATAGACATCTATGTAATCCGTCAGTTACAAAACGACTTTATTCAGCTGTATTTATTATATCACGCCACACTATAAAATGCAAGTTTTGCAGACAGTAATTTTTTGGAAAGAAAAACGCCGATAGCCGTCAAACAAAGACAGCGTCTGGGTTTTGAAATATTTGTATTGCAAAAAAAATTATTTGTGTTACAATAATATAAAACAAGCAAACGAAGCGTGATTTTGAGAAAGGAATAATTGTCTGCGATGCAAATAATTTCAAATTGGGTATTGACAAATCCCGACTTGACAATGTATTATATAAATATAGAAGATATTGATTGCGCAAAGCGTTTTTTGGACGAACAGCGCAATGCTCTTGACAGGATAGAATTCTTTTATCCTTATATGGACGACGAGTTGCAACAAGTAGTTGAAAACGGCAGATTTGTAGGTGTATTTGACAAAAATCAGCTGGTTGCAACTATTGCTCTTGACAAGGACAATCAATATGCCAAACAAATAGCCGACGTAGTATCGCAATGCACGGCAGGCAGGATATCTCCCCCTTATATATACGAAATGTCAGGGGTAATGGTAGACAAGCGATACAGGGGACGTGGACTGGCAAAGCAAATGGTGGAATTTATACGCCACGTTGCAAACCAGGAAAATATCGGTTGGATATGCGCAGTCGTTCAGCTGGAAAACGTTGCCAGCATGAGAACGATGCTTTCTCAGGGCTTTTGCCTTGCGGGAGTGTACGCAATGGGCGGTGAGTATGATTTCGGATACTTTGTCCGCCGTATAGAAAAGCCAATCGAGACTCTTTCCAGCCCGATAGTCTGTGTGCCTTTCCGAGATATGGACAAACACAGAGATATGCTCTCACAAGGCTACGTAGGCACCCAAATCAGAAGCTCTGGTATCGGATATACACCGATGCTTAGCAAATAAACCCATAAGGAGAAAATTATGACTAAGGTTGATTTTATCAAAGCAGTTGCATCAGAAGCTGGTGTAACACAAGAAATGGCAGCAAAATGCTATGACGCAGTTTTTGCTACTATCAAAGAAGAACTCGCTAAGGGCGAAAAGGTTGCAATTGCCGGTTTCGGTAATTTTGAAGTTAAAGCAACCGCAGCACGTACAGGTAAAAACCCTGCTACCGGCGAAACAATCCAAATTCCTGCCGGCAAGAAAGTTTCCTTCAAAGCAGGTAAGGCTCTCAAAGACAGCCTGTAAGACTTGTTGACAGCCTGACACAAGCGGCTTGGATAATTTCCAAGCCGCTTTATTTTTTGTTCTCTGCCCCATTATAAACTGCTAAGGCTTCTGAATGTCGCTGCAAGCTGTAAGCAGAGAGATTTGTTCGGTGAGATTGCTCGGCGTCTTATTTGCCCTTACAATTGCAAAATTTATGCACAGATGAAAAAGTATTGCAGATTAATTTTGGCGGCTCAGAAGCGATAAGACAAAGTCTGGGTGTCTTTGCGACAGGAGCGTACAAAGCGTACGTGAGTGAGAAAAATTGCCGCTTGACAAAGCATACCGTCGCATATACGCTGTCAAATGACGGCTCAGATACGAACAAGACAAGGGAAAAGGCAACTTTATCAAAGCGAACGTACTGATACATACGAGAGCAAGAAAAATTGCCTTTGACACAGTATTGCGTAGTATATCCGTTGCCGACTTTTAAACAACTGCGTATTTAGACTTGGCGGTGGAGATGCGAGTCAGGCGAGAAAAGCGGCAATTTTATCGAAACGAGCGTACTTAGCGTACGTGAGTGAGAAAAATTGCCGTTTGACAAAGCATAACGACGCATATCCGCCGCCAAAAGTTAATAAAGATCCACCCGCATAGCGGGTGGTTTTTCAGTTTCGGGCATAGCCCTAAT
>JBJETQ010000027.1:0-17629 GCA_051883395.1 Christensenellales bacterium | reverse complement strand
ACGTTTTGCAACGCCTGCAGTGTCAAGTGTGCCACGTATAATATGATATCTTACACCTGGCAAGTCTCTTACTCTACCACCCCTGATCAAAACCACGCTGTGCTCTTGCAAATTGTGGCCGATACCAGGAATATAAATTGTACCTTCCATACCGTTTACAAGTCTCACTCTGGCAATCTTACGAAGCGCTGAGTTAGGTTTCTTAGGTGAAGTAGTGGTAACCGAAAGACAAACTCCTCTCTTTTGTGGGCATTTGTCCATGATAGGCGCACCGCTCTTAACAACCTTATCCTCACGGCCTTGCTTGATTAACTGATTGATTGTTGGCATACTGCGTACCTCCTGTATTTATTTGATGAGTCTCCAAAAAACAAGGAACTCTTCATAGCATATTGATAGTGCGAAAATACCGCATACTTATAGCATTTTACTCTCGCAAAAAACATTTTACACATATTTATCTATCAAGTCAAACGATTTTATACCAAATATCTATTATAAATATAATAAAAACTATAAAGTAAGCTTATTTTGCAACAGAAAGGTGAAGTAAACTGAGTTGTATACTTTTTGCGATAGCAACTATCATTGAAAAAAACGTTGATATATCAGCAATTATGCAAAAAAATAAAGACATGCCACCAAAGCAGCGTGTCTTTTATTGCGTTTAACTCCAAACAAAAAGTGCGCTCAATAAAGAAGCGCACTCAGATTTTTACGTCAAACTTATAGTTTGCCTTCATAGCTGTGAATATTCTCTATGAGTTTCAGCCATATCGTTTTATCTCTCACAATAGATAATATGTATGTCGTTTTCGGAAAATTTCTTTGCTTCTCTTGCCATTCTCAGAGTGTCATACGTTCCGCCACGATTGATAGGTCGATGGTCTTTGTCGTATAAAGGAGTTTCTTTTCCGTCCCAAAGAACAATCAATTTGCTGCAATTGTCAATCAGATATTGGCTGGAAGCAGCATACGTGTTTTCTCTGTCGGTTATCGCTTTGCAAACTACCGTCTGAGCAAGAAGATGTCTCATTCTCAGTTCGTCTTCCTGAGTAAACGTATAGCCGTTTATGTTAACGTCATTTCTGACGTCGGCAATATAATCTTCATATTCCATAGGCAAATCGGCTTTTACCGTAATGCCTAATTCTGTTGCACATTCGGCTATCAACTGGTCTGCTCCGTAAGCAAAACAACTTCTCACAACAACTCGATAATCTTTGCTGTAATTTTTCAAAATCTCTTTGATTTGATTTTTGTATTCCTGAATAACTTCACTACTGCCTTTGATAAATCTATGTCCCGTTCCTGCAATTTCAAGATTTGGTTTTCTTCCAAAACGATAATTGTAAATTTTAATATTACTGTCGAATTTTCTCAGAATCGGGATAATATTATTTATCATCAGTTTGTCTTTAGAACGATCTTCTTCCGAAAGCATTTCAAACGGAACTATCGAACTATGTATCTTTTTTCTGTTGCGTTCTTCTTTGTCATTTTTGTCATAATCTGTTCCGTACTTCCAGCCCATAGCCAGTTTCTCTTTTACCCATCTCACGTGTTCTTCCCTGCTGAGAAATCCAAGGTTGTCGGTAAAAGAACTGAATTGAGTTCTGTTGAAATCGGTAACCACCGGATAATCCAGATCCTTGCTGCTATAAAAACAATTTATCAATTCAAGTTTTTCGGCATAAGACTTGGCCTGCTCTATATTGGAAACTTTGAATTCAAGCGGCAAGTTGGAAAAATCTGTTTCTATATGCTCGTTTGAATAGCTTTTGCAATGCTTGTCATAACTGATATGAACAGCCTTGGCAAAATCACAAAGGTTGATGAAGCTGTCGTCCGAAACGTACAGTTTTGACTTTCTTGGCTTGGCTTTTTCTTTCATCGCAATTTCCAGCTTCAACGGAGAAACAACGTATGCAAAAATCCTTTTTGTAAAAATGCCGTCCGACATTTCTTTGTAATTTTTATTGAAAATTACATTCGGTTTTCCCTGTTCGTCCTCTGTGCGCACAAAAAAGGAATCGAAATAATATGTTATGTACATATAGTTGTCGGAAATTATAAAGGAAATTTCGTATGGCAACGGATCACGTTTGCTTATTTTTCCGTAAGCATGCCTGTCCCAGCATTGCAACTCATCACAAAGAATGAGCAGATATGCCAAAGGATGTTCCGACAGCTCTATCGGGTGTTTATCAGGTGCGTCAAACTTGTTGAAACTGTTGTGCAACAAAATTGCCGTCAAATCGTCCAGACGACTAATATCCAATTCCGTATTGGTATTCAACAGTTGTTTGGCAAGAATAACGGCACTAAAATAACCGTGGTCCATAAATAAAGGTTGCTCGACAACTCGTTTATAAAGTTTCGCACAAACAGATTTTTCATCATATCCTTCTCTCAATTTTAAGCCATACGCCAACAGAGCGTTGAGATCGCCAATAGGATTTTGCGGATGAAACGTCTCGTTGATTTTTGCCTGAGTTTCCTGATCCAGCATCAAGAAATTGTCCATATTTCCATACGAAACAAAAGGATTGATGCTGTTTCCCTTTCCCCAAACTTCTTCCGAATAAGTTTTTATCTGTTCGTGTGCAAGCTGGAATGGATATCCTATATCATGGAAAAGAGCGACTATACCCCAATGCTTCAAAAAATTAAATGCCGACTTGCCCGTATCTTCTAAATTATAAAATTCCAGATAATTTTTTCTGAAAAAGCCGTCGTTGGAATATATAGCAAGACCTAATGAAAATACATATACCGAATGAGAATAATGGTCTCTGTGTTTAGAAAGAAGTTCGCCTGAATGATATTCATGGTCGGAAAGCATTTCCAACAATCGTTTCGTGTTGTCATATCCCTGACCAAACAGTTTGAATATTTCGCTGAAACAATAATAGACAGTAAAAGCGTCTTCCTTTTTTCCGCTGACCAAAAATTGATTCAAAGCGTTTTCAAAACAGAGTTTATCGCTTGTTTGTTGTTCGGGAGTCTGCATCGTATCAAACTCCAAGTTATCAAAAAATTGTTTACAGACATCAAATATTTCCATTGTTCTCCCCTCCAAAATTTGCGTTTAGCTTGTTTATCTAGTCAGTTATCCTGACGTTTGCGTCAGCGTCGAGATTTATATCGCTTGCCGAGCATCCGCTCATCACCATATTATAGGCTTGGGCGGCAATCATTGCGGCATTGTCCGTACAAAGCGTGAGCGGCGGATAAAAAACGTCTATTCCCTTTTCTTCTGCTTTTGCCTTCATCTTGGCTCTCAGCACCTTGTTTGCTCCTACTCCGCCTGCTATCACCAGAGTTTTGACTCCTTTGTCCACGGCGCAACAAATTGCGTTGTTGACCATAATATCCGTTGCCTTTTCCTGAAACGAGCAAGCCAAATCAGCTTTGTCAACGCTTTCTCCCTTTTGCTCTTTGTTGTAAACGTAATTGATGACGGCGGTCTTGATTCCGCTATAAGAAAAGTCGTAAGTATGTTTGTCTTTGAGCGGCGTAGGCATCTCTATCGTCGGTTTACCGCTTTCTGCAAGTTTTTGCACTTCCGGACCGCCCGGATAAGGCAAACCCAGCACTCTTGCCACTTTGTCAAAAGCTTCTCCGCAAGCGTCGTCCTGCGTACTTCCCAATATTTCGATCTCCGTCAGGCTGTTTACGTAAGCCACGGCGGTATGTCCGCCGCTTGCGATAAGACAAACGAACGGCGGTTTGAGATCAGGTTTGGCAAGATAATTGGCTGCCACGTGTCCTTTGATATGATTGACGGCAATCAACGGCTTGTCCAACGAATATGCTAGCGCCTTGGCATAACTTACTCCAACCAGCAAAGCGCCCAAAAGCCCCGCTCCGTAAGTAACGGCAATACAATCTACGTCGTCAAAGCTCATATCTGCGTCGCTCAACGCCTGTTTTACTACGTTGTCGATTGCCACGATATGATTGCGTGAAGCAATCTCGGGTACTACTCCGCCAAATCTCTTATGAATTTCTATCTGCGAAGCAATGACGTTGGAAAGTATCTTTCTACCCACGGTAATTGCACATGCCGTTTCGTCGCACGACGACTCTATGGCAAGCACGACAAGCTCTTGCTTGTCCTTCAAACTTTTTAGTTTTTCGTTGGCTCTTTCCAAATAATTCATTGCTTTTGTATTTTATACGTTTTAGTTGGTCTTTTTCAGATAATCAAAAATAAACCCTTCAATTTCTCCGTCCATCACGGCGGCTATATTGCTCGTTTCGAAGCCAGTGCGGTGGTCTTTGACCATAGTGTAAGGACAGAACACGTAACTTCTTATCTGACTGCCCCATTCTATCTTTTTGATTTCGCCTTTCAATTCCAGTTCTTTCTCCTGCAATTCTCTCTCTTGCTTTTCGATAAGCTTGGACATAAGCATTTTCATAGCCTGTTCTCTGTTCTGAATCTGACTGCGTTCGTTCTGACATTGTACGACTATGCCGCTTGGCAGGTGAGTAATACGTACTGCGCTGTCGGTCTTGTTGACGTGCTGGCCGCCTGCGCCGCCGCTTCGATAGGTGTCGATTTTGAGATCTTCGGGACGTATCTGAATATTGGTATCGTTTTCGACTTCCGGCATTACTTCTACCGAAGAAAAAGACGTGTGTCGCCTTGCGCCTGCGTCAAAAGGCGATATTCTCACCAGTCTATGCACGCCCTTTTCGGCTTTGAGATACCCATAAGCGTTCTCTCCTTCCACCACAAAAGTTACGCTCTTGATGCCTGCTTCGTCGCCGTCCAATTTGTCTATCACGTTGACTTTATAGCCTTCTCTTTCGGCATAGCGAGTGTACATTCTGAACAGCATGCTTGCCCAGTCTTGTGCTTCCGTACCGCCTGCTCCCGCATGTAGCGTCATGATGGCGTTGTTGGCGTCGTATTTACCTTTCAACAACGTTTCGAGTTTGAGAGTTTCGATATCTATTTCGAGCGCCTTAATTTCGCTTTCTATTTCTTCGGCTTCTTCGTCGCTGTCGCTCTCCAAACACAGCATAATCAGCACTTCCACGTCTTCCAATCTCGACGCAAGTTTGCCAAAACGGTTGAGTTTGCTCTCCACTCTTGCAAGTTGCTGATTGACGGTCTGTGCATTGGCAAGGTCGTTCCAAAAGTCGTCTGCGCCTTGTTTTGCAGTCAAATCTTTCTTTTCCTGTTCCAGACCTTTGACGTTGAGAGCGTCGCCCACTTCCGCCAATTCCTTTTTCAATACCGCAACTTCTTGTTTTGCATTTTCTATTACTATCATAAATTCCTTGTCTGTTATCTCTTTATCAGAGAGTTCCCCATTACTTCTATTTTACTACTCAATATATCAGTCAACTATTTACAGATTTTTACCGCAACAATTCTTGTATTTTTTGCCACTACCGCAAGGACATGGCGCATTGCGATTGATTTTTGCGTCTTTTCTTACCATTGTCTTGGGTTTATCGTTGGTCTGAATATTTTTTACTTCCGAATTGGCTGACTTACTGTTGATGGTAATGTTGGCTTTGGTTGCCACCTGCACCACGTCGTCCTGTATACTCTCAACCATCTGGTCAAACATCTCAAAACCTTCTTGCTTGTATACCAGCACAGGGTCTCTCTGAGCATATTGTACCAGTCCGATGCCTTGTTTGAGCTTATCCATTGCGTCAATATGGTCAGTCCACTTGTTATCTACCACCGACAACAACATATCTCTCTCAAAATCTTCAAACGACGGAATAAATGCCGTTACGCCCTGTTCCTGCGCTTCTTCTTTGAGTTTTTGCGACGTTTTGTCAAACTCGGCTATTTTTTCTTCATATTGACTGCTTGCTGCCTGACAAATAGCTTCCGTCAATTCTTCTTCGTTGTCGTGTTCAACTATAAAGTCGGGAGTTATCAGGTTGGTACCTTCGGCAAGCACGTGCTTTTCCAATTCTTTATTGATGCTTTCGTAGTCCCATTCTCTATGGTCGGTGTTATAATCGACAAAACCCGCCACCAATCTCTCGACAACGGCTTTGAGCATAGCCAAAATCTGTTCATGCACCTTCATTCCGTCAAGCACCATACGACGCTGCTCGTAAATAATCTCTCTTTGTTTGTTCATAACGTCGTCATATCCGATGACGTGCTTTCTGATAGAGAAGTTTCTGTCTTCAACTCTGGCTTGTGCGTTTTCTATTTGTCTGGTAATAATCTTGGCTGAGACAGGCAAGTTTTCGTCCATAGCAAATCGGGAAACGATAGCTTGCATCTGCTCTCCGCCGAACAAACGCATAATATCGTCGTCCATAGACAGATAGAATACAGACGAACCGACGTCTCCTTGTCTTCCGCTACGACCCCTGAGCTGATTGTCGATACGACGAGACTCGTGTCTTTCGGTGCCTATTATTCTCAGGCCGCCCGCCTTGATAACTTCCTGCTTTTCTTGCTGGCATTGTTCGTTGAAAGCGTCGTAATACTTTTTATATTCCGCTTTGGCTTTGAGTATTTGCTCGTCGTCTGTCTTGGCAAAAGACAACGCTTCTTCGATAATATCGTGCGGATAGCCCAAATTTTCCAACTTCTTCTTAGCTAAAAATTCCGGATTGCCGCCCAACAGAATATCCGTACCTCTACCTGCCATATTGGTAGCAACGGTAACTGCTCCGCTTCTACCTGCCTGTGCAACGATTTCTGCTTCCGATTCGTGATTTTTTGCGTTGAGTACGTTGTGCGGAATTCCTGCTCTTTTGAGCATAGCCGACAGTTGTTCGCTCTTTTCTACGCTGACGGTACCGATAAGCACGGGTTGCTTCTTTTCGAAACATTTTTTGACGTCGGCAACAATTGCATTGTATTTTGCTTTGAGAGTAACGTACAACAAGTCTTCTTCATCTATTCTTGCAATCGGCAAGTTGGTAGGAATAACGACTACGTCAAGATTGTATATCGACTTGAATTCCGTTTCTTCCGTCTTAGCCGTACCCGTCATACCCGACAGTTTTTTGTACAACCTGAAAAAGTTCTGGAAAGTAATGGTCGCCATCGTCTTGTTTTCGGCACGCACGTTGACGTTTTCTTTGGCTTCAATCGCTTGATGCAACCCGTCCGAATAGCGACGTCCAATCATCTTTCTGCCCGTAAACTCGTCAATGATAATGACTTCTCCGTCCACAACGAGATAGTTGGAGTCTTTTTTCATTATGAGATTGGCTTTGAGAGCATTGTCTATATAGTGTTTGAGATTTTGATTTTCATAGTCGGCAAGATTTTCCACGTGGAAGTATTTTTCCGCTTCTTCCGCTCCCAAATCGTTGAGAAATACCGTCTTGTCCTTTTCGTTTAATTCATAATAGCGATCTGCCTGAGACTCAAATTCTTCGTCTTCTTCCAGATTTTCCATAGCCCTTTCGTCGTCTTTGACGGCTTTGTCGTGTTTGGCTATCAGCGTCTTGACGAAACGATTGGCTTCCTGATACATCTGAGAACTCTTTTCTCCCCTTCCGCTGATGATAAGCGGAGTTCTCGCTTCGTCTATCAATATGCTGTCCACTTCGTCGACAATCGCAAAGGCAAGTTCCCTTTGCACGCATTGGCGCTTGGATTTTGCCATATTGTCTCTGAGATAATCGAATCCCAGCTCATTGTTGGTGGTGTACATAACGTCGCAGTTATATGCCGCCTGCTTTTGCTGGGTGGTAAGCTGAGAAAGGTTTACGCCAACCGTCAGACCAAGAAATTTGTAAATCTTTCCCATCCATTCGGCGTCTCTGGCAGCAAGGTATTCGTTGACGGTAACCACGTGCATACCTTTTCCGCTCAAAGCGTTGAGATATACCGGCAAAGTAGCCACCAAAGTTTTACCTTCGCCTGTGCGCATCTCGGCGATTCTACCCTGATGCAGCACCACGCCGCCTATAAGTTGCACACGGTAATGTTTCATGCCCAGCACACGACTGCTGGCTTCTCTCACCACGGCAAAAGCTTCCGGCAACAATTCGTCAAGAGTGGCGCCTTCGGCAATTCTGCTTTTGAAGTCGTCGGTGCAAGCACGCAATTCTTCGTCACTCATAGCCTTGTATTTGTCTTCCAGCGACTCGATAATATCAACGGTTTTCATTATCTTTTTCAGTTCCCTGTCGTTGTAACTAGGAAACAACTTGCTCAACAATCCCATTTTAGCTCCTTACGATTGAGTTTATTTCAATTTATAATATTATCATCTTTGGCGTTTTTAGTCAATAATAATAATTATATAATAGTCAGACCTTTGCTCCGTTTACTCACATATTACAATAGCCGACAAATTGCGCAAAAAAACAGTCCTGTCGTCAGGACTGAAATAATCATAATATAGTCTTTACATCAAAAGCCTTACAAACGCTCAACCCAACGGCAATTCTCCTTGTTTTTTGTTTTCGGCTTGTTCGATAAATTCTACCAGTCTGGTGTATCTCTTGGCAGTATAATTGTTGGCAACCATCTTTGCTATGGCTTGATTGGAGCCGACTATAACAGCCAATTTTTTGGCTCTTGTCAAAGCAGTATACAACAAATTGCGTGTATTGATTTTGTAGTGTCCGCCCGATATTGCGATTACCGCCACGTCAAACTCGCTTCCTTGCGACTTATGCACCGATATTGCATACGCCAGACTGAGCTGGTCAAAATCGCCTGCGCAATATTTGACTTTTTTGCCGTCGTCAAAAATAACGGTAAGAGACGGCTCGTTGGGCGATACGTTTTCCACCACGCCTATTTCACCGTTAAAAACTCCCGTTCCTGCGCTGTTATCCAGCACGTTGACCCATTCCAGTTTGTAGTCGTTGACGGTATGAATAACCTTGTCGCCGACTCTGTAACAAGTAGACCCGACCACTATCTGCTCCTTTGGGTCTGAGAGCGGATTGAGAGCGTTTTGCAGTTGTTTATTAAAGTTTTCTACTCCTGCTATACCCTTTTTCATAGGACACAGCACCTGTATATCCAACGACTTTACTCCTGCAAACTTAGGCAATCTGTCCGTAACCATCGAAACGGCGTTGTCGAGAATCGTTTGCGGAGAAGATTGGTTGTCCACAAAAAAATCTTTGCTTCTGTTGTCTATTACAGGCATTTTGCCTTGATTGATAAGGTGTGCGTTGCTGACGATTTTGCTGTCTTCGTCCTGTCGATAGATATAGTTGAGATAATTGACAGGGATTTTGCCGCTACGGATAAGGTCGCTCAGCACGTTGCCTGCGCCTACGCTTGGCAACTGGTCCTTATCTCCCACCAAAATCAATCTTCCGCCTGGTTTGATAGCCTTTATCAAAGCGTTGAAGACGTATTCGTCGCACATGCTCACTTCGTCTACTATTACTACGTCGGCGTCGAGTCTGGTTCTTTCGTTGTAAGTAAAAAATCCTTTGCCGTCCTTAAAATCAAGGTCCAGCAATCTGTGTATCGTCTTGGCTTCCTGTCCTGCTGCCTGCGACAGTCTTTTTGAAGCTCTGCCCGTAGGGGCGCACAGTTCGACTTTTAGATACTGACTTCTCACAATTTCCACGATGCACTTTACTATCGTGGTCTTACCTGTTCCGGGACCGCCGGTAATAATATTGACTCCTTCGTTGAGACAATTTTTGATGGCGTTTATCTGGTCGGGATGAAAGATTATACGATTGGCTTGCTGATAACGCTCAATAAGTCTCTGCGTGTCGCCGACAGGCGTCAGGTTCGACTTCATCAATTGTACCAATTTGAACGCTATCGAAGTCTCCGTCAAAAAGTTGCGTGTCAGCATCACGCCTTCCCCTTCCTGCGAATCGAATATGGCAACCTTGCCCATTATCTCACAATCTCCGACTTTGTCGTCTATGAGCTGTTCGTCTTCTATGCCGAGCAATTCGGCAACTTCTTCCACCAGTTTCTTTCTGGGATAATAAGTATGTCCGTTTTTATCGGTCTGGGTTTTGAGCAGATAATTTATACCTGCGATGATACGAAATCTGCTATCCTTCAAAAAGCCGATTTTCATAGCGATTTTGTCGGCTGTTACAAAGCCCACTCCGTCTATGTCTTCAACCATCTGATAAGGATTGGCCGTGATAATGTTTTTGGTAGCGTCCTGATATGCCTTGTATATCTTGATAGCGAGATTGAGAGACACGTCGTAACTTTGCAGATACAAAATCACGTCCTGCATATTTTTGAGAGAAACGTACTTCTCGTTGATAGCAATCGCCTTTTTGAGCGACACACCCTTGACGTCCGCAAGTTGTAGCGGATTATTCTCTATCACGTCAAGTGTACGCTCCTTAAATTCGCTCACAATAGCCTTTGCGGTAACTTCTCCCACACCCACGAACAGTCCGCTGGACAGATATTTATAGATAGCTTCGGTAGAAGAAGGTTTGGTTATTTTTACGTTGCTCACGCTAAACTGTTCGCCAAAACGCCTGTCTTCTGTCATTTCGCCTGTCAATTCCACGTTTTCGCCCACGCTTACAGGCGGAAAAATGCCGACGGCAGTAACCATAGTGCCGTCCGTACCGTCGACAATTATCACGCTATAACCGTTTTCTGCGTTGGTATAAATGATTTCCGAAACGCTACCCCTAAACGTCATTTATTCAACCTTTCCGCCGCCTTTTTTATTTGTTCCGTTTTGTCGGTTTTTTCCCACTTAAATCCGCAGTCTTCTCTGCCAAAGTGTCCGTAATTGCTCGTCTTGGCAAATTGCGGTTTTCTCAATTCCAGTTCTTCGATGATAGCCGCTGGTCTGAGATCAAACACTTCTTTGACTATCGTGGCAATCTTCTCGTCGCTTATTTTACCCGTACCGAAAGTGTTGATTTGTGTCGCAACTGGTTTAGCCACTCCTATCGCATAGGCAATATCGAGCTGGCATTTGTCTGCAAGACCGCTGGCAACTATATTTTTGCAGACGTATCTTGCCATATAGCATGCGCTTCTGTCCACCTTGGTTGCGTCCTTTCCGCTAAAAGCTCCGCCACCGTGCGGACAATATCCGCCGTAACTGTCTACAATAATTTTTCTGCCGGTCAGTCCGCTGTCGCCGTGTGGTCCGCCAATAACAAATCTGCCCGTCGGATTGATATATATTTTGGTTTGTTCGTCCATCAGCTCAGCAGGAATTACGTAGTCAATGACCAATTTCCTGACGTCGGCTCTCAGACGCTCAATATCCACGCTTTCGTCGTGTTGGGTAGATACTACCACGGCTTCTATTCTTGCGACCTTGTCGTCGTGATATTCCACGCTAACCTGCGCCTTGCCGTCAGGGCGCAAATAATCTACAAGTCCCGTCTTGCGTACCTGAGTCAATCTTGACGTCAATCTGTGAGCCAAAGATATCGGCATAGGCATCAATTCGGGAGTCTCGTTGCAGGCATATCCAAAAACCATACCCTGATCGCCTGCACCTATAAGGTCGTAGCGGTCTTTGCCGTCCACTCTGTTTTCCACGCTGCTGTCCACGCCCATGGCAATATCGGCAGACTGCTTGTCCAGCCTTACTATTACTTCGCACGTATTGCCGTCAAATCCCTTGGCTTCGTCGTCATAACCTATTTCCAGTACGGCTTTTCGCACAATCTTTTCTATATCCACTACTGCGTTGGTCGTAATCTCTCCCATCATCAATACAAAGCCTGTATTGCAACAAGTCTCAGCGGCAACCCTGCTCATAGGGTCCTGCTCCAACAGAGCGTCCAATACGCTGTCGGAGATTTTGTCGCATACCTTGTCGGGATGTCCTTCGGTTACGCTTTCGCTTGTAAATAGTCTTTTAATCATTTCGTTCTCCCCACAAAGAAGCCACTATCGACATAACCGATAGTGGCTCGCTTTATGTCTTCTATCTTTCAAGTATTATCTTGCGGAATTTAGCACCTTAAAATTCAGGTTGCTGTGCCTTCATAGGGTCCGTCCCTCCGACACTCTTTATAGAATTGCGTTATTTAGTTGTCAGTCTTCTATATCGTTTTCGATAGCAAACTTATCCTGAATCTGATCCTCAACAATTTCGTTGTCGCCGCTGTTAGATGGCAGAGCAACGATATTGCGATATCTCTTCATACCTGTTCCGGCAGGAATAAGTTTTCCGAGAATAACGTTTTCTTTGAGACCCCTGAGATTGTCTATCTTGTTGCGGATAGCCGCTTCGGTCAGCACTCTTGCAGTTTCCTGGAATGATGCAGCCGACAAGAAAGATTCGGTAGCCAAAGACGCCTTGGTGATACCGAGCAATACTCTCTTGGATATTGCAGGTACGCCGCCTTCTTCCAATACTCTCTGGTTTTCTTCTTCAAAGGTGTGCAAATCTACCAATTCGCCAGGAATCATACGAGTATCGCCCTGCGACTCTATTCTTACTTTGCGCAACATCTGTCTTACGATAATTTCGATATGCTTTTCGTTGATGTCTACGCCTGCCTTCTGATAGGTCGCTTTGACTTCTCTTATGATATATTCAAGCACTCCGTTGACACCCTTGGTGTTGAGAATATCAGGCGGATAAATGCTACCTTGCGTCAATGGGTCGCCTGCTTCTACTATATCGCCTTCTTTGAGCGTTACGCCGTTTTTCTCGGCAAACTTCTGATTGAAGGAATATTTGTATTCGCAAGGCTCACCGCTCTCAGGCGTAACCGTAATGATATGCTTTTCTTCGTTGATGCTGATTCGTCCCTTGATACCCGATACTACCGCAATACCCTTAGGACGTCTTGCTTCAAACAATTCCTGAACACGTGGCAGACCGCCGGTTATATCGCTATCGCTCGCAACACCGCCGGTATGGAAGGTTCTCATCGTAAGCTGAGTACCAGGCTCGCCTATGGATTGTGCCGCAATGATACCGACCGCTTCACCGAGTTTTACAGGGTTGTTGGACGCCATATTCTTGCCGTAACACTTAGCGCAAACTCCGTATTTCGACTTACATGTCATGACGGTTCTGATGTGTACCGAAGCCACTCCGCAAGATTTGATGACTTCTGCCATATCTGCGGTTATCATCTCGTCCTTAGGACAAATAACTTCTCCGGTAACAGGATTTACTACTTCGTCGATGGTAAATCTTCCGTCAATTCTTTCTACAAAGTCTTTGAGAGCTGCGTCATAGTCGGAATCGCTCATCTTCTGGGTGCGCATAGGTCTGTTGACCACTACGCCTTTGGTGTCGCCGCAATCTTGTTCGGATACGATAACTTCCTGAGCGACGTCTACCAGACGACGGGTCAGATAACCTGATTCTGCCGTTTTAAGAGCCGTGTCCGCCATACCTTTACGTCCACCGTGTGAAGAAATGAAGTATTCGAGTACCGACAAACCTTCACGGAACGAAGCCTTTACAGGCAACTCGATGACTTTACCCGAAGGGTCTTGCACCAGACCTTTCATGGAACACAACTGCGAAATCTGCGAGATGTTACCACGTGCGCCTGATTTTGCCATCATCCAGATTGGGTTGAACTTGCCAAGAGTGCTTTCCAACTGGTCGTCAATCTCTTTTTTGGCTTGTTTCCAGATTTCTACGATGCTCTCATATCTCTTTTGTTCGTCAATCAAACCTCTCTTATAGAGCTTTTCTTGTTTCTGAACAGCTTCTTCCGCTCTTGCGATAACTTCTTTCTTAATCTTAGGCACGTGCATGTCGAATACGCTGGTCGTAATTGCGCCGATGGTAGAATATTTGTAGCCCTGAGCCTTGATTTTGTCAAGAATAACCGAAGTTTCGGTTGCGCCCTTATATTTGAAGCATCTTTCTACGATTTTGGACAATTCCTTCTTGCCCACGGTCATATCGATTTCCAAATCGAGCTGTTGTTCAGGCGTATCCCTAGGAACAAAGTGCAAATCCTGCGGAATAGACGTGTTGAATATAATTCTACCCAAAGTGGTGTTGAGAATCTTGGAGTATTTTACGCCGTCGATTTCCTTTTCCACTCTCACTCTTATCTTGGACTGCAATTCGATTTGTTTGTCCTGATATGCCATCAACGCTTCGTTGGCGTTGCGGAAACATCTTCCTTCTCCCAATCCGCCGTCCTTGTCGATAGTAAGATAATAACTACCGATGACCATATCCTGCGAAGGCGAAACGACTGCCTTGCCGTCGGAAAGTTTGAGAATATTGTTGGTGGACAACATCAAAAATCTTGCTTCCGCTCTCGCTTCTATGCTCAATGGTACGTGTACTGCCATTTGGTCGCCGTCGAAGTCTGCGTTGAATGCGCCGCACACCAATGGGTGAAGTTTGATTGCTCTGCCTTCTACCAATACAGGTTCAAAAGCCTGTATGGAGAGTCTGTGCAACGAAGGCGCACGGTTAAGAAGTACAGGGTGGTCTTTGATGACTTCTTCCAATATATCCCAGATTATAAGGTCTTGCGCCTTGGAGAGAAGCTTCTTTGCTGCTCTCGGATTTTGACATTTGCCGTATTCGATAAGTTTTCTCGTTACGAATGGCTTAAATAGTTCGAGAGCCATCTCCTTAGGAATACCGCATTGGTACATTTTGAGTTCCGGACCAACGACGATAACCGAACGACCCGAATAGTCTACACGCTTACCAAGCAAGTTCTGACGGAAACGTCCCTGTTTACCTTTGAGCATGCTCGTCAAAGATTTGAGTTCTCTGTTTCCTGCGCCCGTAACAGGTTTTCCCCTTCTGCCGTTGTCTATCAAAGCGTCTACGGCTTCTTGCAACATACGCTTTTCGTTGATGATAATGATTTCAGGAGAACCCATTTCAATCAGCTTTTTGAGACGATTGTTGCGGTTGATGACACGACGATAAAGGTCGTTAAGGTCGCTGGCTGCGTATCTTCCGCCGTCGAGCGGAACCATTGGTCTGAGTTCAGGCGGCAAAACAGGCAGCACGTCGAGTATCATCCACTCAGGTCTGTTGTTGCTTATTCTGAAAGACTCGATGACTTCCAGACGCTTTACTGCTTTTATTCTTCTTTGTCCCTGCGTGGTAGCGACAATATCTTTCAGCTCTTTCGACTCTTTTTCAAGGTCGATTGCCATAAGCAATTCTTTGACTGCTTCTGCGCCTCTGCCTGCTTTAAACGAGCCTGCACCGAATTTGTCGATGGCTTCAAAATATTCTTTGTCGTCGATGACCTGCTTGACAATAAAATCAGTCTTGCCCGGGTCAATAACCACGTATTTGCTGTAATAAAGCACGTGTTCTACGTCCTTAGGAGACATATCCAGCGCAATGCTTATGCGAGAAGGCACGCCCTTGAAATACCAGATGTGAGATACAGGACAAGCCAGTTCGATATGTCCCATTCTTTCACGACGCACGATTTTTTTGGTAACTTCTACGCCGCACTTGTCGCAGATAACGCCCTTATATCTGACACGTTTATACTTTCCGCAATTACACTCCCAATCTTTGGTTGGTCCAAAAATTCTTTCGCAGAACAAGCCGTCTTTCTCAGGTTTTTGCGTTCTGTAATTTATAGTTTCCGGTTTCGTTACTTCACCGTGAGACCAAGACCTGATTTTTTCAGGAGATGCTACGCCTATCTGAATCGAATCAAAATTATTTACTTCTGACATACCGTACCTCCTTATTCTTCGTCCTTGTTGTCAAACAAGTTGCCAAAAATAGTCTCGTCGTCATCGTCGGATTCGCCCATTCCGAGCAGATTGTCGATGTTGATGTCGACGTCTTCTCCGCCACCCAAACCAAACAAATCTGTTTCTTCGAGTTGGAACGGATCAACTTCTTCTTTTTCCTGTTCCTTTTCAGGCAACAGTTCGCTCTCGTCTTCTATCATCTCTCTTATGCCGATTTCTTCCTTGTTTTCGTTGAGAACCTTGATGTCGAGACCCAACGCCTGGAATTCTTTTATCAGCACCTTGAACGATTCAGGAGTACCCGGTTCTGCCACAGGCGCACCCTTGACGATTGCTTCGTATACTTTTTGTCTGCCGTTGATATCATCCGACTTGACGGTCAAAATCTCTTGCAGAATGTGTGCCGCACCGTATGCTTCCAATGCCCACACTTCCATTTCACCGAATCTCTGTCCGCCGAATTGCGCTTTACCGCCGAGTGGCTGTTGAGTTACAAGGCTGTATGGTCCGATAGAACGAGCGTGAATCTTGTCGTCTACAAGGTGGCAGAGTTTGAGCATGTACATATATCCCACGGTAACAGGATTTTCAAACTTCTCACCCGTTCTTCCGTCGAACAGCTCCAACTTGCCGTGTGCAGGGAGATTGTTTTCGATAAGAAGCTGTTTGATGTCTGCTTCCGTTGCTCCGTCAAATACAGGAGTAGCAATCTTCCAATCAAGCAGTTTTGCGATAAGACCGAGATGGACTTCCAATACCTGACCGATATTCATACGAGATGGCACGCCCAATGGGTTAAGCACTATCTGCAAAGGAGTTCCGTCCGCCATAAACGGCATATCTTCCCTAGGCAGCACTCTCGAAACGACGCCCTTGTTACCGTGTCTACCGGACATCTTGTCGCCCACGCCGATTTTACGCTTCTGAGCTACGTATACTCTTACGAGTTTGTTTACTCCAGGTGGAAGCTCGTCTTTGTTTTCTCTCTTGAATACTTTGACGTCTACGACGATACCGTATTGACCGTGTGGCAGTTTGAGAGACGTATCTCTCACTTCTCTTGCCTTTTGACCGAATATAGCTCTGAGCAATCTTTCTTCCGGCGAAAGCTCTGTCTCTCCCTTTGGCGTAACTCTACCTACGAGATAGTCGTCGCTGTGAACTTCTGCGCCTACCATGATAATACCGTCTTCGTCGAGATAGTTGAGCGAGTCAGCTCCGACGTTAGGAATATCACGGGTAATTTGTTCTTCACCCAGTCTCGTATCACGACATTCAATCTCGTATTTTTCGATATGAATGGACGTAAATACGTCGTCTTTGACAAGGTCTTCGTTGATAAGAATAGCGTCTTCGTAGTTGTAACCTTCCCAGGACATATATCCTACGAGAATGTTGCGTCCCAGAGCCAATTCTCCGTTTTGAGTCGAAGGACCGTCGGCAAGTACCATACCCTTGATAACCTTTTGTCCCTTGGATACGATAGGCTTTTGAATAATGCAGGTGCCAGCGTTACTCTTTTCAAATTTTTGAAGTTTATATTCTTCTTTGTCTCCGTCGTCGGTAGCGACAACAATCCTGTCTGCACTTACGTAATCTACCACGCCGTTGCTCTTGGCAAGCATCATTACGCCGCTGTCGTGAGCAATCTTTGCTTCGATTCCCGTAGCGATGATTGGAGCTTCCGGTTTGATGAGCGGTACAGCCTGACGCTGCATGTTAGAACCCATCAACGCACGTGCTGCGTCGTCGTTTTCAAGGAACGGAATGAGCGAAGCCGCAACGGAAATAACCTGTTTTGGCGACACGTCCATAAAGTCAACGTCGTTTTTCGAGAATTCGGTAATTTCATCTCTGAAACGGCAGTTGACACGCTGATTGACGAATACACCGTTTTCGTCCAGTTCTTCATTCGCCTGAGCTACTACGAATGCGTCTTCGTCGTCTGCTTGCAGATATACTACTTCGTCGGTTACCTTACCTTCGCCTTTGATAACTTTACGATAAGGAGTCTCGATAAGACCGTAC
>JBJETQ010000026.1:0-4056 GCA_051883395.1 Christensenellales bacterium | reverse complement strand
GACGCCGCTCAAATCATCAGCCGTATCAACGGATTTACCTACGTTCAGACCAAACTCGACTACTACACAGGAGAACTCAAAATCGTCAACACCACTTCTTACAGCGACGGCGAAAGAAGCAAAGTAAGAGCTTACGGTGCCGACGACGTTGTAGAAGGCGTAGCAATCATGAAACACGAAAAGGTTGACGTATCCATCACGGGTAACTCTACCAACCCTACCCGTTTCCAACACCCTGTTGCAGGTACCTACAAGAAGTGGTGCGTTGAGAACGGTAAAAAATACTTCTCAGTTGCTTCGGGCGGCGGTACCGGACGTACCCTTCACCCGGACAACATGGCAGCAGGTCCTGCTTCTTACGGCATGACCGACACCATGGGACGTATGCACTCCGACGCTCAATTCGCAGGTTCTTCTTCCGTTCCTGCTCACGTTGAGATGATGGGACTTATCGGTATGGGTAACAACCCAATGGTTGGCGCTTCGGTTGCTTGCGCAGTTGCAGTACAAGAAGGCTTGACCAAATAATCGACAAAACGATATACAAAAAGACGCCTTACAAGGCGTCTTTTTTATTTAATCTTTTTTGCCGGTCCGCAATATATCGTTGACAATTTCTCCACACGTTTATTCCGTTCAGACTCAATACCTATCGACTTTATTCGTATGGTTTATATACCGTACAATTTCTCGTTACCGTAATGCCGTGATACGTCCATTTATGTTGCTCTCCATCGTAGATTATCCCATCACCGGGTTCATCAACTTCGCCGCATATTCCTTCAATGGAATAAGTTACCACGTAACAACCGTTATAATATCCATGACAAGATACGTTTTCACGTCTTCGGGTTCAAAATCGTCTTCACTATATTGGTCGTTCAATTGTTTGGCTACGGTGCATTGTATCTGCCTAACTATTTTTGTATCCAACTCCACGTGTTTACCGCTTGGCGCAAAATCTTGCAAGTCGTCAAGGCTAATTCATCCGTTGTCTACCGCTTGCCCTAGATTGCAAGTTTCCCCGTACAACTTCGGCTCGGGATACTTCAAAGCACAAATCTCGTACTCCATATCGCAATCGCAACCCGTAGCAAGCGTAACGAGCAAAGCCGAAATTATTGTAATAATAATCAAATATTTTTCATTATCTCCTTCTCCAATGCATCTACTTTGTTTTTATATGCACCTATTTGATAAAAGATTTCAATTAATAATTAATTTATAATTATTCTATTTATATTTTATCAGAATATCCCCGTCCAAATCGGCAAACCTACCATCACGCCTACTACGTAAGAAATAAGGTTGGCAAATATTGCGTACAGTATCAACTTGTATTTAGCAATGTGCGGCATCTTTTTACAATAAGCTATGCTTTCCGCCACTATGACTATGACTTCAAAAAATACATACGCCAGGTAGTACGTAAACAGTTGATATCCGTTGAAAAAATCAATTATCGACAATATCAGGTTGAGCAAAAAGTTGGTTATCAGGTTGACTATGGCTATAAAGGCAAAGTCCTTTTTGCTCCTTATGAATATCAGAGCAATCAGACACTCGATAGCCACCGTGGCAAGCATACGAGCCAGCGTCGAAACGACGGTATACCACCACTTGTAATCTACCTTGTACTCGCCGATAGTCTGCCCGTCTTCACACTCGTCCCACGATATTCCCTGCAAGTCTATGATATAAAAGCCTTCGAAGTATTTGCGCTCTATCTCTTGCGTTCTGATTACTTTGCTATAATCTTCCGACACAAACATAAATACATATTTTTCAGGTGCATAATAACTATAACAAATATGTAATTCTCCGCTTTGATTTTTGTAAATTATTTTATTATTCAGATCAGGATAGGTATAGCTGTCCAGAATTTCGTAAGTTGCGTCTTCTTCATCAGGGTCAAGAATTCCGTTATAATTGCCGTTGTCAAAAAAGACTATCAAGTGAAAATTACCCAAGTTTTCCGTACCCACCACGTCAAAAGTTGCCTGTGGTTTCGGTCCCATATCTGCGACCACGACAGGCATCATAGCAACGACACTACAAAGCAAAATCACAAGCAAAACGGCTGCTATGGGTTTTCTGCGTATGTTATTATCCATAATTTTCTCCTTTGTCAATACTATCTGACGTTTTTATTATAAAAAAACCCGCCCAAAGGTCGGGCATAATTATTTGAGCATAAAACTCATCGCCGCAGGATTGTGGTCGCTGTACATAAAGTCTGTATCGATATTTTTGACCCACTTAACTTCTATATTGTCCGACACAATAAAACCGTCCACGACCACCGTATAGTTGACGTCTTTGGTATACGGCATGTCGGTACTGCGACAGGTAGGCACGTTGTTGGCAGCGGCAAATTTATATCCGCCTGTCAGGTCGTCGTTCGTAAGTTGATACACCCATTCAGGCACCTTCTGTTCGGTCTTGAACAGATTGATACTGTCGGCAATATCGTGATTAAAATCTCCGCCGACTACGACGTAATTACCCTTTTCGGCTTCTTCCGCCAGCACTCTGTTGAGCAACGCAAGTTGTTGCGCTCTGATAGTACCGCCCTTGTCATAGGCAGACATATGGCTGTTGATAAGAGTAAGATATTTGCCGTTTGACAGCGGAAGCGACGTTATCAAAAAACATCTGTCCAGGTCAAAGAACTTTCCAAAGCCTGTGTCGACAGGATACTGCCTGCGTACGTTGCTCGAAATGTTATACTTGCTGTACGTTGCAATGCCGGCATTACTTTGTCCGTGTGGGTCATGAAAAGGATATAAGAGATATGCAGAATGGAAGTTGCAGGCGTAAGCGCTTGCTCTGTTGGTGCCAAAAGCTTCCGACAGCATAAAATACTGGTTGACGTGATGAGAACGTGTAGAATCTGTATCCACTTCCTGAAACATCATAAAGTCATAATCGCCGTCCGCCACGCTGCTAATAGCGCCGTTGGTGTTGGTAAGTACGGTTTCCTTGTCCTTTGCCGTACTGCCATTGCCGTTTACCTTTGTACCGTCAAGCATCTCGCCGCTATCCATAAAAAAGTCAAAATCTTGCGTATAAGCGCCAAAACCTATATTGTAGGTAACAATGGTATAAACGCCGTATTGCTCAACTTGTCTTGTCTGATTGTTGGTTGTGGACACCACAAGATTATCTTCTATTCTGTCGTATTGGCAAACGACGTAGATGACGTAACCGATAACCGTCAGAATAAAGAGCGCAAAAATAGCGGACATAATAATTGCAATAATTTTTGCCGTTTTGTTTTTCATTGTTTCTCCTATATTTATTTTATTATATCATATATGGATATAATGTCAATATTGAGATTTTGTCAAAAAACAAGCAACATAATTCCAAAAAAAACGATAAAATTAAAAAATAAAAATTTTTTTAACTTTTTTTGAAAAAACTCTTTACAATCGTCAAAATATTTGTTATATTTATTGAGCGCTGACAAGGAAGCTTAGCTCAGTTGGGAGAGCATCTGCCTTACAAGCAGAGGGTCATAGGTTCGAGCCCTATAGCTTCCACCAATTTGACACAATGTCGACAATTTTGATGTTGTGTCAAAATTTTTAAAAAGGCATATATTGACAATAAAGCGTCAATATTAAATAAAAACGTGGTAGTAGCGGATTGCAACTGACGTTACGGCGATATAGCATATCGTTTCAGACGATTGAAACAATTCAAGACTCTCAATAGAATACCCTATTTCTATTGTTGACTCCAAGCAGACCACGCAAAATTGAAAAATATGCGGGAGTGGCTCAGTGGTAGAGCGTTGCCTTGCCAAGGCAAATGTCGCGAGTTCGAATCTCGTCTCCCGCTCCAATATGGCACCATGGCCAAGTGGTAAGGCAAAGCTCTGCAAAAGCTTCACTCCCCAGTTCAAATCTGGGTGGTGCCTCCAAACAAAAAGCTCTTGCAATACGCAAGAGTTTTTTATTTTGCCGATGTGGCGGAATAGGCAGACGCAAGGGACTTAAAATCCCTCGGGGGCAACCCCGTACCGGTTCAAGTCCGGTCACCGGCACCAAA
>JBJETQ010000025.1:0-18666 GCA_051883395.1 Christensenellales bacterium | reverse complement strand
CAGGCGCTATGAACATCGTTCCTAACAGCACCGGCGCTGCTAAGGCTATCGGTCTTGTTATCCCAGAACTCAACGGTAAACTTATCGGTTCTGCTCAACGTGTTCCTACCGCAACCGGTTCTACCACCATTCTCGTTGCAGTTGTTAAGGGCAAAGACATTACCAAAGAAGGCATCAACGAAGCTATGAAGGCTCAGGCTACCGAATCTTTCGGTTACAACACCGATGAAATCGTTTCTTCCGACGTTGTTGGTATGAGATTTGGTTCTTTGTTTGACGCTACTCAAACCATGGTTTCCAAGATTGACGAAGATACTTATCAAGTACAGGTTGTTTCTTGGTACGACAACGAAAATTCTTACACCAGCCAAATGGTAAGAACTATCAAATATTTTGCAGAACTCAACAAATAAGTTGAAATAACTCAAAATACGCAAAGGGGCGGATAACAATCCGTCCCTTATTTGTTTATATTGAGAGTGTCGGGGATTGACAAAATTCAATGATTTGATTACAATAACTTGTGGAGAAAGTATGAAACTCAACAGTCAGCAAAAGCGAAAACAGTTTTTGTCCAAACTCAAATATATTGTGGTGCCTGTTGTGGCTTACGGTGGAGTAGCGGGAATTTTTACCGGATTCATCGTCAGTTTGTTCAACCTTTGCGCCAATTTTTTGTCGTCTAAAAGCAGCGAAATATATGCTTACGTGGCAGCCAACCCCGTATTCATTCCGTTGCTGTTTGTCGTATTGATTGCTTTGGCTATGGTTATGTATGCCATACACAGGGCATGTCCGCACGTCAGGGGCAGCGGTATGGTGCAGGCGGAAGGTGTGATGCGTGGACTGGTTACTTTCAAATGGCTCAGAACGCTGATTGCTACCATAGCAGGCTCTTTTATCAGCTATTTTGCGGGCTTGTCGCTAGGTTCGGAAGGACCTTCGGTGCAGATAGGCGCTATGACTGCGCAAGGTACCAGCGAACTTATGGGAAGCAGACCTGCAAGAAAGAGATATATAGTTACCGGCGGCGCTTCGGCAGGACTTGCCGTGGCATTCAACGCTCCGCTTACGGGTATAATTTTTGCTCTCGAAGAAGCCCATAGAAGATTTACGCCGATGATATTGATGACGGCTTCTTCTTCGGTAATATCGGGTACAATTACATATCGTCTTTTTTCTACGCTGTGGGGCGCCGGCGATAAGGTGTTGTTTGATATGGGATATATCACGCCTATTGCTACTTCCGACTCCTGGATGCTGCTTATTCTGGGCGTGGTGTGCGGAGTAACGGCGATATTTTTTAATTTTGCGCTCATTCGTAGCCAACAGTTTACGGATAAATACGAAAAGCAATTTCCTTATTGGCTCAGACTTATTATCGTTTTTGTTCTGACGGGCGTTACCGGCTTGCTGATAAGCGACGTCAACGGTGGCGGCCACGGATTAATTCTCAAAATCGCCAATCTCGATTTTACCTGGCAGATGCTGATTTTGTTGCTTGTGGTCAAGCTGATTATGATTGTCTTGTGTTACAATTCGGGAGCTACGGGCGGTCTGTTTATTCCTATGCTTGCCATAGGTGCGCTCATGGGCGGCTTGTGCGGTAAACTCTTTATCGCTATGGGACTTGACCCGATTTATTATAAGGCTATCGTGTGCATAGCCATGACTACGTTTTTCGGTGCAAGCGTGAGAGCGCCTATTACCGCCGTGGTGCTTATCGTGGAAATCACGGGTTATTCGTCGGGCTTTTTGTCGTCGGCAATAGCGATATTTACGGCATATCTGGTGGCAGAGCTTCTCGGCAACAGACCGATATACGACAGTATGCTGGCAAGATTTGTCAAACTGCAAAACAAGGGTAAGACAATGAAGACGGTTACCTTTGAAGTGCAGATAGAGCTGGGCGCATTTTTGGTTGGCAAAAGCGTGAGCGATATTTTGTGGCCTGCCAACTGCCTTGTCAAGAGCCTGACACGTGGCGACGAGCATATCGTGCCTGACGGAGAAACGCTGATAGAAGTGGGGGACATTCTCAATATAGAAGTGGAAACCACCGACCCTAAAAAGTCGTATGCCTACATCAAAGACCTTGTGGCATAAATAATAAATAAAAAGCCCGCTGTGTTGCGGGCGTTTTTTATTTGTCAGAATTCTATGTCGAATATATCGTTGCAAAGTTTTTCGGCGTACATTGGCTCGTGGCTGACAAGTATTATTGCTCCCTGATAGTCGGCAAGAGCTTCGAATAATGCTTCCTTAGAGTTGACGTCAAGATGATTGGTAGGTTCGTCGAGTATGAGAAAATTGCTTTCCTTTTGCATGAGAGCGCACAATTTGATTTTGACCTGTTCGCCGCCTGAGAGAGAACCGATTGCCTTGGTTGTCAGCTCCTTTTTAAGACCTACTCTCGCCAGTTGTGTGCGTATGTCCTTCTGACTCATTCTCGGATAGGTTTCGTTCATGAAGGTAATGGCGTTGATTTCCATAGAACGGAACTGCAAATCTTGCTCGATATAATTGATTTTGCTGTTGACGTTGAATGAAAACTTTCCCGATATGGCAGGAAGACGTTTCATCAGCGTTTTGAGCAGGGTGGTTTTGCCCATTCCGTTGGTTCCCCTTATCCACAGCTTGGTATCGCTTGCCATCTCAAATGAGATTGGCGGCAGGATAGCCTTGCCGTCATAGCCGATTTCCAGGTTTTTGACTTCAAGCATGTGTTTTGTAACAGCCAATGTATAAGGAAAATCGAAAGTCGGCTTTTCGACGTTGACTGGCTTTTGCATAACTTCTATTCTGTCCAGCATCTTTTTGCGTGAGTTTGCCATTCCTGCCGTAGCCGCACGAGCCTTGTTGCGTGCGATATAATCTTCCATTTTTTTGATTTCTCGCTGTTGGCGCTCATAGCTGTCGGCGTACTGCCTGGCGTTTTGTTCGTGTTGCGCCAAAAACTCGTCGTAGTTGCCCCAATATTTTTTTATCATAGAGTTTTCGATATTGACTATGATTTTGCATACGTCGTTGAGAAAAACCGTGTCGTGGGAAACCAATATAAACGTGCCTTTGTAACCGTCGAGATATTTGCGCAACCATTCGATATGTTCCAAATCAAGAAAGTTGGTAGGCTCGTCCAGAAGCATTACGTCCAAATCTTCGAGCAGGAGCTTTGCGAGCATGAGTTTTGCACGCTGGCCGCCGCTGAGCTTGGAGATAACGGTATCGTAACCGAAGTTGTGTACGCCGAGTCCGCCGGCAACCTTTTTGATTTTGCTGTCCAAATCATAAAAATCTTCGTTGTCAAGATATTCCTGCATTTTGGAAGAACGGTTGATGAGCTTGTCCAACTCGTCGGGGTCTTCAACAGTCGCCATATCGCAATACAACTGTTCTAACTTTTCGTTGATTTCGTACAGATAATTGAAGGAAGAACGCAAGTATTCCATGACCGTCATCGAGCGGTCAATGTCGGCGTGTTGGTCAAGATAACCCCAGCGTATGCCGCTGAGCCATTTTATCTCGCCTGCATCTTGCGGAAGTCTGCCTGCTATTATATTCATAAAAGTAGTTTTGCCTGCGCCGTTGAGTCCCACTACGCCGATATGTTCTCCGTTGTTGACGGTGAGATCGGCGTTGTCAAACAATACCTTGGAATCATACACGTGGGTCAAACCCTTGATAGTCAAAATGCTCATATCGACATTGTATAGGTTGAAACAAATTTTGTCAAACGAATGGGCGGCTTTGGCAAAGGCATATTGACAGAGTATTGTGCCGGTATTATAATTATAGTATAAACATCTTTAATATTTTGACGTATCAAACGCACAGTTTGCGGCGGAAATTTGAAATTAATCACGGGAGTAGCTATGATAATAGATTTGACAGGCAATTGGCAATTTGGACAAAAGGACAAAAAAGAACGTTATAACGCTATCGTTCCCGGTTGCAATTATCTCGATTTGATGAACAACGGGCTTATACAAGACCCTTTTGTCAAGGACAACGAAGCCGAATGCGGTTGGGTTGCGCAAACAGACTGGACGTATTGCAGGGAGTTTGAAATAGACAAGGCTCAACTTCAATATTCAAAAATTGATTTGTGTTTTAAGCAGCTGGATACTATTACTCAGATATATCTCAACGACGATTTGATAGGCAAGACAGACAATTGCCATATTGAGTTTCGTTTTGACGTCAAGGATAAGTTGAAAGAAGGTAAAAACTCGATACGTGTTGACTTTTTATCACCTGTAAGATACGTGCTGGAAAAGCAGGAAAAAGAAAAATGTCCCAACAACAGCAACGGCCTGACAGGTATTCCGCATATCAGAAAACCGCAATGCCATTTTGGCTGGGACTGGGGACCTGTGCTTACTCCCAGCGGAATATCGGGCGACGTGTTTGTGGAGTGCAGAGACGACGTGCAGATACGGGACCTGATTGTCAGACAATCACACGGACAACAGGTCGAACTGAACGTTGTAGTTGACGTTGACAACGTTGATAAGAAAGACGTGATAGTCGTCGTCAAGATTACGACTCCTGACGGACAAACGCTGGAAAGTCGCTGTCAAGCCGATAAGTCGGAGCATAAGTTTGTCATAGAGCAACCAATGTTATGGCAACCCAACGGCTATTGCGAAGACCGTAGACAGCAACCGCTATACAAAGTTGACGTGGAAGTGAGCGCTGACGGCAAGGTCGTTGACGCACAGAGCAAATCAATCGGGCTGAGAACGATACTTCTTGATACGTCCAATGACCAATACGGAAGCAACTTCCGTTTTGTCGTCAACGGTGTTCCTACCTTTTGCAAAGGCGCCAACTGGATACCTGCCGACAGCTTTATCAATCGTATTACGAAGGAGACGTTGCAACAATACGTTGAGATTGCCGCCGAATCGGGCTTTAATATGATAAGAGTATGGGGCGGCGGTTATTATGAAACAGACGAGTTCTATGATTTGTGCGACAAATACGGCATTATGGTATGGCAGGATTTTGCCTATGCCTGTCAGCCTTATCCTTTTTTTGACGATGAGTTTTTGGACAACACTCTGCGGGAAGTAGAATACAACGTCAAAAGACTGAGACACCATGCAAGCCTTGCCCTGTGGTGCGGCAACAACGAAATAGAAGTTATGTCTACCGCATGGCTGTACAAGGTCAAGTACGTCGAATGGACCGAAAAATACTTCTATCATATATTGCCAGAGCAGTTAAGAAAATTTGACCAAGTAACTCCTTATATCGCAGGCACTCCGATAGGAAGCGCACACAACAAGGACGTTGGCAGCGACAGCGTGGGAGACACTCATCTGTGGGCGGTATGGCATGGCTTGCAGGACTTGACCTATTATCGCACTCGCAACACCAGATTTTGTAGTGAGTTTGGTTTTGAGTCGCTTCCTGACATCAAAACCATTCGCAAGTTTGCAGACCCGTCGGACTATTCTTTGGACAGCAAGGTTTTTACCGCACACCAAAAATGTGCCAGCGGCAACAAAAAGATGCAGTTTTATATTGCGAGCAACTATCGTTTGCCTGCAAAATTTGAAGATTATATATATCTGTCGCAGCTGTGTCAGGCGGAATGCGTCAAGGACGCAACGGAACATTGGCGCAGGAATACGGGGCGCTGCAACGGCTCGCTGTATTGGCAATTCAACGATTGCTGGCCTGTATGCTCGTGGGCAGGGCTGGACTATTATCGCAATTACAAGGCGTTGCAATATGAGTGCAAAAAGTTTTTCGCTCCCGTCATAGTATCGCTGGAAAACGATAAAAAGGGCGTTGGGGTGTACGTTATCAACGATACGGACAGGGCGGTTGACGTAAAAGTCAGGATAATGCTGACAACGTTTGACGGCAACGTGGTCTTTGAACAGGAATTGACGGCGACTGTGGATAGCATAGATAAGGTAATGCTCAGACGATACGATATCAAACAACTCAAAAAAACCGCCAATCTGAAACGATGCGTTTTTGTAGCCTATTTGTACAGAAACGGACGGCAGGAATGTATCAAGACCGTACTGTTTGGCAGAGAAAAAAATCTGAAATTGCCGCAGTCGGACGTCGATATGCAGATAGAAGTTGCCGACGGCGTGGCAAAGATCAGTCTGGCAAGCAAAAGATATGTGAGAAAATTGGCTCTGACGTCAAACAGCGTACAGGCTCCTTTCAGCGACAATTTTTTCGATTTGTTGCCGGGAGAGACGAAAGAAGTGTATTTGCCTGTCAAAGATATGAGCGTACAGCAAGTAAGAGACGATATTACTATGTGCGACGTCAGTCGAATAAAGCCTAAGGCAGGCAGGTTGAGCGATTGGTGGACGAGATGTAAGATATTCATGATACCTGTCAACTTTTTTAGTTATATATATTACAAATACATTATTTGAGGGAGATATGAACAAGGTCATTTGCATAGGGGAGAGTCTGATAGATTTTATGCCTGTCAAGGGGCAGACTCTGACTTTTACCGCCAAGGCAGGCGGAGCGCCTGCAAACGTGTGCGCAGGAGTGAGCAAATTGGGTGGAAAAGGTTACTATCTGGGAAGACTGTCAAACGATATGTTTTCTGAGTTTTTGCTTGACAATATGCACAAACACGGCATAAATACCGATTACGTGGCTATTGATAACAATCACTCTACCGCACTTGCCTTTGTTGCGCTCAACGATAAAGGCGACAGACAATTTGCGTTTTATCGCAAAGATACATGCGACTTGATGCTGGATGAAAGCGACGTCAGAGAAGATATGTTTGACAAGGGCGACGCTTTGCATTTTTGTTCCGTCAGTCTTGTGGAATCAAAGGCGAGATACGCACACGTCAAAGCGATAGAGTGCGCAATAGAAAAACAATGTCTGGTTTCTTTTGACGTAAACGTAAGAGCCAATCTTTGGGACGATATAGACGATTGCAAAAAAACGATATTGCAATTTTGCGCTTATGCCGACATTATCAAGGTGAGCGACGACGAACTTTTTCTGCTCACGCAAGAGCAGGACGAAAAGAAGGCGGTTGCCGCTCTATGGACATATGCGAGCAGATGTAAGATGATTTTTGTAACCAAAGGAGCGCAGGGCTGCGCTGCGTACGACAAAAATCTGCAATGCGTCGCAGCCGCAGCCGTAAAGAGTCGGGTAATCGACACGACGGGTGCAGGAGATTGCTTTGCGGCAAGTATTTTATACAATATCGTTTATAAAGGAATTAAGCCGCTGGCGAGTGAAATAGGCGTGGCTCTCGACTTTGCCATGAAAGCGTGTGCCGTTGTCGTCGCCGGCTACGGAGCTATGGAATCTATGCCTGCTATCGACGATATTACTAAGGAGTGAATATGGATATACAACAACTGGTAACAAGACCGATATTTTTTGAAAAAAACAGAGTGTACCGCATCTATCAGGGCGGAAAAGGATATGCGCAACTGTGTTCTGACGGCTCGGAAGACGGATACTTTCCGGAAGAGTGGATTGCCAGTAAGGTAAAGGCAATCAACCCAAGGTATTTTGGAGAAAGAGACGGAGTATCGGTAGTCAAAGATACAAAAATATTTTTCGACGACCTGTTGGAGCAATATCCCGACCAACTGCTCGGTGGCAAAAAGTACGATTGTCTCGTCAAGTATCTCGATAGCGCAATCAGATTGCCTATGCAGGTTCACCCTACCAAAGAGTTTTCCAGAAAGAATTTTGGCAGCGAATACGGAAAGACGGAAGCCTGGTTGGTGGTGGCTACACGTCCGGGCGCCAAGATATATTTCGGATTTAATCGTCCAGTAACGAAGGAAGAACTGTGGAAACTCGAAGAAAGAAGCCTTGAAGAACCCGACGTGATGGAGAGTATTCTCAACGGGGTAGACGCAAAGGTGGGAGATACGTATCTGATAAAGGGTGGACTTATACATGCTATCGGGCAGGGCTGCACGATAATCGAAGTGCAGGAACCTACGGACTTTACCATTCAACCCGAAAACTGGTGCGGAGAATACCGTATAAGCGAAGAAGAAAAATACATAGGACTGGACAAGTCGACGGCGCTCGATTGTTTCGACTATTCTTTGTGGGGACAGAAGTCGTTGGACAGCGCAAAAATTACGCCTGAGATTGTTGCTTGTGAAGAAGGCTGTACGTGCGAAAAAATCATTGATTACGACGATACGCCTTGCTTTGCTCAATATCGCTATACTCTCAGCGACGGAAAAATGAATATGAAAGGCTCTCCGAGCGTATGGATAGTCCTTGACGGAAAATGCAGTATCGAAGGACAAGACTATCGCAAGGAAATAGTCAAAGGAGATTATTTCTTTTTGCCTTACAGCGCTGACGGGGAATTTGAACTCAAAGGCAACGGCGTATTGATAGAGTGTTTGCCTAGCAAACAATAGACGAAATATGGACAAGCAACGACTGCACTCTCAGATGATAAAACTTTGTCGCAACGTGCGACAAGCGATATTTGTTGACAAATACAACTGCATAAATTGCGGCAGAGAGTTGAATGGCGAAAACCGTTACGGCTTGTGCGACGAGTGCAAAGGCAAAATCGACTTTTTGTACGAGAGCGTTTGCCACAAATGCGGAAGGGAAGAAAAGAGTGAAGCCGACTACTGTATAACTTGTCAGAACTACGATAGAAAGTTCTATCGCAACAGAAGCGTATGCGTATATGACGGCGTTGCCAAGAGTCTGATTCATCAATTCAAGTTTGGCGGTAAAAAGTATCTGGCCGAGTATTTTGCCAATATGCTTGCGGACAAATATCTTGACGAAGAATACGACTGTGATATGATTGTCGCCGTGCCTATATCCAAAGAAAGACAGCGCAAAAGGGGATATAATCAAAGCCGTCTTGTAGCAAAGAGATTGGCAGAACTGTTGAAAATAGAATTTGCAGGCGACAGTCTCGTCAAGACGGTGGACAACGTGGAACAAGCCAGGTTGTCGGGAAAAGCAAGAGAAGACAACGTCAAGGGCGTGTATAAAGTAACCGACAATGCAAAGTTTGCAGGCAAAAGAGTGCTGGTGGTTGACGACGTTCTTACTACCGGCGCCACAATGAGTGAGACGGCAAGCGTTTTGTATAAAGCGGGAGCCGAGAGAGTGGAAGGGCTGACGATATGCTCTACAAGGTATCATATTCAATCAGAAACGTCAAATAAGGAGGGAAAGTTATGAAAAGCAGGTGGTATAAGGACGCCGTAATCTATCAGATTTATCCGAGAAGCTTTTGCGACGGCAACGGCGACGGAATAGGCGACATAAGGGGAATAATATCAAAACTCGATTATCTCCAACAATTGGGCGTGGACGCAGTATGGCTTTCGCCTTGTTATAAGTCGCCCAACGACGACAACGGTTACGATATAAGCGACTATCGTGATATAATGGACGAATTTGGAACGCTGGACGATTGGCAAGAGATGATTGACGGTATGCACGCAAGGGGCATAAAGCTCATTATGGACCTGGTTGTCAATCATTCTTCGGACGAGCATGAATGGTTTAAACAATCTCGTTCTTCAAAGGACAACCCTTACAGAGATTATTATATCTGGCGCAAAGGTAGGGGAAAGGACGGCAGGAAACCGCCTAACAACTGGCGTGGCAACTTTCTCGGTAAGGCGTGGGAGTATGACGAGAAGACGGGCGAATGGTATATGCACCTGTTTTCTAAAAAACAACCCGATCTCAACTGGGATAACCCTAAGGTAAGACAGGAAGTCGTCGATATATGCAACTATTGGTTTGAAAAGGGCGTGGACGGATTCAGGTGCGACGTAATAACTTACATAAGCAAAAATCAAGGTCTGCCCGACGGTAAGAATCCGCTCAATCCGCTCAGGGGAATAGAATATTATTGTCTGGGCGAAAATTGGGAAAAGTATATTGAGCAAGTCAACAGAGATTCCTGGTCAAAATACGACAGTCTCATTGTTGGTGAGTGCGCAGGGATAAACTACGAGCAAGCCAAATCTATCGCCGACGAAACGAAACCCGTACTTGACACGTTGTTCAATTTTGAGCATACATACGTCGATTTTGTAGGCAAATTCAAGCTGTCCAGATATAAGAAAATCGTCTCTAAGTATCAACGTATACCTGCTACGGTATGGACTTCAAATTATCTGGAAAACCATGACCAACCAAGATGTATACCGAGATACGTGGAAGACAGCGAAGAATATAGAAAATACGGAGCAACGATGCTGGCAACCGTCAATTTTATGCTTAGGGGAACGCCGTATATCTATCAGGGACAGGAGATAGGTATGACCAGTTGTCCTTTTGAAGAAGACGAGTACAAGGATATCATGTCGCTCAACGTTATCAAAATGCTAGACAAACATAAGATAATCAAAAAGTTGGGAATGAAAATTTTGTCTAAAAAGGCAAGGGACAACGCACGTACTCCTATGCAATGGAACGCAGAAGAAAACGCAGGATTTTCTACGGCAAAGCCATGGATGAAAGTCAACCCGAACTATCTCCAAATCAACGTTGAAAAGGACAGAAACAGCGACTTTTCCGTGTTTGAATTTTATAAAAATCTTATTGCCAAGCGCAAACAAATCAATGATATTTTGTCGGACGGAACATGGCAGGAATATTATGAAAAGTCAAATCAGGTATGGGTATTTTCGAGAAAACTCGGAGAAAGTTACGTGTACGTAGAAGCAAACTTTGGCAGGGAATTGGTTGAGATAGACGATAGATATACTATGGATACCACAGATGCAGAGCTGTTTGTATGCAATTATAAGTATTGCGAAACCAACGTGCATAAACATACCTTGCGACCTTATGAAGCGAGAGTGTACGTAAAGAAATAGAATAATAATTATATATATATTAATATTGAGTAGCCGTATTTGTAGTGCGGCTACTTTTATTTTTGACTATTACGATATTCGGGTCAACAAATCGTCTATAGTACAGTTGAAGTATTGCGAAATCTCGATGAGTGTAGTGATGCTCGGCATCACTCCGTTTTTGTAGCGCAGAAGATTATCTTTGGCATAGTGTAAATCTTTACAAAACTTCCTACCGGAAATTCCTGCGGAGATTAAAAGGCCTTGAAGATTTTGATAAAATCCGCTTTGGTCGATTGAATAAGGGATAAAATCGTTGTTGTCGGTTAATTCATAAATATAGTCGATGCTTACATGAAGATAGTTGGCAATTCTGATGAGCGTCGCTAAGCTGGGATTACGCTTTTTATACTTATAAAACGTATCCTTAGATATTACGCCGCTGTCAAACAATTCTTCCTTGCTTTTACCTAGTTCTTCCAGAACGTTGTTGATAATCGTAATAAAGTCTGTCATCATTTTCACCCGATTGTGTATAGACAAATTATTGCCTAAAATGATGACAAATTGTTTGTAACTGCCTAATATGATGACATATAATATTTTTAAGGAGCAAATTATGAATATTAAAAAATGTTGTTTTATTGGGCACAGGAAGATTAATATAACAAGTCAGATTGAACAAAAAGTGAGAAATTTGATTGAAGAATTAATTTTAAATTGCGGCATATCAGTTCTCCTATTTGGTAGTCGAAGTGATTTTAACGATATATGTCATAAAATTGTCTCAGACTTGAAAGAAAAATATAAAAATATAAAACGTATTGCGTATACGTGCAAAAGTGAAGCGTGTATATTAGAGAATGAACGTTTATATATGGAAGAAATTTATTCAAAATACTATAAAAGAAAAGTAGTACTATATGGTGTAGAAGAAGAGTTTGAATTTAGTGCAAAATATAAATCAGGAAAAGCTAGTTAAATTGAGCGTAACCAAGCTATGATAGAAAATAGTGATTATTGTGTATTTTATTATAATAAAAACTATCTTAATAGCGTCGATGCTCGTTCAAATAGCGGTACTCGATTGGCATATAATTATGCCAAAAGAAAGAATAAGCACATAATCAATGTGGCAGATGAGTAGATTTTATATTTTATTTATGTTGATATAATTATGCATAAATATATGAATAAAAATACAAAAATTCAAATAATTATGAATATTTATCCATTTTAAAAATATTTTTTTCATTTGGTTGCGCATTTTGACGTTTATCTTTACAATAGGGCTATCGAAACAAACACGGGGAGATATAACAATGAAAAAAGTTTTACTATCAATTCTTATAGTAGCAATGGTTGCGGTTAGCGCAATCGGAATGGTTGCTTGTAACAATGACGCAAGTCAAGTAAAAGTAATTGAAATTCAATTGACCGAAGAAGAATACGCTTTTGGCGTTGACAAGGGCGATACCCAATTGCTTAATGACGTCAACAACGCTATCGATACTCTTAAAAGCAACGGCAAAATGGAAGAAATAATGAACAAGTATTTTGCAGGTGCGGAAGTAACGGGTATCGAATCGGCTACCAAAGACCCAAGCAAGGATCAACTTGTTGTAGCAACTAACGCAGCTTTTGCTCCGTTTGAATACAAACTCGGCAATAAGTTTGCAGGTATCGATATGGAGCTTGCTTATGAGATAGCACAAATTCTCGGTAAAGAACTTGTAATCGAAGATATGGACTTTGACGCAGTTGTAACAGCAGTAGGCAACGGCATTTGCGATATTGCTATGGCAGGTCTTACCGTCAACGATACGAGAAAAGAAAGCGTAGATTTTACTCAATCTTACTATAACGCATCTCAAGTTATTATTGTCAAAGCAGACGACACTACTTTTGACGATTGCGCAACCGCAAGCGACGTAGAAAACGTGCTTAAAGCTATGAGCGGCAAAAAGGGCGGTTTCCAAAACGGTACCACCGGTGAGTTCTACGTAAAAGGCGACGTTGAGTGGGGATTTGACGGATTCAGCAACATTACGCCAGCCGGATATGCAAACGGCGCACTTGCCGTAAAGGATATGATTAACGGTCAGATAGATTTTGTCGTAATCGACGAAATGCCTGCAAAGAGTATCGTTAAATCTATGAATAAATAACTATGACTGCGTGGGAAGTTTTTTATAAACAATTTATTACCTACGAAGGGTACAAAGAAGTGCTGAACGGCTTAAAAGCCACAGCACTTATTGCCGTACTCGGACTTATAATCGGTATCGTAATAGGTACGATAATAGCGATTTCTAAGGTTCTGCCACAAAAAAAACCGGTAATCAAAATCTGGTCCGCCATCAGCGATCTCTATACGTGGTTCTTCCGTGGTACTCCTATGGTAGTACAATTGTTGATTTTTTATTTCATTTTGTTTCCTGCATTAGGCGTCAAAGTGGATAAAGTAATTGTAGCGGTTGCGGCTTTTGGCTTTAACAGCGGCGCATACGTATCGGAAATTATGCGTAGCGGTATATTGTCGGTGGATAAAGGACAGATGGAAGCGGCAAGGTCTTTGGGCCTTGGCTATTCTCCGTCTATGCTGAGCGTGGTTTTGCCACAGGCGGTCAAAAATATTTTGCCTACTCTTGGCAACGAGTTTATCACTCTCGTCAAAGAAACGTCGGTTGTCAGCTTTATAGCCGTTGTGGACCTTACCAAAGCGTTCAGGTCGATAGGCGACGCTACTTATGAATACGTTATACCGTATCTGATGTTGGCGGCGGTTTATCTGGTCATCGTATCGTTGATTACGTTGTTGGTCAAAGCAATAGAAAGGAGAATGAGAAAGAGTGAGCGCAGATAATTTGAAAAACGGCGACGTTATCATAGAAGTAAAAGATTTGAACAAAAAGTTTGGAGACCTTCACGTACTCAAAGGCATCAACGAAACTATAAAAAAGGGAGAAAAGGTATCTATCGTCGGTCCGTCAGGTAGCGGTAAGAGTACTTTTTTGAGATGTCTCAATCTTATGGAAGAACCTACGAGCGGAGAAATTTACTTTGAAGGGAAACTGCTCAACGACAAACATACCGACATTAACAAACACAGACAAAAAATGGGTATGGTGTTTCAGCATTTCAATTTGTTCAACAATCTCACCATCATAGACAACATCATGCTTGCACCCGTCAAGATAGGAGTCAAGACCTTGAAGGCGCAGCGCAAACAAAAGGTCAAGGAAATCGACCTTCAAATCAAGGCATTGAAGGAAGAAAAGCACAATTTGCTCTCTCAACTCAAAAAACTGCTTGACAAGGCTGACGCCGACAAGAGCGAGTACGTCGAAGACGTTGAGACTGCGGACAGAATAAAGGTTATTGACGAGACTATCGAAAGTCTCAAAGCAGAAAAGGCGCAGATTAAGGGCAATCCGTTCAAAAATATTGTGGACGACAAAAAGAAAGTCAAAGCTCAGGCAAAAGAAAAAGCTTTGCAGTTGCTGGAAAGGATAGGGCTGAGCGACAAAGCCGACAAATATCCGTCTACGCTGTCGGGCGGTCAGAAACAAAGAGTGGCGATAGTAAGAGCTTTGGCGATGAATCCGGACGTGATGCTTTTTGACGAACCTACAAGTGCGCTCGACCCGGAAATGGTGGGTGAAGTTCTTGAACTGATAAAAGAAGTTGCCGACGATGGAATGACTATGGTTATAGTTACTCACGAGATGGGATTTGCCAAAGAAGTAAGCACGAGAGTTTTGTTTATGGACAAAGGCAACGTGTTGGAGCAGAATACGCCTAAGGAGTTTTTTGAAAATCCACAGAATCCACGTCTCAAAGAGTTTTTGGCGAAGGTGCTGTAATAAGAATTGATAAAACAAATCAGAAAAATTGATAAGATTTGCCGATTGCTGTGCGTCGGCAAATTTTTTATGCCATTATGCAAAAAAATAAGCATATCCATCTTGAAATGGGCTTATTTTCGTGTTATAATAATAAAAAGTAATTAAAGGAGTGCGTATGGCAGATAAAAATACCCAGGTACCCGTTTATCTTTTTCACGAAGGCTCGAATTATCAGTCTTACAAATTCTTTTGTCCGAAAAAAGAAAAAATAAAGGGCAAAGAAGGTTGGACTTTTACCGTTTGGGCTCCTCATGCAAAGAGCGTGAGCGTGGTCGGCAATTTTAACGATTGGGACAGAAACGCAAATCCTATGTCGCAGATTGCCAAAGGAATATGGCAGACTTTTGTCGAAGGGTTGAAAATATACGAGATTTACAAGTTTAGCATAGAGACTTCTAACGGAGAAATAAGGCTGAAAGCCGACCCTTATGCCACTCATGCCGAGACGGCGCCGGCTACGGCGTCCAAACTGTACGAGAGCAGTTACAGATGGTCTGACAAAAAGTGGTTGAAAAACAGAGAATCATACAATCCTTACGAAACCCCGATGAATATATATGAATTGCATCTGGGTAGTTGGATAAGAAACGAATACGGAGTTGTCTGCAACTATCGCACCATAGCTAAAAAACTGGTGGAATACGTGGTGGAGATGGGCTACACTCACGTAGAAATATTGCCTGTTACCGAGTATCCTTACGACGGAAGCTGGGGCTATCAGGTTACCGGTATGTTTGCTCCTACTTCGAGATACGGAACTCCTGACGATTTCAGATACCTTGTGGACTTGTGCCACCAAAACGGAATCGGCGTATTCCTTGACTGGGTAGTGGCGCATTTTCCTAAGGACTCTCACGGTCTTTACATGTTTGACGGACAGCCGCTGTATGAGTATTCCGACCCACTCAAAGCCGAGCATAAAGAGTGGGGAACTATGGTGTTTGACTATGGCAAGAAAGAAGTCAAATCTTTCCTTATATCTTCGGCTGACTATTGGGTGGAAGAATTCCATATTGACGGAATAAGAGTGGACGCAGTAGCTTCGATGCTCTATCTCGACTATGACCGCAAAGACGGAGAGTGGAGACCAAACGCCTTTGGCGGTAACTACAATCTCGAAGCAATCGATTTTCTTAAACAGCTCAATACCGCTGTGTTGTCAAGACACAAAGGCGTGGTAATGATAGCGGAGGAGTCTACTGCTTTTCCTATGGTTACCAAACCGCCTAAGGACGGTGGACTAGGCTTTAATTTCAAATGGAACATGGGTTGGATGAACGACAATCTCAGATATGTTTCCGCCAATCCTTTCTTCCGCAAAGATATGCATAACAACATTACCTTTGCCATTACTTACGCATTCAGCGAAAACTATATTTTGCCAATATCTCACGACGAAGTGGTACACGGCAAGTGTTCGATGCTTTCAAAGATGCCGGGCGAATATCACGAAAAGTTTGACGGGCTAAAAGCCTTTTACGGATATATGATGGCGCATCCCGGCAAAAAATTGCTGTTTATGGGCGGAGAATTCGGACAGTTTATCGAATGGGACTTCAAAAAGCAACTCGATTGGTTTTTGCTCGATTATGAATCGCATCGCAATTTGCACAATTTTGTCAAAAAACTCAATACGTATTACAAAAAGAATGCCGAGATGTATCAACTTGACACGTCTTACGACGGCTTTAAATGGTTGGTTGTCGACGACAATACTCAGAATATAGTTTCCTTTGTCAGATACGACAAGCAAGGCGACTATACCGTTATCGTGGTCAATTTTTCTCCTGTTACGAGAAGCGACTATGATATGGGCGTGCCGGAAAATTGCACTTACAGAGTTGTGCTTAACAGTAATGACAAAGAATTTGGCGGAAGCGACGACGGCGTGATAAAATATCGTGCCAAGAGCGGAGCAATGCACGGACAGGAACAACATATCAAGATGACGATTCCGGGCAATTCGGTATTGTATCTGAAACCTGTCGTCAAACGTTCAAAAGCTAAAAAATGACAAAAATCTATATTTCTAACTCAATATGATATATATTATATCAGTACTAATGCAATCAGGAGGACGCAATGTTTACTAACAAAAAAGAATGTGTGGCAATGTTGCTTGCGGGTGGTCAAGGAACCCGTCTGTATTCTTTGACGAGAGATTTGGCAAAGCCTGCCGTTTCGTTTGGAGGCAAGTATAGAATTATAGACTTTCCTTTGTCCAACTGCATCAATTCCAATATCGATACGATAGGCGTATTGACGCAGTATCAGCCTTTCAATCTTAACCAATACATAGGCAACGGTCAGCCGTGGGACCTTGACCGTCTCAACGGCGGCGTGTTCGTTTTGCCACCATATATGAAGAACAAAGGCTCCGACTGGTATAAGGGTACTGCAAACGCAATTTATCAGAATATCCAATTTGTCGACAAGTTCGACCCCCAATACGTGCTTATTCTTTCGGGCGACCATATCTACAAAATGGACTATTCCAAAATGCTGGACTATCACAAAGCAAAAAATGCCGATTGTACCATTGCCGTCATCAACGTAAGCAAGGAAGAAGCGAGCAGATTCGGTATCATGAACACCCACGAAGATAATTCGGTCTATGAATTTGAAGAAAAACCTAAAAATCCTAAGAGCACTAACGCTTCGATGGGTATTTATATATTCACATGGGAAAAGCTCCGCAAATATCTCATAGAAGACGAAGAAGACAAGACTTCTAGCAACGACTTCGGCAAGAACATAATTCCTAACATGTTGGCGGACGGTCAGAAGCTGTTTGCTTACAAATTTGAAGGCTACTGGAAGGACGTAGGAACAATATCCAGCCTTTGGGAAGCAAATATGGATTTGCTCGACAGTAATAGCGGAATAAATCTCGACGACAACAACTGGAAGATTTATGCAAGAAACACCGCCGAACCACCACACTACGTGGGCAACAATGCGCAAATTATCAATTCTTTGGTTACGGAAGGTTGCGAGATAGACGGATATATCAAAAACAGCGTTATATCTTCGGGCGTAAAGGTGGGCAAAGACGTTGTGATTGAAGACTGCAATATCATGCCTAACGTAGTAATCGAAGACGGAGCCGTCATCAGATATACTATCGTCGGTCCTGGCGCAAGAATAGGTAAAAACGCCAAGGTCGGCGGAGTGTGCGACAAGTCGGAACTCAAAATTGCCGTGGTCGGACCTGACGCAGTAGTAGCAGAAAATCAAGTTGTGCCTATGGGCGAAATGATAGATTAAGGGGGTAAGTTATGAATAACATAATGAGTATTATTTTTGCCAGCGACAACGAGTCTAAACTCAACGAGCTCACGCTCCACCGTACTACCGCTTCGTTGCCTGTGGGCGGCAGATACAGATTTATCGACTTTACCTTGTCCAATCTGGTCAACAGCCAGATTACCACGATTGGTATCATGACCAAGAGCAATTACTCGTCGCTGATGGACCATATCCGAATGGGTAGAGATTGGGACCTTAACAGAAAAAACAGCGGTATTACCGTATTTCCGCCTTATGCTTCCAATACTTCCAGAAGTGTATCAAAGGGCAAGATAGAAGCAATGTACGGAATTCTTGACTATATCGAAAAAGCTAGCGAAGAATACGTAATCGTTACCAACAGCAATATAGCAGCCAACCTGGACTTTGACGACGTGTATAACAAACATATCGAAAAGGGCGCTGATATAACCATGCTCACTTATTTTGCAAAACCTACTACTTCCAGGAGAGTGATAGTCGAGAGCGACGAGAACGGACGTGTTACGGGCAGCAGAATTACTCAGACTGCCAGCGATAAGACGGAAGAAATCGGACTGAATATTTATCTGCTCAAAAAGACTTTGCTTATGGACCTTGTAACCAACTGTTACGAAAGAGGCGGAGTGGACTTTGAAAAG
>JBJETQ010000024.1:0-4195 GCA_051883395.1 Christensenellales bacterium | reverse complement strand
TCTATTCTTGCGTCTTTTTCGCTTACGCAATAAGGCACGATATTGAAGTATTTACCCGATATATTGACAGGGCTGCCATGCGAAAGGTGTCCGCCGTGAGCAAGGCTCATGCTGAGTACGGTGTCGCCCGGTTGCAATAAAGCCACAAATACAGCCAGATTGGCATTGGCTCCGCTGTGCGCCTGAACGTTGGCATACTTGGTGCCAAATAGTTTGCACGCTCTCTCGATAGCAAGATTTTCGGCAACGTCAACATACTGACAGCCACCGTAATATCTTTTGCCGGGATACCCTTCGGCATACTTGTTGGTAAGGTGAGTACCCATAGCCGCCATAACGGCAGGGCTAACGATATTCTCACTTGCAATAAGTTCGATATTGCCTTGTTGTCTGCTCAGTTCGGCTTCCATTGACTCGTAAAGTTCCGGGTCATTCTCTCGGATAATCTTCAAATCTATCATATTGTTCTCCTTTTGTGGTTTGTTTTATATTATCATAAAAAATTGTTTCTTGGCTACAAACAGACGGCTGATTTTTGCTTATTGTCTGCTTTCCTGTACGGGTGGAACGGTAATTGCCAATTCCTGTAATTGTTTGTCTTCCACTCTCGACGGAGCGTCCGTCATAAGGCAGGAAGCGTTTTGTACCTTAGGAAATGCAATTACGTCCTTGATATTGTCGGTACCTGTGATGAGCATAACCAGTCTGTCAAGTCCAAAGGCAAGTCCGCCGTGTGGTGGTGCGCCGTATTTAAAGGCGTCCACGAAAAAGCCGAATCTGTCCGCAATATCCTGATCGCTGAACCCAAGAATAGAAAAGAGTTTTTGTTGCATCTTGCAGTCGTGTATTCTTATACTTCCGCCGCCTGCTTCCTGTCCGTTGATGACAAGGTCGTATGCGTTGGCTCTGACTTTGGACGGATCCGTGTCGAGCAAAGGCAAATCTTCTATCTTAGCAGACGTAAACGGATGGTGAACGGCGTAATATCTGCCGTCTTCTTCGCTGTATTCAAGCAAAGGAAAATCAACCACCCACAATACGTCGTATACGTTTTTGTCATACAATTCGTATTTGTCTGCGATATGGCATCTCAAAGCGCCCAGGCTGTCAAATACAACCTTGTCTTTATCTGCGACTATAAACAGCACGTCGCCCTGTTCTGCGCCCATTTCTTTGGCAATGTTTTCTTTGACGTCGTCGGACAAATATTTGAAGAATGAAGAAGTTATGCCGTCAGGTTTATACATAGCATATGCAAGCCCCTTGGCGCCGTAGCTCCTGACAAACTCACCGAATGCGTCTACGTCCTTGCGAGTCATATTGGCGCACAGTCCCCTTGCGTTGATTGCTCTCACGCTTCCGCCCTGTCCGACGGCATTGTCAAACACGCTGAATCCGCAATCTTTGACGATGGACGACAAATCGTGAATTTCAAGTCCGAAACGGGTGTCCGGTTTGTCGCTGCCCCATCTGCTCATTGCCTGACTGTAAGGTATGCGACGGATATGCTCATCGAGTTCCAGCCCCTTGCATTGTCTGAAAACTTCTCTGATAAGCCCTTCTGCAATTTCCATAACCTGTTCCGAATCTTCAACGTAACTCATCTCCATATCTATCTGGCTGAATTCCGGCTGACGATTGCTTCTCAAATCTTCGTCTCTGAAACATCTGGCTATCTGGTAGTATCTGTCCATACCTGCAATCATCAATAATTGCTTGTACAGCTGCGGCGACTGTGGCAAGGCGTAAAACTCTCCCTGATGGATACGGGAAGGCACGAGATAGTCTCTTGCACCTTCGGGAGTAGACTTGCCCAAAAACGGCGTTTCTATCTCCAAAAAGCCATTGTCAGCCATATAGTTGCGCACGACTCTTGTAATCTTGTCTCTCATAATGAGTTTTGACTGCAAATAATTTCTTCTCAAATCGAGATAGCGATATTTGAGTCTGAGATTTTCTCCTGCCTTGACGTCTTCGGTAATGACGAAAGGCGTAATATCGGCTTCTGAAAGAATCTTTATGTCGTCGGCAAGAATTTCCACTTCGCCGGTAGGCATATTGCTGTTGACGTTGCCGCCACGGCTTCTTACTTTTCCGCTTACGCACAGCACGTATTCATTGCGCACCGTAGAAGCCTTTTGAAAGACGTCGCCGTTGCTGTTGTCGTCAAAAGCAACCTGTACGATACCCGTTCTGTCTCTCAGGTCGATAAACATCAGATTGCCGAGATTGCGGTACTTGGCAACAAAGCCCATAACCGTAACTCTGCTGTCAATATCTTTTGCTCTAAGGTCGCCGCACATGTGCGTGCGCTTTGCTCCATTCAAAAAGTCCATATCCTACCTCTCAAAAAGTAAATTTTTCTACTGTATCCATATCCACAAGAACACTCTCTCCCGTAGACATATTTTTGATATTTGCCTTGTTTGCTTTCAGTTCGTCTTCTCCCAGCAAAATCATGTATCTTGCTCCCGTCTTGTCGGCATATTTGAGTTGCGCCTTAAAGCTCCTGTCCATAAGGTCTACGTCAACGCACTTTCCTGAGCGTCTCAGCCTTGCAGCCATAGTGGTCGCCAAAATCTTTGCTTCGTCGCAAAGCGGTGCGATATATACGTCGGCAGGCTTGTCCATACCAACGTTGAGTCCCAGGTTTTCAAGCACAATGAGCAATCTTTCCAGTCCCATTCCAAAGCCGACGGCAGGACAAGGTTTGCCGCCTATCTGTTCTACCAGACCATTGTATCTTCCGCCACCGCAGACAGTTCCTTGTGCGCCGATATTCTGAGAAACAAACTCAAATACTGTGCGTGTATAATAGTCAAGTCCCCTGACGATATTAGGGTTGACTACAAAAGGAATACCCAACGCTTGCAACCCGTCAACCACCTGCTGATGATGATTCTTGCACTCGTCGCAGAGATAGTCGAGAGTGATAGGCGCTCCTTTGGTAATTGCCTTGCAGCCTTCTTCCTTGCAGTCGAGTATTCTCAATGGATTTTTGTCAAATCTCTCCCTGCAATCTTTGCACATCTTGTCCAGATTGTCATGCAAATAATCTTTGAGTGCCTGATTGTATCTTGCTCTGCACTCGGGACAGCCTATGCTGTTGACGTTGAGTACCAGATTGCCTATTCCTAGCCTTGTAAAAACGTCGTATGCTACACTCATGACTTCCACGTCGGTCTGCGCTGTTGCGGAACCGTAATATTCGATACCAAACTGGTGATGTTCTCTCAATCTTCCTGCCTGTGGCTTTTCGTAGCGAAAAACGGGAGTAAAATAGAACATTTTGGTAGGTTGGGAGTTGGCATAAAGACTGTTTTCTACAAATGCTCTCGCCACTCCTGCCGTGCCTTCGGGTTTCAGTGTCATACTTCTGCCGGCCTTGTCGTCAAAAGTGTACATCTCCTTGTTGACGATGTCGGTAGTATCCCCCACCCCTCTCAAAAACAGTTCGGTATGTTCAAAGGTAGGAGTGCGGATTTCGTCGATACAATATGTCTTAGCCACGTCTCTAAGCACGCTTTCGATATATTGCCACTTATAACTTTCCTGTGGCAAAACGTCCTTGGTTCCTTTTGGAATGTTTATCATTGTTTCCTCTCGATTACAAAATATATTTTCTCAGATTGAGATTTTTGATTGCTCCTGCAAGATGTTCCAGCACGTAATTGCGGTCAATTACCACTTCGAGTTCCGTTTCCAGACTGCCTGCGTTGTAACTTATGTCGTCAAGCAGATTTTCCATAAGCGTATGCAATCTTCTTGCGCCTATATCTTCCTGATTTTCGTTTTCTGCAGCCGCAATTTTTGCAATCTGCTCTATCGCTTCCTGCGTAAATTTGAGCCTTACGTTGTCGACTTTGAGCAATTCGGTATATTGCATCAAAATTGCGTTGTCGGGTTGGGTAAGAATTTTGACAAAGTCTTCTTCCGTCAGGCTGTCAAGTTTGACAGACACAGGAAAACGACCTTGAAGCTCAGGTATGAGGTCGCTCACCGACGATACGTGAAAAGCGCCTGCTGCGATAAATAGCATAAAGTCGGTTTTGACCTGACCGTATTTTGTGTTGACGGTGCTGCCTTCAACGATAGGCAAAATATCACGCTGAACGCCGTCTCTCGACACGTCGTGTCCCTGCGTGTTGCCGGAAGTGGCGATTTTGTCTATTTCGTCAATAAAAATTATTCCTTC
>JBJETQ010000023.1:0-20305 GCA_051883395.1 Christensenellales bacterium | reverse complement strand
TCATTGATAAAATATAATGTCAAACATTTTTTTGCATTTTTTTTATTTTTTCTCACCGTATGGAAAATGCTCGGAAAAACCCAAAAATGCTATTGTTAAACCGTCAAAGTAACTTCTTTTTTTTCAGATAAAGCGCAAGCAAAGTCGACACTATACCGGATATTCCGACGACTATCCAAAAGCCCCATGACTTACCTTCAAAAGGCACTCCCGTATTCATACCGAAAAACGACGCTATCAAAGTAGGAATAGATATGATGAGCGTAACGGAAGTCAAGACCTTCATCACGATATTGAGATTGTTGGAAATAACAGAAGCATAGGCATCCATCGTTCCCGACAAAATGTCTCTGTAAATCGAACACATCTCAATCGCCTGCTTGGTATCGATAGCAACGTCTTCGAGCAAATCCTGATCTTCTTCGTACATCTTGACAAGCGTCTTGGAAGTGAGCAACTTGTTGATTACCGCATCGTTGCCTGACAAGCTGGTGGAAAAATAAACGAGAGAGTTTTCCAAATCAAGCATCTGGATAAGCTCTTTGTTACGGGTAGACTTGTGAAGTTCGTTCTGAATTCTTTGGGAAGCCTTGTCGATTTGTTTAAGATATGCAAGGTATTTGGTGGCCACGTTGTTGAGAATCTGAAACAGAAAACGAGTCTTTTTGTATGTAGAAAAGCCCTTTACTCTCCTTCTTACAAAGTCTCTCAGTATCGTCGTTTCTTTAAGGCTGACGGTGATGACGAAATCATCTTTGATTATCGTGCCGAGAGGGATTGTAAAGTAAGAATAATAATTGGCTTCTTCTTCTATAACAGGTATATCCACCAAAACCATAAGGTGTCCGTCCTCGCTCTCGATACGAGAACGTTCTTCGTCGTCGAGCGCCGCCTTGATAACGTCGTCTTCAACTTCGCAAAGAGAAGCAACAAACGCAACTTCTTTGTCGCTCGGATTGACGAGATTGAACCAACAATGTTTTGGGCTGAAACCCTCTGCCATGTATTGCTCTTCCGTCAAAGTCGTGAGCGTGTTGTTGTCAAGTTCACTCTTATAAACTTCAATCATACGAACACCTCCTTTTTAGCATTGCAAAATCATTGTACCCCAAAAAAAAGGTTTTGGCAAGATATTTAAGAGCAAAAATTTTTCAGTCTTTGCATAGCTCTGTCAAAATAGTCTTTTTCCTGTGCTGTAAGCTCTTTTCCAAAGTTGCAATTATTCAATCCTTGCTCCACTATCTGCGCTATCGATTTGTCGGGACAACTATCGACAAAGCTGTCTAAGCTTTGGGTGAGTTTGTTGACGCTGCTGACGCCGCTGCCGCTCAATTTGCAATCGAGTTTGCTCAAATCAACAACGGGAGCGAGTCTTCCCCTGCCAACAACGATATATCTGGACATAAGTTTTTCAAGTTTTTTGCCGTTGCTTTCGTTGACGCAAGCCGCAACTCCCCTGATTGCGGCGCCTATAAGGCAAAGCAACCCCAACAGAGCGGCAAAGAGCGCTGAAATTACGAATACGGTGGCCCACGTTTCTCCTGCAATCAGCAAAAGCGATTGAGCTACAAAAATAACCGCAACCCCCGCCCTGAACGTAAGTTTTGGCGATTTAGCCTTTTTTGTTGCCATTTCAGATATAGCAAGCGGCAACGTGGAAGCATTGTAAGCTTCGCCACTCATCATATAGAGTTTGAGAAGTTTTCTTTCCTTCTTAGGAAACTTTTTGCCTACTGATTTGACGAATTTGCCTATTTTGAGTTCGTCGATTTCTCCGTTTTTACGGATATGCGCTTTTACGGTACGATAGATTTTGCCGTTTTTGTTGCGACAAGAGATAATTGCCGTTTCGATAAGCGACAACAATACGATAATTGCGGCAGCACCCAATACAATCATCTTGATAGTCAGCTGGTCTGCCACCCAACTCAATAAATTGGTAATCAAAAGTAATAAAGACATTACGCCCCTCCTAAAAGTATGTAACGTCTTTATACATCTTACATTTTTATCTCCCGACTGTCCCCTATCACGACGATAACTTTTTCAAGAACTTTTTTGTTACTGCAACTCTCCACAGCCAGCTTGTATAAATCCAACTGTTTGGCATAACTGCGCCTAATGTCTTCGTCGCTTTTGCCGCTATATTTAAAATCGGCGACGATATAACCGTCAGGCAACTCAATCAATAAGTCTATGGTACCTTGCAACAAAATTTTATCGTCGCAACTTACACCCGGCAGAACTTCCATAGCAGGAATATTCAACACGAATTTCTTTTCTCGATAATGTTTGTACTGTCTGGCTTTGGCGATTGTAGGAGTTTGCAGACACTTGACGATTACTTGCGGATCGATAAGTTTTCTCTGCTCTGCGCTCAGTTGATCGTTTTCTACCAAATTATCAAGAAAACTTTCCACTTCCTGTATGCTGTCAATTTCCAGGTCAATCAATTCCATTGCTTTATGCAATGCAGTACCTACTTGATTTTTGCCTATTTCTCCTACTTTGCTATATTCTTCGTTGTCAAAACCGCCTGCGACTATATTATTTATTGCCGTTACCGTATGTTTTATACCTAAATTTCTGCTTTCTTTATACGGGTAATCTATCGTCAAAGCTCTTTCAAAATCTTCGATTTGTTCATCGCTCAACAAACGGAATTTCAAAGAATTGTTTTTCTTTTGGCTTTCGACTATCTCTACGTCCTGCCGTATAATATATTTTTGTCCGAATGCAGCGTTTTTGTCTGCCGCATAAACTATCCATTGTAACGAACTTTTTGATTCTTCGGGCTGCACAATCGGTATCGGCTTGTCAAAAGAATTGACCGTTGCGGTAACGAAAAGCATATTTTTTGCTCTTGTAAGGGCGACGTACAGCAATCTCATTTTTTCTTCTCTACTGCACCTGTCTTTGTAATCTATCATTGCGTCCAACGCCACGTTGTCGTAGGCTACGCCTTCGGCTTCGTCCAGACTTTTCATTGCCACGCCGTAACGCTTGTCCATCAAAAATTTCTGGTTGGCATGGTCCTTTCTAAATGACTTGTCCATATTGATAGCAAATACGACCGGATATTCCAACCCTTTTGAAGCGTGCATAGTCGTCATTTTGACGCAGTTTTCGTTGGTTTGAGTAGCACCTGCGTCTCCCGTCGTAGCGAGTTTGTCCGCCATAAGCAAAAAATCGCAAAGGCTCTTGTCATAACTTTTACCTTTCAATGCACGCACGTATGCCATCAGACGCTCGTATTCCTGTCTGCCGCCTTCTTTCATCAAAATATATTGGTCGTAATTTGTATCGAAAATAATCTTTTTCATCAATCTCGATACTGAAAGAGACGCTTGTATCGTGCGATACTTGTCCAGAAAATCAAAGAATGCTTTGACTTTTTTGCCGAGCTGAGATTGAGTTTCTGACACGGCATAGGCATATTGGAAAAAGTAAACACTACCGGCTGATTTGCCTGTCTGTTGTTCTCCCATTCGTCTTACGTCGGCAATTTCTCCAAAGCTGAACCCGCCGAAAAATCCCGACATAACCGACACCAACGCAATATCCTGACGACTATTGTCCAAAACTTTGAGCAAGTCAACTAGCTGTCTGAGAGCGGCGTCTACGTCTTTTTTTATTGCGTTTGAGCCGTCGACAGGAATCCCCGCATTTGTCAGACAATCCATCACTTCCTGCGTATCTTCGTTTCTGCTTGCAAACAAAATGGCTATATCCCTGTATTCGATTTTTCTCGACACAGGTTTATTGTCCACTATCTGACAAATAGTTCCTTTTTCTACCAGCTCGTTTATCTTCTTTGCAATCCATACCGCTTCGTTTTTACTTTCAGAAACAATTTGGGTATTGTGGTCTCTGACGCTATATACGCCGTCCGCACCAAAATAATCTTGCTCTACGTCCGATTGTTGACTCTCAAACAATACGACCTGTACCGGATTTTCACAAGTAGGCAGATAGGCCGTTTGTCCCTGTTCGAGCCTTGCGGTATTTTTGTAATCGACACCGCCAAAATCTTTGCTCATAATCTCGTCAAACAAAAGATTGACAAATTGCAAAATCTCCTTACTGCTGCGATAATTGGCATTGAGATAATGAGCTTCTCCCAATTTGCCGTCTTGCAGATAATCGTCAAATTTATTCAAAAAGATATTCGTGTCTGTCTGACGAAAAGCATAGATGCTCTGCTTGGAATCTCCCACCATAAACAGATTGTTTCCGTTGGAAATACGACCGAGTATATATTCCTGCACGGCGTTGATGTCCTGATATTCGTCCACGCAAACGTATTTATATTTTTGTCTGTACGATTGCGCTATATCGTCGTTCTTCAACGCCTGAATAGCGTAATACTCCAAATCGTTGAAATCGAGCTTGTCGTCTTGCAGTTTCTGAGCCGAATAGGACGATATTACGTCTTTGGTAAAATCGCACAAAATTTTGATGGTTTTGTTGCAATTACTTACCGCTGTTGCATGGGCGTCAAAATCTTTTTCTCCATAAGCGTTTATCTTACCAATCACTTCGGCGCAATGCTCCGCCAGATTGAGATACGACTCCTTTGCCGCTATTATTGCTTCGTCGTCTTTTTTATTTCGCCTAGGCTTGATGATATCGATTTGGATAGGACATACTTTGAGAAGTTGACTGAAATTTGTAAAACGTGCAATATTGCCTATCTCGTTTATCAGATTGTCGCACAATTCTACCGCTTCGTCGTATGCCGCCGCCTTGCATTCTGCACGAACTTGTTCAGCTTGCCCGACAAGATTTTGAAGACTTGCATACAACTTGTCCACGTATTTGCATATCAATTCGTTTTCATCGAGATTTGAAGAAGTACATAGCAAAGACGTACGGTCAAGATAACTTTCTCTGTCGGGCTGAGCCACAACAAACTCATAGAACTTTTTGATTGTTTCCTTAAACTCATACTCTGTGCAATATCTGTTGAAATTTTCAAATGCCAAAGAAAAATCCGAACGGTACTTTTTGAGATTATCTTCTACCGCTTTGTCGAACATTGCGTTTTTTCCTTCTTCGTCCACAAGAGAAAACGCAGGGTCAACCCCGACGGCTTCAAAATTTTGTCTTACTATATTTCCGCACAAAGCGTGCATCGTCGATATATCGGCTACCGCAATATCTTCTATTTGTTCTCTCAGATACGCTCTGTGTCGGCTGTCCGACGTCATATCGAGTTGCTCTTTCAATTTTCTGGCAATTTTGGTTCTCAGTTCCTGTGCAACGCTGGTATTAAAAGTTACGACAACGATATTTTTTACGGGTATGCATTCTTTTTCAAAATTGTCGCCCGTAATAATTCGTAACAATCTTTCCAGCATAACCGTCGTCTTTCCGCTGCCTGCCGAAGCGGCAACCAAAGTATTGTTATCACGGCTGTTGATTACTCCTATTTGTTGACTGCTCCACTCAATCATTGTCTTCTCCCGCTTGGCTTTTTTCTATCTGTTCTCTCATTTTCGACACGCTGTATGCCGCAAATTTTCTTTCGCTCTGCTCGCTTTCATCTATTCCGCAAATATTTTTATATTCGCAAAATTTGCACCCGTCCTTTATAGGCTTTGGCTGAATATATCCTTCGTCAATTTCCTTGGCGGCTTTCTGCATAAGTTTTTTGACGTAACCGCACGCCGACAATATATCGTCGCCGGTCATAATGCTTCCTTCTAGTCTGCTGCCCTTGGCGCTGATTTTCTTTCTCAAATCGTACAAATCGCTCTTGGCGTTGACGTCGCCGTCCAATCTGCTGTCAAAATCACCGACGTTGTCGACATTGGCGTCCACGTAACCGAAGTACCTGAATCTCTTTTCCGCATCGTCCTGCGGATTGAGATATTTATCATTCATAAGTACGTAAAACATTCCCGCAGGGGTAAAATCTTTCTGCGACGCTACTGCCATAATGTAAATCAACATCTGAATACGATCTCCGAACAATATGTTCTTCACCTTAAAGTCAATCTTCGATTTTGACTTGTAGTCGATTACAAAGAACTTATCCTTGTATGTATCAATTCTGTCTATCACACCCTTGATGTTGATAATTCTGTTGCCGTTGTCAATTTCAACTGGTGGCAGGTCTTCATCATAGGAAAACCCGAATTTCTTCTCGCAAGCAAAAGGACGGAACTTGGTAAATTTCATTTTTTGAGTGAGTCGCTGTATCATAAAGCAAGCCCTTGACGTAATCTTAGATTGAAGGCTTTTGCCCGTAGGCTGCGAAATAAGAATGGCGAGTTTTTTGTTTTCGTCGCACATCTTCCTAAAAATTTCGTCGACAATGGTTTTTTGTTGTTCAGGAGTATAGTCGCAACACTTAGGGTCGGTAAAATATCTTTCTGCTATCGAGTGCAGATAAGTACCCAAATCTGACACTTCGAGCTTTGCTTCCGCCCTTCTCTTTACTCTCACGATATAATTGAGAAAATGCTTGAACGGACAGTTGAAATAACATTCGAACTGGCTTGCCGACGAACAGCCGTCCTTCCATGCAAGCCCCTGCGTACCGGCATTCCATTGCTTTTTGTAATCACAGTCCACGATTGAGTCCACGTAGTCTCGTCCGTATCGCTTGCAAGCCAAAGTATAGACCTTGTCCAAAGCATCAAGTTGTTCGTCGGTATTGCCCCACATATTGTTCTTGACGAGATTGACAAGTTCTATCAGCTCGTTCAGCACGTTGCCGTCGGACGATACGTATTGCGCCACCTGGCTTTCGTCCCACAGGTCTGTCGGGTCGTCGGCTCTGTTGATTTCTACTCCGCACAATTCACGCACGTAATCTATGGTCGAACCGGAAGCGCACGGTTGCATAAGATAGTCTTTGAGAGAATAGCTGAGATATAATTTTTTCTCGGCTTTGAGAATAGTTGTGAGAACGTTGAGCTTTTGCATTCTGTTGCGAGCCTTGACGTCAGGTTCTACCACAACGCCGTTTTTTGCCCATGCCATCGCTTCTCTCTCGGACACAATTCCGTTGTCCCCGCTCTGTGCAGGAAAGACGTTTTCGTTTGCTCCCACAACAAACATATATTTTACGTTTTCAAATCTTGACGCCGTCATCTCACCTACAAAAACGCTGTCGATAAACAGCGGTGCGGTGCTGACGTCCACACTTGCCACGGCGCTGTTGAAAATGCCGAAAAACTCATCCATATTTATCGGAGTATTTCCCATTACGCCTACTGCCTGTTCCAATATGCGTTTTATTTTGTCATAGCATTGCAAAGTTACTGCCGATTCTGCGTCCAGCCCCAGTTGTTTTTGTTTTTCGGCAAAGGCTTGATTCTTTTCTTCCAGCGACAAAGCCGTCATAAATTGGTCGATACTTGCGCTGGCTTGTTCAACGGTAAATACGTCGCATTTAAGGTTTTGGAGCATATCGCATACGCTCTGCCTTACCTTTTCGGCTGTCAACGTATCTTCGTCGTCTCCGTCAAAGCCTACGAAAAATTTACCGTATTCAACGCCCCTTTCAAGACAGTAATTTTCAAATATACATACGTCGTCATAATCTAAACCCGACAACGGACTTTTTGCAAAAGCTATTACTTCACTCTGACCCCATCTACCCAAAACTGCCTTGATTGCGCAAGACAAAGTCTTTGTCAATGCCTGAGTCATAAGCGGCGTTTTGACGTCGCAATAATACGATATGTCAAAATCGTCAAAAATTTTGTATATTTCGTCGCCGTAAGCTGCAAAATCGCAACAAACTATCGCAATATCCTTATATCTCACGCCGCCTTGTCTTATCAAGGAGTTTATTTTTCTGGCAACGTTTTTTATTTCTTCTTCCACGCTTTCGGCGACGCAGATTTCTACCTGTCCTGCCTGACTTGGCTCTTTTGGTTTTTCGCAACTAAAAAGTTTGTTTTTAAGCATTTCAAAATCGCCGCCCAAATTTGCCCTGAAATGCTCAAAATTGACTGTCTGGTTAGCATTGTGCGCCATAGCGACAAAGTCGTCTACCATAGAATTGGGATAAATAAAAGAATTGTCGGCACGTGAAGCCAACAGACATGCGTCAAATGACAAAGCCGTCTTCATCATGGCCTGCACAATATCCTTTTCAACTCTCGTAAGCGAAGTAAAATCGGTCAGATATATATGATAATCAGCCAGTTCGCTGCCTTCCACTCCGTCGGCAAACGCCTGCAATTTGCTCGTGCCGTCCACGTATCTCTCCTGCAACGCCTGCACGTAACGAGCGTACAACAGAGCGACGTCGTGGGTTTTGGCGGCTGTCTTTGCGTCAAGAGAAGCCTGCATCGTCTCCAATTGTTCTGCCTTTACGCCGCTGTTTCTTATCTGCGATATTGCTGCGTACATTTCTTCGGCAAAACCCGCTTGTCTTACCGCCCGTCCAAAACAAACAAGCTGAGATTTGTTTTCTTCGATAACCTTACGAAGCAACATTATTTCTGATTGTTTGTCGAGAAGTTTCAGCGCTCTGCGCTGCAAAAATCTATCTGCGAGTTTGGAAAAACTCGCAACTTCCAGTTCAAAACTACCCTTGATACCAAGATACTCCAAAGCCTGTTTTTCTTCCGTTTCTCCGCTGCCGAGATAATCTATTGCAGATTTTTCGTATGACAAAGTAAACCTGTCGGGTACGATGAGCAAGTGTCTTGACTTGCCGTCAAAATTATTTTTGATTTTTTGGAGAATCGGCTCGCTTGTCAAAACAGGCGTAAGAATAAGATTTATCATAGATTTATTTTACCAATTTATCGCCGCAATATCAATATTATTATAAATTTTTATTGAAATATTTTGATTGTATGTTATAATACTTGTATGAAAAAATCAATCGTATTTGCAGTAATTATAGTTCTGGCAGTTTGCCTTATCGCATTCAGCGGTTGTTCCGGTTCCAGTCCTTATCAAAAAAAACTGGGCAATAGTGCTCCATGGATTTCTATGAGAGACAAGACGGAAACAAGCGTTTATTCGGTACAATACACGACCGATGACGGAGTCGAAAACGGCGTTTATACCGTAACGGTCAACCGACTGGACAATGGCAGCGTAACAGTCAATGACAAGTCCTACTCCAACTTTACGGGCTACGTTGCTTCCGCAACTCTGGCTATGGACAACGGCGATTCGATAGAAACCAAAGTCGTTGCTTATACCACAATGCAGGTCAAAGCGTCTTACAGCAAGAGCGTCATTGATGGAGAAACTGTCGAAGTATCGGCAGAATACTCCAACAAGGACAAGGTATATTATACCCGTACGGTCAATTCGGAATCGGTAGAAGATTCTATCAAAATCAAAGATTTCTTCTCGTCTCCTTATACCGACAACGCAATGCTGTATCTGCTTGCACGCTCATTCCCTTCCGACGTGTCGTCGTTCAGTATAAGCATGCCTGACTTTACTTCAAACCAGCTCAATTCGGTACTTCTTAACAAAATTTCTTCGTCGTCCGAATTATCTATCGAAGAAACTTCTTACACGGTTTCTATAATAGAATTGTCTATCAACCGCAGTTTCCCCGGCAAAGGTACTCCGCTCAAATGCTACGTTTCCAATGACGTTATCGGAGAATCAACCAATGCAATCGTCAAGATTGAAGAAGGAAATGCCATCTACACGCTTGTAAGCGTAACGGTAGAATAAAAATCGAGATTAAAGCGCCGCAAAAGCGGCGCTTTTTTTATTACGTCAATAATCTTTCAATCAAAAGTCCTGACAAAATCTTTTTATTTTATAAAGTAATATTATTTTATCATGCCGCCATACAATACAATATGGCTACCATTTATTTTGACGTAAAAGACGATTTCTTACTTATAGACGGCAAAGAACCTGTCGGCAACACGATTACGGCATTGCCCAATGCAACGCTGGCTATCAGTTATATGTCGTCATGCCCGGACAGCTTGGCGCAGTTTGTCAAACTTACAGTCAAAGACAACGTCGTTCTGCCCCATCCACGACTGATAGTTATCAATTGCCAAGGCGGAATATTTTGTATAAGATTCAAGCCGCTGTCCCTGCAACAATCAGGCGACAAAATAGTGCTGAGCGAAGAATTTATCACCTGCAACGATACCGAACATTGTCTGACTTGTTATCGACAAGGCGGCTATCATCTGAGCGTTGAGACGGAAAATGAATTGACTCATATCGATTGTCCTGCTGCACTTGACGATCTGAGATGTCGTGCGGTTTCTATTTCTCAAGGTCAATTACTCTCCGTTACGGCACGTTGCAACGACAAAAAATTTTTGTCGGTAATTCGCTATGACGACGACTATGAGATATTGCTCCAATGCTTTGCAGACGAAATAGACGTAAACGAAGACTACGTCTGCCTGTCAGACAGATTATTCGATATGTGCGGCAGAACCGTTCATCGCTATCTTTCGCTGAGCGACGGCAATTACGTGGTAGACTCGATAGACTTTGAATATGACAGAACGCTTAGCTGTTGCGACGAACTATTGTGCTATGCCTTGGCGGAAAGTTGCTTTGTTCAAGATTGGGATATGGCGTCAAGGATTGCTCCTGCCATTCCGCAATCGTCGCTTGTCAACGTGCTTGGCAATTTTGTTGAAATTCTCGACGTTCCCGTCGTCAAATATCGTCCCAATCGTATAGGACTGGTCTACGGCAATGCGGACGATAGATACGTCAGATATTATGACTTTTATACCAGAGACGGAGTGATAGAAAGAATAATTCCTACATAAAAAAGCAGGCTCTTGCCTGCTTCTTATTCAGTTTTCCGGTTGAACTGCTACCAGAATATTGGTGCTGACGTTGGCATATGGCTTGATTTCTATATTATAGACTCCAACGGCTTTTATTGTCTCTTTGACTACGATTTTTTTCTTATCCACGTCGTAACCCATTTGTTGTAAGCTTTCGCTTATTTCTTTGGCGGTAAGCGCTCCGAAAAGTTTTCCGTTTTCGCCGCATTTTATCTTTACTACAATCTTTTTGTCTTTCAACTCTTTTGCCAAAGACTGAGCAGCTTCAAGTTCCAGTTGCTTTTTGCGGGCAAGAGCGGCGTCCTTCTGCATTTTTTCATTGATAATTGACGGAGTTGCTTCTATTCCAAGCCCCTTTTTGATAACAAAGTTGCGAGCGTAACCGTCGCTTATCTCAATTATATCTCCCTTTTTGCCTTGCGATTTTACGTCTTGTAAAAGTAATACTTTCATTTTGCTCTCCTGTTTTTTATATTTTAACACAATGTCTTTCTTTATTCAATATACTTTTAGCATAAATTGCCGCATTTTACAAACAATATTGCCAAGGAGGAAGGCTATGAAAGGATTGAAATGTACGACGTGCAACTGCGAACATAACTGCGGTTGCCATTGTAACGCAGGAATCGTCAACATCGGCAAAAGAGGAACGTGCGAAACAAAGCAAAAGAGAGAAATGGGAATGTTGGAACAGAGCAAAGTCAATATGGAAGCAGGCAGAGATTTTGAATATAAAGACAATACCGACGTGCTTATTCAATGCACTTGTCTCCAATGTCAATACAACAAAAATACCAGATGCACTTCACGCTATGTGGACGTCGCCGACGGTATAATCAAAACCAAATGTATGACGAAAACGCTACAAAATTAAATCAAAAGGAGTTTGCTCGGCAAACTCCTTTTGATTAGATAGGAAGTAAATTATGAATAAAGCAAATATTACTTGTTGCCTTCAGGTAAAAAGTCAAACGGGTCAATCAGTACGTCGTTGAGTCTCAACTCATAATGCACGTGCGCACCCGATGCGCATTCATAGGCGCCAGCAACGCTCACCTGACCGATAACGTCGCCTTGTTTTACGCTGTCGCCAACGCTGACCGTTACGTTTTCCAAAAGTCTGTACGTGCTTTCGTATCCGTTCTGATGTTGGATAACCACAGACGTTGCATAGAGCTGGTCGGTAGTAATGCTCGTGATTGTTCCGTCAAACACGCACAATACGTTGCTGCCTTCATCAGCCATAAAATCTACCGCTTCATGCGTTGCCCAATGTCCGTTGGTAGGCAAATACACAAGTTCGGTATTGCTGAAAGTGAGTCCTATCACGTATTCCGTCAAAGGATAAGTCAAAATAAACTCTTTTTCGGTTACGATAGGCGTATCGTCAGGCGTTTCGTCGATAACAGGCGTTTCGTCTTGTGGCGGAGTAACTGGGTTGTCTATTGCCGTGTCGGCGTCCTTATTTGCATTGACGACGGCGGCAACGGTTATCATTGCTCCTATTGCGATTATGCAGGCAATCATCAACACAAAATATATGTTTTTCTTAAAAAACATTGCCACTTTGTTTGCACTTGCACTTTTTGGTTTTTTGTTATTGTTGTTCATATATCCTCCATTAATAACTTCCCATAATTAGCGGCGAGCCGACCGTTATTGAGCTGTCGGAAACCGCAATTTGCACGTTTACGGTTTTGCCGTCGACGCTAACGCCGTTGTTCATTCGATGGCTGTAAGCGTAATACAACGTAATATCCCCTATTGTCTCCACTTTGACCACCTGAGCTTTGAGCGAACTGAGCAATTGATTTTCACTCACCTTGCCTGCGTCGTATTTTAACGCAAAACCCATCACTCCTTCGGCTTGTTGTAGAGTCTTACCCAGTTGGTCGGGATTTATACTGCAAATTGTCATTTTATTTTGAGTTGCTATGTAAATTTCTCCTTGACTTGCTCCGTCGGGCAACAAATCTTGCACCGAACACAGAGCCGAAGCTCCCAACAACAACACTATCGTCAATACCAATATCGTAAAAGCTTTCATATTCATCTCTCCGTCAAAGAGTGTTGACAGCTTTTTTGATTTTATACAACCAATTTTACCAAAAAAAATCACGGCCTATGCCGTGATGGTTCAAAATAAATCACAATCAGGTAAGTAAAATTCCGCTCTCTGCCATGATTACGGCAATACTGTATCTTGGAGCGACGACTATCCCCCTTTTTATCACATCTAACAGAACGTCGCTATCTAGATATTCAGACAAAAAATATCCTGCGTCGCCAAATATCCGACGAAATTGTCGCACGCAACGCATCATCACCGTATATGCCAGCATAGCGTCGTCGGCAACTTCTGCTCTGTATTCTTTTAGCACCCAGCTCCATTGTTTTTTGTATTCGAGACTGCCCACAGCCGTCAAGACGCTTACGCTATCAAATCCCATACTGCGACACAATTCCAACGCTGCTTCGTTGCGGTCAAAGCCTATCATCAAATTACTCTCGGGAGCTTTGAAACAACTTTTATACCAACTTATCAACGCCGCACTCACAATCATCGCTTTGATTCCCCAAGGCATAGGGTCAAGCTCTGTCATACCTTCCAACAGATGCACACATCTGTCGCAAAGCGTCGTTTCTTCTTGCAGCAACTGACTCAAAAGTCCTATATTAAGCAGCGTCTTTGCCGTCAACAAATCCTTGCTATCACTATACTTAAACTCGTCTATATACTCTTGAACGGTGCTGTAAATCATATCCAGCACGTACCCGCAAGAATTGTTTACACCCAATCTGCATGCCCATCTCACGTCTATATCTCTCAGCAGATACGAACATATTTCTCCGTATCCGGCGCCTATCATCACGTCGCTTTGCTTGCAAAATTTTGGGTCGTATATTACTGCTGACGGCGGATTTACACGCTGGTCAAAAAAGCATCTGCCAGACAAAATATCAGCCGTAGTGGTACACGTCATGACGTGAACGTGTTGATTGTTGCGTTCTTTGGCGGCATATTTTGCAAGTTGAGCAATACTTCCGCCGCCTATCGATACAATCAGCCTTACGTTTTCTTTCAAATCAATCAAATCCTGCGCACTTTCTTTGCAAGCTAACGTATCGTCGGCAAAGCACACCAATTTGACAATATATCCGCCGTTTTTTAGCAAATTTTCTACTTTTTCTGCATAATCAAGACAGTTTTGCATGCAACATACAGCCACAAAACCGTCGCTCAAAAACTCTCTGCAAACCTGCGCAATACTCATTATTTTATCTTCGCCTACCACCACTCGTCGTGTAAAGCTGCTATGAAGCTCTCCGCATTTACACTTGAACTCCAAGCCGTCAAAATTGTCAAAATCTATCATACACACCTCAACAAAAATGATACCACTCTATACGAGCGGTATCCTGATTTGTTTTGTCGCATATTGCGTTATTATGTCATTTGACGATTGGTTTGAGTTTTTTGAGCAAAATATCCATATTTTCGGGAGTGGAAACCGTAATTCTCAAATAGTCGCTCAGCCTTTTGCTCTTAAAATGTCTGACGGATATTCCCTGTTCTTTCAACTGAAACTCTATGACGCTCGAAGCTACTTTCGCATGCTTGCACAATATAAAATTGGCGCTCGAAGGCAACACTTCAAAGCCCATTTGTCTTAGTCTGTCGCACAATTCTTCTCTGGCATTGATAATTTTGTCCACGATTATAGACATGTATTTTACGTCTTCAAAACATGCCTGAGCAACCTTTTGCGTCAAACAATCTACAGCGCAATCGTCGATATTGAGTCTGAGATTTTTTAGTCCGCCAATCAAGGTAGGACTTGCCAGTACGTATCCGAAATTGACAGCAGCAAGCGAATATGCCGCACTCAGTCCTTTCAAGACAACCAGATTGTCATGCTCCGACACAAACTCCGCTACGCTAGAACTTCCGAATTCGGCATACCTTTCGTCTATGATAAACAACACGTCAGGTCTTGCGGATACCAGGTCAAGCAACTCCAATTTGTTTATTGCTATTGCCGTAGGATTGTTGGGGTTGCAAATTAATATACCGTCGCATTCTACGTCCATATAAGATTTTGTATCTATTTTCATGTGAGAGTCAACGGCTACTGTGGTATAATTGAGTGAATTTAGCGTAGCGCACCGCTTGTAATACTCGTACGTTACGTCAGCAAAAGCCAGCACGTCTCCTTCGTCAAAATACGCCTTCATACACAAAGACAACAATTTGTCGCAACCGTCGTATATAAACACGTTGTTGCAAGCCAGACCGTATCTGTCGGCAATCACCTGTCTGAAATCGAGAACGTTTTTTTCGGGGAAACGATTGAGCGTAGTTACGTCAATATTTTTCAACGCTCTGCCCACGGCAGGCGAAGGAGAATACGGACTGGTAAGCGACGACAAATCTATCGTGTCGCCTTCAAAGCCGCCTTCTGCCAATTTTAGTTCTACCGCTCTGCTCAATCTTGATAAAAAATTCATATTAGCCTCTTTCAATATTTTATCACCTATTGAGCCGTTAGTCAATAGCGGTATTTGTCGAAAACAGCACTCTGTCCTTGGATAATATTTTTCTTGACTAAACCTTATTAAAATAATTGTCCTATTGCATTATTTGCTATAAAAGAGTATAATTATTTATATAGTAGTTTTATGGAGGAATATATGTTATCCAATTCTCAGTTGCGTCAAAACGCAAGAAATCAATTAGACAATCAACTTTTTGGCAACAAATGGATGATAATGCTCGTCATTTGTCTCATACCTACTTTGATAGACGGACTTTTGGCGGCAACTATGTACGCATCTTTTCTTTCACTTCTCATTTTCGGACCGTTCAATTATGCAATTGCAAAGGCATCATATCGCATTGTAAAAGGAGAAGAAGTAAAGATTGTCAATGTTTTCGACGGCTTTACGGACGACTTTGGCAAATCTTTCGTTCTCGGACTGCTCTATACAATTTTCGTATTTCTATGGTCCTTGCTGTTGGTTATACCGGGTATAATCATGTCATATGCTTATTCCATGTCATATTATCTCCAACAAGACGGCAGATATAATGATTTGAGCGCCAAACAGCTGCTTGACAAAAGCCGTGAAATTATGAACGGACACAAAGGTCAGCTCTTTCTTCTTGACCTTAGCTTTATCGGCTGGTACATAGTTGGTGCGCTGTGTCTCGGAGTAGGTACTCTGTGGGTTAACGTATATCATCAGGTTGCTCGTGCCAACTTCTACAAATGTATTATCGATGAAGTAGACCCTGTTGTAGAAAGCGAAGAAGACGGCGACGTTATAGACGTAGACCCATTTGAACCAACCGGTGCCGACAATGATAGCTTCGACAATCCGTTTTAAATTTTTATAACTTACAATCAAAAGACAGGGCTGTATACCCTGTCTTTTGATTATATATTGCGATAGAATACTCGCTCTTTGATTATAGGTTCTTTTTCTCCGATTTTTACCATTTCGTCAATCAAGACCTTTCGCAATTCCTGTTTCACTTGTCGATAATCTTTATTGTTGATAAGATTATGTCTTTGAGCAGGGTCTTTGTCATTGTCGTACAGATAGTCGTCTTTGTAGACGTTTTTTCTGCCGTTGCTCAGTCGAATACTATATACGTATCGTTTTGTAGTTATACATCTTCCCGTATGACTTTCGCTTATCTGTATAAAAACGTTATCACGCACAGGTCTGTCTTGTTTTACGGCTTGTATCAAAGGTTTACCATTGTAACATTCCGGCACTTCGATTCCGGCAATTTCCAACAGAGTAGGCGGCAAATCTATCAGGCTTGCCAAATACTCGTATCTTTTATTTTTAGGTATATCTTTGCCTGCAATTACCAGCGGAATATGCGTGCTTGAATTGTGGCATGAACGCTTATATTCTCCGTTGCGGGTCTTGAAGTGGCAGCCGTGATCAGAAGTATATACCAAAACGGTATCGTCAGAAATCCCCAATTCTTTCAACACTTCCACAAGCCTTCCTACGTTGAAGTCAAGACGTTTGCAACAAGCGAGATAATCGGCGTAATGTCTGGTATAGTCGCCTTTTAAGCCTGCAATATCTTCGGGATATGGATAATTTTCAAATTCCTTTCCCGCTCCATGCGGACACTCGTATTTGCCCGACGTGTTCTGATGATGCGGTTCCAGCTGGGACAAAAACAAGAAAAACGGTTTATCCTTGACCGAACGGATATAATCGATTGCATAATCTGTCAACTTATCTGCCCTTATTCCTTCAAATTCTATCGGATTGCAGTCATTGTTCCACAATACTCCGTGATAGCCGTCGGAAGAAAATTCCAGCAAATCGGCGGCAAGCCAATATCTATATCCGCCCCTGAGTTCTTGCGGCACGCCTTTGTTGCGATATTGAAGATGATGCGACGCAAGATGCCATTTTCCTATATAAGCGGTGTCGTATCCTGCTTCGTTAAAGCATTGCGCAAGGCTCTTTTGAGTACAAGAAAGGTCCATCGGTATTCCGTTGGTTATGCAACCGTTGACAGAAGCATACACGCCCGTCTGCAAACAAGCTCTTGCCGGTCCGCATACAGGTTGGCAAGTATATGCATAATCAAACGAAGTACCGTCCTGCGCCAATTCGCAAATATTTGGAGTAACTGCGTCGCAAACGGTATCGTATCGTTGTTGATCGCTGAAAAAGAAAATAATATTCGGCTTTTTATCCATATTTCACCCTATATTATTTTTGCATTTACAAGGCAAAAAGTCAATAGCCATTTTTGCCTTACTAACTTCTCACGCCACAACAAAGACTAAATTATTTTTATGATTTATAAAAAAAACGCACCCTGTCGGGTGCGTTTTTCGTTTGATATTCACAATTACTTGATTTCAACTTCTGCGCCTGCTTCTTTGAGCTTGTTAGCGATTTCGTCAGCTGCTTCTTTTGCAATACCTTCTTTGAGATTCTTAGGAGCGCCATCAACGAGATCCTTAGCTTCTTTAAGTCCAAGACCGGTGATTTCTCTGACAACCTTGATAACAGCAATCTTGTTTGCGCCTGCTGCTTTGAGCACTACGTCAAACTCAGTCTTTTCTTCTGCTGCTGGTGCTGCTGCGCCTGCTGCTGGTGCTGCAACTGCCATAGCTGCTGCGCTTACTCCGAACTCGGTTTCGATAGCTTTAACGAGGTCGTTAAGCTCCAACACGGTCATACCTTTGATTTCTTCTACGATTTTAGCGATATCTGCCATTTTTCTATCCTCCGAATAATAAATTTTGATTTTTGCGCTTAATTAAGCTTCTTGCTTCTCTGCAACTTGTTGCAAAGCTCTTGCCAAACCTGACATAGGGCTTTGGAGCATACCGAGAAGTTGTGCAAGCAATACTTCCTTAGATGGGATTGATGCGAGTTTTTCTACTACACTACTGTCGATAAAGGCACCGTCCATCATACCGCATTTAACTTCCAATGCTTTGACGTCCTTGCAAGCCTCGCTTATGATTTTAGCGGGAGCGAGTGCGTCGCCGTGAGCAAAAGCAAAAGCAGTAGGACCTTCCAATTGAGTTTCAAAACCTTCGATTCCCAATTCTTGCATAGCTTTGAGAACGAGTCTGTTTTTAAGAACTTTGTATTCTACGTTCTCGGCACGGAACTTGGCTCTGAGCGCCGTATCTTCCGCTACGGACACGCCCTTGTAGTCAACAAGAACCATTGCTTTGCAGTTTTGGATTTTGGCTTTGATTTCCTCAATTTGTTTAGCCTTCAATTCTTTAGCTGCTGACATTGATTACCTCCTGTAAAAATGAATATCCTCTTGCCAAAAGACAAGAGGATAATAACTCTATCGTGTTATCTACCTCGGCAAGATATTAAGGATTGCTCCACTTGCTGTCTTTGGCTGATTGCAAATAAATAATATTATATTTAGTTGTTTTTGTCAAACGATTTTCGCTACTTATTTCGTAACGATTTTGACGCCCGGACCCATCGTGCTGGAAACGGATATGCTTCTGATATACTGACCCTTAGCGGCAGCAGGTTTAGCCTTGACGATAGCGTCATACAAAGTATTGTAGTTTTCTACAAGCTTTTCTGCACCAAAAGACTTTTTGCCAAAAGCAACGTGAATGATGTTGGTCTTGTCAAGTCTGTATTCTACTTTACCTGCTTTGATTTCTTTGACAGCCTTGGTTACGTCCATGGTTACCGTACCGGACTTAGGGTTAGGCATCAATCCCTTAGGACCGAGAATCTTACCTATTCTACCAACCAGACCCATCATATCAGGGGTGGTTACGCATACGTCAAAATCAAACCAGTTTTCGTTTTTGATTTTGTTGATAAGTTCTTCTCCGCCTACGTAATCTGCGCCGGCAGCTTCTGCTTCGTCAGCCTTTGCGCCCTTAGCGATGACCAAAACCTTAGCGGTCTTACCGGTACCGTTAGGAAGAACGACTACGCCTCTTACCTGTTGGTCAGCATGTCTGGAATCTACGCCGAGTTTTACGTGCATTTCGATAGATTCGTCAAATTTTGCCGTTGCGGTGTTTACTACAAGTTTGATTGCTTCTTCTACTTCGTATTGTTTGCTGTTGTCGATGAGTTTAGAAGCTTCGATATATCTCTTACCAACCATAATAGCTTACCTCCTTACTCTTCTACGGTAACGCCCATGCTACGAGCTGTTCCGGCAATCATTCTCATTGCAGCTTCCACGCTTCCTGCATTAAGGTCAGGCATCTTGGTCTCTGCAATTTCTTTAAGTTGAGCTTTGGTCAACTTGGCTACCTTGTCCTTATTTGGCTTAGCGCTACCGCTGTCGATTTTGCAAGCCTTTTTGATAAGTACAGGTGCAGGTGGTGTTTTGAGAATAAAGGTAAAGGACTTGTCTTCATAGATAGTCATAACTACCGGAAGAACCAAACCTTCTTGTCCTCTCGTCTTTTCGTTAAATTCCTTGGTAAAGCCCGGAATATTGATACCGTGTGGTCCCAAAGTAGAACCAACTGGAGGTCCCGGAGTTGCTTTACCGGCAGGGAGTTGCAATTTTACAACTGCTTTAATCTTCTTTGCCATCTTTTTTCTCCTTATTTGGTGCAAACGAGAAGCAACTAAGTATTTTTACTTCTCTCCCATATTTACCCTTGCGGGCATTGTCAAATTAAAGTTTTTCAACCTGATTGAATTCCAATTCAATCGAAGTTTCTCTACCAAACATGGATACCGATACTTTGATTTTTTCCACGTCTGCTTTTATTTCTTTTACTTCGCCGATAAATCCTACCAGCGGACCAGCGATGATGTTTACGTTGTCTCCAACTTTGATGTCGAGATCTTCTACCGCAATCTTTTCAAGCTGAATTCTCTTTACTTCTTCCGGAGTCATAGGAAGCGGCTTGCCGTAATAATCGCTGCAAAAATCTTTTACGCCTCTTGTCTGCTTGACCATATACCATACATGTTTGGTATAAATCATTTTGATAAAGAGATAGTTAGGATATTTCTTTTTCTTTACGATTTTACGTTTG